>NZ_NWSQ01000021.1 GCF_002531725.1 Rhizobium sp. L43
CAGGCCGCTAAGCGCGGCGTATCCCTCCTCCTCTCAGCTTTCGATGATGTGTGAATCTGATAGCCCCGAGGGGAGAAGAGACAAGTGGCGGCGTCGCGCCTCGTTCTCAGCCGTTCCGGAGTCTGAGGTAGCGGCTGCGTAAAAAACGAGCCTTTGCCAAAAACCAAAGGCCGGGACATGCCCGGCCTTCGCTCTCAATCTTTTCGAAAACAGCTCAGTTGAGCCGCGTCTTGACCTGGCCTACGGCATTGCCGAAGAGTTCGGACTGGACCTTGGCATCGGCCTGCTTGGCAAGCACGGTTTCGGCAGCCGCGATTGCGAGATCGACGGCGGCGGAACGTACCGCCTTCATCGCCTCGGCCTCGGCCTGCTTGATCTTCTGCTCGGAAAGCGCCGTACGGTTGGCGACGAATTCTTCCGTCTTCTTCTTCGCCTCAGTGGTCAGCATTTCGGCTTCGCGCTCGGCGGCGGCAACGATGTGAGCCGCTTCGGCTTCCGCTTCCTTGCGCTTGCGCTGGTATTCGGCGAGCAGGTGCTGGGCCTCTTCGCGCAGGCGCTTGGCTTCGGCCAGTTCGTTGCGGATCTGGTCGGCGCGGTCGTCGAGCGACCGTGCCATCATGCCCGGAACCTTCAGGTAAACGACCAGCGCCAGGAAGAGGACGAGGCCGACAAAGGCGAAGAAAGTCGCGTCAAAGAATTCCATCGATCAAGCCTCCTTCTTGGCAACTGCGACGGCGGCGGCGACATCGGCCTTGGCGACGGTGCCGCCGATCAGCTGATCGACCACGGCAGCCGCAGTTTCCTCGGCAATGGTGCCGACGTCGGCGAAGGCCTTGGCCTTGATCTCGCCGATGCGGAGCTCGGCAGCCTTGATCTTTTCCGACAGGCTTGCCTCGACAGCGCGACGATCCTCTTCGGCCTTGGCCTTGGCGGCGTCGCGTGCGGCGGAGCCGATCGCGTTGGATTTGGCGCGGGCAGCGGCCAATTCACCTTCATAGGTCTGGACGGCGGCGTCGGCTTCCGCCTTCAGGCGACCTGCTTCTTCCAGATCCTGGGAGATGCGCGTGTGACGCTGATCGAGAATGGCCCCGATGCGCGGCGCGATGACCTTTTGCATGAGGAGGTAGAAGACGCCGAACGTGATCACCAGCCAGAGCAGCTGGGATGCGTAGGTCGTCGAATCGAAAGGCGGGAAAGGGCCACGGGCGTGTTCGCCTTCGGCAACACCAGTCTCGGTATGGACCTCGCCTGCGGCCGGAGCGGCATGCGCATCCGTACCCGTCGCTGCCGCCGGTGCTTCCTCAGCGTAAGCCGGGGTCACAAAAAACATGCTCACCTCCAGGTGGACTGCAAATGCAAAGGATCACGGCTTGCGGTCGCAGGCCGTGATCCATCTATTCGCCGATATCAGACGGCGAAAAGGAGGAGGAGAGCGACGAGCAGCGAGAAGATGCCCAGAGCTTCCGTAACGGCGAAGCCGAATACCAGACGGCCGAACTGGCTGTCAGCGGCAGACGGATTGCGCAGTGCGCCGGAGAGGTAGCTGCCGAAAATATTGCCGAGGCCGAGAGCCGTACCGGCCATACCAAAGCAAGCCAGGCCTGCACCGATGTACTTTGCTGCTTCCGCTTCCATGTTGAACTCCTTTGAAATGGTTGTTGCGGCGAATGACTGACGCCCTTTGACGTCGTTGTCGTTATCCTTAGTGCCCGCCCGGATGGATCGCGTCGTTGAGGTACATGCAAGTCAGCACCGCAAAGACGTAAGCCTGGAGGAAGGCGACGAGGAACTCGAGACCGGTCAGGGCGACCGTCATGATGAGGGGAAGAACGGCTCCGCCGACACCGACTGCACCAAGGGCTCCAAGCGAGGCGACGAAGCCTGCGAACACCTTCAGCGTGATATGACCGGCGAGCATGTTGGCGAAAAGACGAACCGAGAGCGAAATCGGACGGGAGAGGAAGGAGATGATTTCGATCGAGACGACCAGCGGCAGCAGGACGCCCGGCACGCCCGAGGGCACGAAGACATTCAGGAAGTGGAAGCCGTGCTTGTAGAAACCGTAGACGAGCACCGTGCCGATGACGAGGATCGCCAGCGCGAAGGTGACGATGATCTGGCTGGTGACCGTGAAGAAATACGGGAACATGCCGAGCAGGTTCGCCGTCAGGACGAACATGAAGAGCGAAAAGACCAGCGGGAAGAACTTCATTCCCTGCTTGCCCGCGCCTTCCTTCAGCATGTTGGCGATGAATTCATAGGACATTTCCGCAACCGACTGCGAGCGGCCCGGCACGATGGCGCGGTTCGAGGTCGCGAAATAGAGAAAGCCTACGGCTACGGCAGCCGAAGCGGCCATGAAGAGCGATGCATTGGTGAACGAGAAATCAATCCCGCCGATTTCGATCGGCACAATCTTGAAGATCTGGAACTGATGAGTCGGATCGTTGGACACCGCTTGTTCTCTCTCTTTGGCCCGCAGGACGCGGGGTCATTGCACTGGACCGGGACCGGTCCTTATTTCTTGTCGTCGTCGAGCGGATGGGCCACCACCCCCGCAGAACGCAGCACGTTCAGAACGCCGGCACAGAATCCGAGAAGCAGAAGAACAATCAAACCCCAAGGCGCCGTGCCAACAAAACGGTCGAGGACATAGCCAAGGAAGGCACCGACGAGGATTGCGGCAATGAACTCGCTGGAAAGCTTCATCGCCTGAGCATAACCTTTACGGCTTACCTCGGCTTGGGCCTCGCTTGCGCGTTCCACTCCCGCCTCGACGCGTTTGGACGCGAGTTCCGCTTCCAGTCGCGCACGGCGCTTCTCAAGACTTTCCTCGCGGTCGTCCGCCATGGATCTCTCCTCGCTTGCCCGTCGCCCGCACTCCCGCTACCCCGGTCATTCGGACCCCGGACACGAGGGTTGAAACCCTTCCGGCCCGTTCTGAAGTCGCGCGCAACATAGTTTTAGGGATTGGTATAGTCAAGGCGTAGACAGCTTCTGTCCAGCCAGAAAATAATTCCGTCGAATCAAAGAGATAAACTGCTTTTGGATCGATCGCTTAAATTCGATGGAAAGAATCCGCTTTTAAGCCCGGCAAATCGGCTTGCCCCGCGATTTATCTCAGCTCCAGCCGCCGCCATAGGTGCGATAGAAGACGTGAAGACCGATGCGGCCGACCTTCTCCATGGTCTTTGCCCATTTCGGCCTGACATAGACGGCATGATAGTGCGTCGCCGAGCCCACCTGCGGCAGCCAGATCTTGCCTGATGTCACCGCCATCGCCACATCGCGGGCCATCCGCCAATGATATTGCGAATTCACCCTGTCCTTGATGCTGTCGCAGGCGAAGGAAAACTGGCAGCGGTTGCGCCAATCCTCGTTCTGGTAGACGACGCCGCAGATGGTTTTCGGATAGGAAGGGTTGCGGACGCGGTTGAGGATGACCTGGGCGACGGCCGCCTGGCCCTTCACCGATTCTCCGCGCGCCTCGAAATAGATGCCGGAGGCAAGGCACTGCTGTTCGCGGGCGGAAAAGACGCTCGGCGCCAATATGCTTGCGGCCCAGGCATGGTCGCGCGGACCGATCTCCGGAACGAAGCGGCCGCTGTCCTGTTCGGTCAGGATCGAATCGAAGGGCGACTGGCGGGAATAGTCGGGTGCTGCCGGCCCATAGGCGGTGGCGAGCACATCGGCCTTGTCGCTGGTGACCAGGCTTGCGAGCATTGCCGGCACGCCCCTATCGGTCACCACAGGCTGCTTCTTATAGAAAGAAGTAGCGATCTCGATTTCCTTGCCCTGGATCTTCGGCTTGACGAAGGCCGACCTGTCCTTGAGATCGAAGCTCGGGGTGAAAAGCATCTTGGTACGCTCGAGGATCGAGCCGGCGGAAAAGTCCTTCGGCGGCTGCATCTTCTCGACGGCGACGACGCGGCCCTTCTTGGTGGCGCGGTTGACGCGATCCTCGTCGGGCGTGTCCTCGTGGCCCTTCTCCTCGGCGGTAAAAGCAACCTTGCGGCCATCGGGCAGCACCATGCCGGCGCCGGCGGAGATCGAACCGGTCACCATCGGCTCGGCGAAAGCGAGTTCGGCCTGGTGGATGGAGCCTGCCGGCGAATTGGTCAACACCATGCGCCAGTTCTGCCCTTCCCGGTCGAGACCGGCAAGCATGGCGGCGAGATCGGCATGGGATGCGACGCTCGGGAAGATCAGCCAGCCGGCAAGCCCGAAGATTACCGGCGACACCCAGTTCTCGGGAAGAAGACGCAGCTTGCTACGGGAAGAGCTCTTTCGACGCAACACGAACTCCGGGCATGGGACGCGGGAACATGCCCCTATAAATCCCGCATTAACCTTGACGTCCGGTTAACGGGCCGTGCCGGAATGTGACTGTGAGAATTTTTGGATGTTGGTGAAAATCCATCTGGAGCTGCTGCGCTCCTCCTGGCCCTATCCTGTTAACCAGGCTCCGTAGGGCGAGTTCGACGGGAATAGATCCCATTCTCCGTCGTCCTCGGCCTTGAGCCGAGGACCCATGCCACAGCTGCTGGTGGGTGCCGTGTGGATGCTCGGCTCAAGACCGAGCATGACGGAGGACGAGGTGGCGGAAGGGCCATTCAAAGCGCAGGCGCCCACGTCAGCAATCTCGTCCGCGCCCCATCAAATAATAACGTGCGAGCCCAGTTCCACCACGCGGTTGGCCGGCAGGCGGAAATAGTCCGAAGGGTTGGCGGCGGCGTTGGCGAGCGCGATGTAGAGCCGGTCCTGCCAGTAGGGCATGCCCGACTTGGCATCCGGCACCAGCTTGCGGCGGCCGAGATAGAAGGAGGTCGACATGATGTCGAACTTCAGTCCGGTCTTGCGCAGCGTCGCCAGGGCCTGTGAGACGTTCTGCGATTCCATGAAGCCGAACAGCAGTTCGACGCGGGAGAAGCGCTCGGAAATCTGCTCGACCTTGTAGCGGTCCTGGCTGGGGACGCGCGGCTTGTTGACGGTGCGGATCGTCAGGATGACGTTGCGGTCGTGAAGCACATGGTTGTGCTTGAGATTGTGGAGAAGCGCGGCGGGGGCCGATTCCGGATCGCTGGTCAGGAAGATCGCGGTGCCGGGAACCTGGGCCGGCGAATGTTCGCTCTTGCGCTCGATCGAGCTGACGAAGGAGGGCAGCGGAATATCGGTGTGGCGGGTCTTTTCCATGAGGATCGCGGTGCCGCGGCGCCAGGTCCACATGATGACGGTGAAGCCGGTGGCGATCATGATCGGGATATAACCGCCGTCGTGGATCTTCAAAAGGTTGGCGCCGAGGAAGATCAATTCGAGCACGACCAGCGGCGCAAGCGCCATCACCGCCACCGGCAGCGACCAGTTCCAGCGGGCGCGGACGAATTCGAAGGCCATGATCGAGGTGACGACCATGGCGCCGGTGACGGAGATGCCATAGGCGGTCGCCAGCGCGTCCGACGTCTTGAAACTCAAGACCAGGAAGATGACACCGATGAACAGCACGGCATTGACCGAAGGCACGAAGATCTGCCCGGTATTGGTTTCCGAGGTGAAGAGGATTTCCATGCGCGGCAGGAAGCCGAGGTTGATGCCCTGGCGCACCATCGAGAACGCGCCGGTGATGACCGCCTGGCTGGCGATGATCGTCGCCGCGGTCGCCAGGATGACGACCGGCAGCAGCGCCCATTTCGGATACATCAGATAGAAGGGATCCGACATCGTCGCCGGATTGCCGAGAACAAGCGCGCCCTGCCCGAGATAGTTCAGCGTCAGCGCCGGGAAGACCAGGAGGAACCAGGCCCACTGGATCGGGCGGCGGCCGAAATGGCCGAGATCGGCATAAAGCGCCTCGGCGCCCGTCACCGTCAGGAAGACGGCGCCGAGCACGACGACGCCGTAGAAGCCCTCATGCAGCAGGAAGCTGACTGCATAATAGGGATTGAAGGCGGCAAGGATGCCGTAATCGTCCGAGATATGGGAAATGCCGGCGGCCGCCATGACGAGGAACCAGACGGCGGTGATCGGGCCGAAAAACCGCGCGACGGCGCCGGTGCCGCGCGATTGCACGACGAAGAGCAGCGCCAGGATCACCACCGAGATCGGCACGATATATTCCGAGAGGCTTGGCGTGACGAGCTTCAAGCCTTCGACCGCCGACAGCACCGACAGCGCCGGCGTAATCATCGCGTCGCCGAGGAAGAGGGCAGCGCCCATCAGGCCGAGCAGCATCAGCAAGGCGGTGTGGCCGTTGGCGGTCTTCATCAGCAGGGCGAGCAGCGACAGCGTGCCGCCCTCCCCTTCGTTGTCGGCGCGCAGCAGGAAGAGCACATATTTGATGGTGACGATGATCGTCAGCGCCCAGATCATCAGCGAGATCAGGCTGATGACCTCGAAACGGGTGACGCCGTCATGGGCGACAGGCTTCAGCGCCTCGCGAAAGGCATAGAGCGGGCTGGTGCCGATATCGCCGTAGACGACGCCGATGGAGCCCAGCGTGAGGTAGAACAGCTTTTTCGGCGTCATCTGGGATTCGTTCGGATGGCTCTCTTCGGACATGAAGTTGCAACAGGCTCCTCAGAGCCAGCCTTTCCAGCGGAAAAAGAAAAAGGGGATGACGGCTGATATCACCATCAGGGCCAGCGAATAGGGATAACCCGCGGCCCAGGCCAGCTCCGGCATGACCTGAAAATTCATGCCATAGACGGAAGCGACCAAGGTCGGCGGCAAGAACACCACCGAGGCAATCGAGAAAATCTTGATGATCGAGTTCTGCTCGATGTTGATCAGCCCGAGCGAAGCGTCGAGCAGGAAGGTGATATTGCCGGCGACGAAGGCGGCATGCTCCGACAGCGACTGGATATCGCGCGAGACGGTGCGGCAGAGCTCCTTCGCCTCCCGGTCCTGCTGGATCGCCGGGATCGTGTGAAAGAAGGTCAACAGGCGGGACAGCGAACCGAGGCTGTCGCGCACCTTGCTGATCATCCGGTGATGACCGGCGATATCCCTGAGCTTCTCCTCGAGAAAGTTCGAGGGCTTGCGCACCTTCTTGGCCCGATCACCGAAGACATGCGTCGACAGGATGTCGATACGCGAGACGGACATTTCGAGGATCTCGGCCGTGCGGTCGACGATCGTCTCCAGCAGCTTGGCGAGAAGGGCAGCGCCGCTGCGCCAGTTTTCCGGCAGCCGGTGAAGGGCGGCGATGAACAGCGCAAAGGATTTGGGATGGGCGTAGCGGATGGTGACCAGGCGGTTTCCGGCCAGGATGAAGGCGACATCGGTCAGCGTCGGCACATCGGTATCGGCCTTCCAGAGCAGCGAGGCGGTCATGAAGACGGCATCGTTTTCGACATAAAGACGGGCGGAAGGCTCGATATCCTTGAGATCATCGCGGGTCGGGACCTCGATGCCGAGAACCTTCTCGACATAGAGCTCCTCGTCGCGGGTCGGCTCGATCATGTCGATCCACACCACATCCTCGGGAAAGGATGCGGCATGCGACAGGTCGCGGATCTCGACCGACTTGCAATTGGAACAGTAGGCGGTGATCACCGGCAGCCTCTCCGCCTGCATCCCACCTTAAAGGCCGGCATGCGCATTGTGCTCAACCGCATCGCAGTTCCCAATCCTTCGATCGACAAGACAACTCCGAACTTGCAGGCGGGCGGCGTCTTCGAAACGAAGACAGCCGTCACTGAGCATCTGCAGCAAAACGCCATCATGGCGCCGCGGCATATGAAGCAAAGCCGTGAAATAATCAAGACATCTTCCGTGAAGCGCGGCTTTTCACCACGTTTCCCCCACAATTTGGGGTATCCGCCGCAGCGATTCGGCGCCCTCTAAAGTGCCGCGCATCGCAGGTGATCCATGCAATGCGCTTCAGCTCTTTGTATCATGCATGCCGTTATCCCGGAACCGCTGCACACTTTCGGGCGACATGCATTATTCGAAGACGATTGTCGGCGCCGGACGCTGGACCTGGCCGGCGATCTGTTCCCAGACCTTGGCGGCGATGCCGCGATAGATGCCGGCGACGACGCCGTTCGGCTCGGAGGCGACGAGCGGCGTGCCGGCGTCGGAGGTTTCGCGGATGTTCATCGTCAGCGGCACTTCGCCGAGGAAGGGCACGCCGATGCGCTCGGCCTCCTTGCGGGCGCCGCCATGGCCGAAGATGTCGTAGCGGGTGCCGGTATCCGGGGCGATGAAATAGCTCATATTCTCGACGATGCCGAGCACCGGCACCTCGACCTTGCGGAACATGTTGAGGCCCTTGCGGGCATCGATCAGCGCGAGATCCTGCGGCGTCGAGACAATGACGGCGCCGGCAAGCGGCACCTGCTGGGCCATGGTCAATTGGGCGTCGCCGGTGCCGGGCGGCATGTCGACGACGAGGACGTCGAGCTCGCCCCAGGCGACTTCGCGCAGCATCTGCAACAGCGCCGATTGGACCATCGGCCCGCGCCAGATCATCGCCGTCTCCTCGTCGACAAGGAAGCCCATCGACATGACCTTGAGACCATAATTCTCCATCGGATTGATGATGCGGCCGTCGATTTGTGTCGGGCGGCCGGATATCTTCAGCAGCCGCGGCATCGAGGGACCATAGATATCGGCATCGAGAATGCCGACACGAAGACCGTTGGCGAGCAGGCCGAGTGCGAGATTGACGGCGGTGGTCGACTTGCCGACCCCACCCTTGCCCGAGGCGACGGCGATGATCGCGCCGATGCCGGGCACGCCGATCTTGCCGGCGCGCGGCGGCTGTTGAGGCGCATGGGCGTGGCCCGCATGATCATGTTGGTGATCGTGGCCGGCATGACCGTGAGGCGGGTTCGGCCGAGTAGCGGGGGCAGCGGCGGCCGCCTTCTTGTCGGCAGTCAGTGTGACGAGGGCACCCTTGACGCCCGGCATTTCCTTGATGACGCGCTCGGCGGCGAGCCGCATCGGCTCCAGCTCCTTGGCGCGATCGGCCGGAACGGTGATGGAGAAATAGACCTTGCCGTCGGAGATGAAGACGTCGGAGACCATGCCGAGCTCGACGATATCATGCTCGAGATCCGGTCCGCGCACGGTCTTCAGCGTTTCGAGAACCTGTTCCTTGGTGACGTCGGCCATTCCATCCTCACTGCTTGCCTGCAGAGACCACAAATAGTGGAGGCGGACGCCTTCGCCAAACGAAATCATCGTAGGGGAAATCGATTTGCCGGCTTGTAAAAAGCGCCGGGGAGAATGGGCAATCCGTTGCGGCCATCAAGTCCGCCGGGCTTTCGCCCTGATGGCCGCAACGGTCTCCCCGAAAACCGGCGCAATGCGGGCGAACTAGAGTAAGCCGGCAAAAAGGCCAGCAAAAAATGACGGGGAAAGACCAAATCGCCGGCAGCTGCCAAACAAGCGGTGCCAAAACGCAACAACCGCCGCCGACGCCGAAGGCCTACGAGAAAGGCCTCATCGGCGTCGGGCAGCAGTGTGCCGGCCGCGCCATTTCCTGGCGCTGGTCCAAGTCCCCTCTGGGCCTCTTGGCAAAAGAGATGCAGAAAGCGTGCCAGACGGAAAATCGGCGGAAATGCTATAATGGCGGCCTGGGATGGCGCTGACGGCCAAGGATATGCCCAAGCGCTGGGCGGCCGGCGAAAGCCCGCCGCGCCTTATTGCATCTTATTTGATCAGGCCGATCCGCAGCGCCTTGGCGACCGCCTGGGTGCGGTTGACCGTATCGAGCTTCTTGGTGGCGCGGTTCAGGTAGTGATTGACCGTGTGCTCGGACAGGGTGAGGATCTCGGCGATCTCCGCACTGGTCTTGCCGGCCGCCGTCCAGTTGAGGCAATCGATCTCGCGGTCGGTCAGCGTGTCGGTGATGCGCGTATCGAGGTTGCGGATCTCGGCGAGCCTGTCGAACACATGGATGGCGATGTAGCAGAGTTCGCGCATCTCCGCCGGGCTGAAGGCTTCGCGGTCACCGGCGAAAGACACCGCGCCGCGCAGGCCGGAGGGCTCATGCGTCGGAAAATAGGCGCCGCGCATCATCCTGAAACGTTCGAACATTGTCACGACGAGGGCGGACTTGCCGTCGTCGCGCGCCCAGTTTTCGCGCGACATGTCGTAGTAGAACGGCCGCGCCGAGGTTCTGAGCCGCCGGAGAACCGGGCTGTTGACCAGCAGTCCCTCCTGGTCGTAGAGCGCCAGAAGCTCCGCCGGCCAGCTGGTGATGACGGTGCTGCCCTGGAGATCCAGGGAGGTGATCGGCGGCAGGTTGAGAACCATGAAGGCCCGGCTGCGATAGGCTTCCGTCACGCGTTTGAGGAAACGGAAAATATCGAACTGCGTCTTCAGGCCCGCTATCTCCTTGATATAATCATCTTCTTCCGGGGATGTTTGCGACAAGGGTGCCATCACATTTCTTCATCTTCGGCAGAGCAGCCGGTTCGATTGTATCGGGGAATGACGATCGCTGATTGGATCAAACGGAGCCGGCCTCGGCGTGCAGCATTCGGCCGGTGAGTGGTTGTCGATTTCGCGGACTATTTGCAGTTGTCGTGATTCGCCGGCAAATCTCAATATCGCCCTCATCATAAGCATGCTCTCCGAATCGCGTTCGGCAAGGGCGGAGCGCAATTTTCCGTCAGCGGCGCGGGCCGAGGCGGATGCGCATGCCTTCCATAATCCTCCCAGCTGCCCGCTGAACGGGAACGGCCCATTGGCGCAGAAGTTCCATCGACAGGCGATAGGCCGGGCCGGTGATCGAAATGCCGCCGATAAAAGTCCGATCCTCCGACCAGACGGGCGCGGCAACGCAGCGGATACCGGCCTCATGCTCCTCGCGGTCGAAGGCATAACCCTCTACGGCGATCTCGCGGATTTCGGCAAGCAGCGTTTCGGCTGAGACATGGGTCGAGGCGGTAAAGCGGGTGAAGCTCAGATCGGCAAGGAGATCGGCGAGGAGATCGGCGGGAAGCAGCGAAAGGGCGGCCTTGCCGACGCCGGTGCAGTAACAGGGCGAAGCATTGCCGATCTGCGAATACATGCGCACCGGCTGACGGCCGTCGACCTTATCGAGATAGATGATCGACTGGCCTCTGAGAACCCCGAGATGCACGGTCTCGCCGGTCGCCTGCTGCAGTTCGGCGAGGTGCGGTTCGGCAATCAGGCGGAATTCATTGCGCGCCCAGCTGCGGGCGGCAAAATCGAGCAGGCGCAGGCCCGGCGCATAACGGCCGTCGCCGTCGAGTTCGAGCAGCCCCTCCTCCACCAGGTGGCTCAGCTGGCGATGCAATGTGCCGCGCGGCTGGCCGGCAAGGGCGAGGATATCGGTGAAACGCAGCGGGCCATCCGCATGGGTGACGAGATCGAGCAGAACCATGAGTTTGCCGAGCGTGCCGGTCTCGCGTGCCTGCGCTATGCCGTCGCCGCTTGAATTCATCGTCCCATCCACCCTTGACAGAAAGGGCAGCATAATTGGATAATTCCATATAGTCAAATTAAGTTCCAAATAATGGAATAATGGTGGGGAGGCGCCGCTGACGATGACAACGAACCTGATGCCGGCAGCACAATTTCCCGAGTTCAAAGACCGAACCGTACTGGTGACCGGCGGCGGATCGGGCATCGGCGCTGCGATCGTCGAAGGTTTCGCACGCCAGGGCGCCAAGGCGTCGTTCATCGATATCGCCGAAGCCGCAGGTCAAGAGCTTGCCGAGAGGCTGTCACAGGAGACGGCGCATCCGGTCTCCTTCCACCATGCCGACCTGCGCGACATCGAGGCAATCCGGCACACGGTCGATACCGTCATTGCCAATTCAGGGCCGATCCGCGTGCTGGTCAACAATGCCGCCTGGGACGACCGCCATGAATTCGACGACGTGACCGAGGCCTATTGGGACAACAACCAGGCGGTCAACCTGCGGCATGTGTTCTTCACCTCGCAGGCAGTAGTGCCGTCGATGCGGACGGCCGGCGGCGGGGCGATCATCAATATGTCGTCGATCGCCTTCAAACTGAACATGGGCGGTTTTCCCTCCTATGCGGCGGCGAAGGCTGCGGTCGTTGGGCTGACGAAGAGCTTGGCGGGCAGGCTCGGGCCGGACAATATCCGGGTCAACTGCATCCTGCCCGGCATGGTCGTCACCGAACGGCAGATGCAGCTCTGGCTGACCGAAGAGAGCATCGCGCGCTCGGTCGAGGACCAGTGCCTGAAAATCCCGCTGAAGCCCGACGCGATCGTCGGTCCCTGCCTGTTTCTTGCATCCGACTGCGCGGCGGCGATGACCGCCCAGTCCCTGATTGTCGATGGAGGCGTTCTGTAATGGCTAATCCCGCTTATGTCGCGGTGGACTGGGGCACCAGCAGTTTCCGGCTCTGGCTGATCGGCAAAGACGGCAGCATCCTTGCCGAACGCCGTAGCGGCGAAGGCATGACGAGCGCTGCAAAAACCGGCTTCTCCCAGGTGCTTGCCGGCCACCTCACGGCCGTCGAGGCGCCGGAAAACCTGCCGGTGATCGTCTGCGGCATGGCCGGCGCACGGCAAGGCTGGGTCGAGGCCGGTTATATCGACGTGCCGGCCCCGCTCGCATCGATCCTCACCGGAGCGGTCTCCGTGCCGGGCGAAAGCCGCGACATCCGCATCCTGCCGGGCCTTGCCCAGCGGGATATCGCCACGCCCGACGTCATGCGCGGCGAGGAAACCCAGCTTCTCGGCGCACTCGGCACCGCAAGCTCGGGCGCGCAGGCGGTCTGCATGCCGGGCACGCATTCGAAATGGGTGCATATCAGGGATAGCAGGGTCACCGGCTTTTCGACCTTCATGACCGGCGAGCTTTTCGACGTCATCAGCAAACACACGATCCTGTCGCATGCCGTTGCCGGTGCCGAGGAACAGCCGGCGGACGCGGCGGCCTTCGAGGCGGCGGTATCGGCGGCTTTCGCCCGGCCGGCACTTGCCTCCAACCTGCTCTTTGCCGCCCGCTCCGGCCAACTGCTGCACGGCATCTCGGCTGCATCAGCCCAAGCCCGGCTTTCCGGCACGCTGATCGGCCTCGAAATCGCCGGCGCACTGCAGGATGCGGCCAACTCAGACATCACCCTCGTCGCTTCCGGGCGCCTGCAGGCGCTCTACGAACAGGCCTTCAAAACCCTCGCCCTTGCCTTCACCGCCATCGATGCGGACGCCGCCGTGCGCCGCGGACTTTCGGCCGCTGCCGAAACCATCTGGCCGAACTGAGAAAGCCGACACGATGAACCGTATTCCCTTCCCCGCCATGAAGCGCCCGCTGATCGCCATCCTTCGCGGCATCCGGCCCGACGAGACCGAGAGCATCGTCGGCGCCCTGATCGACCATGGCCTGACGGCGATCGAGATCCCGCTCAATTCGCCGGAACCGTTCAAATCCATCGAGATCGCCGCGAAGATGGCGCCGGCCGAGGTGCTGATCGGCGCCGGCACGGTGCTGACGGTCGAGGCGGTCGACAGCCTGAATGCGGCCGGCGGCAAGCTGCTGGTCACGCCGAATGTCGAGCCCGAGGTGATCATCCGGGCGCGCGACTATGGCATGGTAACCATGCCCGGCGTCTTCACCCCGACCGAGGCGCTGGCTGCGGCACGCGCCGGTGCCACCGGTCTCAAATTTTTTCCGGCGAGCGTGCTTGGCCCGTCCGGCATCACGGCGATCCGGGCCATCCTGCCGCCGGAGTTGACGATTGCCGCCGTCGGCGGCGTATCGGACAAGAATTTCAGCGATTATACCAAGGCCGGCATCTTCTCCTTCGGCCTCGGCACCAGCCTCTACAAGCCGGGAATGACCGCCTCAGAGGTTGCCGAGCGCGCCAAGGCGACCATTTACGCCTATGATGCAGCCATTGGGAGCGCGAGCGTATGACCGATATTTATGAGTTCGAGGGCAAAACCCTCTGCAACACCAACTCCGTTCTCGGCGAAGGCCCGACCTATGATCCGGACAGCAATACGGTCTGGTGGTTCAACATCCTCGGCAAGGAACTGCACGAGCTCAATCTTTCGACAAATGCGAAAAAGGTGCACCCGTTGCCGGCCATGGCAAGCGTGCTTGCCCGTATCGACGCCGGACGGCAGCTGATCGCGACGGAGGAAGGGCTGTTCGTGCGCGATGTGGCGAGCGGCAATCTCACCTTCTATGCGGCGCTCGAAAACGACAAGCCGGAAAACCGTTCGAACGACGGCCGTACCCATCCTTCCGGTGCGCTGTGGATCGGCACGATGAGCAAGCGGGCGGAAAACCAGGCCGGCGCCATCTATCATGTCGCCGGCGGCAAGGTGACGAAGATCTTCAACGGCATCAGCATCCCGAATTCGATCTGCTTCTCGCCTGACGGCACGATCGGCTATTATACGGACTCCCGCCTCAACCGGCTGATGCGCGTGATGGTCGATCCGCAGACCGGCCTGCCCGCGGGCGAGCCGATCGTGCTGGTCGACAGCGCCAACGAGCCCGGCGACATCGACGGCTCGGTGGTCGATGCCGACGGTTATATCTGGAATTCGCGCTGGGGTGCCGGCGTCGTCGACCGCTATAGTCCCGATGGCCTGCGCATCTCGCGCTACAAGGTGCCCGCTGTTCAGCCCTCCTGCCCTGCCTTCATCGGTGTCAACGCCGACCGGCTGGCGGTGACCACCGCCTGGGAGGGCCTCGATGAGGATGCCCGTTCGGCGCAGCCCAGTGCCGGCGCGCTGCTCGAACTCGGCATCGACGTCAAGGGCGTGTTCGATCCGGTCTATGTGATTTGACGCGGAGCGATCCGCATTTGTTTGCCGGCGGCAATCAGAGGCGCTCCCGACCGGGGCGCCTTTTCTCGTTCCGGTGGCTGTCCCCTGATAACTGTTCCGTGAAAATCGAGAAATTTTCCGTGTTTTCAACCGGAACCAATCGGCGCACCAGTCATTGTCCCTTCGAACCGACACGGCAATGACTAGAGCGTTGCCGGGTCAGCAATCACTCTAGGGAAAATGAAGGTAGTCGAAATGACACGCAAACTCTTGACGACCGTTGCCGCTGGCGCACTGTTTGCCACGGCTTTCGCACCGGCGGCATTCTCGCAGACAGCCCCGCAGCCGGCCGATCCAGCCGCTCCGACGCAGGCGGCTCCCGCCGATCCGGCAGCACCGAAGCCGCCGATCACCCCTGACGTCACCAAGCCCGCAGGCGATGCCGCACAGGCCCCGGCCGCAGCACCGACGGCAGACACGGCCCAGGCCGGCTATATCACGGAGCAGGCTCCGGATCAGGTCAGCGCCAACACCTATATCGGCCAGTCGGTCTATAACGGCAACAATGAAAGTATCGGCAGCGTCAACGACCTGATCATGAAGAAGGATGGCGGCTTGGTTGCTGCGATCATCGGCGTCGGCGGCTTCCTCGGCATTGGCGAAAAGAACGTCGCCGTGCCGATGGACAAGATCACCGTCGCCCAGAACACCCAGGACGGCAGCGTCAAGCTGACGACAAGCGAAACGGCTGAATCGCTGAAGGCCGCACCTGAGTTCAAGACGCTGGCCATGCAGTCGGCGGAAAAGGCCCCGGCTGCGACCGGCACCGATACCACGGCGACCGGCTCGACCACGCCTAAGTAAACCGCGCGCGGTAATATAGCGTAGGCGATGGCGCTCCCAGGGGCGCCATCGCTTTTTGCTATGCCATCGCTTTATGCGCTGACACGCTCCGCCATGGCCGGATCGTAATAATTCTCGTGCAGGAAGCGGAGCGTGGCGATACCGTCGGCCGGACGGCCGAAGTGATAGCCCTGCCCCATACCGCAGCCGAGCGTGCGCAGCTTCACCGCCTCGGCATAATCCTCGATGCCTTCCGCCACGACCTCAAGCTCCAGCCCGTCGCACATGGTCAGGATCGCCTTGATGATGTGTTCGGAGGCGCGGTCCGAATTGATGCGCGAGACGAAGGCGCGGTCGATCTTGATCTTGTCGAAGATGAAGTCGCGCAGGCGTCCCAGGCTCGACTGGCCGGTGCCGAAATCGTCGAGCGAGATGCGCACACCGGCGGCGCGCAAATCGGCGATGATGCGGTGGGCGGTATCGGCCGAACTCATCACCGCGGTCTCGGTGATCTCCAGCTCCAGGCGATGCGGATCGAAGCCGACGCGGCCGAGGATCGACAGGACGCTGCTGCTCGTGCCCGGATCCATCAGCTGGGCCGAGGAGAGATTGAACGACAGGAAGAGTTCGCGCGGCCAGGAAAGGGCGGCTTCGGCGGCTTTGCGCAGCAGCGCCTCCGACAGCGCATCGATGAAACCGCGCTCTTCGGCGAGCGGCACGAAGACGCCGGGCGAGACGAAGCCGAGATCCGGATCGTTCCAGCGGGCGAGCGCCTCGAAGCCGACGACCTGGTTGTTGGAGAGCGAAACGATCGGCTGGAAATGCACGTCGATCGCATCGGAGATGATGGCGTTTCTGAGCGCCTGTTCCAGCTGCGTCGCCCGCTTCATCTCCTGGGCGATCTCTCTGCTGTAAACGGTGATCTGGCCGCGGCCGCGGCGTTTGGAGCGGTATAGCGCGGTTTCCGCGCTCTTCAGCAGTTCCTCGCAATCCTCGCCGGCGAAGGGGTAGATGGCAAAGCCGAGGGAGGCGGAGAGACGGACGTTGCGGTCGCCGAGATCATAGGGGGCCGACAACACCTCGCGGATCATCTGGCCGAATTTCTCGGCACTCGCCCGCTCAAAAATCAACGGCAGCACGAAAGCGAATTCATCGCCATCATGGCGGGTGACCAGCGCGCCATCGGGAATGCAGGCCCGCAGGCGATGGGCGACCTGGCACAGGATTTCATCGCCGGCTGCCGAGCCGAAGAGATCGTTGATCGGCTTGAAACTGTCGAGATTGGCGATACCGATGGTGAAGGGAGCCGGATCGCTGGCGCGCTCGGAGGAGATCTGCAAGACCTTGTCCCGCATGCGATTGCGGTTTCCCAATCCGGTCAGCGGATCGGTATAGGCCATCGCCTGAAGCTCATTCTGACCGACGGTCAAGAAAGCTATATCCGCCGATTTCATTATCCACCCGAGCTTTCCCGCGCCATGCAAAGAATGACCGGCATGTCTTAACAATTTGATAGTAAATCAGCGGCCATGGCCGCTTGAACCGCCCTAAATCTGGAGAGTTGACGGGGATTGCTCAGTTTTATGCATGTCGCCCGGAACCGCGGCACACGTCCTGGCGACATGCATCAGCCTCGCGCCCGCAGGGCCTCACCCAATAGGTGCTTCTGAAATATCGCCTCGAGCATGTCAGGGCTGACGGGTTTCATGATGACGTCGTCCATGCCTGATTTGACGCATTCGGCGCGGTCGCGTTCGAAGGCCTGGGTCAGCACGCCGATGATCGGGGTGCGGTTTCCGCCGCCGGTTTCCTCCATCTGCCGGATGAGGCGGGCGGCCTCGAAGCCGTTGAAGCCCGGCAGGGAAATATCCATCAGCACGATCTGCGGTCGGTGCTCGGCCCAGAGGCGCACGACCTCGTCGCCGGTCGCCGCGATCATATGGCGATAACCGAGGCCTTCGAGGATCTGCGAAAAAACGATCTGATTGATATCATTGTCTTCGGCGACGAGAACCTGCAGGCCGACCACATCGTCGGAAATGCTGATTTCCCAATCCGTATCCGCACCGGCAGCACTGCGGCTGTTGCGGTTGAAATGGCGGGCGATCTGGAAGGTGAGTTCGTTGGCGATCTGGAAACCGTCCATGACAAGCGACGGGATGCCGTATTGCTCGGCAAGCTCCAGGCAGCGCATGCCCATCTGATTGTCAATGATCAGGAGATCGAGCGAGATGCCGGAGGAGGTGGCGATTTCCAGGAAACGCTCCTCCTCGTCCTCGCCGCGGACCGAGCAGGATTCGAAACCGTATTTCGACAGCGTCCGCAAAGCGGCAGTCTCGGCGGCGAGGTCGGCCGTGACGACGAGGACCTTGCGGCCGGAGAAATTCTCCGGAACGATTGCTTCCATCGCCGCCGGTTCGCGGCGCTCGACGGCGCTCGGCACCGGCACATAGGCCCGGCGGTAGCTTTGATTGCTCGACGTGGTGATCGCCGAGGCCCGGCCGAACTCGTCGAGATCGGCGCCGTCGCGCGGCAGGTCCTGCATGGTCGAGACCAGGAAATAGCGGCCGGGCTTGCCGATGCGGTGCTTGCGGCTGACGATGTCGCGCTCGATGCCGTCGCGGGAGATCTGCCGCTGGCGGGAGACGGACATTTCGCCGGTCTCCAGCACATGACGGTCGCTCTCTTCGAAGCGCTTGGCGATCTCGTCCGAAAAGAGATCGCCGCTCTTGCGCCCGAGCACCTCGTCGGCAGTCGTCTGATATTTCTCGCAGAAGGCCAGGTTGACGGCGACATAGGTGAGGTTGCGGTCCTTGACGAACAGCGGGAACGGCAGATTGTCGAGAATGTCCTCGGTCAGCTGCACCCGCTCCAGATCCGAGCGCCATTGCTCTTCGCGCTTCTTGTCCTCTGATATGTCGGAAATGATGGTGACGCCGTAACCGCCCGGCAGCCTGCGCTTGACGAAGCGGACCCAGCTGTCGGCACCATGGCGCTCGACCGATTCAAAGCGCTCGCGCCAATGCGAGGCGATTTTCTGCGACAGCCAGTCCTCGCGGCTGAGCGAGCCGCCCTGCTTGGCAGCATATTGCTGGCGAATGCCGGTGTCGTACATCGCGCCGAGGAAATCGCGAAGCCGGGTGCCGGGCTTCAGCATCTCGGATGGCAGCGGGAAGAATTCCAGCGTCTGGCGGCTGGCGAAGATCAGATGATCGTTCTTGTCATAGATGATGAAAGCTGCGGAAAGGCTGTCGCACACCACATCGAAAAGCGCCGTCTGCAGATCGGTCGCGGCGGGAGTCCCATCGATTTCTGATGATGTGTCCGCCTTTTCGAAGCCGGCACTCATGCTATTGCGTCCCACATCTGTTCGATTTCGCAGCTTCCGGAGGTATATGAATAGAAATGCCATTTTTATGTTAAAACCGGCTTAACATTACCTATTCCCAAATTTGGGGGGAGCCCTGGATCACGCTTTGGGAAAGCCTATCGAAACCCCTTCCCTCCGGCCCGCGAATCCTCGAAAATAGCCCATGGCCATCAGACAGCTTTCCGAAACGCTCATCAACCAGATCGCCGCCGGCGAAGTCATCGAACGGCCGGCGAGCGCCGCCAAGGAACTGATCGAAAACGCGCTCGACGCGGGCGCGACGCGCATCGAGATCGCCACATCAGGCGGCGGCAAGGCGCTGCTGCGCGTCAGCGACAACGGCTCGGGCATGGATGCCGCCGATCTGGAACTGGCGGTCAGGCGCCACTGCACCTCGAAATTGTCGGATACGCTAGAGGATATTCGCACGCTCGGCTTCCGCGGCGAGGCGCTGCCCTCGATCGGCTCGGTCGCCAGGCTCAGCATCGCCAGCCGCAGGCGCGACAGCGCCGGCGGTCACGAGATCGCCGTGATCGCCGGCAAGATCGCCCATATCAGGCCCGCCGCCGCCAATCCCGGCACGATCGTCGAAGTGCGCGACCTGTTCTTCGCCACGCCCGCCCGGCTCAAATTCCTGAAGACGGAGAAGGCCGAGGCCGGCGCCATCACCGAAATCGTCAAGCGCATGGCGATCGCCTTTCCCGCCGTGCGCTTCGTGCTGTCGGGCTCGGACCGCACGACGCTGGAATTTGCCGCCACCGGCGACGATCACTTAGCGCGCATGGCGCAGGTGCTCGGCAAGGAATTCCGCGACAATGCCATTGCGCTCGACGCCGTGCGCGAGGAGATCTCGCTCACCGGCTTTGCCGGCGTGCCGACCTTCAATCGCGGCAACGCCGCCCATCAATATGCCTTCGTCAACGGCCGGCCGGTGCAGGACAAGCTGATCCTCTCGGCCATCCGCGGCGCCTATGCCGAGACGATCCCATCAGGACGCCATCCGGTGGCGGTGCTGTCGATCACGCTCGATCCCGCGCTCGTCGACGTCAACGTCCATCCGGCCAAATCCGACGTGCGGTTCCGCGACCCCGGCCTGGTGCGCGGCCTGATCGTCGGCGCCGTCCGCGAGGCCCTGGCGCGCGACGGCAGCCGGGCGGCAACGACGGGGGCAAGCGACATGCTGCGCTCCTTCCGCCCTGGTTTCCAACCTTATACGCAGCGGCCGCAGACGCCATGGTCGGCCGAGACCTCGCCGTCGCGGCCCTACCAGCCGGCAACCGGGTTCAGTGAACGGCCACAGGCCTCCTTCGACGGACTGTCGATACCAACGGCGCGGGCCGAGCCGCAGTTTTCGCCGCAGCCGGCCGCAGCCGACACGACCGCGCGCTATCCGCTCGGCGCGGCACGGGCACAGATCCACGCAAATTATATCGTCGCCCAGACCGAGGACGGGCTTGTCATCGTCGACCAGCATGCCGCGCATGAGCGGCTGGTGTTCGAGGCGATGCGCAAAGCGCTGCATTCGAAGCGGCTCGCCTCGCAGGTGCTGCTGATCCCCGAGATCATCGACATTCCGGAGGAGGATTGCGACCGGCTGATGCAGCATGCGGCCGAACTTTCCGAACTCGGCCTTTCGATCGAGCGTTTCGGCCCCGGGGCGATCGCCGTGCGCGAGACGCCGGCCATGCTCGGCGAGGTCGACGCGCATGGCCTGATCCGCCAGCTTGCCGACGAGATTGCCGAATGGGACACGGCGTCGGGCCTATCGGCAAAGCTCGAATATGTGGCGGCGACCATGGCCTGCCACGGATCGGTGCGCTCCGGACGGCGGCTGCGGCCGGAGGAAATGAACGCGCTGCTCAGGGAAATGGAAGTGACGCCCGGCTCCGGCCAGTGCAATCACGGCCGGCCGACCTATATCGAATTGAAGCTCAGCGATATCGAGCGGCTTTTCGGCAGAAGCTAAAAAAGCTGGAAAAGCAGCCCTTTCGAGAGTATGGCAAAGGGATGACAGACTGCAGGGAACGGAGCGCATGAATTTGTTCGAAGGCCATGGAAACCGCGAAGCGAAGATCCGGTATCTCGATGGCGATTTCCAGATTCTCTCGCCGGGCTCCTATGTCGTCTGCGCGATGACCGGCAAACAGATCCCGCTCGACGAGCTGCGCTATTGGAGCGTCGCCCGCCAAGAACCCTATGCCGACGTGATCTCGGCGATCGAAGCCGACAAACGCGCCGGCGTGCTGCCGAACCAGCGGCGCTAGGTCGTAGCCTTCATTTCCCGCAAACGCCGCTCGCGACAGGCGGCGATCGCCCGGTCGATGATCAGGCTGGGTGCGCGGTGGTCCTCGAACACCATGTCGACCTCGATCACCCGGCTCTTTTCGGCGAGTTGCGCCGCCTTGCCGGGATGGCCGGAGAGGCGGACGAAATCCTTGGACGTCGTGACGATCAGCAGGCTCTGACTCTCGGCGGTGGTCAGGATGTCGTCGATCTCCTCCTCGGTCAGATGCTCGTGGTCGCCGAAGCTCTTGGCGACCACGATTTCGGCGCCGCGCGATTCCACGGTGCGGAAGAATTTGGCGGGATCGGCGATGCCGGCGAAGGCGAGCACCTTCACGCCGGCCAGCGTGTTGTCGCCGCGCACTTTCAGCGATGCGGTGAAATAGGGTTTTGCGGCGCGCGCCGCCATGCGGACGATCCTGTCGGCGGCATTGCCGCCGCCGACCTTCAAGAGCGCCGTCGCATGACGCAGCTGCTGGCGGATCGGCGCCCGCACCGGGCCTCCCGGCACGATATGGCCGTTGCCGAGGCCGCGGGTCGCGTCGATGACGAGCAGGGCATAATCGATCGCCAGCCGGGCGCTCTGGAAACCGTCATCCATGATGATGAGATCGGCGCCCTCCGCCACCAGGCGCGCGGCACCCTCGACGCGCCTGCGGGAAATCACCGTAAGCGCCTCCTGGGCAAGCAGCAACGGCTCGTCGCCGACGGCGACCGCGCGGTGATGATCGGGATCGACCACCGTCGTCACATCGAGCGAGCCGCCGTACCCCCTGCTGAGAAAACCGGGCTTCAGCCCCTTGGCCTTGGCGGCACGGGCAATGGTTAGCACCGTCGGCGTCTTGCCGGCGCCGCCGACGGTGAAATTGCCGACGCAGATGACCGGAATGGGAACGGAGGCGCGGCGCGCATGCGCCATGCGGTGGCCGGCGATACGGCCGTAGAGAAAGGAAAGCGGCAGCAGCAGCCAAGCCCGCCAATCGGCTTTCCTCCACCAGAACGGCGGCGCCTCGGATATCATCTTGCCGTCCCGCTCCCCTGCCCCTCGACCGGCCGGATTGAGAAGCCAAAATCGATGAAAATGCAAGCCCTTACTGATCAGGCCGGCTGCAGATCCGGCAGCAGCGCCTCGATGGCTGTGATGTCGTCGAGCACGTGATCGGCCGCAGAGGCCAGCGATTCCCGCGAACCGGTGCCGGTCAGCACGGCGATCCTTAAGCCCGTCCCAGCATTCAGGCCCATGTGCAGATCGTGATTGTTGTCGCCGACCATGGCGACTTCCTCAGGCGAAAGACCGGTTGCGGCACAGAAGCCGAGCACCATGCCCGGCTCCGGCTTGACGCCGAAACCGCTGTCGTAGCCGGCGATGTAATCGACATAGCGGGCAAAACCGAAGCGTTCCGCCGTCTGGCGGATCGAGCGTTCATTGTCGCTGGAGGCGACGCCGAGCTTGAAGCCGCGCTGATGCAGCCTTGCGAAGAAGCCGGCGAGATCGGTCACCGGCACGGAAAATTCGGCAGCGCTGGAAAAGAGTTCGTCGAGGCGCACCGTCAGCTCACCCACATCGACCATCGAGCCCGCGGCAACCAGGCCCTCGGCGATCTGGCGGGTATTGCCGGCGGCAAGCAGGCTGTCGGGAACGATATGGCCGGTCACCGGATCCATGCCGCAGGCGGCAAGCAGCCGGTCGGCGAGAAGCGGATCGTCTTCAGCGGCGATGCGGGCCAACTCCCGGTTGACCGGCAGCCAACTCTCGTCATAGTCGAGCAGCGTGCCGTCCTTGTCGAAGAGAATGCCTTTGATAAGGGGAGCTGCCGACATGATATATCCTCAGACCTGGGCCACGGCCTTGGGCAGCAGCCGCGCCTTCACCGTCAGCGGATTGATATAGGGTTCCAGCCCCTTCACGGTCGCGGTCAGCGCGCCACGCATCTCGTGCACGGCGGTGATGCCGGCCTCGATCATGTTGCGGCGGGCTTCGTCATTGATCAGCAGGTAATGCACGCCCTTGGCCAGCATTTCGGTATCGCGCACCATGCGGGCGCTGCCGCTGCGGGCCAGCTTCTGATAGGCATCGCGGAAATTCTGCACATGGCCACCCGAGAGGACGGCGCAGCCGAGCATGGCGGGCTCCAGCGGGTTCTGACCGCCTTCGGCAAAGAGCGAGCGGCCGACGAAAGCGATTTCCGTCAGTCTGAGATAGAGGCCCATTTCCCCGATCGTATCGCCGAGGAAAATATCGACATCGGCCGACAAGACATCGTCACGGGTGCGGCGGGCGACCTTCAGCCCCTGCTTGACCAGCGCCGCCTCGATCTCGTCGCAGCGCTCGGGGTGACGCGGCACGATGATCGTCAATTGACGATCGCGCTCCCGCAGCGCCCGATGGACGATGGCGGCGGCATTCTCCTCGCCGTCGAAGGTCGAGATCGCCGCCCAGGTCTTGCGCTCGCCGATCTGCTTCTTGTAGCGGGCAAGCACAGCGCTGTCATAGGGCGGTGCGTCGGTATCGACCTTCAGATTGCCTGAGGTGATGACGGGGACGGCGCCGAGATCGCGGAAACGCTCGGCATCCATATCCGACTGGGCGATGACGAGGGCGAGATTCTCGAACAAGGCTTCGGCGATCGCCGGACGACGGCGCCAGCGGGCAAAGGAACGGTCCGACATGCGGGCATTGATCAGGATCTGCGGAATGCGGCGGCGGCCGAGTTCCAGCACGGTTGCCGGCCAGATCTCGGATTCGGCGATGATGGCGCAATCGGGCTGCCAATAATCAAGGAAGCGGCTGACGGAGGGCTTCAGATCGAGCGGCACATATTGATGGATCGCTTCCTGGCCGAGGCGCTCGGCGGCGAGTCTCGCGGAGGTGATGGTGCCGGTCGTCAGGATGACATGGATGTCGCGGCGGCGGATTTCGCGGATCAGCGGGATGACGGCATTGGTTTCACCCACACTTGCGGCATGGAACCAGACGAGCGGGCCTTGCGGCCGGTTGGCGCTCGGATAACCGAAGCGTTCCAGGCGGCGCGCCCGGTCTTCCTTGCCCTTGGCCGTGCGGTAGGTGATATAGAGGCCGACAACAGGAGAGGCCACGGTTCCCGCCAGACGGTATGCGCTCAGACCGAACCGAGCCATCCGGGAGCTCATTGCGCCAGCCTCCGATCCAAGATCGACATCAAACCCATTCCCTCATTATCGTTGCGGCCGCAATGACCGATCAATTTGTTCAGAATGCGTCAGACAATCCGGAACGACGGGCGCCCGATGCGGGAAAGCCCTGCGCGCCGAGCGGTCGCCGGCGGCACTTGCGGATGGCCTTGGCCGAGGTCGCTAGCCGAGGTCAGTTGCCTCCGGCCTTTTGCTGCGGATCGAGCAAACGATGCATGTGGACGATGAAGTAGCGCATATGCGCATTGTCGACCGTCTGCTGCGCCTTCGACTTCCAGGCCGTCAGCGCCGTGGCATAATCCGGGAAAATGCCGACGATATCGAGACCGCTCAGATCACGGAACTGGACGTCATCGAGGCTTTCCAGTTCGCCGCCAAAAACGAGATGCAAAAGCTGCTTCTTGTCACCGGATTCAGTCATTTTTTGTTCTCTTTCTGCCTATTCTCCTCCGCCAACCCATCTGCGGGATTTTGACGGAAACGTCAACTGTCTCATCGTCCCGCAAAGGCCGCGAGGAATTCATCGATGCGGGGCGTCGGTGCTGCGCAGAGGACCTTGTGGGTAACATCGGCGCTGTTGTAGACGACCGGCCGGCCTTCGAGATCGACGAGACCCCCGCCGGCGCAGGCCAGAATCAGATCGGCGGCGGCAAGGTCCCAATCATGCGAATTGCCCTTGACGAAGGTGCCTTCGAGACGACCGTCCGCCACCATGGCGATGCGATAGGCGAGCGAGGGAATGTATTTCTGTCGTGAGACCCGGGCGCGGAACTCCGGCGGGAAGGTCGTCAACAGATCCTCGCCGATCGCAAGGCGGCTCGTCTCATCTGCTCCCGCGGCGGAGACGGCGAGCGGCACGCCATTCTTCACCGCCACCCCGCCCTCGACGGCCTCA
Organism: Rhizobium sp. L43; assembly: GCF_002531725.1. GTDB lineage: Bacteria > Pseudomonadota > Alphaproteobacteria > Rhizobiales > Rhizobiaceae > Rhizobium. The sequence goes on from NZ_NWSQ01000021.1 coordinate 25,294, forward strand.
TAGAGTTCTTCGAGCGCTGGGGCATAGAGCACGCCGGCGACCGGCCGGCCGCGATGAACCACCGCGACGCTGACGCACCAGACCTTTTGCCCGCCGAGGAAGGCGCGCGTGCCGTCGATCGGATCGATGATGAACACCGTCTCGCGCGCGAGACGGTCGGCATCGTCGTCGGTTTCTTCCGAGAGCCAGCCGTAATCCGGCCGGGCCTTGCGCAGAATGGTCTCGAGCGTCTTGTTGGCGGCAAAATCGGCGGCGCTGACGGGGGAGCGGTCCCCGTTCTTCCACCAGACCTCCGGCGATTGGTTGAAGAAGCCGTAAGCGACCGCACCCGCCTCTTTCGCAGCATCGGCGATCAGCGTGAGATCGCGCTGCCAGCGGGCTTTCTCCATGTCGCTCATCCGATCAATCCGTTTCTGAATTCTCGTTAGAGCATGATGTCGTCCGAAAACCGCAAACACTTTTCGGCATCATGCTCTATCTCTTTATTTTTACGCAATTCCGGACGCAAAACCGCTACACACTTTTGCTGGAATTGCTCTAGCGCCCTGCCAGCGTCATGCCTTCGATGGCGAAGGTCGGGGCGGCGACGCCGAATTTGCGGTCGATGTCGTTTGCCGGCGTCAAGCGCATGAACATGTCCTTGAGGTTCGAGGCGATCGTCACCTCGGACACCGGGAAAGTCAGTTCGCCGTTCTCGATCCAGAAGCCGGTGGCGCCGCGGCTGTATTCGCCGGTGATCATGTTGACGCCGTGGCCGATCAATTCGGTGACATAAAAACCGTTGCCGATGCTGCGGATCAGCTCTTCCGGCGAGATGTCGCCGGGTTCCAGCGCAAGGTTGGTGGAGGACGGCGAGACGGATGTGCCGCCGCGCACGCCGCGGCCGTTGGTTTCCAGACCCAGCTCGCGGGCGGTAGAGGTCGAGAGGAACCAGTGCTTCAAGACCCCGTCCTCGATCATGACAAGCCGCTCGCCCGACACGCCCTCGCCGTCGAAGGGCCGCGAGGAAGGGCCGCGCACGACCAAGGGATCGTCTGATATCGACAGGCCCGGCTTCAGCACCTGCCGACCCATCCTGTCGCGCAGGAAGCTGGACTTGCGGGCAACGGCAGCACCATTGATCGCGCCGGCGATATGGCCGACAAAGCCGCGGGCGACGCGCGGGTCGAAGATGACGGTGACGTCCTTGCCGGTCGGCACTTGGCGAGGGTTGATGCGCTTTACCACCCGTTCGCCGGCGCGGCGGCCGATTTCAGCGGGATCGTCGAGCTCGGCATAGTAGAGGCGGCTGTCGTAATCATAGTCGCGCTCCATGCCGGTGCCTTCGCCTGCTATGACGCTGACGGAATGGCCGAAACGCGAGGCCATGTAGCTGCCCGCAAAACCGTGCGAGGTGGCAAGAACCAGGCCGCCCATGCCGGCCGATGCGCCGGCACCTGAAGAATTGGTGACACCCTTGACCGCAAGGGCTGCTGCTTCGGCGGCAAGGCCTGCCTCGCGCAGCATCTCGGAGGAGACCTCGGTGGTATCGAGCAATTGCAAGTCGGGATAGGATTTCGAAAGGCTTGCCTCATCCGCCAGGCAGGCGAAGGGGTCTTCCGGCGAAACCTTGGCCATGGCGACGGCGCGTTCGGCCAGCGCCTGCAGATCGAAGCCCGGATTGGCCGAAACGCTGGCGACGCGCTTGCCGATGAAGACGCGCAGCGAAAAATCGTCGCTTTCGGAGGATTCCGTTCCCTCGACCTTGCCGAGGCGGACGCTGACCGATTGCGAACGCGACCGGACGACGACGGCGTCGGCGGCGTCGGCCCCTGCCTTCCTGGCCAGATCGATCAATTGACTTGCGCGGGAAAGAAGTGTCGAGGAATCGATTTCAGAGGACATGATTTGGCCTTTCCTTCGGCTTCCATTTATTGTGCACTCTCCCAAGCATCAAGGCCGCCGCCACCGATTCTTTATCGGGGCTGCCCGCATGTCCCCGCCGTCGAAAGAAATCGCCAGCATGTCAGCGCCCAATGCCCTTTTTTCCGAAACGATCCTGCTGCTCGGCGGAGCCGTGGTCGCCGCACCGATCTTCAAGAAGCTCGGGCTCGGCACCGTGCTCGGCTATCTCGCCGCCGGCATCGTCATCGGCCCGGTTTTCCACGGCATCACCGATGGGGAGCAGATCCTCAATGTCGCCGAGCTCGGTGTGGTCTTCCTGCTCTTCATCATCGGGCTGGAGCTGAAACCCAGCCGCCTGTGGCAGATGCGGCGCGACATTTTCGGCCTCGGTGCGGCGCAGGTGGTGGTGACCGGGCTGGCGCTGACCGCGCTCGCCTGGTTCTCCCAGGTTTTCGACTGGCGCGGCAGCATCGTCGCCGGATTTGGCCTGGCACTGTCTTCGACCGCCTTCGCCATGCAGATCCTCGAGGGCGACGGCGACGTCAATACCAGATATGGGCAGCGCTCCTTCTCGATGCTGTTGTTCCAGGACCTGGCGATCGTGCCGCTCCTGGCGCTGATCACCATTCTCGACGGCGGCAAGGGCAGCAATGCACCGCTGCTCGGTTTTACGGTCGCCATCGGCGCCGTCGCGGCGATGATCGTCATGGGGCGCTACCTGCTGACGCCGCTCTTCCAGATCATCGCCCGGACCGGCGCGCGCGAGGCGATGATCGCAGCCGCCCTCTTCGTCGTCATGGGATCGGCGAGCCTGATGCAGCTTGCCGGGCTTTCGATGGCTATGGGGGCATTCCTCTCCGGCGTGATGCTGGCCGAATCCTCCTACCGGCACGAGCTGGAGGCCGATATCGAGCCCTTCCGCGGCGTCCTGCTCGCCATCTTCTTCATCGCCGTCGGCCTGTCGCTGGAGCTCGACGTTCTCGTGGACAATGCGCTCTTTATCATCGTCACCGTGCCGATCGTCATGGCCGTCAAGGCGATCATCATCTACGGGCTCTGCCGGATCTCGGGTTCTCTGCATGACGATGCGATCCGCATCGCCTTCCTGCTGCCGCAGGGCGGCGAATTCGGCTTCGTGCTGTTCACCACGGCGGGGACGGCCGGACTGATGTCGACGAGCACGGCATCGCTGCTGGTCGCGGTCGTCACGCTCTCCATGGCGCTGACGCCGATCGGGTCGGCCCTTTCGAAGCGGCTCTTGCGCGGCGACGCGCGTGAGGAGTTGGACGAGGATTTCGAGGGCGCCGGCGCCGACGTGCTGATGGTCGGATTCTCGCGTTTCGGCCAGATCGCCGCTCAGATCCTGCTAGCCGGCGGGCGCAGCGTCACCGTCATCGAGTTTTCGGCCGATCGCATCCGCCAGGCCTCCACCTTCGGCTTCCGCATCTATTTCGGCGACGGCACCCGCAAGGACGTGCTGCGCTCGGCCGGTATCGACCGGGCAAAGATCGTGCTCGTCTGCACCCAGAAGAAGGAGGTCACCGACAAGGTGGTGGAGCTGGTGCAGGCGGATTATCCGCACACGCGTCTCTACGTGCGCTCCTACGACCGCATCCATTCGATCGAACTGCGCAACAAGGGCGTCGATTACGAGCTGCGCGAAACGCTGGAATCCGGCCTGCTGTTCGGACGGCGGACGCTGGAGGCGCTGGGCGTTCCCGAGGTCGACGCCTATGAAATCGGCGAGGATATCCGCAAGCGCGACGAGGCGCGCCTGGTGCTGCAGGTTTCCGAAGGGCTGCAGGCCGGGCGCGATATGCTGTTTTCCCACCCCGTTCGCCCCGAACCGCTGGTCAAGCCGAAACGCGCTGGCGATGCCTTCGAGGACGATCCGCTGGCGGGCACCGCGGATGCGACGGCGGACGCATAAATTGACTCCGGGACGTGCTAGGCTTGAGCGGATTGAACGGCGGTAGAGGCAAAGGCTACTGCCAGAATCTGTCAGCATGTCTCTGTAGACGATCCTCCTGACCCAAACAGGAGGCCAACCATGATCGACAGCAACAGCATTCTCCTTTTCGTAGCCGACGCGGGAAAAAGCGCCAGCTTTTATGGCCAACTGCTCGGGCAGGATCCGGTTGAGCTCAGCCCGACCTTCGCCATGTTCATCCTGCCTTCGGGTCTGGCGCTCGGACTTTGGGGCAAGGCGGGCGTTGAGCCCGCGCCGACTGCCATGGGCGGCGGCTGCGACCTCGGTTTCAAGGTTGCGACGGCGGATAGGGTCGATACGCTTCACGCCGAATGGCAAGTCAAGGGCGCGACCATCCTCTTGCCGCCGACCGACCTCGATTTCGGCCGTAGCTTTGTTGCAGCCGATCCCGACGGGCACCGCCTGCGCGTCTACACCGTTGCGGAGGACTGAAACATGTCCCGCAGCTGGATCGCTGTCGCATCAGCAAACCACGTCCGCATCGGGCGCGAAGCCGGGTTCATGCAGGTCTGTCATGGCAAGGCCGCTCCGCTGAAGCGAAGCGCGCCCGGCGACCGGGTGATCTATTATTCGCCGACCGAAACATTCGGCGGCAAGGATCGCCTGCAGGCGTTCACGGCCATTGGCGTGGTCCAGGAAACGGCGGCATATCAGGTGGAAGTTCACCCCGGTTTCCGCCCCTGGAGGCGCGATGTCGCCTGGTGGCGGGCCGTGGAGACGCCGATCCGGCCGCTCATCGGCCGGCTGTCCTTCACGAGCGATCGGGGAGGCTGGGGCTATCGACTGCGCTTTGGTCTCTTCGAAATCGACAATGACGATGCCGAACTCATCGCCGAAGCGATGCTCGGTGATCCGAGCATGCATGTCGCCCGGAAGCATGCAACGGCTCCCGGGCAAGGATCTCTAGCGCTTTAGTCGCGCTTCGATCTCGCGGTCGAGGGCGAATTTCAAGTCGTCCTTGACGCCGACCGACATGGCCAGCACTTCACGGGCCTTGAGGAAATCCATGACGCCGGTGCGGCCGACTGCCGGGCGCAGAAAGATATGCGGCGGGCGGATCTTCAGCTTCAGCGTGATCGCCGTCTGCATCATCAACTGGCCGGAGCCGAAGATGCTTTCCATGCGGTTCGGAATATGGGTGCCGTCACCTTCCGGCGCGCCGACGACATCGATGCCGACGACGATGTCGGCAAGATCCATCAGGGGTTCATAAGGCACCGGATTGCTGATGCCGCCATCGATCATCACGCGGCCGCGCAGGCGCACCGGCATGAAGACGGCGGGGATGGCAGAAGAGGCCGCGAGTGCCGAAAACAACTCGCCCTCCTCGATGATGACTTCGCACTGCCCGTAATAATCGGTGGTGATGACCTTCATCGGCACCAGCAGATCCTCGAAGCGGGCCGGCAGCTCGGATGGCAGAAAGGCCTTGAGGATCCGTTCGAGATTGAACTGGCCGATGCGGACGCCCTTGGCCACCGCATCGCGCACCGTCGCCGGCCTCAGACCCCAGATGCGGGCGATGACGGCCGTCTTGTTGCCGACGGTCGCCAGCGCATGTTCACGGATTTCGGCGCCGGACATGCCGGCAGCCATGCCGGCACCCATGATCGCGCCCATCGACGAGCCCGATATCGCCACCGGTCGGATGCCGAGTTCGTCGAGCGTCTCGATGACATGGATATGGGAAAGCCCGCGCGCGCCGCCGCCGCCGAAAGCGACAGCGACCGTTGGAAGATCGCTGATCGCAGGCAGTTTCGGACTGATGATCTCTGCCTGCTGCACGCCCCGCCCCCGCTTATTGCGGCTGATACCGGAAGAAATGCACCCTCGTATCGCCAAAGATGCGGTTTTCGAGGAAGACATAGGAAGGATGCACGGAAACGACAATATCGCCGCGTTCTTCGAGCACCGCGATTGCGCCCGGCCGCAGCCAGCCGCCAACGGCGGCGGCCGCCATCGCCTTCTCGCCGAGGCCCTTGCCATAGGGCGGGTCGGCAAACAGCACGTCGAAGGGCTCGAGATTGCCGACACTGCCGAGATCGGTCGCATCCCGGCGCAGAATGCGGGTGCGGCCGTGCAGGCCGAGCGCATCGATGTTTTCCCAGAGCAGCGCCCTGCCCTCGACGCTGTTTTCGACGAACAGCGCATGGCGACAGCCGCGCGAGACGGCTTCGAGGCCGACGGCGCCGGTTCCGGCAAAAAGGTCGAGGATCCGGGTGCCGTCGACGCATTCCGGATAGGCATGGCTCAATATATTGAACAGGCTCTCGCGCGTCCGGTCGGCAGTCGGCCGGATATCGTTGGATTTTGGCACGGCGAGAGGCCGTCCGCGAAATTCACCGCCGACGATCCGCACCGCGCGTCATTCCCTTTCCTTTCGCACCACCTCTGGACGGCCCGCCCGCAGGCCTGTCGCCGCCCGGTCTGTCCCCGCCCGACTTGGCACCACCCGGCTTGGCACCGCCCGGCTTGGCGCCCTTCGGCTTGCCGGAAAAATTCTTGGCCCCACCGGGCTTGGCTCCAAAACCCTTACCGCGCGGCTTGTCACCAGAAGGCCTGTCACCCCGCGGCTTGTCGCCGAACGATCTTTCGCCGCGCGGACGCTCGGAGCGGCCCTCGCCGGCAAAACTTCTGGCTGCCCGCGGACGCTCATCACCATCCTCGCGCGGCCTGCGATCACCACGCGGCTTGTCGCCGAAGGGGCGATCGCCACGCGAAGGACGATCACCGAAAGGCCGGTCGCCGCGCGGACGCTCCGAACGACCCTCACCGGCGGAGACTCGGGCGGCACGGGGACGCTCGTCGCCATCACCACGCGGCTTGCGGTCACCGCGCGGCTTGTCGCCGAAGGGACGATCACCGCGCGAGGGGCGATCACCGAAAGGCCGGTCGCCGCGCGGACGCTCCGAACGGCCTTCGCCGGCAGAGCTTCTGGTGCGCGGGCGTTCGTCTCCGCCTTCGCGCGGGCGGCGTTCGCCGCGCGCCGGGCGGTCGCCAAAACCGCGGTCTTCGCGGGCGGGGCGATCCCCGAAGGAGCGCTTGCGGCCGGCGCCTTCGCCCTCATCCTTGCGACGGGGCTCTTCGCTCGAGCGGATCCATTCGCCATCCTCTTCGCGCACGCGGTTCACCTGCGTGCGCGGACGATCCTCGATATGGTGGGAACCAGTGCCCTTTGCCGGCGCCTGCTCGCCGCGCCGACGGGCGGTCTGCTCATTCTTGGCGGCTTTCGCCGCAGCCTTTTCGCCGAGCGGCCGGGCGCCGGGCGCCATCCAGACATTGGCGCTGCGGCGCTGGCCGAGCGGCTGAGGACGCTTCGGCTTGTCATCATCCCTGCGGCCGCCATCGCGGCGATCGTCATCTCTACGCCCGCCACCGTGGCGATCGTCGCGCTTGGTGTCGAGGCGGCTCAGCGCCCGTTCGCGCTTGTCCTCGTCGCGGCGCGGACGCTGCTCGCGCCTTTCCGGTACTGGAGCTTCAGCCTCTTCCTCGGAAGCGACAGCCGGCGCATTGTAGATCGGCGCGTCGAAATTCGCCTTGGCTTCCTCGATCAGGCGCGGGCCGAGCTGGTCGCGAAGCGTGCGGCCCCGCACTTCGATGACATGGCCTTCCGGCAAGTCGCCGAGCTGGAACGGGCCGTAGGAAATGCGGATCAGGCGGTTGACGTCGAGGCCGAGCGCGCCGAGCACGTTCTTGATTTCGCGGTTCTTGCCTTCCCGAAGACCCATGGTGATCCAGACGTTCGACCCCTGGGTGCGGTCGAGCGTCGCCTCGATCGAGCCATAGAGCACGCCGTCGACGGCGATGCCGTCCTTCAGCTTGTCGAGCGCGTCCTGATCGATCTCGCCATGGGCGCGGACACGGTAACGGCGCAGCCAGCCGGTCGCCGGCAGTTCTAGCGCGCGGGCGAGACCGCCGTCATTGGTGAGCAGCAACAGGCCTTCGGTGTTGATATCGAGGCGGCCGATCGACATGACGCGCGGCAGTTCTTCCGGCAGGTTGTCGAAGACGGTCGCGCGGCCTTCCGGATCGGCATTGGTGGTCACCAGGCCGGCCGGCTTGTGATAGAGCCACAGCCTGGTGCGCTCGATGCCGCGGATCGGCACGCCGTCGACCTCGATGCGATCGGCAAGCGTGACGTTGACGACCGGGGTGTCGAGAACCCTGCCGTTCAGCGTGACGCGGCCTTCCATGATCATGCGTTCGATGTCGCGGCGGGAGGCGACGCCGGCGCGTGCCATCACCTTGGAAATACGCTCGGCCTTCGCGTCGCCATCGGTCTCGACCGCAGCCTTTGCCGGCTTGGCGCCGCCCGGCTTTGCGCCGGTCTTCGGCTCGGTGTCCCGTGAAAACGGCTTAGCGCCCGGGCGTTTTGGCTTGTCTTTGGGTGTCATTTGTTGTTTGCCTGCCTTTTGGGCCTGTCTATCAGGTCACGCATCTGCGGTTAAGTGGAAATTCTTGCGATCGTGAAGACAAATCGTTTCATGGAGATGGCGCTTGATGAAGCGCGTGCCGCCGGAGAACGCGGCGAGGTGCCGATCGGCGCCGTCGTCGTTGTCGACGATATTGCCGTTTCACGCGCGGGAAACCGCACCCGCGAGCTGAATGACGTGACCGCACATGCCGAAATCGCCGCCATCCGGCTCGCCAGCGAAGCGCTCGGACAAGAGCGCCTTGTCGGCGCCGATCTCTATGTGACGCTCGAGCCTTGCACCATGTGCGCGGCAGCCATCTCGTTTGCGCGTATCCGCCGGCTCTATTACGGCGCCGAGGACCCGAAGGGCGGCGGCGTCGACAATGGCGTGCGATTCTATGCGCAGCCGACCTGCCACCACGCCCCGGAGGTCTATTCCGGCTTCAACGAGGTTCAGTCGGCCGAGATCTTGCGGACATTCTTTTCGCAAAAAAGAGAGGCGCCGTAATTCGCAGGGTCTGCGCCCCCCGTCATGCCTACTCGCGGGCCGACCGCCCCTAACCCGCTCGCGGGGAGAGGGGACGTGCCCTGCGAGAGCGAGTGGAAACGGAGAGGGCGCGGCATGTCCCTTCGCCCCCGTTTACGGGGAGAAGGTGCCGGCAGGCGGATGAGGGGCTAGTTCGGCGCGCCTGGAAAACCCGCTATTGCAGGAAGTTCCACCACTGCTTGCCGCTGTTGGCGACCGCAGCGTCCTTCTTGCGCTTCTTCTGCTTCTTGAGCTCGGGTTCGCCGAGATCATCGAGCTTTGCCGGATCGTCGACGGTGCGGTAGCCGGGCGGCGGATCGGAGATATAGCGGCGCTGATCGATATAGGAGCCCTTCTGCAGGGCGCGGGCTTCACGATAGGCCTTGGTCTGGGCTTCCGTCGTGCGCCGGCCGCCTTCGATGGCGGAACTGGCGAGCGGGGAGCGGTAATTCGGATTGTCCGAGTTCGCATCAGCCTCCGAAACCAGGCGGGCGCGGGTTTCCTCCGGCGATTCAATCCATTGCGGATTGTCCTTGTTGGCGACCGTCGGCTGCGGCGCAACGAGGGTCTCCTTCTGCGCCTGGGCCGGCAGCACCAGCGTCGGGCGCGGCGTGTATTTGACGCCCTTGTTCTTCGGGTCCGGCCCGGTCAACGACACGGACTGGCCGAGATCGTCGGTCAACTGCTCCATGGCGGTCTTGTCGGTGCCGTAGGTCGGGCTGCTGGCGCAGCTGGACACCAGGGAGCATCCCGCCATGACAACAGACAGGCAGGCGCCCATACGGAACCAATGCGTTGCGAACATGAAAACCCTTCCAGCCACCGGTGCAATCGTTGCCCAACCGGACAACCGTCCCCCTGACGCAAAAATCCGGCCATTTTCAGGCAGCTTTTACCGGATGAACCGCGAAAACGCAATTCACCCGGCAAATATCTTCAGGCGCCGATGCCGAGTTCGCGCAAGGCGGCAGCGTCACGCTTGGAAACATCGGGATAGTCCGGATCGGAACCGACATCCCTGGTGATGCGCCAGGAGCGCGCGCATTTTTCGCCCTCTGCCAGCTTCGGCACGACGCTGACCTCAGGCACCTCGGCAAGGCGGAAAGCCTCCGCCGGGCCTTCGCCGGTCCTGATCTCGATCGCCGAGGTGATGCAGACTTCGGTGAAGTCCTGGCCTTCGAGCGCCTTCAGCAGTTCCGCATCGGCGATGTGGACGACGGGAGCCGCCTCCAGCGACGAGCCGATGCGCTTGTCCTTGCGCTCGATTTCCAGAGCGCCCGTGACCACCGAGCGGACCGTGCGGATCTTCTTCCACTTCTCGGCCAGGGCATCGTTGCGCCATTCCTTGGCGACCGGGGCAAACTGCTCCAGATGCACGGAAACGGCGGACGGGTTGCGAGACAACCAGGCCTCCTCGGTAGTGAAGGGCAGCATCGGGGCGAGCCATGTCACCATGCAATCGAAGATCTGGCGGATGACGTGCAGGCTGGCGCGCCGGCGCAGGCTCGACGGCGCATCGCAATAGAGCGCATCCTTGCGGACATCGAAATAGAAGGCCGAAAGCTCGACATTGGCGAAATCGATCAGCGCCCGGGCGATCTTCTTGAAGTCGAAGCTATCGTAGTTCTCGCGCACCAGCTCGTCGAGCTCGGCAAGCCGGTGCAGCATCAGCTGCTCCAGCTCCGGCAGATCGGCGAGCGCGATTTCCTCGCCCTTGTCATGGGCAAGCGTGCCGAGCATCCAGCGGATGGTGTTGCGCAGCTTGCGATAGGCGTCGACATTGGTCTGGATGATCGTCTTGCCGACGCGCAGGTCGTCGGCATAATCCGAGGTCATGACCCAGAGGCGCAGGATATCGGCGCCGGCGTCCTTCATCACTTCCTGCGGTGCGGTGACGTTGCCCTTCGACTTCGACATCTTCTCGCCCTTCTCGTCCATGGTGAAGCCATGGGTGAGGACGGCGTTGTAAGGCGCACGGCCGCGGGTGGCAGCCGATTCCAAGAGCGACGAATGGAACCAGCCGCGATGCTGGTCGGACCCTTCGAGATAGAGATCGGCCGGCCACTTCAGGTCGGGGCGGTCTTCGAGCGTGAAGGTGTGCGTCGAGCCCGAGTCGAACCAGACGTCGAGGATATCCATGACCTGCGTCCAGCGGGAATGGTCGTGGTCATTGCCGAGGAAGCGTTCCTTGGCGCCTTCGGCGAACCAGGCGTCGGCGCCCTCGTGTTCGAAGGCCTCGAGGATGCGGGCGTTGACGGCGTCATCGACCAGGACCTCGCCCTCATCGTCGGCAAAGACGGCGATCGGCACGCCCCATGCCCTTTGACGAGAAAGAACCCAGTCCGGCCGGCCTTCGATCATCGCGCGCAGGCGGTTCTGGCCGGCGGCGGGCACGAAGCGGGTGTCGTCGATCGCACCCAGCGCCCGCGAACGCAGCGTCGTGCCGTCGGCAAGGGTCTTGTCCATATAGACGAACCATTGCGGCGTATTGCGGAAGATCACCGGCTTCTTCGAGCGCCAGGAATGCGGATACTGGTGCTTCAGCCGGCCGCGGGCAAAGAGCGCGCCGCGGGCGATCAGCTCCTTGATGACGCGGTCGTTGGCATCGCCCTTCTTGCCGTTGTCGTCGATGACGCGGGCGCCTTCGAAGCCGGGGGCGTCCGATGTGTAGAAGCCGCCGTCATCCACCGGGAACGGGATCTTGGTCTCGACGCCGCGCGCCTCCAGCGTGCGGACGGCCGACATCCAGGCGTCGAAGTCTTCGCGACCGTGGCTCGGTGCAGTATGGACGAAGCCGGTGCCGGCATCGTCGGTGACGTGATCGCCATCGAGCAACGGCACGGCGAATTCATAGCCGCCGCCGAGCCCCTTGAAGGGATGGGCGCAGGTCATCGCCGCGAAGTCGGCCGCAGAGACATCGCTCAAGCGCTTGAACTGCAGCTTGGCCTTGGCGAAGGATTCCTCAGCCAGCTTATCGGCAAAGATCAGCCTCTCGCCGGGACGCGGGCCAAAATCATTCTCGGCGGCCGTCACCTCATAGAGCCCGTAGGAGACACGCGCGGAAAAGGAGACCGCGCGGTTGCCGGGGATCGTCCAGGGCGTGGTGGTCCAGATGACCACGAAGGCATTCTTGAGCGCGGCCGGGCCTTCGACGACCGGGAATTTCACCCAGATCGTATCGCTCTCATAATCCTGGTATTCGACCTCGGCCTCGGCCAACGCGGTGCGCTCGACGACCGACCACATGATCGGCTTGGAGCCGCGATAAAGCTGACCGCTGGCGGCGATCTTCAGGAGTTCGCCGGCGATGCGCGATTCCGCGTGGAAGTTCATCGTCGTATAGGGATTGTCGAAGTCGCCTTCGATGCCGAGACGCTTGAACTCTTCCGCCTGGACCTTGATCCAGCCGGTGGCGAATTCACGGCATTCCCGGCGGAATTCGTTGACCGGGACCTCGTCCTTGTTCTTGCCCTTCTCGCGGTACTTTTCCTCGATCTTCCATTCGATCGGCAGGCCGTGACAATCCCAGCCGGGCACGTAATTGGCGTCGTAGCCGCGCATCTGGAACGAGCGATTGATGACATCCTTGAGGATCTTGTTCAGCGCGTGGCCGATATGGATGTTGCCGTTGGCATAGGGCGGGCCGTCGTGAAGCACGAATTTCTCGCGGCCGGCGGCGGAAGCGCGCAGTTTCTTGTAAAGACCCATCTCCTGCCAGCGCTTGACGAGCTCCGGCTCCTTCTGCGGCAGGCCGGCGCGCATCGGGAAATCGGTTTCGGGCAAATAGAGGGTCTTCGAATAATCGATCTTTTCGGCTGTGTCGGTCATATCGGGACAATCGTTTCTGGCGGCCCGGAAAGGGGCGCAACGGGCGTGAAAAAGCTGGTGACGGAAGCGCTCATGTGAGAGCGCTGAAAACCCGGACCTCCCGGCCGCTTAGCGCGCGCGGAAGGCCGGGCCGATAATTCGCATCGTGATCGCCAGCCGAAATTTCGTCATAGCGCCGGTTCATAGGCGTTTTTGCCGGGAAAAGGAAGAGAAGAATTCGCACGCCCGCAATCCTCATCGATGGCGGGAATTGCCGGTGCCGCATCGTTCTGGACCAACGATCCCGGTCAATTTCCGTTGAGACGGAGATAATTCAAGGCACTCAGGAAAAGCACAATTTCCCATCCAGCGCGCCGAGCGGCCTGACGCCCGATAGCAGCGCCCTCGCCTCTTCTTCGTCGCGTTTGATCTGGGCGACCAGCGGCTCGAGGCCGTCGAATTTCAGCTCGGGTCTGATATAACCGAAGAAGGAGACGGCGCAGTGCTGACCGTAGAGATCGCCGCTGAAGTCGAAGAGATAAGTTTCGAGCAGCGGCGCGCCGTTTTCCGTCACCGTCGGGCGGCGGCCGTAGCTTGCGACGGCATCGTGGAGCGTGCCATCCGCAAGGCGGAAACGGACGGCGTAGATGCCGGCGGCAAGGTCGACCTCCGGCGGCAGGCGCATATTGGCCGTGGGGAAACCGAGCTGCCGGCCGAGTTTCTCGCCGTCGATCACCTCGGCTTCCACCGTATAGCGATAGCCCAGCATGCCGGCGACTTCGCTGACATTGCCCTCCTTCAGCAGCGCGCGAATGTGGCTCGACGAGACGACATCGGCGTTTTCATCGCGGAAGGCATCGATCAGGGTGACGCCGAAGCCATAGGTCTGGCCGGCATTCATGAGAAAAGCCGGACCGCCCTCGCGGCCGCGGCCGAAATGGAAATCGAAGCCGGTGACGACTTCGGAGGCGCCGAGCCAATCTTTCAGGATCGAATGGATGAAATCATCGGCCGAGCGCTGCGAGAATTCGTAATCGAAGGGATATTCGATGACGGCGCTGAACCCCAGCGTTTCCAGAATGCGGGCCTTGAGCGGCGCCGGCGTCAGGCGGAAGACCGGCGTCTGCGGCCGGAAGACCGTGCGCGGATGCGGCTCGAAAGTCAGCACCAGAGCAGGAATGCCGCGCGCCCTGGAGATTTCGAGCGCGCGGTTCAGCACCGACTGGTGGCCGCGATGGACCCCGTCGAAATTGCCGATGGCGATGACCCCGCCCTTGAGATGGGCAGGCAGGGGTTCCCGGGTTTCATTGCGGTGGAAGACGGTCATCGGCTGGCTTCTCTTTATGCGAGGCGTGGCATCCACCACTTCGGCGCGGCTTTTTCCCGATCGAGATAGGCGTTCAGGATCGCCTCGTCGGTCTCGCCGTTCAGGGTGTATTCCTTGGCGTGGATACCGCCGCTGATGTAGAGAAGGTCGAGGCCGTAATTCAAGGCGCCGCGCACATCGGTCGGCATGCCGTCGCCGATCGCCAGCACCCGGTCGACGGGGAAATCGCCGCGCAGCTCGCGGGCAGCGGCGAGTGTCGCCTCATAGATCGGCCGGTGCGGTTTTCCGGCGATGCGGGTGCTGCCGCCAAGCTGCTCATAATAGGCGGCCATGGCGCCGGCGCAGGGAATGATGCGATGGCCGCGCTCGACGACGAGGTCGGGGTTGGCGCAGATCATCGGCACCTCGCGGGCTTTGAAGTCGAGAAGCATGTCGGTGTAATCCTCCGGCTTCTCGGTCTCGTCGTCGAAAAAGCCGGTGCAGACGAGCGATCGCGCTTCGCCAGCCGGCCGGCGCTCGACGCCGATGCCTTCGAGAAGCGCCTTGTCGCGCTCGGGGCCGAGCAGGAAGACCGTCTTCGGTCCCTCGGCAATCAGCCCGCGCGTGACGTCGCCCGAGGTGACGATCCGGTCATAGGCGCTGTCGGGCACGCCGATCTGACGCAACTGCTCGACCACCTGCCAGGAAAGGCGCGGCGAATTGGTGATGAGGACGACGGCGACCCCGCTTGCGCGTGCCGCTTCGAGGGCAGCGGCCGCCTGCGGAAACGGATCGACGCCGTTATGCACGACGCCCCAGACATCGCAGAGCACCACGTCATAGTGACCTGTTATGTCCGAGAAGTTCTCTATCCGCTTGGCCATTCCGATTTCCCGATTTGCTTCAGTCACCGGTGACATTGCAAAGGCGCAAGGCGATGGCAAGGCATTTTCTTCGCTGCCGGGCGCGGATGGGCGGCGGTTTTTCATGGATCCGATCCTGAAGCGGAGATCGTTGCGGCGGACGAACCCGCAAATTTCGACCACCGCAGGGTTCGGCCGCATTCCGATTATTCTCAGCCTCTTCACAATTCCGGCACAAAAATTCGTGATTGCTCTCATTGACTCCTCGCGGAGCCATCCCTAAATGCTCGTCGCTAGCACTCACCGCAAGGGAGTGCTAACATCTATCCATGTGGGCCGCTCCGGCCTGCGAATGTCATTCGATCGAGGGATTAGACAATGGCAAGCACCAACTTCCGCCCCCTTCACGACCGCGTCGTCGTTCGCCGCGTTGAGTCCGAAGCCAAGACCAAGGGTGGCATCATCATTCCCGATACCGCCAAGGAAAAGCCGCAGGAAGGCGAAATCGTCGCCGTCGGCTCCGGCGCGCGCGATGAATCCGGCAAGGTCGTCGCACTCGACGTCAAGGCTGGCGACCGCATTCTGTTCGGCAAGTGGTCCGGCACCGAAGTCAAGATCGACGGCGAAGACCTTCTGATCATGAAGGAAGCCGACATTATGGGCATCATCGGCTGATCAGCCGCTGGCCTTTCCGAGAACCCGGACACTCGAATTGAGGAGTTTCAATCATGGCATCTAAAGAAATCAAGTTTGGTCGCACCGCGCGCGAAAAGATGCTGCGTGGCGTCGACATTCTCGCCGATGCAGTCAAGGTAACGCTCGGCCCGAAGGGCCGTAACGTCATCATCGACAAGTCCTTCGGCGCTCCGCGCATCACCAAGGACGGCGTTTCCGTCGCCAAGGAAATCGAACTCGAAGACAAGTTCGAAAACATGGGCGCCCAGATGGTCCGCGAAGTTGCTTCGAAGACCAACGACATCGCCGGCGACGGCACCACGACTGCAACCGTTCTTGCCCAGGCGATCGTTCGCGAAGGCAACAAGGCCGTTGCAGCCGGCATGAACCCGATGGACCTGAAGCGCGGCATCGACCTCGCTGTTGCCGACGTCGTGAAGGATCTCCAGGCCAAGGCCAAGAAGATCTCCACCTCGGAAGAAGTTGCACAGGTCGGCACGATCTCTGCCAACGGCGACAAGCAGGTCGGTCTCGACATTGCTGAAGCCATGCAGAAGGTCGGCAACGAAGGCGTCATCACGGTTGAAGAAGCCAAGACCGCCGAAACCGAACTCGAAGTCGTCGAAGGCATGCAGTTCGACCGCGGCTACCTCAGCCCCTACTTCGTGACCAACCCGGAGAAGATGATCGCCGACCTTGAAGACGTCTTCATTCTCCTTCACGAGAAGAAGCTCTCGAACCTGCAGTCGATGCTCCCGGTTCTCGAAGCCGTCGTTCAGACCGGCAAGCCGCTCCTCATCATCGCTGAAGACGTCGAAGGCGAAGCTCTTGCGACGCTCGTCGTCAACAAGCTGCGCGGCGGCCTGAAGATTGCTGCCGTCAAGGCTCCTGGCTTCGGCGATCGCCGCAAGGCCATGCTCGAAGACATCGCCATCCTGACGGGCGGCACTGTCATCTCCGAAGACCTCGGCATCAAGCTCGAGAGCGTCACGCTCGACATGCTCGGCCGTGCCAAGAAGGTTTCGATCTCCAAGGAAAACACCACGATCGTCGACGGTTCGGGCGCCAAGACCGACATCGAAGGCCGTGTTGCCCAGATCAAGGCCCAGATCGAAGAAACCACCTCCGACTACGACCGCGAGAAGCTGCAGGAACGTCTTGCCAAGCTCGCCGGCGGCGTTGCCGTCATCCGCGTCGGCGGCTCGACGGAAGTCGAAGTGAAGGAAAAGAAGGACCGCATCGACGACGCGCTCAACGCGACGCGCGCTGCCGTTCAGGAAGGTATCGTCCCCGGCGGCGGTATCGCTCTGCTCCGCTCCTCCACGAAGATCACCGTCAAGGGTGCAAACGACGACCAGGAAGCCGGCATCAACATCGTTCGCCGCGCCCTGCAGTCGCTCGTTCGCCAGATCGCTGAAAACGCAGGCGACGAAGCCTCGATCGTTGTCGGCAAGGTCCTCGACAAGAACGAAGACAACTTCGGCTACAACGCCCAGACGTCCGAATATGGCGACATGATCGCCATGGGTATCGTCGACCCGCTCAAGGTCGTTCGCACGGCGCTGCAGAACGCTGCTTCTGTCGCATCGCTGCTGATCACCACCGAAGCCATGATCGCCGAACTGCCGAAGAAGGATGCCCCTGCCGGCATGCCGGGCGGCATGGGCGGAATGGGTGGAATGGACATGATGTGATAGGCGAAAGCCTGCACTGACGACCATTCCGACGGGAATAGGAAGGGCGGCCTTTAGGTCGCCCTTTTCTTTTGGCCACCGATTCGGCAGATAAAACGTTTAACTGGCTCCGCATCGCATATCCCGTGCGCGAAACTTGCGCGAGGCTTGCGGCGCCGCGTTTCTTCCGTTCACCGAGAGATCGCGGTGCCGCGGCAGCATTTCCGGCTTCCTATGGGGTGGAAAGGCTTGCAAAGCCCTTGAGGACGATCTTCTGGTGATGATTTTCGCAAAGCAGTTCGAAAGTGCGAACATCTCAGGACATGCCGCCGATCCGAATACCCCTTAAAAAGCCGTTGCCGTTTGCCCAAAAGCCCCTATAAATCCGCGCTGCAATTGAAGCGCGCCGGGCGAGATCTCGCCATCAGACGAGGCCGGAGCGCAGGGCGGGCATCATGCCCGCAGCGACATGATCCTGTTTCTTTGTGTTTACCGAGCGTCCGGCGGAGGAGCCGCATGCGAACGGGGGAACGCCTTGTTTAAGATCGCCAAAGCCAATGCAGCCGTACCTTTGATGCCCGGCTCGCTGGACCACCATAGTCAAAATGACGAGATGGTGGCGCAGTTTTCCATTTCCGAAGCCTGGACCGGCGATCTGTCGAGCGGCATGCTCCGTCTCGGCGAATGGAGCACGATGCTCCACGGCCTTTCCACACGGGAATGCGGGCTGTTGAGCCTGATCCGCTGCTACGACAGCAAGGACCGCGGCTACGTATTGGAGCTGTTCGAGCAGGCGGCGACCCTCTGCTCCTCCTTCTGTTTTTCGACGACGATCATCATGCCGAACGGCTTGCGCCAGCCGCTCTTCTGCATGGGCGAGTCGAACGGGCTCGAGGAAAAATACAGCGGCAGCATGTCCGGCGTCTTCATCTTTCCCCGCTTCAAGCTCGAAGGCGCCAGGCAGATCACAAGCCGGCAGTGAGGCTGGAAAATTGAGATAAAAGGCCGCCTCGAAGGCGGCCTTTGTGCTTTCCAACTGATCCGCTCGTTACTCCGGCTTGACGGGTATGTTGAGCCCCCTGGCACTGGCCGGACGGGCGATGCAGCGTTCCAGCCAGTCCGAGACGGCGGGGAATTTCGCGTATTCGAGAACCTCGCGGCCGCCATAGAAGATGTCGGCGCCGCGCACCCAGGTGAAGGTGGTGATGTCGGCGATCGTATAGAGATCGCCCATGATCCACTGGCGGCCTTTCAGCCGGTCTTCGAGCACGCCGAGCAGACGTTTGGACTCGTCGCGATAGCGCTCCACCGGATAGGAATTGTTGGCGACCTTGTCGGCGGCGAATTTGTAGAAATGCCCGAACTGGCCGAACATCGGGCCGATGCCCGCCATCTGGAAAAACACCCACTGGATGCATTCGTAGCGGCCGGCAGCATCATCGGGGATGAGCTTGCCGGTTTTTTCCGCGAGATAAAGCAGGATGGCGCCGGATTCGAACAGGCCGATCGGCTTGCCGCCCGGCCCGTTCGGATCGATGATCGCCGGAATGCGGCCGTTCGGGTTGAGAGATTCGAATTCCGGCGACTTCTGCTCGTTGGCGGCGAAGGAAATATAGTGAGGCTCATAGGCGAGACCGAGCTCTTCGAGGGCGACCGAGACCTTCACCCCATTCGGCGTCTGCAGGGAATAGAGTTGGATGATGTCGGGGTTCTTCGCCGGCCAGCGCGCCGTGATCGGAAATGCGGAAAGATCTGCCATCGGATTCTCCATGTTATCAGCCGACCATAGGAGACGAGGCTTCACAAAGGCAAGCGATGGCCGATCATCGTTCCATATTATTGAACGAACTGTCCGCTTCCGTTTATCTTTCCATAGAACAAGAAAAAGGCGACATAGGTGACATCCGAGGTCCATCCGGTGCCGGGGCACCCAGATCTCCAGAGTCCTTCAAACGGAGACAACATCCATGTCCAACGTCATCATCCTGATTGCCCGCATTCTTCTGTCTTTCATGTTCATCCTTTCCGGCTTCATGAAGCTCACCGATCCTGCCGGTACTGCGGGCATGATCGCCGGTGCCGGCCTGCCGGCAGCAACCCTGTTGGCCTATGTCGCAGGCCTTTTCGAACTGCTGGCCGGCCTTGCTGTTCTCACAGGCTTCCAGGTCCGCATTGCCGGCTGGCTGCTCGCCGCCTTCTGTGTCTTCACGGGCATTGCCTTCCACCTGCCCTACGCAAGCGGCACGGAACTCGTGAACATTCTCAACCAGATCATGGTCATGAAGAACATCACGCTGGCCGGCGCGTACATCCTGCTCGCCACAGTCGGTGCCGGTGCCTATTCGATCGACGCACGCCGCGGCGCCTACGCAGCCGCCTGATACCAGCAGACATCCTCCCATAAACAGAGAACCCGCCGTCGATCCGACGGCGGGTTTTTCGTATGCTCTTTTGACTGAGACTCAGAGGGCGGCGCGCACCGCGTCGATGATCGCCTGGACCACCGGTTCGTCCGCATGGCTCTCCTTGCGGGCGCGCACGAGGCAGGCCTGCGAATGCAGGATGACGCCGTCCTGGAGCACCTTCAGGTGGTTGGCGCGCAGCGTCGAGCCGGTGGAGGTGATATCGACGATGATATCGGCCGAGCCTGCGGCGGGGGCACCCTCGGTGGCGCCCAGGCTTTCGACGATGCGATAAAGCTGGATGCCGTGCTGGCTCGAAAAGAACTGCTGGGTCAGCCGCCAGTATTTGGTGGCGATGGCAAGGCGCCTGGAATGGCGGGCGCGGAAATCGGCGGCGACATCGCCGAGATCGGCCATGGTCTCGACGTCAAGCCAGATCTCCGGCACCGCAACCACCACATCGGCATGGCCGAAGCCGAGGCGGGCGCAGAATTCGACGCGTTTGTCGACTTCGGCAAAACCTTCCCGCATCAGATCCTCGCCGGTGACGCCGAAATCGACGGTGCCGTTGCCGAGTTCGCGGGAGATTTCGGAGGCCGACAGGAAGGCGACCTCGATATCGTCCCAGCCTTCGACCCGGCCGCGATAGGAGCGGTCGTTACCGACAGCCGTGATCGGCATGCCGGCACGCTCGAAGATCGCCGAAGCGTCGTCCTTCATCCGGCCCTTGGAGGGAAGCGCGATGGTGATGGTCATACGGCTGCCCTTTCGGTTTCGATGCGGTCGAGCCAAAAGGAGAAGCCGACGGCCGGAATGCGGTCCGTCGCACCGAGGAAGGTCAGCAGCCGGTCGAAGCGGCCGCCGCCGGCCAGAACCGCGCTCGAGCCTTCCGCCGTCACTTCGAAGACGAGGCCGGTGTAATAATCGAGCGGCCGTCCGAAAGCGGCGCGGTAGTCAAGGCAGGAAAGATCGACGCCGGCATTGGCAAGGGCGGCGACCCGGCCGTTGAAACGCGAAAGCGCATTGCCGAGTTTCAGCCCGGCAGCATCGGCGAAACCGGCAAGCGCTGCGGACGCATTGACGAGCGGCACGTCGAGCGAGAGGAACTCTTCCAGCACATGAAAAGCCGCGTCGTCGAGGCGGGTTTCGGACAGGATGAGCTTTTCCTTGAGCCGTTTGGCGATCTCCAGGGGCGAGCGGCCGGCATTCGTCGAATAGCCGGTCTTCTGCATCTCCCGTTCGAGATGGACGACCAGCGCCTGCTCGTCGCCCGAGGCGACCAGCCTGGCAATATCGTCGTCCAGGCCGGTGACGAATTGCGGGCTGACGAGACCGGCCAACAGCGCTTCCAGCTGGGTCATGTTGCCGAAGGCATGGATCAGACGCTTCTGCCAGCCGAGCGGCAGGCCGAGCGCCTGAACGACCGCCTCGAACACCGCCTGGTCGCCGAGCGTCACCGACAGGCGCCGGTCCGGCAGGAGCCGGGCGAGAATGCCGGTGGCATCGCCGATGGCGCGGGCGTCGGCGTTTGACAGGTCGATATCGCCGAGATCCTCGATGCCGGCCTGGTAGAATTCATTGGCGCCGTCGCGGCGTTGGCGGAAAACCTCGCCGAGATAGGCGTAACGCTTCGGCGTGCCTGTGGCGGTCTCGATGTGGCGCAGACAGACGGGGATGGTGAATTCGGGACGCAGGCAGAGGCTGGCGCCGGTTTCGCTCTCGGTCATGAAGATACGCCGGCGCAGATCCTCGCCGGCGATATCGAGGAAAGGTTCGGCCGGCTGAATGACCGGCGTGTCGATGCGCTCGGCATTGCGAGCGGTAAATTCGGCCAGTAGGTCGCCCGCGAATTCGGGGAGGTTGATCAGGGGCATTGGCTTGGCTTCCCTCTTCTCCCCAGCGGGGAGAAGATGCCCGACAGGGCAGATGAGGGGGATGAGGAGTGTAAACGACGAATGTCCTCAGCGGCGAGCGAAGGACAGCTTCTGCCGTGGTGCCCCCTCATCCGACCCTTCGGGCCACCTTCTCCCCGAGGGGAGAAGGGGAGGTCCCTCTCAAATGTCGTCATCTGTGTCACCGGCTTGAGCGGGGTCATATGGAGTTTCGAAGCCGGAGCCAGCCCTCTTCCGATCCTCCGCCTGCGCCGCAAGGATGTCCTTGACCTTCGCGACGAGATCGCCTTCCGGCACCGTCTCCTGCGCCACGCGGGCTTCGCGCCAGCGGGCATTGTCCTCGATCTCGCCGGAGAGCCGCTTGCCTTCGATCA
This sequence comes from Rhizobium sp. L43, assembly GCF_002531725.1. GTDB lineage: Bacteria > Pseudomonadota > Alphaproteobacteria > Rhizobiales > Rhizobiaceae > Rhizobium. Next base: position 47,100 of record NZ_NWSQ01000021.1, read on the forward strand.
GATCCTTGATCTGCACGACGCCGCCGGCGCGTTCGTCGCCGCCCTGGATGATGGCGACGGGGCAGCCGCGGCGGTCGGCATATTTCAGCTGGTTGCCGAATTTCTTCCAGTTGCCCTGGAACATCTCGGCCCGGATACCGGCGGCGCGCAGTTGCTGCGTCATCCTCTGATAGCGGCCCATCGCCTCGACATCGCCGTCCATGACAGTGACCAGTACCGGCTCGATGACGTCGCTGGCACCGAGTTTGCCGAGGTTCTTCAGCGCCGTCATCAGGCGTGAGACGCCGATCGAGAAGCCCGTCGCCGGAACCGGCTGGCCCATGAAGCGGGAGACGAGGCCATCATAACGGCCGCCGCCTGCGACCGAGCCGAAGACGACCTTTTCGCCTTTTTCGTTGGTGACGTCGAAGAGAAGCTCGGCTTCGTAGACCGGGCCGGTGTAATATTCGAGGCCGCGGACGACGGAGGGATCGATCTTGATGCGGTCGGCGCCATAACCGGCGCTGGTAACGAGCGCACCAATGAAATTCAGCTCATCGACGCCTTCGGCGCCCTTCGACGTTCCCGCGACGAGTTCGGCGAGCTGCGCAGCGCTTTCGGCATAATCCTTGATGCCGACGAAGAACAGCACGTTGTCGATCTGCTCCTGGTCGAGGCCGGCGCCCTTGGTGAAATCGCCGGATTCATCCTTTCGGCCGGGACCGAGCAGCAGCGCCACACCTTCCGGGCCGAACTTGTCGAGCTTGTCGATGGCGCGCAGCACGTTGAGCCGCTGACCGGCCTTGTCGTCGCCGCCGAGACCGATCGCCTCCAGCACGCCGTCCAGAACCTTGCGGTTGTTGACGCGGATGACATAGTCGCCGCGCTTGATGCCGAGGGCTTCGAGGGTGTCGGCCATCATCATGCACATTTCGGCATCGGCCTGAACACCCGGCGCGCCGACGGTATCGGCGTCGAATTGCATGAACTGACGGAAGCGGCCGGGGCCTGGCTTCTCGTTGCGGAAGACGTAACCGGCGCGATAGGTGCGGTAGGGCAGCTGGATCTCGTTGAAATTCTCGGCGACATGACGGGCGAGCGGCGCCGTCAGGTCGTAGCGCAGCGACATCCATTGCTCATCGTCGTCCTGCAGCGAGAACACGCCCTCGTTCGGCCGGTCGCTGTCGGGCAGGAACTTGCCGAGCGCATCGGTATATTCGAACAGCGGCGTTTCCACGGGATCGAAACCATAATGCTCATAGACTTCCCGGATCTTTGCCGTCATCTCGTTGACGGCGCGGATATCGCCGGCCGTCCGGTCGACGAAGCCGCGCGGCAGGCGGGCCTTGAGCTTTTGCGGTTTCTTCTGCTTGTCGTTCATTTCCGGCAATTCCGCTGACTGTGACAGTGGCGGTTTCCTAACCGATCGGGCGGGGAGCGGCAAGGGCGAAGGGTCTTGATGTGGCTGCGAGAATCGATTGAACGAAGGAGCTCCATCAGAAATGCGGACATGTTCATGATCACTGAGGCGCTTCTCTATGCCGCGACCTTGCCGCTGACCGGCAAGCCGCATCGAAAGTTCATCCGCTATTCCGTCAATCTCTGGTCCCGGGCCGGGCGCTGTGCGGCAGATTGGGCCGAACATGAGGAGATGAGCCGCAATGCGATCCGCACGGCAACCGCCGATCTCCGGCAGAAACGGACCGCCGTCGTGCTCGGCTCCGGGCTGTTGCGGGATGTGCCGATCGAGGACCTGGCGAAAAGCTTCGACACTGTCGTTCTAGTCGATCTCGTTCATCTCGCCTCGGTGCGCCTGCGGCTCGCGGCCAAGACCTATCGCAATACCAGGCTGATCGAGCGCGATCTCTCCGGTTACGACGACCTGGGCGCCGGCAGAGCGCCCGAACCGCTCGGCTTCCTGCGCTCGGTGCCCTATCTCGATTTCGTGGTTTCGGCCAATCTCCTGTCGCAGATCGGTCGCGGCGTGAAACGACGCTACGAGGCAGAGACCGGCCGCATGCCTGAAGATATCGTGGAAAGATTGATCGCGGCGCATCTCACCGGACTTTCCGAGCTGCCCTGCCGCAGTTGCCTGGTGACCGACATCGCCTATGCCGTCATCGACCGCAATGGCAGGACGCATGAGGAGGCCGACCTGCTGCACGGCGTTTTGCCGCCGCCGGCAAAAGCGGTGTGGACATGGCCGGTCGTGCCACTTGGCGAGGAAAGCAGGGATTATCGGATCGAGCACAAGGTCATTGCTTCCTGGTGACCAGGATGTGACCGCCGGTCGGCTTGGCTTGTACAAGGCGTTGGCCTATAAGGCGGTATGCGCACGCTCGCTCTCATCACGATGGTTTTCGGCTGGCTGGTCTACAGCGCCATGTCCGCATGGGCGGGCTGTCCGACATGCGCGTCGATGAATACGCCGGTCGCCATCGAGGCCGGCATGCACCATGAGATGACAGGCATGGATATGCCGCGGGCGGCTGATAAGACCGATCCCTTGAATGACCCCTGCACTACCGGTGATACCGCGCACATGCCGGTTTGTGCCGCCTGTCTCCTGCTGCCACCGGCGGTTACGGTTGCCGATAGCGGCAAATCTGCCTTCGCCTATCCCGCTCCGGCGCTTGCCCGAGCACTTGACGATAACCGGCCCGCCCCGCAGGCGCCCCCTCCCCGACTGTCCTGACATCACGACGATCCATGCCAATCAGGTGGCTCAGCCGCCTGGAATATCTATTTGTCAGACAGAGGAAAGAACTCTCATGTCTCTGAAAATCATCGCTTTATCCGCAATGCTCGCCATCGTTGCCACCCCCGTCTTGCCGAAGACAAGCCCATGGACATGAGCAAGCCGATGGGCAACCACGAAGCCTCCAGCCACGCCTTCAGCGAGGCGAACGACAAGATGCACAAGGATATGATGATCAAGTATAGCGGCGATGCCGACGTGGATTTCGTCCGCGGCATGATCCCTCATCATCAGGGCGCGATCGACATGGCGAAAGTCGAGCTTCAATACGGAAAGGATCCCGAAATCCGCAAGCTCGCCGAAGCCGTGATCAAAGCGCAGGAAGCCGAGAGCGCCGAGATGAACGCCTGGCTCAAGGCCCACGGCAAGTAATCGTCCGCTAGAGAAAGGAGAACGCCGGATGTCTCCGGCGTTCTGCAAGAGTTGCTCAATCCTTCGGTTCGAAGTCGGCCGGGCGGCGGCCGGCGCCTTGCCGCGCCAGCATCCAGCCCGGATATTCCGGCGCAAGCGCGCTCACTTCGTCGAGCCTCGTCATATCGTTCTCATCGAGCTTCAGCTTGACGGCGGCCAGATTCTGGTCGAGCTGATCGACCCGCTTGGCGCCGATGATGACCGTGGTGACGAACGGCTTGGCGAGGATATAGGCGAGCGCCACGGTGGCGACGCTGACGCCGTGTTTTTCGGCGACCTCGCGCATGACGGCGACGCAGGCCCAGGCCTTCTCCGTGTCGACGGGCGGGAAATCGAAACTGGCGCGGCGGCCTTCACCATTGCCGGGCGCGCCGGGACCGTACTTGCCGGAGAGCAGACCGCCGGCGAGCGGCGACCAGACCATGAGGCCGAGCTTTTCCTCGTGCATCATCGGCACGATGTCGCGTTCGAGATCGCGGCCGGCGATGGAATAATAGGCCTGCACGGTTTCGAAACGGGCAAAACCGCGGCGTTCGGAGAGGCCGAGCGCCTTGGAAATGCGCCAGGCCTGCCAGTTGGAGACGCCGATATAGCGCACGAGACCGCGGGAAACGAGATCGTCGAAGGCGCGCAGCGTCTCCTCGATCGGCGTCACCGTATCGGTCGCGTGGATCTGATAAAGGTCGATATGATCGGTCTGCAGGCGCCTCAGACTCGCCTCGACGGAATCCATGATGTGGCCGCGCGAGGCGCCGCGGTCGTTCGGCTTGTCGCCCATGACGCCGTAGACCTTGGTGGCGATGACCACGTCCTTGCGGGGCACGTCGAGGTTCTTCAGCGCCTGGCCGAGCAGCCGTTCGGACTCGCCTGATGAATAGACGTCGGCCGTGTCGATGAAATTGACGCCTGCGCCGAGCGAGCGCTCGACGATCCGGTCGGCGGCATTCTGGTCGACATCGGCGATGGCGCCCCACATGCTGCCCTGTTTGGCTTCGCCGAAGGTCATGGTGCCCAGGCAGATTTCCGAGACGAAAAGTCCCGTATTTCCGAGTTGATTGTAACGCATGGTCGAAAAAATCCTTTGTGTCTGCCGCAAGAGGCTTGCGAACCGCTGAACTTCATTTTTTGATTATTGGCCTGCGCGCGACAGGCACAGCCGCGGCTGGCTGCAGGGGGAGGCAGGTTCGATGTAGTGCGGCGCCGGAGCTTTTCAACGCCGTCCTGCCGCGAAGGCGATGCCCTTGTCTCGACACAGGCGGCCGATAGATTATCGGCCTTATTTCAAGAGGTACGCATATGACGACGCGACCACTGACCACGATCGGCTTCGATGCCGATGATACGCTTTGGCAGAACGAACAATATTACAGGCTGACGGAAGCGCATTTCACCAGCCTGCTTGCCGATTTCGCAGAAGGACCGAAGATTTCCGAACGGCTGCTGGAGGCCGAGAAACGCAACCTTCGCCATTACGGCTTCGGCATCAAGGGCTTCACGCTGTCGATGATCGAGACGGCGATCGAGATCACCGAGGGCAAGGTGCCCGCAGGCGTGATCGCCAAGATCCTCGACACCGGCCGCGATCTGCTCTCCCATCCTGTGGAGACCATGCCGCATGTGCGCGACACGCTGGAGGGGCTTGCCGGCAAATACCTGCTGGTGATGATCACCAAGGGCGATCTGTTCGATCAGGAGCGCAAGCTTGCCCAATCCGGGCTCGGCGATTTCTTCGATGCGATCGAAATCGTCTCCGACAAAACAGCCGTCACCTATCGCCGCATCTTCGCCAAGGTCGGCGACGGGCCGGAGCGGGCGATGATGGTCGGCAATTCGCTGAAATCGGACATCGTGCCGGCAATCGCCGCCGGCAGCTACGGCGTCTTCGTGCCGCACGAACTCACCTGGGTGCTGGAACATGTCGACGAGCCGACGGAGGCGCCGCGATTCCGCAAGATCGGCAATCTCGGCGAGTTGCGCGAGCTGATCGACCGGCTCGCTTAAGCCTTTATCTCATTGCTTGGCGGGCGCCTTCGGAAACAGCGACGGCCGCTCCGGCTCGGTTAATGGTTTCGGCTGCTGCGGGGCGGCCGCCAAGGGTTCGATCAGGAGGCTGAAGGGCGCGCCGAGGCCGCGGCGCGGCGAGACCTTGGAATAATAGGGGCGCAGCAGCCAGGTGGTATTGTCCTTGACCGTCGTCTCGAAGCTCGTGCCGTCCTCGTCAGTGCCGAAGAAGGCCTCGTCATCCGGTTTCGACAGGTCGAAGATCGCCAGGAAGGCGAACTTGCTCTTACTGGAAAAGCTGATCTTCACGTGCTGGCCGGCGCGCACCGGCAGCGTATAGACGTGGCTGTTGCCGAACTTCGTCCAGCCCTTCAGCTGCATGGTGACGGCCGGGAACTGCAACTTCTCCAGCTTCTCTCCGGGATCGAGCTGCGGCGTCTGCGCCATGGCGGAGACCGTCAGCAAAAACAGGGCAGCGGCTGTAATCAATGTTCTCACGGAGTGATCTTTCATGGGCGAACCAGGGCAGTGCGCATCGCTTCGACCTCGGGCCGGCAGAAGCAGCCTTCGAGATGATCGTTGACGAGACCCATCGCCTGCATGAAAGCATAAACTGTGGTCGGACCGACAAAGGTCCAGCCGCGTTTCTTCAGATCCTTCGAAATGATGACCGATGTCGGCGTCGTCGGATTGGCGACGATATGCTCGCGGTCGACCACAGCAGGCCGCTCGTTATGACCCGGCTCGTAGCACCAGAAATAGTGGGCGAGCGAGCCGAACTCGTCTCTGAGGGCGATGGCGCGCTTGGCATTGTTGATCGTCGAGACGATCTTGCCGCGATGGCGGATGATGCCGGCATCGCCAAGGCAGCGGGCGACATCCTCTTCGCCGAAAAGGGCGACTTTTTCGAAATCGAAGCCTGAAAAGGCGGCGCGGAAATTCTGCCGCTTGCGCAGGATGGTCAGCCAGGAAAGGCCGGACTGGAAGCCCTCGAGGCAGATCTTCTCGAACAGGCGGATGTCATTGGTGACGGGGCGGCCCCATTCCTCGTCATGATAGCGGAGATAATCGGGCAGATTGGCGTGCCAGTGGCAGCGGCTTCTGCCGTCCTCGCCGATGATGATGCCTGTCGCGCTCATGATCCTTCATTCTGCGGGGGTCCGCTTCGTTCTCCGCTCATGATTCCGGCTTTACCATTTGCAAACCGTCTTTCCAAACCGAACGGTAACCCTGACGAAAAGTTTATCCGATCGGTCGGCTTTTCATGATTCGATCTTTACCATTCGCTGGCGGATCCGGTGGCAGCGTCTTTCCCAGGCGGAACGTCTCCGACCAGGCGGAACGTCTCCGCCCGGGCGGATATCTCCCGCCAGTGCATTTTCGGCCATTTGTAGAGAGTCCGTCCGATGATGAAACAGCTTGTTCTTGCCGCAGCCCTCTTCGGCATTTTCTCGACGGCCGCCAATGCCGACGACCGCTACGCCACCCGCCCGCCGGTTGTGCTCAGCCCCGATCTGACGGCGCCCTGGATCAACCAGCTCGGCGGTGGCGCGGTTCGTCCCGTCGTCTATCAGCGGCCGGTCGTCCAGCCGCAGCAGCGCGGCCTCTTCCAGCGCCGCGTCATCCGCCAGGCGCCGCAGGTGTCACCGCAGACCGTGTCGGCGATCAATCCCGGCATACCGGCGATCCGCCATCCGATCGAGCCGCAATTCCTGCCGCAGATGGTCGATTACGACACCACGGAAAAGCCCGGCACCATCGTCATCGATACCAATAACCGCTTCCTTTATCTTGTCATGGAGGGCGGCAAGGCGCGGCGCTACGGCGTCGGCGTCGGCAAGCCCGGCTTCGAATGGGCCGGCGCCCATAAGATCACCCGCAAGACGGAATGGCCGGACTGGACGCCGCCTTCCGAAATGATCAGCCGCGAAGCCGCCAAGGGCCATTACCTGCCGGCGCGCATGGACGGCGGCGCGGAAAACCCGCTCGGCGCCCGCGCCATGTATCTCGGCTCGACGCTTTACCGCATCCATGGCACCAACGCACCCTGGTCGATCGGCAGCGCCGTCTCCTCCGGCTGCATCCGCCTGCGCAACGAAGACGTCGTCGACCTCTATGACCGCGTCAGCGTGGGAACCCGCGTCATCGTCATGTAACGGCATCGCAACATCTTGGGAGCCGCAGAGAATAGCCGGCTCCCTTCTCCAAAAATGCTTTATCCGGCCAAGCCGATCTTGAATCGGCGAGAAGTTCATGTAGCTTCGGGCGGATTTGCTTGAGGGGAATCGATCATGATCAAATTAATGCCGGGTCTGGCTGCCGCCGGACTTGTCCTGTCCTTGATGTCTACGTCAGCCTTTGCAGCGCCCGCCGGCTCCGCGCCCGACAATACACGGGCGCCGGCGCAGATCGTGCGCGTGGCGCAGATGCCGAAATATGTGAAGCCGCAGTTCAAGCGCAAGAAAGTGCGGCTGGTGACGACGGAAGCGGCCGGCACCGTGATCATCGATACCAACAACAAGTATCTCTACCTCGTCGAAGGCAACAACCGCGCCACCCGCTACGGCATCGGCGTCGGCCGCGACGGCTTCGGCTGGTCGGGCGTCGTCAAGATCGGCCGCAAGGCCGAATGGCCGGACTGGACGCCGCCGGCCGAGATGCGCCGCCGCGAGGCCGCCAAGGGCCACATGATCCCCGCCTTCCAGGAAGGCGGCGAGGACAATCCGCTCGGTGCGCGCGCCATGTATCTCTACCAGGGCGGCCGCGACACGATCTTCCGCATCCACGGCACCAACCAGCCCTGGACGATCGGCCTCAACATGTCTTCCGGCTGCATCCGGATGATGAACGAGGACGTGACGCATCTCTACGATCGCGCGCCCGTCGGCACCAAGGTGATCGTCATCGGCCCCGGCAACCGGCAGGGCAAGGTCGCGTTCGAGGACAGAGGCATCGACGTGCTGCGCACCATGTTTGGCGGCTGAGCAACACTTAAGCAAAAAACGAAAGGCGCTTTTTGACGCGCCTTTTATTTTTCTTAGACTTTGCGGCGGAAAGCTGGCACATCTGCCTCAGAGTCGACATATTGCAATCTGGGGTTATTCGATGACATATGCGCTGCGTTCCTCCGCTTCCCTTCTTGCGGGCATCGCGTTTTTCACCATCTGTTCGGCAGCCTCCGCCTCGGCGGAAGACCTGCAATTCTCCATCTACGGCGGCTATCAGACGGCACCGCACAGCGGCGTCGATCTCTCCGACGGCACGCATTTCACCGCCGGCTGGGAAGGCAAGTCCTTCGGCAGCCCGCCTTACTACGGCGGCCGCGTCACCTGGTGGCTCGAGAACTTCAACAAGCCGAACTGGGGTATTTCGCTCGATTATACCCATGACAAGGTCTATGCAGACGACGACACATTGGCCAAGACCGGCTGGTCGCATTTCGAATTCACCGACGGCCTCAACCTGCTGACGGTGAACGGGCTCTACCGTTTCCAGGATCCGACCCGCCGCTGGACGCCTTATCTCGGCGCCGGTGTCGGCGTGAACATTCCGCATGTCGAAGTGATTCGCCCCGAAGGCAAGACCTGGGCCTATGAATTCGGCGGCGTGACGCTGCAGGCCCAGGCGGGCGTCGATTTCAAGGTGACCGATCGCTGGTCGACCTTCGTCGAATACAAGGGCACCTATTCGCGCATCGACGTTCCGATCGACAGCGGCGTCGACCTGAAGACCAACATCTTCACCAATGCCGTCAATGTCGGCGTGTCATTCCACTGGTAATCGAGCCACTGGTAATCGAGAATTTCGGCTGCGGCGCTATTTGGTGCCGCAGCTGACCTTGCCCTCGACGGCATAGGGTTTGTCCCCGCCTGCGATCGTCAGGGAATAGGTGCCGGTGAAATTGGCCGCCGCCTTGCCGCGTTCGCCGGCAACGACGACCAGATCCAGCGTTGCTCCGCCGGTGTCGTCCTCGCCGCCGTCGACGACTTCCAGCAGCAGCTCGCCATCACGCGACCAATGATTGGTCAGGTGCTGCGATTCGAACACGCGTTTTCCGAACGCGCTCGATTGGGCGGGATCCTTGACGACAATTGCGCCGCGGAAATGAATGAGCTTGTGGCCGGCAGCGCTGGCGAAACCGCTTTCGAGCGTGAAGCGCGCCTGCGTATCATCGGCGGAACAGAAAAAACGGCTATCGGCATGGGCGGCGCCCGCCGCACCGAGCAGTCCCGCAAGTACAATCATTCCCCGCCACATCGCCTAAAACTCCCGAGACCGGCCCGATGGGCCTATGCATCATGCGACAGCGTCCTTTGCGCCTCAATAGACGCGTGATGCTGCAACGGGCCTCAGACTAACGGCAAACCTATTAATTTTTCCGGCACAGCGCCGCCATAGGCCCAATCGAGCAGCTCGACCGTATGCAGGATCGGCATGCCGGTGCCGGTGGCGATCTGGGTGATGCAGCCGATATTGCCAGTGGCGATGATATCGGCCTTGGTGGCCTCGATGTTTTTGACCTTGCGCGCCTTCAGTGTCGCCGAGATCTCCGGCTGCATGATGTTGTAGGTGCCGGCAGAGCCGCAGCAGAGATGACCTTCCGCCGGATCGCGCACCGTAAAACCCGCCGCTTTCAGCAATTGCTTCGGCGCCAGCGTGATGCGCTGGCCGTGCTGCATGGAACAGGCGGAATGATAGGCGACCGTGATGCCCTTCGGCATATGCGCCGGCAGGTCGAGGGTGGCGAGATATTCGGTAACGTCCTTGGCAAGCGCCGAGACTTTCGCCGCCTTTGCGGCATAGGCGGGATCGAGGCGCAGCATGTGGCCGTAATCCTTGATCGTCGTGCCGCAGCCCGACGCGGTGATGATGATCGCGTCGAGCCCCTGCCCGTCGATCTCGCGCGTCCAGAGATCGACATTTACCCGTGCACTGGCAAGCGCCTGTTCGGCGCGGCCCATGTGATGGACCAGCGAACCGCAGCAGACCTCGCCTTCCGGCAGCACGACCTCGACGCCGAGCCGGGTCAGCAGCCGGATCGCCGCCGCGTTGATGCCGGGATCGAGCACCGGCTGGGCGCAGCCGGATAGGATTGCCACCCGGCCGCGCCGTTCGGTCTCGGGCGGGTAGCTGCCGGGTTTTGCGAAAGCCGAAGCGGCGGGGATGCGACGCGGCGCAAGCGCCAGCATGGCGGCGAAAGGTTTCAGCGCGGCCCCTCGCATCAGGCCGGCGAAGGGCCGGCCGAGGCGGGCGAGATTGAGCGCCAGGCGGAAACGGCCGGGATAGGGCAGCACAGCGGCCAGGATGGCGCGCGCCAGCCGGTTCATCAGCGGGCGTTTGTAGGTCTTTTCGATATGGGCGCGGGCGTGATCGACCAGATGCATGTAGTCGACACCCGAGGGACAGGTGGTGACACAGGCAAGGCAGGATAGACAGCGGTCGATATGGGTGACGACCTCGGCATCGGCGGGCCGGCCGTTTTCCAGCATGTCCTTGATCAGGTAGATGCGGCCGCGCGGGCTGTCGAGCTCGTTGCCGAGGGTGACATAGGTCGGACAGGTGGCGGTGCAGAAACCGCAATGGACACATTTGCGCAGAATCTGCTCGGATTCGGCGACATCGGGGTCGAGGAGCTGGGTCGGGGTGAAGTTGGTTTGCATCTAGCGGCGCCTCCCATGAATATTGGAAGTTTTGCCGGGAATACCCCCCTCTGTCCTGCCGGACATCTCCCCCACAAGGGGGGAGATCGGATGGGGGCGATGGCTTCCCCAAACAACTCGCACACCGCAACTCCGACGCGGCAGCGAGGGAGCGATGGCCCAACCTCTTGCCGATCTCCCCCCTTGTGGGGGAGATGTCGGGCAGGACAGAGGAGGGTGACCCGCGCACAGACTCATCTCTTGCTCACCCCATCTTCCCCGGGTTGAATATGCCCGCCGGATCAAACTTCTCCTTCACCCGCCGCGACAGCATCGCCACCGCCTCGGGCTCGGGCTGGAAGGCTGATGTAACCGCCCTCGCCGCAGCCGATGCGCGGATCAGCGTCGCATGGCCGCCGCCGAGCGCCTTGATGAAGCGGCGGACCAGCTCGGCTTCGGGGCCGGCCTCCATGCACATCCAGACGAGACCGCCCTGCCAGTCGTAGAAGGCGTCGACGCCGGCTTCGAGGCGCAGTGCTGCGACCAGCTGATGGCCGGTGCCGGGGGCGACCGAGACGCGCCAGACCGGCCGCGCGGTGCCATCGGCATAAGGCAGCACGTCGCGGATTTCCTGCCAGAGCCTATGGCTGTCCGGCTGCTCCAGTCGCGTGACCGTGGCGAAAGCCGACATGGCCGCCGCAAGCTTTTCGACGCGCACGTCGACCGAACCGGCCAAGCCTTCGATGCGCAGCACCGTCGCCTCGCCCTCCGGCAGCCTGCCGGCGAGGAATTTCCACGTCACCGTCAAGGGCAGATGAGCCGCGCCGGAGATTTCGACCGGCAGCGCCATCGCCGTCGCCATGGCGCCCGCCGCCTCGGCATCGTTGAGGCCTGACAGCACCACCGTCCGCTCGGTCTTCGCAGACGGCGGCACCCGGAAGGTGACTTCGGTGAGGAAGCCCAGCGTGCCATGCGAGCCGGCGATCAGCTTGACGAGATCGAGGCCGGTGACATTTTTCATCACCCGGCCGCCGGCCTTGATGATCTCGCCCCTGCCGTTGACGAAGCGCACACCGAGCAGGCTGTCGCGGGCAGCACCGGCGATGAGCCGGCGCGGGCCGGAGACATTGGCGGCGAAGACGCCGCCGATGGTCGGCTCGCCCGATGTGCCCATGACCGGGCGATGATCCATCGGCTCGAAGGCGAGCATCTGGCCGCTCTCCCGAAGTGCCGCTTCGACCTCGGCAAGCGGCGTGCCCGCTCGCACGGTCATGACCATTTCACCGGGATTATAGGCGACGATGCCGGAAAGCCCGGTCGAGCGCAGCCGCTCCTCGACGACAACGGCATTGCCGAAGCCCGAGCGGCTATCGCCGCCGCAGATCGCGAGCGGCCGACCGCTTTCCGCATGGGCGCGGACGATTGCCGCCGCCTCTTCCTCGCTCGTCGGCATCAGATCGATCATGCGGCGGGGCGCCCTTCGAGCGGGAAGACCTTCGACGGGTTGAGGAGCCAGCCGGGATCGAAGGCGGCGCGCGCCGCCATCTGCTGGGCGAGATCGGCCTCGGAATACTGGTGGCGCATCAGGTCGCGCTTCTCGATGCCGACGCCATGTTCGCCGGTGAGGCAGCCGCCGGCATCGACGCAGAGCCTCAGAATATCGTTGCCAGCAGCCTCGGCGCGGGCGGCATCCTCGGGATCGTTGGCGTTGAAGAGGATCAGCGGGTGCATGTTGCCGTCACCGGCGTGGAAGACGTTGGCGACGCGCAGGCCGTAATGATCGACGATCTCGGCAGTCCTCTTCAGCACGTGGGAGAGCTGGCTGAGCGGCACGGTGCCATCCATGCAGATATAGTCGGCGATGCGGCCGGTGGCGCCGAAGGCGGATTTGCGGCCCTTCCAGATCAGCGCCGCCTCGGTGGCGGATTGGCACTCGCGCACGGTCTTCACCGCGTGCCGGCGGGCGATCTCGACGATGTCCTTCAGCGTCGCATCCATCTCCGCTTCCGACCCCTCGACCTCGACGATCAGCAACGCGCCGACATCGAGCGGGTATCCGGCATGGGCGAACGCCTCGCAGATTTCGATCGCCGGCTTGTCCATGAATTCGATCGCGACCGGGACGATGCCGGCGGCGATGACATCGGCAACGCAGGCGCCGGCCTCCTCTGAGGCTTCGAAACCGAAGAGCACCGGGCGGGCGCCTTCCGGCTTGGCGATCAGCCGCACCGTCGCCTCGGTGACGATGCCGAGCTGGCCCTCGTGGCCGCAGACGAGGCCGAGCAGATCATAGCCCGCCGCATCCAGCGCCTTGCCGCCGAGTTCGATCACCGTGCCGTCGACCAGCACCATCCTGACGCCGAGCAGATTGTTGGTGGTGACGCCATATTTCAGGCAATGGGCGCCGCCGGAATTCATGCCGATATTGCCGCCGATCGTGCAGGCAAGCTGCGAGCTCGGATCGGGCGCATAGAAAAAGCCGTCCGCGGAGACGGATTCAGAAATATTGAGATTGGTGACCCCAGCCTGAACCACCGCGACGCGGTTCGGCAGGTCGATTTCGAGGATGCTGTTCATCTTCGACAGGCCGATCACGACAGCATCCTCCTGCGGAATGGCGCCGCCGGAGAGCGAGGTGCCGGCGCCGCGCGGCACGACGGGAATGCCGTAGCGATTGCAATAACGCATGACGGCGGAAACCTCGGCCGTGGTGCGCGGCAGGGCGACGGCGAGCGGCAGGCGGCGGTAGGAGACGAAGGCGTCGGTCTCGAACGGCACCAGTTCGCGCGCCTCGTGCACCAGGCATTCCGGCGGCAGAAGATCGGTCAGATCGGCGACGATATGGGCCCGGCGCGCCAGGACATCGGCGCGGGGGCTGAGAAACGAAATGGCGTCGGACATGGCGTTCTCCCTGGCCCTACGAGGGGGAATGACGGCGGGAAGATGACAGTGGAAACCGGCCGCCAACCTCCCTGCCGCCGATAGACCGGTTTAGAGCGGTTCAGCTTTTCATGGAAGCGCAGAACCGCTCTAACTTTTTGTTTTTACGCAATTCCGGACGGAAAACCGCTTCGCACTTTTCCTGGAATTGCTCTAGCACTTTCCCGAAACTGGCGCAAATGCTAAGCACTTATGCCAAAAGGGGAAAAAGTCACAAAACCTTATGACCAATCTGGGTGATCTCGAAATCTTTGCCAAGGTCGTTGCAACGGGCAGCATGTCGCTTGCCGGCCGCGCGCTCGGCTTTTCCCCGGCCGTCGTCTCCAAACGGATCAAGCGGCTGGAGGATCGGCTCGGCACCCGGCTTTTGCAGCGCACGACGCGGCAGATCTCCCTGACCGAAGCCGGACAGGGTTTTTACGACCGTGTTCTCGGTATTCTCGCCGGGCTCGAAGAGGCGGAATTCTATATTTCCGGCCGCTCGGCGCAGATGCATGGCACGCTGAAGATCTCGGCGCCGACCTCCTTCGGGCGCATGCATATCGCGCCGCATCTGAAGCACTTCATGGAGGCGCATCCGGAGCTGGCGATCAACCTGGTGCTGACCGACGAATTCAGCGACATCGTCGGCGGCGGCTTCGATCTGGCGATCCGCATCGCTGAACTGACCGATTCCAGCCTCGTTGCCCGAAGGCTGGCGCCGGTGCGCCGGCTGCTCTGCGCCTCACCGGATTACCTGGCTGTGCACGGCGCGCCTCAGCATATCGACGAGCTGAAACACCACCGCTGCCTGCCGGCGCACAATAACGATACCTGGCGGCTGGACGGGCCGGACGGCGCGCTGAGTCTCAGGCCGGAAGGCATGCTGATCACCAATTCCAGCGAGGTGATCCGCGAGGCTGTCATCGCCGGCCTCGGGATCGCGCTGCGCTCCACCTGGGATATCGGCGAAGAGCTCAAGGCCGGCCGGCTGGTGCAGGTGCTGCCGGCCTATGAAGGTTCGCACAATGTGGCGCTATCGGCCGTCTATCCCAGCCGGCAGTTCCTGCCGGCCAAGGTCAGGCTGTTCATCGACTATCTGACGGATCTCTACGAGCCTGTCCCCTACTGGGAGCGATGATAGCAGGCGCAGGGTTCAGCGTGAGAGATCGAGATAGGCGTTTGCCACTATAGCGTCGATATCCCTGGGCACCGGCACGACGCAGGATTCGGGGCCGGCCTCGCCCCTGGCGATGCGTTCCAGGCAGCGGGCCTGAAGGGTGAAGCCGAGATCCATCGGCTCGACCGTATTGCCGAGCGGCCGCGGGCCGGCGAGATTGGCCATGTGGCCGCCGCCGAGCACATGGAAGGAGCGACCGTCACGGAGATGGAAGGTCTTGATATGATCGGCTTCGTAGCGGTCGATGCCGGCGACATCGGGATGGCGGCGAAAGGCCTCGACGTCGATCTCATGCGGGAAATGGCCGCCATTCATCAGGATCGCGCCGTCCTTCAAAAACGGCAGATCGGCTGCCGTCACGATATCGGCAAAACCGGTGACGGTGACGATGATATCGGCCGAGCGGATCGCCTGGTCGCGCAGCGGCGTGACGAAACCGTCGAGGTGGGCTTCGAGCGTCGTCACAGGATCTGTATCGACGACGCTGACAGTGGAAAAGGCATTGCGGAAACAGGCAGCCGTGCCCTTGCCGCAGGCGCCGTAGCCGAACACCGTCACGCGTTTGCCGTTGGTGGAGCGGTTGGTGAAGCGCAGGTAGCTTTCGAACAGGCTTTGGCCGACGCCATGCCTGTTTTCGGCGAACTGCTTGATCGGGCTGTCGTTGATGACGAGGATCGGCATGTTCAGGCGCTCGCGCAGCGGCAGCAGACGGGTGCGGCCCGAGGTGGTTTCCTCGGTGCCGCCAAGGAGATCGGCATAGGGCTTTTCCGCGGCGATGGCGAACAGATCGCCACCATTGTCGAGCAGCAGATCCGGCTTTTCTGCGATGACCGCCTCTAAGCTCTGATGATGGGCGGCTGGATCGGTCGTCTGCGTCGCAAAGACCGCGATGCCTTGGGACCGCAGGAACTCGACCGTCGACGGCTGGGTACTGTTGAGATTACCGGTGCAGACGAGACGCGCGCCGCCGGCGCGCAGCGTCATCAGCAGCGCCACCGTCTTCGGCTCGAGATGAATGCCGGTGCCGATCGACAGGCCTTCGAAGGGCCGGGTGCGCTCGAATTCGGCCGCCGTCGCCGTGAGCAGCCGGCAGCTGCCACCGATCCAGTCGATGCGGGTTGCGGTCTTTTCCATCAACTCTTTCCTGTTTGCCTATCCTGCTGTTTTTAGCGGAGCCACAGGGCTGCGAATATGGAAGTAATTCTGACGAAGGGGCAGAAAATCTGCCCTTTCAGGCTGGGTGCCCGGTTAATCAGCCGAAGAGATCGCCGCTTTGCTCATCCGGCTGCCGCCACCGACCGGGGTCGAGCCACGGGTCTCGACCCGTCCTTCGGACCCCCGCTCGCGGGGCGAAGGGACCATGCCGCGGCCTCTCCGTACCCACCCCGCTCTCGCAGGGCACGTCCCCTCGCCCCGTTTACGGGGAGAGGGTTAGGGTGAGGGGCAGCTTTCAGCGCGACGAACAGCCGTGCCCCTTCAAGCCGATGTCCCACAGCGGAGCAGCCAGGCGGACAAAGCCGCAAAGGTCGGCCGTTTGGCGTCCGGCGTGCGGCAGCAGAGGCTGTAGCCCGATGGGCGGGAGATGAAGCCGTAGGGCGCGACCAGATGCCCGCGTTGAAGATCGTCTTCGATCGAGGCGCGCGGCGCAAGCGCGACGCCAAGCCCGGAGCGGGCAGCACCCAGCGCCAGCAGCAGATCCTCGAATTCCTGGACGCGGGAAAAGGTGACCGGCGGCGTGCCGCTTTCGGTAAACCATTCGTCCCAGAGCTTCGGAACGCTGCGGCTGACGAGCATCGTCAGCGCGGCCATCGATGCGGGGTGCTTGGATAGGGTCGCGGCAAGCGAAGGTGTCGCGACCGGGCCGAATTCATCCTCCATGAAACGCAGGGCGGTAATTCCCGCGGTCGGCCGGTATTCGCCGCCCATGATCACCGCGTCCAATTCCGGGTGGATCTGCAGCGGCTCGGCCACGGCCATCGGCACGATGTCGACCGCCGTGCCGCCGAGGCTTGCCTGCATGTCGGCGACGCGCGGCATCAACCACCAGACCGCGAAGGCGGAGGGCACGCCGAGCCGGATGCGGCCGGGCACGCTGCCTTCGAGCTCCAAAGCAGCCCGTTGCAGGATATCGAAAGCCGCGCCCGCGGCGGCGGCGAAAGCGCTGGCCTGGACGGTCGGCACCAGCCTGCGGCCGTCACGCGCAAAGAGCTTGCGGCCGACGTGATTCTCCAGCGTGGCGATCTGCTGGCGCACGGCGCCGCGCACCACGTTCAGCTCTTCGGCGGCCTTCAGAATGCTGCCGTGACGGCAGACGGCCTCGAAGGCGCGGATGGCATTGAGCGGTGGAAGGCGCATGATTACCACAATCGGAACGACAGTGGATCACTTGATCTTGCCATTGAACGAAAGGCAAGTCCGCGCCATATTGTACACCTGTGCAACGGCGGCGCATTCGAGACAGGACATGACGGATTTTCGGAACCTGTCCGGCCTCGATTTCCCCTATGAACGGCGATCGAATCGCGTTTCGGATCGTCCCGTGGCTCTTTTGGATTGTGTAGGCTTTTTGTGATACACGTATATGAGTGATTCCTAAAACCACTGCGAAGGTGACCCGACAATTGACTCTTCTCGCCCGCTTGGCATCCGATGTGCAACTGATGTTCCGGCGCCCCCCGCGACAGCAGTATGGTGCGATCTGCTATCGGGTAAAGAAGAAGAGCGGTGACGTCGAGGTGCTGCTGATGACGAGCCGCGATACCGGCCGCTGGGTTATTCCCAAGGGCTGGCCGATGACGGGCAAATGCGCCCATGAGGTCGCCGCACAGGAAGCTCTTGAGGAAGCCGGCGTCCGCGGCGCGGTCGAAACGGACACGCTCGGTGCCTACAGCTATTCGAAAGTGCTGCGCGACGGAGTGCAGGTGGTCTGCAAGGTGCAGGTCTATGCGCTCGAAGTCACCGACATGGCGAAGAACTTCAAGGAAAAGGGCGAACGCACCATCGAATGGGTATCGTTCGACGAGGCGGCCGGGCGCGTGCGCGAACCTGAACTCCGTCACCTTTTCCTCGCCTTCAAGAAGAAGATAACCGACAGGCTATCGGTAAAGCCCATTCCGGCGACCAAACAAATTCCGGCGGAATGAATCCTGCCATCTTGCGGTGCTAGAAAAGCAGCGTAGAAGCAGATTTCATACCTCGGGAAAAGAATGCCGCCACGCCCCACAGTCCTCACGAAACGCACGCTCGACAAGGACCTCGACAAGATCACCCATGCCGAGGACGCGGCGAAGCATGTTTTGCGGCGGCTGGTGGCGCCTGGTCTCGGGCTGATCTTCGTCGGTCTCGCCATGCTGTTTGCCGGTGTCTATGTGTTCGACCGGCCGGGAGCGGTGCTCGTCGTGGCGGCAGCAGCCCTTGCCGGCTACATGGCGATGAACATCGGCGCCAACGATGTGACCAACAATGTGGGTGCCGCGGTCGGCGCCCGCGCCATGACGATGGGTCAGGCACTGGTCATCGCGGCGATTTTCGAAATTCTCGGCGCCACGGTCGCCGGTGGCGAGGTCGTCAAGACGATCTCCTCCAGCATCGTCGATGCGGTCCAGGTGCCGCCGGTGACGCTCGGCTGGATCATGATGGCGGCACTGATGGCGGCGGCCCTCTGGATCAATCTCGCGACCTGGATGAACGCGCCTGTTTCCACCACCCATGCGATCGTCGGGGCGGTGATCGGCGCCGGCATCTCAGCCGTCGGGCCGGAATCGGTCAACTGGCGGGTGATGCTGGAGATCACGTCGAGCTGGATCACCTCGCCGCTGATCGGCGGGCTGATCGCCGCCGGGCTGCTTTATCTCGTCAAGACCCTGATCATCTATCGCGACGACAAGGTCGCGGCGGCGCGGCGCTGGGTGCCGGTGCTGGTCGCGGTGATGGCGGGCGGCTTCATGGCCTATATGGTGCTGCAGCTGTCGCCCACCGGCAAATTTCCGTCTTTCACCATCCTCCTCATCGGCATCGGCATCGGGCTGGTGAGCTGGCTTGCCGCCCGGCCGCTGGTTCTCGCCCAGGCGCGGGATCTCGAAAACCGCAACAGCTCGCTGCGGGTGCTGTTCCGGCTGCCGCTGATCGGCTCTGCGGCGCTGCTGTCCTTCGCGCATGGCGCCAACGATGTTTCGAACGCGGTCGGGCCGCTGTCGGCGATTGTCCATTCGGTAGGCATCGGCGGCGACGCCATCGGGCATCCGCCGCTCTGGGTGATGCTGATCGGCGCCTTCGGCATCTCGGTCGGCCTGCTGCTGTTCGGGCCGCGCCTCATCCGCCTCGTCGGCGAGGAGATCACCAAGCTCAATCCGATGCGGGCCTATTGCGTCGCGCTGTCGACCGCCTTCACCGTCATCGTCGCCTCCTGGCTCGGCCTGCCGGTCAGCACCACGCACATCGCCGTCGGCTCCGTCTTCGGCGTCGGCTTCTTCCGCGAATGGTACACGCGCCATTCGAAGCGGCGCATCGCCTATATCAGGCGCAAGGCCGAGAGCTTTGATATCGACGAGCCGGAGGAACCGAACATTCACGAGACGCGGCGGCGCTATCTCGTGCGCCGTTCGCATTTCATGACGATCGTCGCTGCCTGGATCGTCACCGTGCCGGTTTCGGGAGCGCTTGCGGCCATGATTTATTGGGTTATGTTCGCGCTCTTCGTCTGAAACCCCGAGTTTTCGAATGCGCGCCAATTTCCGCATGCAACGGCTTTTCGTCGACGCGCCGCTTTCCCGCGGTGCCGCCCTCGAGGCGAATGCCGATCAGTTCAATTATCTCGCCAATGTGCTGCGGCTGGAGGAAGGCGCGGAGATCCTGCTCTTCAACGGCCGCGACGGCGAGTGGAAAGCCGCCCTCTCCTTCCCCACCCGCAAACGCATCCTCTTGACGGCAATCGAAGAGACGCGGCTGCAGCCCGCGCCCTCAGACCTGCACTATCTGTTTGCGCCGCTCAAGGTCGGCCGGCTGGATTATCTGGTGCAGAAGGCGGTCGAGATGGGCGCCGGCCTGCTGCAGCCTGTCATGACCCAGCACGTCCAGGGCAAGATCACCAATCTCGACAAGCTGCGCGCCAATGTCGTCGAGGCGGCGGAGCAATGCGGCATTCTCGGCATCCCCGATGTCGCCGAGCCGGTGCGGCTTCTCGACCTGCTCGACCGCTGGCCGAAAGAGCGCCGCATCATCTATTGCGACGAGGGCGATGCCGGGCAGAACCCGCTGCCGGTGCTGTCAGCGATCCGGGAAAGGCATCTCGCGCTGCTCGTCGGGCCGGAAGGCGGCTTTTCGGAAGAGGAACGGGCCAGGCTTCGAAGCCTCGATTTCGTCACCGCGATTCCGCTCGGACCACGCATCCTCAGGGCCGATACCGCAGCCGTTGCGGCGCTGGCGGTGGTGCAGGCGGCGATCGGCGACTGGAATTAGAGCAAGTCCAGGAAAAGTGCGAAGCGGTTTTCCCAGGCAAAGCGCGAAGCGCTTTTGCCGGGAATTGCGTTAAAAAAAGTTGGAGCGGTTCTGCGCTTCCATCAAAAGCTGAACCGCTCTAGGCCGAAAACGGGTTGACATGGAAATCGCTGCTATTTTTTTGATGCGTCGTTGAAAGAATTTCACTTGCAACATACGTGGCTTGGGTCCTAATCACCCTTCCAACTGCCCGGCCCCCTGGGCGCCTTTTCGAATACAGGTATCCCGCATGGCCCGCGACACTACCGACCAGACACCGCTCTCTTCGGTCCAGGATCTGACCGATTACATCGCCGCCGGCAACAAGCCGCGGGAGCGCTTCCGGATCGGCACCGAACACGAGAAGTTCGCCTTCTTCCGCGCCGACAACAGCCCGGTTCCCTATTTCGGCGATGCCAGCATTTCGGCGCTTCTCACCGGCCTGCAGGCGAAGAGCGGCTGGGAGCCTATCATGGACGGCGGCAATATCATCGGCCTGGCCGAGCAGAGCGGCATGGGCGCGATCTCGATCGAGCCGGGCGGCCAGTTCGAACTCTCCGGTGCACCGCTGGAAACGCTCCACGAAACCTGCAGGGAATCGAACCAGCACCTGGCGACGCTGCGCGACATCGCCGAACCGATGGGCATCCGCTTCCTCGGCATCGGCGGCAGTCCGAAATGGACCTATGCGCAAACCCCGCAAATGCCGAAATCGCGCTACGAGATCATGACCCGCTACATGCCGAAGGTCGGCACCCAGGGTCTCGACATGATGTACCGCACCTGCACGATCCAGGTGAATCTCGACTTCTCCTCGGAAGCCGACATGCGCCAGAAGATGCGCGTATCGATGAAGCTGCAGTCGTTGGCGACCGCGCTCTTTGCATCCTCGCCCTTCACCGAGGGCAAGCCGAACGGGCTGCTCTCCTGGCGCGGCGATATCTGGCGCGATGTCGACAACCAGCGCTCGGGCCTGCTCGATTTCACCTTCCGCGACGATTTCGGCTTCCGCGACTATGCCGAATGGGCGCTCGACGTGCCGATGTATTTCATCGTCCGCGACGGCCATTATCACGACTGTACCCATGTCACCTTCCGCCAGTTCATGAACGGCGCGTTGAAGGGTGAGGTCGCTGATCCCTCGCCGACGATGGGCGACTGGACGAACCATCTTTCCACACTCTTCCCCGACGTGCGGATGAAGCGTTTCCTCGAAATGCGCGGCGCCGACGGCGGCCCGTGGCGGCGCATCTGTGCGCTGCCGGCCTTCTGGGTCGGCCTGCTCTACGATGATGCGGCACTCGATGCCGCCGACGAGTTGACGAAGGATTGGACCTTTGCCGAGATCAGCGCCCTGCGCAATGCCGTTCCCGCCGAAGGGTTGAAGGCGCAATTTCGCGGACATCCGCTCTTTGACATGGCGCGCGAGGTGGTCGGCATATCAAGGGCCGGCCTCAAGGCGCGCGGCAAGCTCAATCGCGAAGGCCAGGACGAGACCATCTTCCTTGCGCCGCTCGACGAAGTGCTCGCCAAGAAGGCGACGCTCGCCGAAGATCTGCTGTCGCTCTATCACGGCCGCTGGCAGGGCTCCGTGGAATCGGTCTTCGAGGACTATCAATACTGAGTCCTACTTCCGGCCGTCTCCGATATCCGCGCCCGGCTTTGCACCGTCTTCGCTAGGCGGCGCCTCGTCATGATCAGCGGGGGATTTCGTTTCGCCATGGAAGGAGAACGCCGGCGCGCAGGGATCGGTTTCCGGTGAGGATATCATGCCGCCGAAGAAATCGGCTCAGCTCCGGAAATTTGCCTGCACATGCTTAAATGCCCGCTCGACGGCGGGGCGTGGTTCAGCGACGGCGGGGTCCTGCTCGGCTTCGACGACCAGCCATCCGCGATAGCCGCTGTCCCTGACGAAACGGGCAAGCGGCTTGAAATCGATGATGCCGTCGCCGGGGACGGTGAACATGCCCCGGCGCACGCCGGCATTGAAGCTCATGTCACCCGCACGCACCTCGTCGATAACAGGACCGCGAATGTCTTTCAGATGAATGTGCACGACGCGATCGCCGAACCGATCGATCAGTCTGGCATAGTCGAAGCCGCCGGCGACGGCATGGCCGGTATCGAGAAGCAGTCCCGCCTCCGAGCCTGTCTTGTCAAAGATTGCCGATATCTCGTCGAACGTTTCGGCGACCATCATCAGGTGATGGTGGTAGGCAAGCGTCAGACCATATTCCGCCGCCAGGCGTCCGGCGAAATCGGTCAGGCGCCCGGCATATCCCGCCACTTCGGCCGCCGGCATGCGCAACCGCTGCGACATCGGTGCATCCAGCGGCGATCCAGGCGTCATCATCGCGACTTCGCCATAGACCATCACCTTGCAATCCATCGCTCGCAGCAGCGCGGCGTGCCCGGCAACGGCCTTCATCTCGTCGTCGACACTGCGCTCGGCCAACTCGCCGGAATGCCATCCGGATGCGAGAGCAAGCCGATGGCTGTCCAGCAGCGAGCGGAGCGCTCCTGCCTCGCGCGGGAATTTCCGCCCGAGCTCGATCCCCTCATAGCCGCTCTCGGCAGCGTCCCGGAGGCAGGTTTCCAGCGATATGTCGGCACCGAGGTCTTCCAGAACGTCGTTGGCCCATGACAGCGGACTGACCGCCAGACGCACGCCAACGGGCAAGGCAGTGATATGTCCAGTCATCGATATTTCCTCCGAGATATGTCTTGAGAGTGCCGCTTGGTGGCCGCGAAAAGGAGCGCCCCATGTGGAAATGGCCTATGTGGATGTGCGCACGACCAGCTTGCCGGGAAGGGTTACGGTTTCCGGCTCCAGCCGGCCCTTGATCATGCCGATGACCGCCTGCACCATCTCGATCCTCGGCTGCTCATAGGTCGTCAGGCCGTAGCAGGAGGCGCCGCCGAGTTCGTAATTGTCAAAGCCGACGACGGCGATGTCATTAGGTATCCGTAGTCCGAAATTGCCGCGGATCTCGTCCATCGCTCCGAGGGCGAGGATATCATTTTCGCACATGAGGACGTCGACCCTTGCGGCCGGGTCGATGTCGTTCAGATAGTGACGGACGGATCCTGCCCCAGCTTCGGCACTGTATCTGTCGGCGGACAGAATGGTGATCTCGTCCACCCCCTTCCCCTTCCAGAAATCGATGAAATGCTGCCGGCGCCGCAGCGCCGTCGATAGCGCCGGCGCACCGGTCATGAAACCGGGACGCCGGTATCCCCTTTCATAGAGGTGGTCGACAATGTCGCGCAGCGCCAGTTCGGCGTCGCAGACGACGGCCGGCACCCCGTCGATCTGGCTGTCACGCGCCAGGACGAACATCGGCGGCATGCCCCTGCCCAATTGCCGGTCGCTCAGCGTTTCGTTGCGAAAGGCGGTGCCGAAGAGGATGACGGCGTCGACCTGACGCTGATCGGCGTTCAGCAGCGCATGGACGTGATCGAAGTGATTGTTGATATTGATCAGCACCGCGACCAGGCCTTCCGCCTGCAAACGTTCGGTCAGGGTTTCCAGGAACGGCAGCTTCTGGGGATTGGCGAAGTCGTCGACGAAGACCGCGACCTGATGCGTCAGATTGGTCGCGAGACTACGGGCGAGCAGATTGGGCGTGTAGTTGAGCACGGCCGCCGCCTCGAGAACCCTACGCTTGCTTTCCTCGGTGATCGAGGCGCCCGGCGTAAATGCCCGGATGACCGTCCACTTCGAGACGCCTGCCGCATCCGCGACCTCTTTGGCCGTTGCTCTTTTTCGCAATGATGCCTCCCCGCAAAAAATGAAACAAACATTCCATTTTATGATTCAGATGAAATGAATGCTTGATTTTAGCGCATCCGTGAATAAGATGCACCTGTTTGCACCCGGTAGCAAGCACGTTTGCACCCGGTAGCATTCGTTTTTTGCCATCCTGAGGAGTGGATGGTCTAGAGGAGGAAGACATGACATCTATTTTGAAGAAGCTCGCATTCGGCGCCCTCGCCCTTGGCGTTGCGACCACGGCGGCTGTCGGAGCCAAGGCCCAGGAGCCGACGATCATCGCCGTCACCCACGGCCAGGCGTCCGATCCGTTCTGGTCGATCGTCAAGAACGGCATGATGCAGGCGGCCAAGGACAGCAACGTCAAGGTCGACTATCGCGCCCCCGAAACCTTCGACATGGTGGCGATGGCACAGCTGATCGAAGCCGCCGTCAACCAGAACCCTGCGGGCATCGTCATCTCGAACCCCGATCCCGATGCGCTCGGTTCGGCGATCGAGAAGGCCGTTGCCGCCGGCATCCCGGTCATCTCGATGAACTCCGGCATTTCGGCGGCCGAAAAGCTCGGCATCAAGCTGCATGTCGGCCAGGACGAACTGCCGGCCGGCGTCAAGGTCGGCGCCAAGTTGAAGTCGCTCGGCCTGAAGCACGTCCTCTGCGTCAACCAGGAAGTTGGCAACGCGGCGCTCGATCAGCGTTGCGCCGGCACCGAGAAGGGCTTTGAAGGCGGCAAGGTCACCGTTTTGCCGACCACGGCCGATCCGGCCGAAATTGAAGCGAAGATCCAGGCGGCTCTGACCTCCGATCCGTCCATCGATGTCGTTCTCGGCCTGTCGGCTCCGCTCGTCGGCGAGCGTGCGGTCGCCGTCGTCGAGAAGATGGGCAATGGCGACAAGGTCAAGGTCGCATCCTACGATCTGTCCGCCGGCTTCCTGCAGGCTGTCGCCGACGGCAAGGCATTATTCGCGGTGGACCAGCAGCCATACCTCCAGGGCTACCTCCCCGTGACTTTCCTCGCGCTCAACGCTCGATATGGCACGATCCCGGCAGGCAACGTCGCCTCCGGCCCGAGCTTCGTCGAGAAGGATGCGGCCGCATCGGTCATCGAGAAATCCTCCCAGGGCATCCGCTGAGGCGGAGCCGCGGCAGCTTCCGCCTGGGCGGAGGCTGCCTCCAACGCCGCGCCTCCACGCGTGAAGGCGCACGCACGGCAACGACCAATCCTTGAGGAATGAACCATGACGCTCGCCAATGAACAGAATGGGGCTGCCACCCGATCCGATGAGCGGCTGAAAAAGGTTTCGGGTTTGACCGCGCTGCTGCGGCGGCCGGAACTCGGCGCCGTCGCCGGTCTGGTGCTCGTCACCATCTTCTTTTTCTTCACCGCCAATCCCGCCATGTTCACGCTGGCCGGCGTGATCAATTTCATGGCGCCGGCCGCGCAGCTCGGCATTCTGGCGATCGGCGCGGCATTGTTGATGATCGGCGGCGAATTCGATCTGTCGATCGGCTCGATGGTGGCTTTTGCCGGATTGGTCTTCGGCACCGCCCTCGTCGTTCTGCACCTGCCGCTCAGCGTGGCGATCCTCGTTGCGCTGGCCTTCGCCGCCGTGATCGGCGTGACCAACGCCCAGATCACCATGCGGACCGGCCTTCCCTCCTTCATCGTCACGCTTGCCTTCCTGTTCATCCTGCGCGGCCTGACGCTCGTCGGCCTGAAATGGGCAAGCGGCGGCGCCACGCAGCTGCGTGGCATGAAGGAAGCCGCAGCCGGCAGCCCGCTCGCGCCATTCTTCTCGGGCGACGCCTTCATCGGGTTGTTCTCATGGCTCGCCGGGCACGGCATCATCGAGACCTTCCCGAACGGCACGCCGAAAGTGCCGGGAATTCCGGTCGAGATCCTGTGGTTCTTCGGCATCGCCGTTCTTGCCACCTGGGTCCTGCTCAGAACCCGCTTCGGAAACTGGATCTTCGCAGCCGGCGGCGATCCGCGCGCCGCCAGAAAATCGGGCGTCCCGGTTGCCCGCGTCAAGACCACGCTTTTCGTGATCACCGCCCTCTGCGCCACGCTGGTCGCCATCCTGACCGTGCTTGACGCAGGCTCGACGGATGCGCGCCGCGGCTTCCAGAAGGAATTCGAAGCCATCATCGCCGCCGTCATCGGCGGATGCCTGCTGACAGGCGGCTACGGCTCGGCCATCGGCGCATTCTTCGGTTCGATCGTCTTCGGCATGGTGCTGATCGGCCTGACCTACACCTCGATCGACCAGGATTGGTACCTCGTCTTCCTCGGCGGCATGCTGCTGATCGCGGTGATCTTCAACAATGTCATTCGCAAACGCGTCACGGGAGAACGCTGATGAGCATGTCTCAGACGCCCCTCGTCGAGGTGAAGAACCTCGTCAAACACTTCGGCTCCATCATCGCGCTGAACGGCGTGTCGCTCACCGTCAATGCCAACGAAGTGCTCTGCCTTCTCGGCGATAACGGCGCCGGCAAGTCGACGCTGATCAATACGCTCGCCGGCGTCTTCAAGCCGACATCGGGAGAATTCCTGGTCGAAGGGCAGCCGCGCGCCTTTGCCGGTCCGCGCGACGCGCTCGATGCCGGTATCGCCACCGTGTATCAGGATCTCGCGATGATCCCGCTGATGTCGGTGACCCGGAACTTTTTCATGGGACGCGAACCGCTCAAAGGCTTCGGCCCCTTCAAGCGCATGGACATGGAACACGCAAACAACGTGACGCGCGACGAGATGCACAGGATCGGCATCGATGTGCGCGATCCCGAGCAGGCCGTCGGCACGCTTTCCGGCGGAGAGCGCCAATGCGTGGCGATCGCGCGCGCGGTCTATTTCGGCGCCAAGGTGTTGATCCTCGACGAACCGACATCGGCACTCGGCGTGGCGCAAACATCGATGGTACTGAAATACATCAACCAGGTCCGCGGCAAGGGCCTCGGCGTGATCTTCATCACCCACAATGTTCGCCACGCCTATGCTGTCGGCAACCGCTTCACCGCGCTCAACCGCGGCCGCACGCTCGGCACCTATTCGAAGAGCGAGATCGGCATCGAGGACCTTCAAAACCTGATGGCCGGCGGCAAGGAGCTGCAGACCCTGTCGGAAGAACTCGGCGGAACGATCTGACGGACCTTCACCCCGAACTACGATGCGGCGCTCGCGCCGCTCTCACCACCTCAGACCCTTGATATGGAAACCCTGCCATGAGTGCTGCTAAGACTTCCCCCTTCCCGCTTGCCGCCTGCGCCGAAATGCTCTGGCGCGACAAGCCGATCGAATGGCGCGCCGCGCGCCTGAAGGAAATGGGCTTCGGCGTCGGTCTCTGGAACTGGTCGGAGCACGACCTCGCCAAACTGGAGGCAACAGGCGCGACCTTCACGATCATGAACGGCTATCTCACCGGCCGCCTGACCGACGACGAGGGCGCCGCCGAACTTTTAAGGACGGCGCGCCAAACCGCTGAGATCGGCAAGCGGCTCGGTGTGCAGCGGCTGAACCTGCACGGCACCGGCCTCGGAGATGGGGGCCTACCCGTCCAGCCGGTCGAAGTGGTCACCGGCGCGATGTGGCTGAAAGCGCGCGACACGCTCCTCCGGATCGTCGACATGGCCGAAGAGGAAAACGTCACCTTCACGCTCGAAAACCTCAATCTGCCGGTCGATCATCCGGGCGTGCCCTTCGGACGCGCGGAAGACACGCTGGCGCTGGTCTCGAGCGTCGATCACCCCCGGCTTCGCCTCAATCTCGACCTCTACCATGCTCAGATCGGCGAAGGGAACCTGATCGAGCTTTGCCGCAAATGCCTGCCCTGGATCGGCGAAATCCAGGTGGCCGACGTGCCGGGCCGCTGCGAGCCGGGGACCGGCGAAATCAACTGGCGCGGCATCGCCCGCGCGCTGA
Source organism: Rhizobium sp. L43 (assembly GCF_002531725.1). Lineage (GTDB taxonomy): Bacteria > Pseudomonadota > Alphaproteobacteria > Rhizobiales > Rhizobiaceae > Rhizobium. Next base: position 75,156 of record NZ_NWSQ01000021.1, read on the forward strand.
ACGCCATGGGCTATTCCGGCCCGGTCGGCATGGAAGCCTGGTCGGCCGGCGATCCCGAAGCCGCGCTTGAAGCGTTCCGCACCGCCTTCACCCTCTGATCCATCTCGATACGCACAGGATTGCTGCCATGCCAGCCAACAAACCCGTCAATCTCGGCCTCATCGGCGCCGGCCGCATCGGTTCCTTTCATGGGGAGACCGTGTCCCGCCGCCTCGTGAACGCCAATCTCGTCGCCATCGCCGATCCCGCACCGGGCGCTGCCGCCAGGCTCGGCGAGACGCTCGACGTCGAGACCGCTTATACCGGCGTCGCGGAGCTTCTTTCCCATCCCGGGCTCGATGCCGTGATCATCGCCACACCTGCCCGCTTCCACACCAATATCCTCGTCCAGGCCGCCGAAGCCGGCAAGGCGATCTTCTGCGAAAAGCCGATGGCGCTGACACTGGAGGATGCCGATCGCGCTATTGCAGCGGCACGCGCGGCCAACGTTCCCCTTCAGGTCGGTTTCAACCGGCGTTGGGATCAGGCCTTTGCCGAAGGCCGTGCCGCGATCGACGAGGGAAAGATCGGCGCGCCGCAGCTGATCCGCTCGCTGACGCGCGATCCCGGCCCGTTCGGCGCCGATCCCGATCGCATTCCGCTCTGGACGATTTTCTACGAAACCCTCATTCACGACTTTGACACGCTGCTTTGGCTCAATCCCGGAGCAAAGCCCGTCGAGGTCCATGCAATGGCCGACGCCCTCATCCGGCCGGATGCCCGGGAGAAAGGCTTCCTCGATACGGCTGTAGTGACCATCCGGTTCGACAATGGCTCGATCGCGGTCGCCGAGGCAAACTTCTCCGCCCTCTACGGCTACGACATTCGCGGCGAAGTCTTCGGCTCCGGCGGGATGGTCACGATGGGAGACGTGCGCCGCTCCAGCATGACGCTCTTCGACGGCAATGGCGTCTCGAACGACACATGGCGCCGCGACACCGAGCACTTCGTTCACGGCTACACGGCCCAGCTCGCCTCTTTCGTCCGCTCCGTTCGTAACCGTGAACTAACCAAAGGGCCGACGGGTACGGATGCTCGCAATGCCCTCGCAATCGCGCTTGCCTGCATCGCATCGGTTTCGAAAAAGCAGGCAATCCCGCTGAACTGAAGGCCAACCGCGGTGGGCCCGGAGCCGGCGCACCGCATCTCGAAGGAACCACGGTCATGAATTCTGAGGAAAATCTCAAGCGGCCGAACGATCTGACCGAACTCAAGGCCATGATCGTCAAGACAGGCCTGACGCTGCCCGAACAGCAGGAACGCGCTGCCCGCATGGCGCTCATAAATCCGGAACTGATCGCGTTCGGGACCGTCGCTTCTGTCGCGCTCAAGTGCTCCGTCTCCCCCTCCACCGTCGTTCGCGTTGCCACCGCTCTCGGATTTGCGAGCTTTCGCGACTTCAAGGCATTTTTCCGGCAGCATCTGAAAACATCCCGCCTTGCCGAGCAGAGCATAAACACTGCCCGACACGCGCCTCCCATCCCGAACCGATGATGTCCTGAAGCGAGAGGGCCGGCGGCGGTGTTCCACTGATCTGCCGCTGAGGCTCGACCGCATGCTCCAGCAAAAAAATTCCTCCCTAAGTTCTTATGGCAAAAAGCCGTTTGCACATTACCATTTCCGGATATAGTGACGTGACACGCGTCACGACTCGGGGAAAGGGACCTCCATGCTGCCACTCTTCGACATGATGATGCAGGCTCAGAACGGCGCGGCGATGGAAGCGATCGCCCGGCAGTTCAACCTTGCGCAGGAACAGGCGACGAAGGCGATGGCGGCGCTGATGCCGGCCTTCTCCGCCGGCCTGAAGCGCAGCACCAGCAACCCTTATGATTTCGTCGGGCTGATGCAGGCCGTCGCCTCCGGCAATTACGCGCGCTATTTCGAGGATATGAGCCGGGCCTTCACGCCCGAAGGCATTTCCGACGGCAACAACATCCTTGCCCAGCTTTTCGGCTCGAAGGAGGTTTCGCGCGCGGTGGCCGCCCAGGCGGCGCAGATGACCGGGATCGGCCAGGACATTTACCAGCGGATGCTGCCGGTGCTGGCCGATACGCTGATGGGCGGGCTCTTCAAGCAGACGACCGGCCAGATGGCCTCGCCGGTCAACCCCTTCGTCAACACGCCGATGGGTGACACCGTCCAGAAATGGCTTGAGAGCACCGGCTTTGCGCCGAAGCCGAAGACGGCCCCGGAGCTCAACATCTTCGACAATCCCTTCACGCAGGCGATGCAGCAGATGTTTTCGGTCCCGAAGGCGCAACCGACGCCCCAGCCGAATCCCTTCCTCGACAATCCCTTCGCCAAGGCCTTCCAGGAGATGATGGGTGGGCTCGGCCAGCAGCCGGCCCAGCAGGCAAGCAAGACACCCGAGGCGCCGAAAGAAGAGGCGAAGGCCGCGACCGACAGCTATGGCGAGATCCTGAACGCCATGTTCGACAGCGGACTGGAAGTGCAGAAGACCTACCAGCGGAACCTGGAAGCGATCTTCGAGACCTATCGGCCGAAGCCCTCCCCCGGCACCAAAGCATAAAAAAACCCGGAGATGGCTTGGGAAAGCCGATCACCGGGTCAAGCGGCAGGGCTATTGGCTATCACCCTGCGGGGAAACTCGACGCTCCTGCTATTCGCAGGAGCGCAAGAAAGACGACAGGCGCCAGCGATTGCGCGCCGAACGGGTCAGATGTTCCGACGGGTCCTCGAAGAAGGTCGACGCCAGGAACGCGGAGGTCAGATCGGCCCTGGTGAGGCCGATATCCCTCAGCTGAGTGTCGTTCAGATCATGCAGCGCGTTGATCTCCATGCGATTGCGGAACACGCGAAAGAGAGAGGCCAACGGTGCGAGACCTGCCGCCAGACGCTGGGAAAACGTCGGGGTCGGCTTGCCGCAGTCGAGCTCTAGTGTCCGGTCTGTCATGCGCATTGAACTCTCCTTTCTGTACAGTGCCCCCGCGTCTTTTCAGACGCAGAAAGGGCGCTGTAACGTTTTAGATCGGCGCGCAACACAACCCACCCCTCCCGCGAGGTCATGCGGGAAGGAGCAAGCTGAATTCCGCTTGGACAGGCAGGGTGCCTGTCCTTCACTTTGCCTTGATTTGCATCCCGAAGATGCCAAAGACCTATTGATCAGTCCAACGAATGTTTCTAATGATTATCATCAGCTATCTTTATGGGTGACACCATGTCCGCGCCTCTTGATCTCGACCAGTTGCAGACCTTCATCGCCATCGTCGATTCCGGCAGCTTCACCAAGGCCGCCGACAGGGTCTACAAGACCCAATCGGCCGTCTCCATGCAGATGCGTCGGCTCGAAGAGCGCATCGGCAAGCAGCTGTTCATCAAGGATGGACGCGGCAACCGGCTGACGGTCGAGGGTGAAAAACTGCTCAACTATGCCCGGCGCATCATCCGCCTCAACAATGAGGCGATCGCGGCCTTCGACGACAACAGGCTGGAGGGAACGCTGCGCATCGGCACGCCGGACGATTATGCCGACCGCTACATGCCCGAAATCATCGGCCGCTTCGCCAAGACCCATCCGAATGTCGAGCTCTACATCGTCTGCGAACCCTCGGTGGATCTTGCCGAGCGCATGCACAAGGGCGAACTCGACATTGCGCTCGTCACCCACAATCCGCGTGAGCGCATGTCCGACGTGGTGAGAACCGAGCCGCTCTGCTGGGTGGGCTCGGCCAATCATCCGCTCCGCGACGATGCGCCGGTGCCGCTTGCCGTCGGCCGGCGCGATTGCCAGTGGCGCCAGCTTGCCTGTTCGGCGCTCGATGCTGTGGGACGCGAGCACCAGATCCTGTTCACCAGTTGGTCCTGCACCGTCGTTGCCGCTGCGGTGCTTGCCGGCATGGCGGTCTCGGTCATGCCGGAATCTGCGCTGCGAACCGGCATGAAGGTGCTGAGCCAGGCGGACGGCTTCCCGGCGCTGCCGCCGGTGCAGATCGGCATCATGAAGCGGCCGGGCGTTTCGCTGTCGCTGATGAACGCGATCACCGCGCATATCACCGCCTGCCTCGACAACATCACGCCTGCCGTCGTCGACGACACCCTCGAGGCGGATGTCAAATCCGCCCAGGCACGCCTTTATCCCAGGCTGAAGGCCGGCAATATGGTGCCGAGCTGGTAAAAGTTCTCAGGCGGCGTTCCGCACGGTCGCGGCGAACAGCGAGGCGCGGATGACGCGTTTCCACTCGTCGAGCATACGCCGAGCGAGCGCCTCGTCGCTGACGGCGGCAAGCCGGATGACGGCGCCGATCAGGTGGCTGAACAGGTAAGTGCGCGCATACATCTGCTCGTCGCAAAGGTCGGGATCCAGCGGACGAACGGCCTCCTGAAAGATGCCGGCGACGCGGCCGCTATGCTCGATATTTAGCTGCAGCAGATCCTGATCGGTCTCCGTTCCCATCCAGACGCCGAGATAGACGGGATCGTCGTGGTAGGAATCGTAATACCAGTCGATAATGGCGCAGACGCGGTCGAGCGCCTGATCGAGCGACCTGACATCGGCAAACATCGCCGCCGTCTTCGCCTGGATCGCCGCGGCGTGCTGGTCGAACAGGGCTTTGACGATCGCCGCCTTCTCCGGGAAATACTGGTAGACCGAGCCGATCGGCACCTTGGCGGCGACGGCGAGCTCCGTCATCCGCATGGCGCTGACACCCTTTTCGGCAATGATCCTGGCGGCGGCAGCGAGAATGAGATCCAGCCTCTGGATGCTGCGCTCCTGCTTCGGCTTCCTGCGCAAGCCGATCCGATCCATGCTTTCCCCGCTCATGTCGTTCCCGTTCTTGTCGTTCGCGAGGGAAGGCATCATGCCGAACCAGCGCGTCGGGCGGATATGACATCGCAGGTGTTCATCAGCGGTAAATGGAAAGGCTCGCGTTTTAACGACCGGCAAAAAGCGTATGGAAAACGGGACCCTAGCGTGCCCGCTGGTTGCATTTATGCAAGGAATCCTTGAAACGGTTGCGGAATTCTCTCTCGGACGGCGATCGCCGATGTCGGCATCCCTCGTTGCTAGGAAATGACGGCCCAGCGGTTTTAGAACTTCACCGACAGCGTCGCTTTGGCCCCATGCTGCTGCGCGCTTTCGGCAATCTGGCCGGAATAGGCGATGCCGAGGGTGGAGGCTTCGTTCAGGTCGAAATCAAGCCCGGCGTCGAGAACGAAGGCGTTCTCTGCCAGTGACACGCCAGCGACGGTGAATGCGTCTCCTCCTGCGAAAGCCTGCGTCGATACGGGAACGATGTCGCCGGCGGCATGTCGCCAGCCTGCCATGCCACGCAGGGTGGCATTCGCCTGACCCAGGCGGATCTCCATTTCGCTATGCAGGCCAAGCGTGGTGATGGTGGTGTCGGTCCTGCGGCTGGAGCTGTCGAGCGCGGCCGCCCCGCCCTCTTCGGTGAAGCCCGCGGTTCGAATGCCGACATGGGCGAGATTGACGAAGGGCTCGAAGGCGGCCGCCGCCGTCTCAATCCGGTAGCCCAGTTCCGCAAAGGCCTGCAGCGTGCCGGCCTCATAGCTGGCTTCCAGCCTGTCCTCGAAGCTGCCGATAGCGACGCTGCGGTCGGTCTCGATCTGATGCCAGGTGTGGGCAAGTCCGGAGCGGAAGGAAAAACCGCCCCATTGTGTGCCGGCGTAAAGACCCAGGTGATAATCGTCGCTCGATCCCGATGAACCTCGGTGTCGGGGATCGAACTGGGAATTGCTGTAACCGGCCATCAGGCCGAACCTGATGTCATCGAACATGGTGTCGACGCCGGCGAGAAAGCCGCCGGTGTGGTGGTTGAGGGTGGCGGCATTACCGTCAGTGCGTGTCTCGCTTGCGCCGCCAAAGGCCGTGCTCCAGAAAACCGGCACGTCCGAAGGATCGGCGGCGATGAGTTCCGGAGCGCCCGGCCAGAACGCCTGTATCGGCATTGCCGTCGCGCCGGCATTGCCGAAGGCGGAACGCAGGCGTTCGTTGGCAGCCTCGCGGACAAAGAGGCTCTGTGTGATCAGCGCTGTTTTGATCGAGGCATGGATTTCACCGGAAAGCGCATCGAAGCCGGCCTGAATCTGGGACTGGTCGTCGGGCAATGTGACGATGGCGTCGTAGATATCGTTGCCGGTTCCGAGTCTCTCCGCGGCGTCGGCCGCGGCGATCTGGTTGCGCGTCCGGGCCATGTCGCTGAAACTGACGTCGTTGCGCGCGATCTCCAGATAGACGTTGTTCGGATCATAGGAGAGATCCGCCGAAAGGAAGGCGTAATTGGAGGTGACGGCGCCGAACGTTCCGTTGATCCCGCCGGCGGCGGTCAGGATCGTATAGGTGGAGAAAGGCTGGTAGTCGCCATTCATCCCGACATGGACAACCCCAGCGCCATTGAGGAAGGCGATGCCCGCGACCGAGATGAAATCGCTGGCCGTGCTGCCGGGATCCACCTCAACTTCGTAGGTGGAACTGGGATCGAAGGTGAGGTTGCCGCCGATGGTCAATGTTCCGATGGAGTTGCCCGGCGCGATGGTGACGCCGGCGCCTGCGGTCACCGCATCGATATGACCCGACCCGGCCAGTGTGCCGCCCGTCATCATCAGGATGCCGCCAAGGCTGCCGTTGACGATCAGGCGTCCGTCCGCAACCGTGGTCGTGCCGGTAAAGCCTGAACTGTTGCCGGTCAGAAGCAAGGTGCCGTTGCCCAGCATGGTGAAATCGCCGCTGCCGGAGAGTATGCCGCCATAGGTGGTGCTGCTCGCCTGATCGAGCGTGAGTTCGGCGCCGCCGATGGCGATCTCGCCGCCGCTTCCCGAAAGCGCTCCCATGGTCAGGTCGAAGCCGCCGAGATCGAGTATGCCGCCATTGACCACATAGGCGCCGTTCTGCACGAAGGCGCCGGCGCTGCCCGCCTGCAAAGTGCCGGCCTCGACCGTGGTCACGCCGCCATAGCTGCTGGCGCCCGACAACGTCAGCGTGCCGGCGCCCTGCTTGGTCAAACCGCCGGCACCTTGCAGATCCGTCCCAATGCCGATGGCAAAGCCGTTGGTGTCGATAAAGGCGCCGCCGGTATCGAACATGACATCTCCCGCGTTGAATCCGCCCAGGAAATTCGCCTCATTGCCCGTTGCACGCAGAATACCGCCATCGAAGACGAGGCCGGCGTCACCGGCGCCCCTGTCGATATAACCGGTCTCCAGGACGCCGCGGCCGCTTCCGGCGCTGCCGACAAGTTCTACCGTTCCCGTGGCGCCCGAATCGTCGGCGATGACGACCCCGGAAGCCGTAATCATGCCGCCGTTCTCGACCGTCACGCTGCCCGAGCCGAATTCGCCCACATACAGCGCGCTGGAATTGATCCAGCTCGATCCCGTGCCGGTCACGCTGACCACGCCGCTGCCGTTCGCACTGAAGCCGACATAACCCAGGCTGCCGGTGACCGAGCCGCCGTTCGAAATGGTCAGCGATCCCGCGCCGGCCGTGCCGACCGAGACCTCGACGGAGTTGCTCCAGAGCGAGTTCGCGCCCGTGACGATGACCTCGCCGACGGCGCTGGAATCATTGCTGATATAGCCGGACGCGCTGGTGACAGTTCCGCCATTGGAAATGATCAGAGTACCGGCGCCGCTATCGCCGACGGTGAGATCCTGTGAATTCGTCCAGGTCGAGCCGCTGCCTGTGACCGTCACCGTGCCGCTGGCAGCACCGGAGAAGTAGCCGATAGAGCCGTTGATATTGTCGACAGCGCCGCCATCGTCGATGGTGAGCGTGCCGCTGCCGTCAAAACCGACGTAGAGGTCATCGGAATTGGTCCAGGTCGAGCCTGTCCCCGTGACTGTCACTGTGCCACTGGCGCCCAGACCGACTCCGAGCACGCCGATGTCATTGCTCACCACGCCGCCATTGCGGATGATCAGGGCCGCATCGTCGCCGTTCTGGTCGCCGACGACGAGGTCGGTGTTGATTGTCCACGGGCTCGGCTGCGTGCCCGGGCCGGTCCCGCTCGGGTCGGCGCCGTCGACAATCTCGGTATCATTGCCGTCGATGACCTGCGCCCATCCCGGCCCTACAGTCAGAAACAGCAGCAGCACCGCAGTGCTCGCCGATCCCGCAAGCCGCAGCATGGCCATCCGATGGATTGCCGCCCCGTCTGTCCCCTCGTCCATCTTCGCTCGCAAAGCGTCCCCGCCATAATTCGCTCGCGTAGAAATAGCCCGAAGGATTTAAATATTGGTAACCTTGTTTCCAATATTATTCTTCAACCGCCCGGAGAAACGCGGTTTCCCCGGCCTGTCCACCGCCGTGAAACCGGCACTGTTGCTTATGGCTATATTGCCGGCAGAGCAGCGCCGGCCGCCTCAGCTCATCACCATCCAAGCGGCGAGCCAGACCCACATGGCGGCGAGTATGATGTAACCGGCGGCAAAGATCGGGCTGCGATAGCGCATATCGTTGCTGGTGACATGAATGGCGGCATGGGCGTAGCGCAGGGCGACGAAGGCCCAGGCGAGGACGACGGCGATGAGATTGTCGGCCTCGGTGACATAGAGAAGAATTGAGCAGGCGTAGAACAGGAGCGGCAGTTCGAACTGGTTGGCGAGGCAGTTCTTGACGACAAGGCTTTCGGCCGGCTCGCCGCGATTTTCGCGATAATCCGATTTGGCGATGCTGCCGGCGCGGACCATTTTTGCGCGCCGCATGCCGAGCAGCGCATAAAGACCATAGACCAGGGCGACATGGGCAAGGAGTGGCCAGAAGATTTGATAGCCGGTCATAGCGCGCCTCAGTCCCTTTCGCTTCCGCATTCTTTGCGAGCAGTAGCCGAAAGGAGAGCCGGATACCAGCGCCGGCGAAACCGCCCTCACTCCTGGCGCGGCGAGAGCCAGCGGATGATGGCAAGCCGGGCAAGGAGGATGAAGCAGATGGCGAGGCTTGCAAATTTCAGCCGTGTCATCCAGGGCAGCAGCTCAGCTGCAAAACTTGGCGATCCACCGTCGCCAAAGGCGATCAGGCTCGCAATATTCTCACCGTAGTCGGCGACGCCGTAGATGAACGGCAGCAGGTAGACTGCCATTGCGGCGAGCGGATGCACCGATCGGCCGAACCATGAGGGGGCAGAACCCAGCGTGAGAAAGGCGAGGAACAGCAGTGCCGTTAGCAAGGCCGGAAAGATGAGCTCCGGCCCGAAATACATGGCGCGCAGCAGCCGGGTCGCCGTCTCGTTCTCATCGAGCAGCTTCTGCATGTGGAAGACCGCCGACTCATCGTAACCGGCAAAATAGGTATCGAGCATCGCCTGGCCGGTCTCGTGCTTGAACGGCACGACGAAACCGAAGGTCGTCCAGGCGAGCACGGCCAGGCAGAGGGCTGCGAGCAGCGCGACGATCCAGAGAGGAATCCCGCTGCCCGCTTTCATGATCAGAGGCCGGCGCCCGGATAGTTCGGGCTCTCGCGGGTGATCGTCACGTCATGGGCGTGGCTTTCGCGAAGACCGGCGCCGGAGATGCGCACGAAGGTGGCGCGCTCCTGGAAATCCTTGATGTCCTTACCACCGACATAACCCATGGCCGCCTTGAGGCCGCCGGCGAGCTGGTGGACGACGGCCGAGACCGGGCCCTTATAGGGAACCTGGCCCTCGATGCCCTCGGGCACGAGCTTCAGCGTGTCGCGCACCTCCGCCTGGAAGTAACGGTCGGCCGAGCCGCGGGCCATGGCGCCGACGGAGCCCATGCCGCGATAGGCCTTGAAGGAGCGGCCCTGGTAGAGATAGACCTCGCCCGGGCTTTCGTCGGTGCCGGCCAGCAGCGAGCCGATCATCACGGCGGAAGCGCCGGCGGCGATCGCCTTGGCCAGATCGCCGGAGAATTTGATGCCGCCATCGGCAATCACGGGTACGCCCTGATCCTGCGCTGCCTGGACCGCCGACATGATGGCGGCAAGCTGGGGAACGCCGACGCCGGCGACAATGCGCGTCGTGCAGATCGAGCCCGGGCCAATGCCGACCTTGACGGCATCGGCACCGGCATCGATCAGCGCTCGCGTGCCGTCATAGGTGGCGACGTTGCCGGCCATGATGCGCACCGAGTTGGAAAGCTTCTTGACGCGGGTGACCGCATCGAGGACGCGCTGCGAATGACCGTGGGCGGTATCGACGACCAGCAGGTCGACGCCGGCCTCGATCAGCCGCTCGGCGCGTTCGAAGCCGTCATCGCCGACGCTGATGGCGGCGGCGGCGCGAAGCCTGCCCTGGCCATCCTTGGACGCGTTCGGGTTCAGCTGCGACTTCTCGATGTCCTTGACGGTGATCAGGCCGACGCAGCGGCCTTCGGTATCGACGACCAGCAGCTTCTCGATGCGATGCGAATGCAGCAGGCGCTTGGCCTCCTGCTGATCGACGCTCTCCTTGACGGTGACCAGATTGTCCTTGGTCATCAGTTCGTGGATCTTCTGCTCCGGATCGGAGGCGAAGCGGACGTCACGGTTGGTGAGGATACCGACGAGGCGGCCGGACTTCTCGACGACGGGAATGCCGGAGATGCCGTGCGACTTCATCAGGCCGAGCGCTTCGGCAAGCTTCGCATCCGGGCCGATGGTGACCGGATTGACGACCATGCCGCTTTCGAACTTCTTCACCTGGCGGACCTCTTCGGCCTGCTCGATCGGCGTCAAGTTGCGGTGGATGACGCCGAGGCCGCCGGCCTGGGCCATGGCGATCGCCAGCCGGCTTTCGGTGACGGTATCCATGGCCGAAGAGAGGATCGGGATGTTGAGATCGAAATCCCTGGCGATGCGGGTGGAGATGTTCGTCTGGCCGGGCATGACCTCGGAATGACCGGGCTGCAGCAGCACGTCGTCGAAGGTAAGCGCGTCCGCGCCGGTTGCCGTTTCAATGATGCGTGCCATGGCCAAATTCCTTCATTTAATAAAAATGCGATCCCGCCCGGAAACGAATCGTCCGCCCCGGCGGTGTGCATGGGTTGCTTGGAAGTTGGCGAGGGCTGGTAACACGTCTATGACAGGAAGGAAATAGCAAAAAGCCCGGCGTGCCCGCCGGGCTCGTCATGGGTGCCATGCGTCTAAAGCGCATCGCGATCTTTCAGATTCGCTCCTCGCGCTTCAGATCTTTATTTTTACGCATTCCTGGGAAAGTCGCTTCGCGTTTTTCCCGGCAAAACCGCTGCGCACTTTTGCTGGAATTGCTCCAGATCAGATGTCGAACTGATAGGTCTTCGGCACGAAGCGATAACCGCCATCCTGCCGCTCGACGAAGCCGACCGCCGGGAACGGCATGTGGTAGCCGAGGAAGGCGATCTTGTCGGTCGCGATCATATCGAAAACCTTGCGGCGGGTGGCCGCCGCCTGCGCCTTGTCCATGTCGAAGCGCACTTCCCAATCCGGACGCAGCAGCGACAGGATATAATGATTGGCCGTATCGCCGGTGAGAACGAGCCGCTTTCCCTCGGATTCGACGTGGAAGACCATGTGTCCCGGCGAGTGGCCGGCGGCCAGTATCGCGGTGACGCCAGGGGCGAGGCTATCGCCGTCCTTGATGAAGGTGGTCTTCTCGGCAAGCGGCGTCACATTGGCGAGCACCGCCTTGTGACCGCCTTCGGCCGGCGTGCCCTCGCGTGATTTGTTCGACCAGAAATCATACTCGGCCTGGCCGACGACATAGCGAGCATTCCTGAAGGCGGGCGCGCCGTTTTCCATCAGGCCGCCGATATGATCGCCGTGCAGATGGGTCAGCGCAACGATGGTGACGTCGTCGGCCGAATATCCAGCCGCTTTCAGGCCATGGGCAAGCTTGCCGCTGCCTCTTGCCCGGCCGCCCTCGCCGAAGCCGGTATCGACGAGAATGACATCCGAACCAGTGTCGATAAGGGCCGGCGTGTAGCCGTTCAGCAGCTTGTCGGCAGGCAGGAAGTTTGCCGTCAGCAATGCCTTGACGGTTTCCGGATCCTGATTGGTGCCGTAGGTTTCATAGGGTTTTTCGGAGACATTGGTGCCGTCGCGCACCGCGGTAAATTTGTAGGAACCCAGTTTGAACTGATTGATTTCGGGCAAAGGCGTCACATCCATATTTCTGCTTGCTCCAGTGGCGGCCGCTTCGGCCTTCTCTCTCAAAATTGCCGGCGCCGCCAGCAGGCCGAGGCCTGCGGCAAAAAGCGTGCGCCGCTTTATTCCCAACGAAATTGCCATATGTCCATCCTCCTGCGACGTGCGTGCGTCGCCGCACGGCCCCCGATGTCGATTCCGGCCGGATTTCTTTTCCCGGCGGAGTAGACATATCTCAATCTTGACACGCGGCGTTGTCGGACAAGCCGTCTCACGCAGACGTGAAGCAAACATGTCATCGAAGCGGATTTGGGGATTGGCACGGCTGGGAACTGGGACTAAACAGCACGGGCCTTCCCAGCTCCCATCCGCTGCCCCACCAAGGCTCCCGCCTATGAACCGCATCGTCCCGCTGATCCTCGCCGTCGCCCTCTTCATGGAACAGATGGATTCGACCGTCATTGCGACGGCGCTGCCGGCGATCGCCAGGGATCTTCATGTCGGGCCGATTACGCTGAAGCTGGCGCTGACCTCCTACATGGTGGCGCTGGCGGTGTTCATCCCGGTCAGCGGCTGGATGGCCGACAGGTTCGGCGCCAAGAAGATCTTCCGCCTTGCCATCTCGGTCTTCGTCATCGGCTCGATCTTCTGCGCCGTCTCGTCCAACCTCGTCGAATTCGTTTTCGCCCGCTTCCTGCAGGGCATGGGCGGCGCGATGATGACGCCGGTCGGCCGTCTGGTGCTGGTGCGCACGACGAAGCGCAGCGATCTGGTTTCGGCCATGGCGCTGCTCACCATCCCCGCCCTTGTCGGCCCGCTCACCGGACCGCCGCTCGGCGGTTTCATCACCACCTATTTCAGCTGGCACTGGATTTTCCTGATCAATGTGCCGGTTGGCATCATCGGCATCTGGCTGGCGACGATCTTCCTGCCGGAGGTTGAAGCGACGGCGCCGCCGAAGCTCGATTTCACCGGTTTCGTGCTGACTTCGCTTTCAGCCGCCGGCGTCGTCTTCGGCCTGTCGGTGGTCAGCCTGCCGGCGCTGCCGCCTGCCATCGGTGTCGCCGCCACCGTCATCGGCCTTGCCTGCGGCTTCCTTTACATCAGCCATGCCAAGCGCCACCCGGCACCGATCCTCAACCTCAACCTGTTCAAAAACCCGACCTTCCGGGCCTCCACCTTGGGCGGCACGCTGTTTCGCATCTGCGTCGGCGCCATGCCGTTCCTGACGCCGCTGATGCTGCAGCTCGGCTTCGGGCTGACGCCGTTCCAATCCGGCCTCATCACCTTTGCCGGCGCGATCGGGGCGATCACCACCAAGTTCATGGCAAAGCGCGTCTTCGCCGCCGCCGGCTTCCGCACCACGCTGCTCGGCGCCGCCATGGTGACGACCCTGGTGACCGTTATCACCGGCTTGTTCACGCCGGCGACGCCGCATCTCGTCATCATCGGCGTGCTGCTTATCGGCGGCTTCTCCCGCTCCTTCATGTTCACCGGCGTCAATGCGCTTGCCTTTGCCGATATCGATGATGCGGAAGCCAGCCAGGCGACATCGATGAGCTCGGTGATGCAGCAGATCAGCCTGGCGCTCGGCGTCGCGGTCGCCGCCGCGATCTTGGAAAGCTCGATCTATCTCAGGGGCGAAGCCCTTGATGTCGTCGACTTCCACCTTGCCTTCTACATCATCGCCGGACTGACCGTCATTGCGACCATTCCCTTCATCAGGATGGACCGCAATGCCGGTGCGCTCGTTTCCGGCCACCGGCCGCGACGCATGACGGCATCGACTGTCGAAGCCGAGCAGCCGGTGGTGAAATAGGCCGCTGCGTAATTGCTGCCGCAGCCTTTGCGCGTCTGGAAGGCTGTCGTCCTATTCAGGGTTTTCACAGACGGCGCAGAGCTTGTTGCCGTCGAGATCGCGCACATAGGCGGCATAGAAATGGGCATGGTAGGGGCGCAGGCCCGGTCCGCCTTCATCCACGCCGCCTGCCGCCATTGCCGCCGCATGGAAGGCATCGACATCAGCCCGATTCGCAGCCGCAAAGGCGACCATGGCGCCATTGCCCGATGTCGCCCTGCGGCGATTGAAGGGGGTCACCACCCAGAAACGGCAGCGCATATCGCCGTCGGCGGAATAACCGATTTCCTCCTCCGAATAGTGCTGGCGGCGATAGCCGAGCACAGGCAGCACGGCATCATAAAAATGCCCCGCGTGATAAAGATCGTTGGTTCCGAGCGTGACGTAGAGAAGCATGGGATCAGCAGCTCTGATCAGCAGCGCCGCGCGTCTCCTCCAGACGCGTTAAGGACGCTGTAGCGTTTTCAATTGCGCGATCATCTTATCCCTAAATCGATCCCGATTTAAGGCGTCATGCAAGAGACCGCCATCACCCGTCGGCACCGGCCGGAAGATCAGGCTTTCTCAGTTTCAGCTTCGGCCTTGCGCCCCTTGAAGCCCTTGGCAAGCAGGAACATCTCGACCGATTCGGCGCGCGACGCGTTCGGCTTGACATGGACGACCTGGCGGAAATTCTGCTTCAGCATGGCGAGCAGCTCACGCTCGGTGCCGCCCTGGAAGGTCTTGGTGAGGAAATGTCCGCCCTCGCCCAGCACCTCGACGGCGAAATGCGCCGCGACTTCGCAGAGATGCATGGTGCGCAGATGATCGGTGCGGTGGTGGCCGGTGGTGGGTGCGGCCATGTCCGAGATAACAAGATCGGGCGTGCCACCGACCGCTTCCAGCAGCTTTTCCGGCGCTGTGGGATCGAGGAAATCGAGCTGCAGGATCTTGACGCCCGGCAGCTGGGTCATTTCGAGGAAATCGATCGCGGCGACGCGGATATCCTCATCCGTCGAGCCGGTGACCTTGGCGGCGATCTGCGACCAGCTGCCCGGAGCAGCACCCAGATCGATGATACGCTTGGCGCCGCGCAGGATATGGTGTTTCTCGTCGATCTCCAGCAGCTTGAAGGCGGCGCGGGCGCGATAGCCTTCGAGCTGGGCGCGTTGGACATAGGGATCGTTGATGTGGCGCTGCAGCCATTGGCGCGAGGAGGCCTTCATCTTCTTGTTCTTGACGCGCTGGCCGAGCTTGCGGCCGGTGCGGTTTCCCGCGATCGGTGCCTTGGTCATGCCTAATCCTTATCTCGCACGTTGGCCGCGGCGGTTGCGGTTGCGCCGCCACACGCCGTCATCGGCCATCATGTCGGTGAGCAAGCCTTCCCTCAAGCCGCGATCGGCAACGCGCATGCGCGGGCTCGGCCAGCGGCGGCGGATCGCCTCGAGAATGGCGCAGCCGGCCAGCACCAGATCGGCCCTGTCAGGCCCGATGCAGGGATTGGCGGCGCGGCTTTCGAAATCCCAGGAGAGAAGTTTTGCCTGCATGGCGGAGACCTCGTCGTCGGACAGCCAGATGCCGTCGACCCTGCGCCGGTCATAGCGCGGCAGGTCGAGATGGACGCCGGCAAGCGTCGTCACCGTGCCCGAGGTGCCGATCAGATGGAAGTCGCCGGTCTGGGCGATCTCGATCTCGGGGCAGTCGAAACTGACGAGCATTCCCTCGACCTCGCGCACCATGCCCTCGAACACCTCCGGCGTGACGTCACGCCCGCCATGGCGCTCCGACAGCGTCACGACGCCGACCGGCAGCGAGGTCCAGTGGGTGATGTGATTGGCAAGCCGGCTGAAGCGATTGTCGCCGATGCGGATGACGGCAATCTCCGACGAACCGCCGCCGATATCGAAGAGCACGACGGAGCGCGTCTCGCGCCCCACCAGCGAGGAGCAGCCGGAGACGGCAAGCCGCGCCTCGGTCTCGCGATCGATGATCTCCAGCTCGAGGCCGGTTTCGGCAACCACCCGGCTGAGGAATTCTTCACCGTTGACGGCCTGGCGGCAGGCTTCGGTGGCGATCAGCCGCATGCGGCGGATCTCACGGTTTCTGAGCTTGGAGGCGCAGATCCGCAGCGCCTCGATCGCCCGCTCCATCGCCTCGTCGGACAGACGGCCGCTGGCCGCAAGGCCCTCACCGAGGCGCACGATGCGGGAAAAGGCGTCGACGACGCGGAACTGACCCGGACGGGTCGGCTGGGCGATGAGCAGACGGCAATTGTTGGTGCCGAGGTCGAGAGCGGCGTAGAGCTCTTCCGGCCACGTATAGTCACCGGCCTGGCGATCCCCCTGAAAACCGGGGTGGCTATCCTGGCGGCCCTTGCGGCCGGCGGCTGCGCCGTTTTGCGTTTCGCGCGGAACTGATATGCGCGCCGTCTCTTCCGCGCGGCTTTCCTGCTGCGGCGAGGAAGGCTTTGCCGCCGTCAGCGGCCGGCCCTGCAAACCGCGCTTGCCGCGATGTTTACGGCGGTTGCGCCGGCTCGGCGCCGACTCGCCTTCAGAGCGCGCAGCATTGCCCACCGCTTGCGTCTGCTCCATCGCATGGGGATGAGGTGAACCGCCTTGCGCAGCACTATGGCCGCCACGACGGCGACGCTTGCGCTTGCGAGCCGGATTGCCGGCTGCATCTTCCATCGGGCGCGCAGGCTGTCCGGCACCGCCGGAGGGCTCATGCGAAGCGGGATGAGCCGCGTTGCGGGATTGCCCGCCACGTTTGCCCTTACGGCGCCTGGACTTCTTGCCGTCCTTGCGCCCTGCCGCCGACGCCCCGTCAAATTGCGGCTTTGCGCCGCCTTCGGGGTCTTCCACGTTGTTTTTCCACCGCGCCGCGCAAGTCCTGAGGTATGCAGCAGGCGCTCATTCGATTTTTGCGTTGCGGCAAGAATATCAGCGCCCGCCGAAATCGCCAAATTCTTTTTTGGACAGGGAATTTGCGGATGGTTTCAGGTCTTCCGCACCGCACCGAATTTTTTCAAAACGGGTATTTGCAATCCGCCCGCTTTTGGTTATAAGCGCCGCACAGCAGCCAAGCCATGCTTCGGCGGCAACTGCTGGGGAATAGTTCAATGGTAGAACGACGGACTCTGACTCCGTTAATCTTGGTTCGAGTCCAGGTTCCCCAGCCAATCAATTCTACTTACAATTTCCTTCATTAAATTCAGAACGTTTCGCGTCAGTTGGGAATTTCTGTTCTCTCCGAAGAAGACTACCGCGACCTCGTCGACGTCAGTGACGCGCGCGCCGCGAAGGCGCGCATCGATGCCGGCGAAGAGACCTGGCCGGAAGACGTCGTCAAGGCGCTGATTTCAGGCGAAGATCCTGTCCGCTTATTTCGCAAGCATCGCGGCATGAGCGTCAAGGAGCTGGCGGAAAAGGCCGGGCTCTCCCAGCCCTATTTTTCCGAAATCGAGACCGGAAAGAAGGAAGGCTCCCTGGACGCGTTGAAGGCGATCGCGCGGATTCTGGACGTCGACCTCGACGATCTGGTTTGATGCAGGATGTGCATCCGCATCCTCGTAAGACGCACTCGGCATTGTCGCGATATGTCGGTGCTGGCGAGCCTATTCAAGATGCGACGACGGTCGACCGGCTATTCAAAGAGCCGACTATTCAAAGAGAATGAGGCTTGCCGGCGTTGGCGGCATCGGTTTGACCGTGACACCGGCAAGGCCGGCCAGTCTTGCCATCTCAGTCAGCTCACTTTGCGTGTAAGCTTGGCCCGCCGGCGTGCTGGCGAGCATCTCCCAGGAGAAGGCCGCGGGAAAAGGCGGCGACACGCCATCTTCGTTCGGCACGAAATCGACCGCGACGATCCGGCCATCCCTTGCGAGGCTCGCGATGATCCTTCGCAACAGCTGGGCACATGTCGGCACATCGAAGTGGTGCAGAAAATTCGGCAGCAGGACGAGATCGTAACCCGTGCCCCACTCCACATCGAAGGCACTACCGGCGATCGTCCGGTATCGGTCGGCCACGCCGGCTTTTTCCGCATTCTGCCGCGACAGCTCCAACACGGCGGCCCAGTCGACGGCGACGATCTCCGCCGATGGAAACGCCTTGGCGATTTCGATCCCGAAAACGCCTGGACCTGCAGCGATGTCCAAGACCTTTTTGGGAGTCCTCGGCCAGCCGGAGATTTCGCCAGCCAATATCCTAGCGCTGAGCCCGGTAA
Source organism: Rhizobium sp. L43 (assembly GCF_002531725.1). Taxonomy (GTDB): domain Bacteria; phylum Pseudomonadota; class Alphaproteobacteria; order Rhizobiales; family Rhizobiaceae; genus Rhizobium. The sequence goes on from NZ_NWSQ01000021.1 coordinate 93,296, forward strand.
AAGAGCCCATGCCGCGCGCAAACTTCACCCAGACGGGATTGTCCGACGACATGTTGGCAAGCCCTGCCGAACCGCCGTTTCGCACGATGGCGGCCGGATCGCGCAAAAAATTATCGATTACTTCGGGTGCGGCGACGAACTCGACGGCAGAGCCCATATAGGCCGGTGAATTGCGATCGAGGAACATTCTGGTCGAGGGCGTCATTCGGTACTGTCCGCTCGCCTTTGTCAGGAAACCATGGACCACGAGGTAGTCGCAAAGGATCCGCACCCCACGCTCCGAGGCGCTTGTTGCCGAAGCCAGCAATGCTGCCGTTTTGCCCTCGCCGACGTGCGTAAAGAGATCAAGCTCGATGGCGGCCCTGATCGCTGCCGTCTTTCGGCATGCAAACAGTGCATCGACCACGAGTTCGGGCGACACGACGCCGGCACCGGCGTCCTCGACGATTGTTTCCATGGGATCCCCCCAGAGCCCTCGACCGATCTTGCCTGGCAGCGCCGGCGGCAGAAATTATGCGTATATCCGCATATTCTACAATACTCACCGCACTAAGCCTATCGGGTTCCCCGCCTTAATGGCCGAGCTGTCCTGCCGGCCATAGGACCACCAGGCAATCGGGCGACACCTCCGTGTCGCGATTGCGGGAAAAGAGAAATGCCGGTCCTCAACGACCTGGTATCAGACCGCTGAACCAGATCTGTTTTCGGACTCCAGAAACCAAGCGTAAGTGGAGCGGATGCCATCCTCAAGCGAAATGCGCGGTTTCCAGCCCATGTCCTGCAGCTTCTGATTGCTCATCAGCTTGCGCGGCGTGCCATCGGGCTTGGAAAGATCGTGAATGATCTCACCCTCGTAACCGATGACGCGGCACACCAAACGGGTCAATTCGATAATTTCGAGATCCGTGCCCGAACCGACATTGACGTGCTGCGCGCCCGAATAGGTTTTGAGCAGAAACACCAACGCGTCAGCGCAGTCGTCGACGTGAAGAAACTCCCGGCGTGGGGTTCCCGTGCCCCAGACCACCATATGCGGGTCTTTGCGAAGTTTCGCAGCATGCGCCTTGCGGATGAGCGCGGGTAGCACATGGCTGGAATTCAGGTCGAAATTATCGCCCGGGCCATACAAATTGGTCGGCATGGCGGAAATGTAATCCCGACCATATTGCTTGCGATAGGCTTCCGCCAGCTTGATTCCGGCGATTTTGGCAATCGCATACCATTCGTTGGTCGGCTCGAGCGGACCGGTCAACAGCGCCTCTTCCGGAATCGGCTGCTGTGCGAGCTTGGGATAGATGCAGCTTGAACCCAGGAACAGCATCCGGTCCACGCCGCCGCGGTGGGCGGCTTCGAAGATGTTCGCTTCAATAATCAGATTGTCATAGATAAATTCTGCGGGATAACTGTCATTCGCGAGGATGCCGCCAACCTTGGCAGCAGCGAGAATGATGACATCAGGCCGGGCTGCTTCGACAAATTTCTCGACCTCATCCTGCCGCTTCAAGTCGACCTCACGGCGGGTGGCCGTGACGACGTTGCACTCTTCCGATTGAAGCCGGCGCACAAGAGCACTGCCGACCATCCCGCGATGACCGGCAACCCAGATCTTCTTGTTGGATAGGTCGTACACTCAGATCTCTTTCCGGCTGTTCAGAGCCTTCCAGTGCTTGACATCCTCGCGCACCATTTCGGCGGCGAGCTCACGAACCGGGGTCTTGTGCTGCCAGCCCAGCTTCTGGCGCGCCTTGGTCGGATCACCCAGCAGAAGATCGACTTCCGTCGGGCGGAAATACCGAGGATCGATTTCCACGAGGCATGCACCGGACGCGGAGTCATAGCCCTTTTCGTCGACGCCGGATCCCTTCCATTCCAAAGTAATGCCGACGTCGGCAAAGGCCCACTCGACAAACTGGCGGACACGCGTCGTCTCACCCGTCGCCAACACGTAGTCATCCGGCTTGTCCTGCTGCAGCATGCGCCACATGCCCTCGACATATTCGCGCGCATGGCCCCAGTCACGCTGGGCGTCGAGGTTCCCCAGGTAAAGCTTGTCTTGAAGGCCGAGGCTGATGGCAGCCACCGCCATCGTGATCTTGCGCGTGACGAAGGTCTCGCCGCGAAGCGGGCTTTCGTGATTGAACAGAATGCCGTTGGACGCGTGCATGCCGTAGGCCTCGCGATAATTCACGACGATCCAGTAGGCATAGAGCTTGGCTGCGGCATAGGGAGAACGCGGGTAAAAGGGCGTCTTCTCGCTCTGCGGCACTTCCTGCACAAGACCGTAGAGTTCTGACGTCGATGCCTGGTAGAACCGGGTCTTTCCCTCGAGCCCCAGGATACGGATCGCTTCGAGCAGCCTCAACGTCCCGACACCATCGGCATCCGCCGTATATTCCGGCGTTTCGAAGCTGACACCGACATGGCTTTGTGCGGCCAGGTTATAGATTTCATCGGGTTGTGTCTGCTGGACAATCCGCAGCAGGTTGGTCGAGTCGATCATATCGCCATAGTGGAGAACGAAGCGGGGATGGGCCTCATGCGGATCCTGGTAGATATGCTCGATGCGGCCGGTGTTGAAAGACGAGGACCGCCGCTTGATACCGTGTACCGTATAGCCTTTGCTCAGCAGCAATTCGGCCAAATAGGCACCATCCTGACCAGTCACCCCAGTAATAAGCGCGGTTTTTGTCATTTTTTCACATCGTCTTTCGATACAATCTTCGGCTCGTGTTTATGGAAACGGCCGAACGAGTGCAACCCCCATGTAACTGCGGCCAGGCCGGCGAAATGAGCGTCGTCGATCTCTTCGGTTGACGTGAGACTGGCACAATGAGACTAGAGCTTTCCATTATCAGATGCCCAAGGGGGAAAATATGATCCTGGTGACGGGAGGAGCCGGCTTCATCGGTGCGAATTTCGTGCTCGACTGGCTTGCGTTTCACGATGAACCGGTCGTCAACCTCGATGCGCTTACCTATGCCGGCAATCTTGGAAATCTCAGCTCTATCTGGAACGACCCGCGCCATCTCTTCGTCAAAGGCAGCATCGCGGACTACGACTTGGTTGAAGGGCTGCTTCGAACGCATCATCCCCGCGCAATCCTCAATTTCGCGGCCGAAAGCCATGTCGATCGATCGATCCATGGGCCTGAAGAATTTATCCAGACGAATATCGTCGGCACCTTTCGCCTGTTGGAGGCCGTCCGCGGATTTCTCGCCCCGCAGAATGCAGCCTTCCAGGAGAGCTTTCGTTTTCTCCACGTGTCGACGGACGAGGTCTACGGTTCACTGGCGCCCGCGGAAGCCGCCTTCAGCGAAGATCGCAAATACGAACCAAACAGCCCCTATTCCGCGAGCAAGGCGGCCAGCGATCATCTGGTTCGCGCCTATCATCACACCTATGGCTTGCCGGTTCTGACGACCAACTGTTCGAATAATTACGGTCCCTATCATTTTCCCGAGAAGCTTATTCCGCTGGTCATTCACAATGCGCTCGCGGGGAAACAGATTCCAATCTATGGCGACGGGATGCAGGTACGCGACTGGCTGTTCGTCAAGGACCATTGCAGCGCGATCCGGCGCGTTCTGGAGAGCGGAAAGGTCGGGGAAACCTATAATGTCGGCGGCAGAAACGAGCTGACCAACCTGTCGGTAGTCAATACGCTCTGCGAGATCCTCGACGAATTGAGGCCCCTGCCACACGCGGCAAGCTACAAGTCACAGATCACTTTCGTCCGTGACCGCCCCGGTCATGATCGCCGTTACGCTATCGATGCGGCGAAAATCGAGCGGGAACTGGACTGGCACCCGAGCGAGACGTTCGATACCGGCATTCGCAAGACCGTCGAGTGGTATCTCGCCAACGAAGCATGGGTCGAGAACGTCACAAGCGGCAGCTACCGCCAGTGGATCGACCGCCAGTACCAATAGTGGATCGGAGGAGGCTAGCTAGAGCGGTTCAGCTTTTAACGGAGGCGCAGAACCGCTATATCCTTTTGTCTTACGCATTCCAGGCTCCTCCCCGCGAGCGTGACGTCAATACCTGATGAAATGGTGCAGGAAGCGCTTGACCGGCAGGGGCACATAGCGTTGCACCCATCTGCGCGCCAGAACCATGAAAAAGGGGCGAAGGCCGTCGGAAAAGCCTGGAGAAATCGTTCTGATCACCTTCAGGGCTCGCATCAGCGCGCGCTCGTAAGCCTTGTAGACAGCGGCCGGCTCCTCGCAAACGGCGGTGTAGAAAGCTGACAGCCGGTCGAACATTCCATTGGTCAGCAACTGGAACTGGTGAAAGTGATAAAAGATCAGAGGCGAACCTTCGACCTCGATCCTGCCGGATGCATCCTGCGAAAAATGCAGCTTTTCGTAATTCCAGGGAGCAATCCCCGCTCCCCGATGTTCGATGATATGGCAATTCGGATAGAGATCCGGCCATTCGTCCAAATATTTCTGGTCGCCCATCTTGCCGTCTTCCAGGCGATAGTAGCACCATTCGATGCACTGCTCGCGCCAGCGCGCAAGGCAGCGCATTCCCTCTTCATCGCGCCGGAAGCTCACCCATTCCACACAGAAACGGCCGTTAATTTCCCTGTCCTGCAGCCGCGGGGCAAATCGATGCTCAATAATGGCGATGGAATTATCGCCGATTTCGTCGAAGATTGGTTGGATCGACGAATAGAACAGCAGGTCGGAATCGAGATAGGTGATGAAATCGATTTCCGGATGGTGCTCCAGCACGAAACTCGGCAGACACGGAGACAGGGTCCAGCAATATTCGGCAACGCCACGCGATTTCTTGGTTTCCAGGAGTTCCGGGGTCTCGAGATCGGCAAGCGCAATGCAGGTGATGTAGGACCTCTTGGAGGCGGTCAATATTTCCTGCGTCTTTTCGTCCATGCAAAGCACAAAAACATGCGCGTCGGGACACCACTGGACGAGGCTTTCCATCATGGCCATCCCTTTGATGAGATAGCCGCTGTCGAAAAGGGTACAAAAGTAATTCGTCATGATCGGGATTGTTTCCTGCACAAATAGGTGCGGCCTGCATTGCCCTTGCTGCTGTCCTGTGGATCGGCGTTCTCGCTCAGCGTGAAGGTCGCCTGGACTTCCAGGCCATGAACTCGAAACATATCCAATAGCTGCGGCTCGGAAAAATGGATCTCTATGGTCTCGATGCCATAGGCTTGCTTGCGGAAATACTTGGTCGGCTCGCCGTAGACAACAGGCGTACGGTGAAAAAGCACGTATTCCTTGGCAACGCGGGCGCTCTCGGCGATCGCCGCTTCATAATTGGGAATATGCAGCAGGCAGCATCCGGAGACCACAATATCGAAAGCGCCATCCTGATAGCTCAGCCGCGTTGCATCCTCCACGTCGAACGACAGCTTCGGATAGATGCTGCGCGCCATATCGATGAAAGCATCGGAGTAATCGCAGCCGCGATACCGCAACGGCAGGCCACTCACTTCCAGGACCTCGGAGTAATATCCGCTGGAGCAACCGATTTCGAGCAGCGAACCATCGGCCGGGAGATTGTCGATCTTACGCAGCGCAGCGGTAAAAACATCGAATACGTCAATGGAAGCGCCGCTGCGATATTCCTTCAGCTGGCGCTCGACGAGGGCTCTCTGACGGGCGGGCAGATCACTCGCTTTCCAGGATGCGGCAAGGCGCGAGCTTTCGCTGTCACGCCGCGCTGAATCAATCTCGACATAGTGGGAGGAGACCGATGTCGCCGGCAACAGCCGTTCACGCAATCGCTTTAACCGGCTCTTCACCCCCGGAAAGCGATTGAGACTCGCGCGCAGAAACGACATCAGCCCTGTTTCTCCAGATATCGTTCGAGGATCGGCACCAATTCTTCCATTCTCGACTTGTAAGTGTGGTCCTTCAGCGTCCTTGCCTGGCCGGCCTTTGCGATAGCATCGGCTTCGTCGGGGTGGTCTATATAATAGCGGACGAGTTCTGTCGCTTCCTCAGGACTGGAATAGGCGACCACCTCCCTGCCGACGTCGAAAATTTCGCCGAGATTGTCTTTCCTGTCGGTTATCAGCAGCGATCCGACACCGGTCGCCTCATAAAGCCGCATGTTATTGGCATTGTTTTCGGCAACATTGATGTGCCGGTTGATAGTGATCCGGCTGCGAGCCAGCGCGCGATACATATCCGGGCCCCAGACTTCGCCATTGTGACGTTTGCGAATCGGCGAAGAACGCGGGAGCGTCTTCGCGCCGTAGCCGAAAAACTGTATCGGCGTGGTATCGGCAAGATGTTCGAGCAAGGGGACGGCCTTGCCGTGATGGCGGCTTATGCCGCCGACGAAGCTCACCGGCACATCGCGTGGGACATTGCCGAGTATATCGAGCACCCGGGTATCGAAGCCGATCCTGAAATATTCGGACTTTATCCCCATCTCGTGAAAACGAGGCACGAAATGGGGGAAAGACGTCAGAATAAGATCATAAGGCCGCAGAAACCCATCCGGCGGCAGGGGACAAGCGATCTGCCCGACAATCAGAGGCACGGTCTTTTTCAACTCCGCCAAAGCATGCGGCGGAAAGAAGCTGAGATCCTGACAGTAGAGCACATCCGGCTTGAATGTTCGAACCCGGGCCATCGCGACCTCCAGCAAGCCGGGGAGCGCCGCCAGCCGTGCGCCGATATAAGGCAGCCTGAAAAACCGATGCGGCAATTTCATTGCCCAAGCGCTGAATGGTTCGTTGTTTTCTTGCGCCCAGGCCGACTGAAGCGGGACACAATTGCCGACGATATCGATGACGTCGCAGCCAAGCTCCGTGAGATGGCGCGAATAGAAATCAGACGTGCCGAACGCAGCAGCCAACAACGCTTTCGTCTGTTCTGGCGAGGCCGATTTTCGCAGCTGTGGCCGCTGCGCATAGAATTGGCTCAGAAAACGTGCGTAATATGTGTCAAATATTGCTATTTTCATGTTCACCGTCTGGTTGGCTACCAGGGCGTTCCTGGGATGTTGTATAGACACTACCGACAACCTTTGCCGGGTTCCCGGCAATTATCGCCCCTGCGGGGAAATTTCCCCGGACGACCGCACCCGCAGCGACAATGCTATCACGTCCTATTTCTGTGCCACGCAGGATCAGGGCATTGGTACCAATGAACACATTGTCGCCAATGTGCACTGGTGCTGTCTTTATATCCGCCTCGACATCCGAATGACGGCGCCCTTCCGGACGTATTGGATGAAAGTCCGTGTCGAAAATCGTTACATTGGCTCCCATCAGCACTTCCGCGCCGATCGAAATCCGTACAGCCGAGACGATGGTTGCACCACTGATCCCACTGTCTGCGCCAATGCTGATCTTCGATCCGGCGCGAATGGTCGCTATCTTCACCGGATGATTGAGAGCTAGCGCTGTAAATCGTGAATCAGAACATAGGACGACGCGATCATCGAGGTGAATCTCACTGTCAGGATGCCGTTGCAACAGAGGGGCGCCATAGAGCACGACATCACGGCCAACGCTTACTCCGTGACGTCTCAGTTCGCCAAGCCGCCTTGCACGCACAAAGGAAAAGGCAAATTTCTTAAACCTGGACGTCATGCTTCCTAAAAGGACACGAGCGCAGAAGAAATAGGCCATGCGGAAAGGTGCGGTCAATCTCTGCACCGGTGAACCGACAAGCGAATAGAAGATCAGGCGTTGAAACACATTGTGGGGAGAGCGCCTGCCAAACAGTCGTTTTTTCCATGAAAGCCTGGAGACGTCGTTTCCATATACTGGAGGCGAATAGATGATTGCTTTTGTGCTGACGATCAGAGGCACTCCAGCGCGCGCGAAGCGCATGGCGATTTCATAATCGGCCATGTAGTGCGGCAGAAGGCGTGGTCGCGCACCGCCATATTTCCGAAACAACAGGGCTGGATAGAGAGTACCGCGACCGCTCAATGCATCCACGCGGTATTGGCTGTCCGGCGACCGTTGTTGCGCTTTGCTTAATTCCGAAAGGAGATCCCAAATCGCGAACCTGTTGATGTTGATCCGAGGTCCTATACTGACAATAGGTGGGTCTTTCTCCTCTTCATGGATAACGCTTCCGACGGCGGCTTCGCCATTCGCCTTGGAAGTTTGCACCAGGGTGTCAACATAATTCTCGTCGAACCAGGTGTCATTGTTCAGAAGTAGGATATAATCTTCAGCCTGACAGGACGGAAGGACGTGTTTCAGTCCTTCCGCGATGGCACCCCCCCACCAAAGATTGCCGTCGCCTCGGATTTCGACCACATCGCCCTGCGACTGCAGGTATTCTGCCGTTCCATCGGTCGAACCGTCGTTGACAACGACAATTGTCAACGCGTCGACGAAAGTTTGTCTCCTGAGAGCCTCCAACACCTTCCGAGTGTCTTCCAGACGATTGAAGACAGGGATAATGACGTTAACGCGCATCGTTAAATTTCCCGCCTCTCAAGAAACCAGCCAGAATACGACCATTCGTATTGTCCCTGAGCTGGCGTAACGCCAATGCCCCACCGCTTTAATTCCTGCAAGGGTGGCGGTGTTGCTATTCCGAATGTCCCGGCTGGCTGAAAACTATCCAGCACCTCGTAGCCATGCCTCGCGAAGTGATCCTGCAATTCATTCGCGTTCAAGAACCATACCGGATAGCTCGCGCGATAGATGCGTTCCGGCACATGCTGCACAAAAGGGACTTCGGCGACATCGAACCGCGCGCTTGTTCTGTCAACAAGGATGAACTTGACGCCTTTCGAAAGAAGGCTCTCAAGATACTCGTGAGGATATTCAAGATACTGGAGCACGCCAGAGAGCAGAACGATGTGGGGATTTACAAGGTCGATTGCCTCTTCGAGGCTTTGAGAAAAGCTCAGGACCCCGTCTTCAAATTCTGTTCGCCCTGCGTCTGCAAAATGAGGCTGCTCGACTACGCACCATTTCAATTCCGCGAGATGAACCAGTTTCGAACGGTGTTGGAAATAGGAACTTCCCAACGCGCCCCCGAAATCGACCACCCTCAAACGACGATCGGATCTGGATGCAACATAGAGAAGCCAGGCAAGCAGCGGATGCGAGTAGCTTCTTTCCTTGAAGATGACAGTATCCCGCTCATATGAGGCACGGCCCTGAACGACCGCGCGCGTCGCTTCCACGGCTTTTGCAAGAATAACCGGCGCATCATAGCCGGCTGAATCTGCCATTGCCGAACGCCAATCATCGTAAGGTCCGTCGAAAACGATGTTGTGCCGCCGGAATTCGGTCCGGATCTCCCGTTCGCGCGCTTGCGGCGATTCCCGCGTCACCTCAAGCAAACAGTGGATTCCCGGGAGCGAAAAATTAAGCCGCCTCATTCTTCAAACCAGGCCTGGAAAGGCCGTCGCTCAAATTCGTCCAGCGCCCCACCGGGGGTGGAATTGAAGATGCCGATATCATTCGCTCTCGCGATATTTGCGATGGCTCGATATTGGCGCCACAGCCGCGCCGCCTGCTGAAAGTCGTCGTGGCGGCTCATTGTCGGGCTGCCGTCCGCATTTACGGTGAAATCTTTTCCTTTTTGCACCTTGAGTTCGAACGCGTATTCGTAACTTGTTGACAGGAAACGATCGTGGTCGACGCCGAGCAGGATGATCTCCTTGAAACCGAGATACATCGCTATCATCAAGGCCATCACCGGCACCGAATCGACACGGGGCACCGGTTTGGAGATATCGACGATTTCCACGGATGGTCTTTCGTCGAAGCTTTCGCCCAGCACGAGATACCGGACCGTTCGCCCTGAAAACAGATTGTGTTTTCGAACCAGCTCCGCTTCTGTGGAGCTGAGGAACAGTTCCGCTCCGCCCAGATGCGAATGCATCTCGTCAAACCAACGAACCACGTCCTCCGGTGTCATCAATCCGTAGGTAATTTGCGGAACACAATGATAACGAGACTGGAACTTGTCAAAATCGGAATGCAGATAACCGTTGGAAACGGTTACGACATTTTCGCCTTGAAGCCGCGACAGATCCAGGCCCTTGACGCTCGGTCCATTTCCTAAAATAAAACAGCGTTGGCCCGCATGCAGCCCGGCAAGCTGTCCATTTTCGGCCAGTGATCTCGCGACATCAGCAGAGAATTTGTGGCGACTCTTTAGCCTGCGCTTCAACTCATGCACACCGTAGGGGAGCAGCATCGAGCCAAAGGTCAAAATCTTTCTCAAAGCTGCAGCCACTTCACCACCTCGAAGACTTCGGCGTATTTTACACCGATGCGCTGGCCGGCGTTCTCGGCTTCATTGCGGAAGAAGCTCACCCATTTCCGCCCCGTGCGCTCCATCTCGGATTCATGCGCAAGGATCGCTTTTTCCTTCTGGTCCCAATGGGCGGTGATGTCGACGTAGAAATTTCCCCTGAAATCGACCGTCGAATGATACCAGTTGCTGCGATACATCAGGAGACGGGGCACGTGCCGGCAGCTGTGCAGCGACGCGCGCGACAAGGCCAGGTGGTCATGATGGATGTCGCCGACCCAGTGGGTGTAGACCATATCGATCTTCAGATCCTGCACAAGCTTGAGGATCTCGATATTTAGCGGATCGACGAATTCGATCTGGAGCGTTTTGAACTCGCCGCAGAACATCTTTTGCACGCCGAGAATTTCCATCGCAGCATCCGCTTCCGCCCTGGCGACCTGGCTGCTGCGGACGGACTGGTCATATTGGTTGGAAAAACCGGATACGGTTGCGACATAGACATAAACCGTGTCGCCGTTGGCAGCGTGACGCGCCAATGCACCGCCACAGCCCAGTTCCACGTCGTCAAAATGGGCACCGATCGCGAGAATATTCATTTGCAACTCCAGAGCAGGTCACGCGTGCCTGCAATACCACAATTCAGCAGTGTGTCGAGAATGCTGAGATAGGGCATGAACTCGCCGAAGGGCTGTGGATAAACCGGATGGACGAAATGCTGCCATTCGATTTCGATTCCAGCTGCCTCAAATACTTCCGGCCGCATATAGTCGCGCGCGCCGAGGCCCGAGAGATAACGTGTTGCTCCCACTTTGCGCAGCAGTTCGACAAGCAACTCATTCTTATGCCCTACCGGGCTTAATGTACTCGATCGCACCCTCGGCATCGTGATTTCAAGCATATCCAGGATACCGTCCAGGAAATGCATATTGAAATCGGCCAAGAGGTCGAACCGCTTGCCGTAGAGGGCTTCGATGCGCGGAAAGACCTCGCTCCAGCCGGCGGATTTGCGATAGTTTTCGCGAAGCAGCGAAAGGTTCTGGTCTATCCATCCGGTGCCGGGCGCCAGTTCCACCGCATTGATTGCCGTGCCCAAACTCGGCTTTCGGATTCCGACGGTGAGCCACCGATCGCCTTGCGCCGTCTTTATCTTGTCACGATGCGTCCAGCTTTTGCTCGTACCATGGACGAACTGCACGTGATCCAGAACGATATAGAGGTTGGCGTTCAGGAAACGCTGAAAAAAGCCGAGATATGAAGCAAAATCTGGCTGATGAATAACCGCAGTGATGGTCATGCTGCCAATCTTTCCAGCAAATCGGCGACCCGCCCGACCCCGCCAAGATCGACCTTGGTCATAGCGATCTCGCTCATAGTCCTGATGGGAATTGTCTTTTCCAGGATACCGAGATCGAATGCCGAGTGATGCCCGGCAAAAAACGCCGCTCCCAGCTTCTCAAGCGCACGCCCGACGGGGATTTCAAAAGGCTCGTTGGCGATCACCACGCAGGGCAGCCCAGCCGCGCAGGCCTCGAACGGGGTAATACCGCCACCGGTAATGGCCAGATCATGTCGATGCATCTCCGCGGCCAGCGACGGCACCTGGTTCAGCAACCGGAACCGGCCCGGCGAAGCGGCCGAGACGACCTCTTCAAGCTCCGCCACGTGCTGGAAGCTCGGGCCTGTAACGATGGTGACAGGGAAGGGCTTGCTGCTCAGCCATTTGGCGACGCGGACCGTCACTCCGTAAGTATCGGCGCCACCGAGCGTGACAAGTATCGATGCAAGCTTTTCCCGAACTCGGCGATACCCAGCGATCTCGGGATTGAGTATCATGTACTCCGCCCCCAGCCGTACATCCCTGCCCCTCAGACCTTCAGTGTTATCGAACAGCAGAGCGCAGATATTCATGTCGGCAAGTTCCGCGCCATCACCACGATCATCGAAGGTAACAAGCTTGGCGTCCAGGCGCTTGATCGTCTCGCCGTGGGACCGCTGCGTATTGAGGCGGTCGTTGATCCAGATCGGAGACGGGCCAGTTGCTTCGAGGAAATCCTTCTCCCATCCCGTCACGGCGGCGAGATCGTAACGTGCCACGTCAAAGCCGCGCTCCCGGATGATTCTCAACGAATTCGGATGATCGTTCGCCAAAAAACGGACCGAATGACCGCGTGAACGCAATTCGGTGGCGAGCGTCAGCGACCGAAACAGATGCCCCATGCCGCGCGCATGCGAACTTTCTATGCAGAAGACGAACATAGCCTGATCGCTTCTTCCGTCCCGAGCCAATTCCCGCCCGCCTGCGCTGCGAGCGCACGGGCACGGCTCCAATCTTCCTCCGTATCCACCGTCAGACGCAGCTCCGGAGAGATTTTGGCCGGGGGCACATCGAGCTGACCGATCTTGAACAGTTCGGGGCAATCGGTGAAGTATTCATTCACGTGTTCGCGATGGTGCGGCAGCTTTCCCTCGCGGTGGCTGCGCGACAGGGCTTCGAAGGTGAATATCTCGGCGCCGACGCCAATAGGCAGCTGGCCAAAGGCATGCGTGTAGTCGAACCCCTGCTTCTGGTGCAGATCGATCAGCCTCTCGAGCTCCTCGATGTCAGTGAAGGGATTATCTGCCGTCAACCGCACGATATCCGACATGCCGAGCGATCTCGCGCACTGAAAATAACGATCGAGAACATCGGTTTCGTCACCGCGAAAACAGCTGACGCCATGCTCAAGGCACCAAGCTTCGATAATATCGTTCTCACTGGCGGACGATGTCGCAACGACAACCTTTGCCGGGCGCTTCAACATCTGAAGCCTGCCAAGGACATGTCCGAGAAGGGGCTTTCCCGAAATGTCACGGAGCACTTTTCCCGGCAGCCGCGTCGATCCCATCCGCGCCTGGATAATGATCCCAAGCGTCACGCCAGATCGCTCCACTGGAGGACCGCGTCGCCGTCGAGATCCTTGATCAGTCGTCGCCCGGCAAGAGTTTCGAGATGTTTGGGTTCGATTCCCGTCCCCGGCCGTTTGACCGAGATGTCGCCGGCGGAGATCACATGGCCGGCTTTGAGCGGTCGGCTGACAACGATGCTCTTGCGGTTGTTCAACCTGGTCGTCGCTTCGCTTGCAGCCGGTTCCTTGCGACCGCTGCCCTTCATGATCTCGAACGCGCGGATCGCATCCACCAGCCATTTCATTTCCGCCGGATCGGCCGAAAGCATGTGGTCGGGGCCGTCGGCCTTTTTGTCGTAAGTGAAATGTCGCTCTATGACCCTGGCGCCCATCGCAGCCGCACAAAGGCTTGCGACGGGCGTCACCGTATGGTCGGAATAGCCAACATCGAGATCGGGAAACGCCTCCATCATCGTTTGCATCGCACGCAGGTTCACATTTTCCGGATGCGTCGGATAGCTCGTGATGGCATGCAGCAGAATGAGCTTGTCGTTGCCCGCCTCCTTGATAGCGGCGACGGATTCCCGAACTTCGTCGAGCGTCGACATCCCCGTCGACAGGATGATCGGCTTGCCGGTTTTTGCCAGATAACGGAGAAAGGGAATGTTGACCGCGTCGTCCGAACCCACCTTGTGGGCGCCGACTCCACATTTCTCCAGCAGATCGACATCCGTTTCATGCGAGGGCGAGGAGAACCAGTCCAGCCCGTGCTCTTCGGCATAGCGAAACACCGCTTCGTGCAGCTCGTGACCGATTTCATATTTGCGGAACAGTTCGAACTGCGAGGTGACGCCCGTGTTCTCCATATCGAACATGGCGTTGCGGCTCGACAGTGTTTCTGCCCGGTAAGTCTGGAGCTTGACAGCATCGACCCCTGACGCCTTTGCCTCGTCAATTAGGCGCTTTGCCTGATCGAACGTCGTAAAGTTGCCGCCGATCTCGGCTATGATATAGCAGCGATCAGGCCGGTAGTTGCGGAACATCTGTTACTCCCTGTAATCACGACCGGCAATTTTGCCTCGCGCCCTTGGTAGGATGCCCAGGCCCAACAAATGTTGAGCTGGCAAGGGTGCCCATAACGCGCGTATTGCAGTCGACTATCGCCCGATTTCCTGGTTCCGATCGACGTAGTTCCGGACAATAACCTGTCTGCCACAAATCTGTGCGGTTTCGTCATTGGTCTCCCTCGGCAGGTAGCACCTGCGGCAGACCTCGCTCTTCAGGAAGCCCTGCGGTTCCTTGTGCAAAGCACGGACGGCGTTCATTTTTTCCCCGTGCCATATCTGGTGCACGGTTTCGGTGTTCGCATCGCCGATAACCTCGCGGTTTTCCTCGTCGTTCGAGCACTTCATGACCAACCCGTCGGCACCAATCACCAAGCGCTGGTACTGCTGCGGGCAGGTGAAATTGTCGAGATAGGCGATGTCCGAATCGTTGCCGAGATAATCGATCAGCGGATTGAAGGCCACGAGATCGACGTAAGGCGCGAAAGTGTCGTAATAGAGATCAGGATTTTCCCGGATCGCCGGCCAAATGCCCTGCACCTTGATGACAGGACGATGGAGACCGCGCTCGTCCTTGTACTTCTTTATGTCCTTGATCTTGTCGAGCAGGGCCTGGAACTTGATCGGCTTGCGGATCTTCTCATAGGTTTCACCGGTGCCGTCGATCGAAACGGTGATCCAGTCGATGCCGGCATCGACGAGCTGCGCAAAATAGTCCCTGTTGAGCTTGAAGCCATGCGTAAGGGTCGAGACTTCCTTGATCCCGTGGTCCTTGGCATAGCGCACACAGTCGGCGAAGCGCTTGTGCAGCGTCGCCTCGCCGCGCAGCGACAGACGGATCGCAGGAACCTTGCCACCGATCTCATCGATGATGCGGCAATAGAGGTCCCAGTCCATCCGGGTCGTGTTGACGCTCTTCTTGAACTCGTCGCTGATCGTATAGCACATCGGGCAACGCAGATTGCAGATCGACGCCAGCTCGAGATCGACCAGCAGCGGGTAGTCCGAAACATGCTGGTTCAAGGCATATTCCGACCACTTGCGACGGTAATCCGCGTATTCGGCTTCCCACCCCTCGCCACGGAATCTGTCGAACGCGGCTTCGCGCTCGTCCGTGTCCATCGAGTAGTTGCCCTTATTGATCGGAACGTAACGCTCGTTCAATTTACGACTCCTTCATCATCACGCCGATGCCGGCCGGCAGATCCCACTCCGGCCACCATCCAAGAACGGCGCGAGCCCGCGTAATATCCGCCCGCACGTCAGGTATTTCATTCCGTCGAACAGCACAAGACGACACTACAGGTAGATCAGTGCCGGCTGCTTTCTGCAAGATATCGATAATTTCCTGCACCGAATACGACGTCCCGGAGCCGATATTGATGCAATGGTAGCCGTCCGACACGTCCATCGCTTTGACGAAGGCGCTCAGGACATCGTCAACGAAGACATAGTCCCGCCGCGGACTGAGGTCCATGACCTGTATTTCCTGCTTCGTTCGTATCTGGTCCAGAAGCGTCGGTATCAAAAATTCCAGGCGCTGCCCAACCCCATATATATTGAAAAGGCGCAATACCACCACCGGTATTTGCTCATATGTGGCAGCGAACTCACAGAGCTGTTCGGCAAGGTGTTTGGAAAGCGCGTACGGGTTGTTCGGCTTGACCGGATCGCTTTCGTGGATCGGCAGCCGTTCCGGCACCCCATAAACATAGGCGCTTGCGAACACGAGTTTGGCCTTGTGTCGCTTGCACCAGTTCAAAGCATGCTGCGTACCGACAACATTGGCGGCGGTGAAGCTCGGGCCTTGTGTCCAGCTATCCGGAACGAATGTCCTGCCGGCAAGATGAAACAGCGTGCGCGCCGCCGGAAGCTCCTGCCAAAGGCGCTCTTCGCCGATGTCGCCATGTGTTCGGTCAAGCGCAAGCACATCAACGCCGGCCTGTTCAAGCCGCTCGACCAGACGCTTCCCGAGAAAGCCGCCAGCACCGGTGACGATGGCATCAACCATTCAAGAACCTGGATTGCATGGTTTCGAACTGTTCGATCGCCAATGCATAATCGTCGGGGCGTCCGATATCGAGCCAATAGCCGGGAAAATCGCGAACCGTGGCCGGCTTGCCGGCCGCCAGGAGATCGAGCATCAGCTGGTCAAAACCGTAAGCGCCGCGTTGCGGTATGTGCTCGACGGCGCTCGAAGACACCATGTAGACGCCCATGCTGACTTTATACTCGGCCGTCGGCTTCTCCCGGAAGCCGGTCAGGCGTCCTGCCTCGTTGGTATCGAGGACGCCGTAGTCTATGCGATGCTGACGTGTTTTGGACGAGATCGTGAATATATTGCCGTCGCGGACATGACCGTCATGAAAATCGGCATAGTTGAGGTCCGTTAGGATGTCTCCGTTCATCACCAGAAAATTCTCAGGCAGATCCTTGATCAACCGTAGCGGCCCCATCGTGCCAAGGGGCTCGTCCTCGAGCGAATAGTCGATGCGGACGCCCCACTTGTCGCCATCCTGGAAAAACGCCTTGATCAATTCGGCCTGATGGTTGACGGCAAGCGTTATGTGCTCAAACCCGCCTGAGATCAGCTGCCGAATGATAACCTCGAGAATAGGATAGTCGCCGATCGGCATCAGAGGTTTCGGAAGGACGACGGTATAGGGCCGCAACCGCGTTCCCATCCCCCCCGCCAGAATGACTGCGCGCCTAGACATTGAAAATATCCGCCTTATACCGCGCCAGATTCTGCGGCTGGCGCAGCCATTCGATCGTTGCCTTCAGACCATCTTCCAGGCTGTAACGCGGCGAAAACCCCGTCAGAGATTTGATCAGGCTGTTGTCGCAGCACAAACGTTCCACTTCGCTGTTTGCCGGACGCAAACGCTGTTCGTCGCATTCGATCTCGACGCCGACACCAATAATGTCGGCGATGAGCTGAACGGTATCGCCGATCGATATCTCGCCGCCGGAGCCGATATTGACGGTCTGGCCGACGGCTTGGTCACAGGCCGCAAGCGCCAGAAAGCCGTCGCACGTATCCTGCACGAAATTGAAATCCCGCGTGGGGGAGAGTGCACCAAGCTTCAGGGTCGTCCGTCCGCTCAGAAGCTGGGAGATTACGGTCGGAATAACCGCCCTTGCCGATTGTCTCGGCCCGAAGGTGTTGAACGGCCGGGCAATCGTCACCGGCAGATCAAAGCTCGAATGATAGCTGTAGGCGATCGCATCGGCGCCGATTTTTGAAGCAGAATAGGGCGACTGTGCCTGCAGGGGATGGCTTTCGCTGATCGGCACGAAACGCGCCGTGCCGTAGACTTCGCTCGTCGAGGTCTGGATCACCCTTCCGACACCAGCGTCGAGAGCCCCTTGAAGGATGTTCAGCGTCCCATGCACATTCGTATCGATGTAGCTTGAGGGTGCCTGATAGGAATAGGGAATCGCAATCAGAGCGGCGAGATGGAAGATCGTATCGACGCCTTTCGCGACGGCGCGCATCTGCGCGGGATCGCGGACGTCTCCGAGGATTACTTCGAACTGGCCGCGATATTCCGATTGGTCCAGCCAACCCCAGCTGGAAAACGAATTGTACTGGCAGAGCGCGCGAACTTCGACGCCTGATCTAACCAGCGTCTCGACAAGATGAGAGCCGATGAACCCGTCTGCTCCGGTGACAAGCGCTTTCTTCATTTCAAAACACCCTCAGAATCACGCAGGAAGACCTTCTCAACCTCCCAAGGCAGTTGGATCGCCGAAATCGACGGCTTCCGTTGCTGACCCAGCATCTGGATAATTCCGACATTGTCCTCCACGTCGAAGCGGATACCCTCGGCTACCGAATATATCGAAAACCGGCTCGATATGCCCAGCCGCACGTAAAAGGTACCGGTGTTGAGGAGATATCCGGGAAATCTGACGCGGGCTTTGTAATAGCCGGCTGGCCGTGTATCCAGGCGCCCGACGTCGAGTTCGGGATCGGAAAGGCTGACGAGCGTGGTGTAGCCGTCCTCCATCTTGATCTGCATCCCGACCGAGAGGCCGGAAAGCGGCTCCCTCAATTCGTATTCGACCTCGACGGAGAAGCCCTTCGACAGTTCCACTGTTCCAGAAACCTCGTCCTTCTCGTTCAATACCGCGACACGGCATATCACTGCCTTTCCGTCGACGTCCTCGGGATTGACCGAGTAGACAGCCGCGCCCCCGAATTCTGGGCGATCGAGATAGGCCTTGATCACATCCGCGGTATCGCCCATCGCAGCGACTTTTCCATCGGCCATCAGAATCGATTTCGGGCAGATGCTGCTGATCGCCGTCATATTGTGGCTGACGAAGATAATCGTTCGACCGGCCTTCGTGACTTCCTGCATGCGCCCCATGCATTTGTTCTGGAAGTTGACGTCGCCGACGGCCAATACCTCATCGACCAGGAGAATTTCCGGCTCGAGATGCGCCGCGACGGAGAAGGCCAGACGCACATACATGCCCGACGAATAGCGCTTCACCGGCGTATCGATAAATTCGCCGATCTCCGCAAACTCGACGATTTCATCGAATTTCGATCTGACCTCTGAACGACTCATGCCGAGGATGGCGCCATTGAGATAGACGTTCTCCCGACCGGTGAGTTCAGGGTGAAATCCGGTGCCGACCTCAAGCAGGCTCGCAATTCTGCCTCGTATCCCTATGAAGCCCGAATTGGGCATGGTGATCCGCGACATCACCTTCAGCAGCGTGGATTTTCCCGCCCCGTTCCTGCCGATAATTCCGACGATCTCGCCGTGCCCGACCTCGAAAGAGACATCGTCCAGAGCATGGAAGATGTCTCCCTTCAGCCGTGATGGCTTGCCGCGGTAGGACGTAAAGTCGGATACGGAAACGTTCGGATCCGGAAGGTTGCGCCACCTCGCCCACCAGCTCTGAAGGTCGCGATAGAGGGTGCCGTGATTAATCACGCCAAGACGATATAGCTTGCTGACGTGCTCCGCTCGAATAACGATATCGTTCATCAGACGGTATCCATCGCGTTGGCTTCGGCTCGCGAAAAAAGTGCCAGCCCGCATAAGGTGATCGCGACAGTCACCGCCAGATTGGCGAGATAAAGACCGACAGGCAAGGCGGGAGCGTCGAACAACGCCCAGCGGAAGGTTTCAACCGGCGTCGTCATTGGATTGATGTAATAGAACCAATGATATCGTTCCGGGATCTGGCTGAATGGATATACGATCGGCGTGCCATACATCCATAGTTGCGACATGAACCCGACGGCGTAGACGAGATCCCGGAAACGGACCGTCAGAGCGGTAACGACAAGCCCAGCCCCAATGCCGAGTACCGCAATGTAGAGCAGCACCAGCGGCGTCAGAAACAGGAACCAATAGCTCAGGGCCAGGTCGGGATTGGCAATTTTCATCCCGATGGAAACCGTCAGCAAGAGCAGGAACTGGATCGCAAAGGCGACCAGGCCGCTCATCGCAACGGATAGCGGCACCACAAGTCTGGGAAAGTAGACCTTTCCGAACAGATTGGCATTCTTCGAGAAGACGTCAGAGTTGTTGGTCAAACAGACAGAAAAGTAGCTCCAGATGATCGTGCCCGACATGTAAAACAGGAAGGGCGGAAGGCCATCCGTGGAAAGATTGGCGATTTTCCCGAAGACGACATAATAGGTCATGGCCGTCAGCGACGGCTGGATGATGTACCAGACAGGCCCGAGAATGGTCTGTTTGTAGAATGTCGTGAAATCCCGCTTGAAGAACATCCAGACGAGATCGCGATATTGCCAAACCAGGCCGAGATTCGGCGTATTGCCCTTCGAAGGCTTGATGACGATATCCCAATCGTCATCCTTACGCACCGAGGCCGATCCTTTCAGGTGCTCTGTCATGCCGCTAACTTCAGCTTTTCCGGGAGCGCCGCCAGAAGGCTGCAGACCCGCTCGATCTCATCCTTGCTATGCCCAGCCGAAATCGGCAGGCTCAGCTCGGTGGCGTGCAGCTCATCGGCAATGGGATAATCGCCGGAAAGAATGCCTTGCATCGCCTTCTGCCTATGCGGCGCGATGGGATAATGTATCTCGGTCTTGACCCCATTTTCGAGCAGCCACTGACGCAATTCGTCACGGGCCGGGTGACGGATCCCGAAGATATGAAACACGTCATACTCGGCAGGTCGACGAAGCGGCTGCGCAAGCCATTTGGGCAGATTGGCAAAATAAATATCGGCCAGTGCCCGCTTATGCTCCGTCACTTGATCGAGGTGACGCAGTTTGACCCGCAGGAATGCCGCCTGGATCTCATCAAGCCTGGAATTCACACCGATATAGACGTTCTCATATTTCTTCTTTGAGCCGTAGTTGCGCATGTGTCTAAGGCGATCGGCAAACTCGTCATCGTCCGTGACAATCGCGCCCGCATCTCCCAGAGCCCCAAGATTCTTGGTCGGATAGAAGCTGAAGCAGCCGGCGATCCCAAAGGTGCCGGTCAGCTTGCCGTGATAACGCGCGCCATGGGACTGCGCGCAATCCTCGATCACCTGCAGACCATGCGCGCTCGCAAACGCGGCGATCTCCGTCATCCGGCAGGCTTTGCCGAAAAGATGCGTCACACAAATTGCCTGCGTGTTGCGTGTGAGCGCGGCAGGAAGGCGCTCCGGATCTATATTGAAGGTTTCGCGTTCAGGCTCCACCAGAACGGGCGTGTGGCCTGTGCGAAGGATTGCCAGGATCGTGGCTATATAGGTATTGGAGGCCACCATAATCTCACTGCCTTTTGGCAGGTCGAGCGCTTCGATCGACAGGATCAGCGCATCCAGGCCGTTAGCGACGCTGATGCAATGTTTGCTTTGCGCAAATTCGGCAAATTCGGCTTCGAATGAGGAGACCTCACTCCCAAGCACATACCACCCGGACCGAATGACGCGGGAAGCGACCGCCTCCAACTCTTCCATCAGCGCGCGATTGGCCTGTGCAAGACTTTCATACTCAATCATCTCAGAGCCGCTCATAGGGGGTGTGAATATAGTCGCCCTTATCATATTCGTGAGAGGCGAAAACGAGCAGGATCGAACCCGGGCCAAAGGTCATGTCATGCCAGTCCTTCGGTTCCACCAGCAGGCACTGGTCCGGTGACGACAGAGTAATCTCTTCCCGGGTCTCACCGTCGTCCATCGACACCACCACGGCGCCCGAAAGCGCCACCAATGCCTGTCGAGTTTTGTGATGACGATGGCCGCCGCGTTTATGTCCGTCGGCATCATAGATCCAGAAGCTCCGGACGACCGGAAATGGCAGTATTCCGTCCATGACGGTCAGCGCGCCTCGTGCGTCGGACATCGTCTTTAACGTAAGCAAGGTAAAAGCAGACAAGATTGGCTTTCCAGTTTTGCCGATTCAGCCGGTTGGGAAATGCGGAGCCGGCTCCCTCACCAAGCTGATGAGATATCGACCGTAAGAACTCTTTTCAAGTGGAGCTGCCAGCCTTAGCAATTGCTCGGCATCTATGTATCCCAAATGAAAGGCGATTTCTTCGGGGCAAGCGATCTTCAGCCCCTGGCGCCGCTCGATGGTGGCAATGAACTGGCTGGCTTCCAGGAGAGAATCGTGCGTGCCCGTATCGAGCCAGGCATGCCCTCTCCCCAGGACGGCAACATTCAGCCTGCCGGCCGATAAATAGTGCCGATTGATATCGGTGATTTCGGTTTCACCGCGCGGCGAAGGTTTCAAACCGGCAGCAATGTCAATCACGTCATTATCGTAGAAATACAGACCAGTCACCGCATAAGAAGAACGGGGCTTGGTTGGCTTTTCCTCCAGGCTGAGGACTTTGCCCTCACTGTCAAACTCCACCACCCCATACCGTTCGGGATCGTGGACCTTGTAGGCGAAGATCGTCGCTTCGTCCGATCTTTCGGAAGCCGCGGATAGATCATGTGTCAAAAGGTTGCCGTAAAAGATATTGTCTCCAAGCACGAGCGCGGTTGACTCTCGCCCGATGAATTCCCTGCCTATCGAGAATGCCTGGGGAATTCCTTCTGGCGCGGCCTGCACGGCATATTGAAAGTTCAATCCCCATTGGGCGCCGTCACCGAGCAGCTGTTCAAAACGCGGCGTGTCCTGCGGCGTAGAGATGATCAAGATATCCTGGATTCCCGCAAGCATCAGCGTTGACAGGGGATAATAGATCATCGGCTTGTCAAAAACCGGAAGAAGCTGCTTCGAAATGGCGAGGGTTGCCGGATGGAGCCGAGTGCCCGAGCCCCCGGCGAGCAAGATGCCCTTGCGCAGCTTTTTCTTCGAAGACAAGAGACCTCCTGCAACCTGGTAAATCCGCGCGCATTCACGCGCCTGTCGTAATGACGATCGCTGTTTGACACTGCTCACTACAGATAGATCGATCTGCATGCAATGCACTTGGCGAGAGGAGAGGTAGCCCGGCTGCTCATCCATGCGGCATTGATCGACAATAATCTGCAGTACTGGATTGCGACGCCACCATTCCGTCTGCTACGGGTCGACCAGATTTCGTCCCTGAGAATGTGAGCAAGACCTCGTCAAAATGGCTGCAGACACTGCCGATCCAAGCTCGCCCCGGATAAGCCTTATCACTGTCTGCTGGAACGCCGAGCGGACCATTGCCGATACGTTGCGGTCTATCGACACTCAAACCTACCGCAATTTCGAGCACATCATTATCGACGGCGGCTCGGGCGATTCTACGCTCGCCATCATCGCTTCGGCGCCGGCGGAGAACCGCCGCGTACTTTCGGGACGGGACGGCGGTATTTATGAAGCCATGAACAAGGGGATTGGCCTTGCGAGCGGCGACATCATCGGATTCTTGAATGCGGATGACACTTTCGAGAGCAGCGACTCCCTCGAAACCGTGGCGGCCGCGCTGGAAGACGAAGCCTATGACGGCTGCTATGGCGATCTCATCTATGTTTCCAACCAGCATCCCGATCGCAAAGTCCGTTATTGGAAATCCTGTGCGTTTGAACCCGGTTCCTTTGGACGCGGCTGGTGTCCGCCGCATCCGACATTCTATGTTCGGCGTCGCATCTATGAACGGTTCGGGACGTTTGATCTGCGTTATCGGCTGGCAGCCGACGTCGAGCTTATGATGCGATTTCTGGAAGTCGCGCGCATCAAGACCCTTTATATCCCCCGGGTGTTGGTGAGGATGCGCTTGGGGGGCGCCACGAACAAAAACATTCAGAACATATCGCGTCAGAACAAGGAAGTGCTGCGTGCCCTTGCTGACCACGGCTTAAGGGTCTCGACCCTCATGTTCTGGGCATCGAAGCTTGTGAACCGCCTCGGTCAGTTCGTGAAACGAAATCGATAGCAGGATTTATCAAGTCCGATTTCAGGCCGGCCAATAGCCGGTCGCACCGCCACCCTCCCCTGCAACCCTTCCGCAATCGCCGTCACCCTCTCGACCGAAGCATGCCCGATCTCTCCCCGGGGGTTTAACAGGAGGTCCGATTGGGTTCACGCAAAAAGGAAATCCCCCGACTCTAGGCTCGTCAAGGCTACATTCTTCAACACTATGGTGTTATCGATATCGGCCGTAACGACTGTATCGTTGCCATACTGACTGGATGCAGCAAAAAGCGATTCCCAGTCGGCGAAAATGCTGTGATCGATCCTGATCGTGTCGTGCGCCGCGCCGGTTGCCACGAAGTTTGTGATCGTATCGTGGCCCCAGTTCAGCAAAAAAACGAAGACGTCGGCTGCTGCTCCACCAGTGAGGCTATCGTTGCCAGCGCCACCCGTCAGCGTATTAGAACCACTGCCGCCGACGATAACGTTGTTCAGCGCATTCCCTGTTCCGGCAAACGGTCCAGTTCCGATATAGGTGAGGTTCTCGACATTGGTCCCCAGTGTGTAGGCGGCGAGGTTCGTGCGAACCGTGTCGATCCCGGCGTCAGCGGCTTCGGTGACGATGTCACCGGCATTGTCGACGATGTAGGTGTCGCTGCCCGCTCCGCCGATCAAGGTGTCAGCGCCTGCCCCGCCATTCAGCGTGTCAGTGCCGGCGCCGCCGGTGATCGTGTTGGCGAGCGCATTGCCGGTGCCGGTGAAGCTAGCAGATCCCGTATAGGTCAGGTTCTCGACATTGTTGCCGAGCGTATAGCCTGAAAGCGCCGTGTGGACTAGGTCTATCCCCTCGTTCGCGTTCTCGATCACGATGTCAGTCGCAATGTCAACGACGTAAATGTCGTCGCCCATCCCACCCGACATCTTGTCGGAGCCACCCCCCCCGATCAATGTGTCGTTGCCCGCAGCCCCCGCGAGGCTGTCAGCGCCAACACCACCTGTGATAACGTTGTCAAGCAGATTCCCTGTTCCAACGAAGGTTGCCGCTCCGATGTAGGTGAGGTTCTCGACATTGGCAGCCAATGTGTAGGCATTCAGATTCGTCCGAACCGTGTCGATCCCCTCATTGGCGGCCTCGGTGACGAGGTCGCCGGCATTGTCGACAATATAGGTGTCGCCACCCGCCCCGCCGATCAAACGATCGGCCCCTGCCCCACCATTCAGCGTGTCGTTGCCGACACCGCCGGAAAGCGTATCGATGGCAGCGCCACCCGTCATCGTGTTGTCGAGATCATTGCCTGTTCCGACAAAGGCTGCCGTGCCGATGTAGGTGAGGTTCTCGACATCGCTGCCAAGCGTATAGCTCGCCAGGTTCGTGCGAACCGTGTCGATCCCCGCATCGGCGTTCTCGGCGACAACGTCGCCGGCATTGTCGATGATGTAGATGTCGCTGCCCGCACCCCCGATCAAGGTGTCCGCACCTGCCCCGCCATTCAGCGTGTCATTGCCGGCGCCGCCGGTGATCGTGTTGGCGAGCGCATTGCCGGTGCCGGTGAAGCTGGCGGATCCCGTGTAGGTCAGGTTCTCGACATTGACCAATGCGGCGATCGAGTAGGCTGCAAGTCCCGTGCGGATTTCGTCGGTGCCGTCGCTGACCGCCTCGGTGACGACGTCGCTCGCGCTGTCGACGATATAGACGTCGTTGCCAGCCCCGCCGCGCAGCGTGTCATTGCCGGCACCGCCGTCTAGAAGATCGTTGCCGGCGCCGCCGGTGATCGCGTTGGCAAGGCTGTTTCCAGTCCCGCTAAAATCGCCGGTGCCGGTGAAGGTCAGGTTTTCGACATTGGCAATATTGGTCAAGGCATAGGAAGAAAGCACCGTCCTGATCAGATCGGTGCCTGCATTCAGCCCTTCGGTGACCACGTCGGCCAGATCATCGACAATATAGGTGTCGTTGCCGGCTCCGCCGATCAGTATGTCTGCTCCGGCCTTTCCGTCCAGGATGTCAGCACCTGCCGCGCCGCTGATCGTATTGGCAAGGTCATTGCCCGTGCCGGCAAAGGCTGCCGTGCCGCTATAGGTGAGATTTTCGACATTGGCGGCAAGCGTATAGCTTGCCAGGGTCGTGCGAACCGTGTCGCTTCCCGCATCGACGTCCTCGGTGACGCTGTCGGTGGCATTGTCGACGATGTAGATGTCGTCGCCCGTACCGCCGATCAAGCTATCGGCACCTGCCCCGCCATTCAGCGTGTCATTGCCGTCGCCGCCTGACAGCGTATCGATGGCAACGCCCCCGGTGATCACGTTGTCGAGACTGTTGCCCGTACCAGCGAAAGCTCCTGTGCCGGCAAAACTCAGGTTCTCGACGTTGGCGGCAAGCGTATAGCTCGCAAGGTTCGTGCGAACTGTGTCTATCCCCTCATCGGGGTTCTCGGTGACGCTGTCGCCGGCATCGTCGACGATGTAGGTGTCGCTGCCCGCACCGCCGATCAAGCTATCAGCGCCTGC
>NZ_NWSQ01000022.1 GCF_002531725.1 Rhizobium sp. L43
CAGCACCCAGGATGAATCACAATTCTGCTGATTTGGGAATCCCACCTCGATTCCGATAAGCAATGAACCGCTCTAGCACGTCGACGACGATCTCCGACGGCACGATGGAACTCAGCGCGACATTAAGCTCCGCCTCCAGGCCGTCGCTCAGGGCTTGCACGCGCGCCCGCATCAGATCGAGATCGCCGAGCAGCCGGCGGGCGTCCTCGAGAACGGATCTGCCGGCCTCGGTCAGCTGCGGCCGCTTGGTGCCGGAACGGCTGAAAAGCGCCACCCTGAGCTGCGCCTCGAGATTGGCGATCGTATAGCTGACGACCGACTGGGTTCGGTTCAGGGCACGGGAAGCGGCTGAAAAGCTGCCTTTCTCGACCACGGTGAGGAAGACCTGAAGCTGATCCAAGGTCGGCTGGGGCTGCATATCTCATCGATCCTATCGATAAATTTTTTCGAAAATATAACGGTTTTCACGATGAGCTTCCAGCCGTATCTGTTCGGCTCGCCATTCATTGTATTCATGAGGTTCGAATGTCCAACGCCGCGACCGTTTCGCCTGCAGCGCCCGCGGGAAAAGGGCTCCAGATCGCCTTATGGGTCGCGCAGGCGCTCATCTTCGCGTCCTTCACCCTGTTCGGCTGCATGAAATTCTTCCTGCCGGTCGATCAACTGGCGGCGATGTGGGTCTGGCCGGGCGAGGTTCCCGTATGGTTTCTGCGCCTGATGGGCGTCATCGATTTTGCGGGCGGGGTGGGCGTCCTGTTGCCGGCCCTGACTCGGATCCAGCCGCGCCTGAGCGTGCTCGCCGCGCTCGGCTGCGTGCTGCTGCAGATCGCCGCCATGATCTTTCATCTCTCCCGCGGCGAAACCCCCGCGCTGCCGCTCAACGTCATCCTGCTTGCCCTTTCGGCGTTCATTCTCTGGGGCCGCGGCAAGAGGGCGCCGATCGCGCCGCGCGAATAAGGGCTTCAAACCCGATACATAGGATTGGTGAGGATAAGCCTGGAATGCCGCAAGCAAGTTGGAACGCCTTCGATCACCTGTCCTTCGCCGGGACGGATCTGCAGGAGCTTTCAACGTCGCTTTCCCGCTTGCGCAGCGGAATAGACGTAAGGCCGGAAGGCAGCCGGAAGGCGCAGTATCAGATAAATATGGTTCGCGCGCGGGGGATCTCGATCATCGCAAGCGTCTATGACGGCGATTTCTCGATCCATTTTCCCGCATCGGCCGAGACGATCATGGTTCTCATTCCGCTGACGGGGAGCGCAACGGTCACTGTCCCCGACCGCAAGCTGCCGTCCATCCAAAACCAGGGTATTTTCCTCGACGGCCAGTCGAACGGTCAGCTGCGTATTGCCGGCCCGAGAACGCATCTTTGCCTTAGCGTGCCCCACCTCGAATTCGCCCGGCGGATCGAAGCCCGGTTGAATGCTTCATTGCGGGGACGTCTTCGCTTCGCAAACGAGATCGATCTGTCGCAAGGATCCGGATTGGACGTGGCGCGGCTCGCAATAACCATGCATCACGGCCTGGTGGGTGAAACCCTCCGTAAATCGCCCGGGGCGCTTGGCCATCTCCTCGGAGCAATGCTCGAGCTTCTCATCGACGCCATACCGCACAACTATTCCCAGGAGTTCTCCCGTGACAGGAAATCTCCGGTTCCATGGCACGTCAAGCGCGCGATCCACTACATGCACGGCAATATTTCCGAGGTGATGACCCTCAAGGAAATCGCCGAAGCCTGCGGCGTCAGTCCCCGTACCCTGCAGGATGGCTTCCGAAAATTTCGCATGACGACGCCCATGGCCTATCTGGAGCATCTCCGTCTCGATGTCGTGCGCCAGGAGCTTTCATCCGCCCATCCCGATCAATCGGTGAGAACCATTGCGCAGAAATGGGGCTTTGCCCATCTCGGCCGTTTCTCGGGTCAATATCGAAAGCGCTTCGGCGAACTGCCATCCCAAACCCTTTCCCGGATCGGCGAAAATCCGGCCGATGCCGGGAAGGCCGATGCAGACCGCTCGCGACCAATGGCGCTTGCCGAATGAACCCGTCTTTGCTCGGAATTAATAGCTGTCCGAATTTCGCATCTCTATCCATTTGGCGCGGCAAAGCTGCAAACTGAGCTGCCGCGCGGGTGAAAATAGGGATTTGTTAAGGCTGATGCGGCGTTTAGTGTCATACGAACAAGGCGCAACACATTGAAATGAAAAGCGAAGTTGTTCCGGTTGATCGGCGATGAAACCACCGCAGCCCATTGAGCTATCGGGCCTGGAGACATGAGAGTTTCCTGTCCTCCAGAACAACGAAACAAGAATGCAAATGGCTGAAATTATCCCATTTCCAAATCCGGTCTCCGACACCGCTCTTCACAACCTCGAGGCCGCAGGCACACCGTCCGGCGATTCGGAAGTGGATCAAATGCTCCAGGCGCGCGCGCGGATCCAAAAGGTCCTGGACGAACTCGACAAATTGAACGGTGCGCTGCAAACCAGTTTCGCGTCGCCGGGAATCGCAACCGTCGCCCCTCACGTTGAGGCGTCGAGCGAGTTCAGCGTGTGAATTGCAAGACATCATGGCGTCTCGTCGCGAAGGGCTGCGACGACGCGATCGGCCATGAAGGCGCAACGGGCGCCATCGAACGGAAACAGCGCCGAGAATGCGCCGGAAAGCTGCTTTTCGATCGACTGGCGCATCATCTTCCGCGCCCGGTGCAGCCGGGTCTTGGCCGCCTCGGGTTTGATGCCGAGATAGGATGCGGTCTCGTCGGTGCTCATGCCCTCGACATCGCGCAACACGAAGACGGCGCGGAACTCGTCCGGGAGTTCGTCGACCGCATGTTCGAGGAAGTGCCGTGCCTGGCTTCGCGACAGTTCGGTTTCCGGGTCGGCTGCCGAAAGCGAGGACGGAAACTGGAGCACCTGGCCGCCCGGCAACGTCGTCTGCATGTCGATTTCCTCAAGCCCGGTGGTGTTCTTGCGGCTGCGCACGCGGCCCAGCGCCTCGTTGAGCGTAATCCGGGTCAACCATGTGGAAAGCTCGGCCTCGCCGCGGAAGGTCGCCAGATTGGTGAAGGCTTTGACATAAGCCGCCTGCACCACATCCTCCGCCTCCCAATCGCTGCGGATGACGGCGCGGGCCGTGCGAAACAGGCGCTGGTTGTGACGCTGGATGATGGCGCGAATGGCGGGCTCTTCGCCCATCTTCGCAAGCGGCACGAGTTCGGCGTCGGAGAGTGTCGATAGGTGCTGCCGGTGTCGCTCGACCGGAACCGGAATGGCTGCCATGGAAATCTCCGCCTGCCTGTCTCGTCTTTTGGTGGAGCCCGGCCTTACGGCCGGACGTCCAGTTTACCCGTCATGGCGGGATGAAAGCGGCAATAGAAATCGACCGCTCCTGCCCGGCTGATCGTCATCCGCCCCTCCGATTTCGGCGGCAGGTCGATATCGAAGCTTTTGTCGCGAGCCGTTGCAGTATGCCGGAATATATCATCATTTCGCCAGACGATCACATCGCCGACATGCAGCTCGGCGGGCGGCGCACTGAATTTCATGCCCGCGACGGTGACCCGATATTCCGCCGCCGCTGCAATGCCGGCGCCTGCCCAAAGCAGCGCCAACAGCGACGCAAGCCGCAGCGATTTCTTGAGCAGGTCCATCGCAGGCCTACTTGATCATCGAAGCAAGATGCTCTGCATGCATCTGGTGCTGCTTGAACAGGGTGAGGCCCGTTTCCAGAAGCGACTTCAGCTCCTTGTTCTGAGCCGAGGGGATCAGCACCTCGGCAAGCGCTGAGTTGACCGACTTGTGATAGGCAACCTCGTTTTCGACATAGGCCTTGTCGAAGGCCGCGCCGTCGAGGTTACCGAGCGTCGTCAGTTCTTTGCTTGCCTGTGTCGACAAGGACTGGCTGATCGCATTGTCCTCAGGCGTCACCTTCAGCTTCTTGACGAGGGCGAGCGCCTGATCGTTGACGGCCTTGTGGTCGCGTTCCATGGTCTTGGCGAATTCGATGACTTCGGCATTCCTACTCTTTTTCAGCGCCTGCTCTGCGGCGGTGACATCGATCTGCCCTGCCGTGTAGGCGATATGGGCGATCTGCGGGTCGGTCGGCTTGGCATCGGCGGCGATCGAAGCCGTGCCGAGCGAGGCCGCCAGGAGGGCTGCGCCGAGAATTGGTTTCAACATGATCTGTCTCCCTTATGTCATATGACGGAACGTCTGCCAGCCGCGGCGGTGCGCCTCTGGAAGCAAGCATTGGATGCAGATCGGGCGAAAAGGTTCCCGGAAAATTTTTACGCGGTGCAAGCGGCGTATCATCGGCGTTGGCCGCCGAGGCTTCAGTCTTTGCCGAGGAAGCGCTGAAGCACGAGCGCGTGGTTGTGGTGCAGATCTTTCGCCGCATAGAGCAGCGTGGCGTTCGATTTTCCGATCTGGCGTTCGAGTTCCTCGACGGCCGACGCGTTCTTTTCGAGTTCCTGCCGGTAACGGCGCTGGAACTCGGTCCATTTGGCGGGATCGTGGCCGAACCATCGGCGCAACGCCGGGCTCGGCGCGATATCCTTCAGCCAGATGTCGATGGCCGCATCCTGCTTGTTCAGTCCGCGCGGCCAGAGCCTGTCGACCAGAATGCGCGTGCCGTCTTTGTCTTCGCTAGGCTCGTAGATTCGTTTGATGTGCAAGGTCATTTGCTCGCCTGAATAGGTTCGAAACCGTTTCGACCGAATAGGTTGACGAGGGATTTGGTTCCAGCTCAAGCCAGATGGTTGCCAATTAGTCACAGCGGCCTGCCTCTGAGCTGTCACAATTGATTTTTCGCGTACAACTGGTATTGCTCGGTCATCTGCCGCTGATATTTTCCGATTCTCTCAATATTGCCAAAAGGATACCTGATGCGAAAGCTGGCGCCGTTGGTCCTTGTCGCAGTTCTTAGCGCATGCGCCCGGCCATCTGATGGCCCAACTGCCGGTGGTTTCTATAATGCCACCTCACCGCAAACGAACGAGCGAATTCCCGTTGTCAGGTTGTCGGAAGCGCCGATGGGTCCGGTTTCTTCAGCCCCGCTTGCCTATGCGGCCACTGATGCAGGGCTCAGCAGCATGCGCTCGAGCGGATTTGCCGATACCAGGCTGCGGCGCGGCGACGTCATCGACGTGACGATTCTCGACCCCGGCGAGGATGGGCTTTTCTCCTCGACCCAGAGCAAAACCCTCAATCTCGGCCGCTTCACCGTCGATTCCACCGGCAATGTGACGCTTCCCTTCATCGGCAAGCAGCGGGTGGTGGATTCCTCGACCGAGGCGCTGCAGACGCGCATCGTCACCGGCCTGAAGGGGTCGGCGGTCAATCCGCAGGCTGTCGTCACCGTGGTCGACAGGCCTTCCAGCGGCGTCACCGTCAATGGTGACGTACGCTCCGCCGGCCGTTTCCCGCTCACCGCACGCAAGGAGCGCGTACTCGATGCGGTCGCACTTGCCGGCGGCGCATCGTCTGCGCCGGGCTCGGCGACCGTGACGCTGATGCGCGGCAAGCAGCGCGCCACCGTGCCGCTGCAGCGCGTCATCGACGACAGCAAGCAGAATGTCTATCTGCTGCCGGACGATCAGATCTACGTCGACAAGGATTCACCGACCTTCACCGCCTTCGGCGCCTTCAAGAGCGTCGGCGAGTTCGAATTCGAGCCGGGCAGACTGACGCTGGCCCAGGCGCTCGGCCGGGCGGGCGGGCTGCTCGACGATCGGGCCGATGCGAGCAATTTCTATGTGCTGCGCAACCAGCCGGTCTATACGCAGGTGGCAGCTGTGAATGCCAAGACTGCCGCGCCTGTTGTGGTGAGCAGCAAGCCGGTGATCTACCGGGTCAACATGAAGGACGTGTCCAATTTGGCGCTGATGCAGCGCTTCCAGATGATGGACGGCGATATCATCTACGCCAGCAATGCCAGCCTGGTGGACTTCGCCAAGCTCTTCAACGTCTACCAGAAAAGCGTGCCGACGGCCGCTGCACCAATCCCCGGCTCGAGCGGCAATTAAGCGCCGACTGGACGTTTCGAGGGGCCGCCGAGCAGATGCAAGGCGGCCTTCGCATTTTGGGGCCTCTCTTCAGGATTGCGCTGCGACAGGCAGATCGCCAACGCCTCTAAAGCCTGAAGCTCTTCGCCTTCCTCGTCGCAATGATGGAGGAGCAGGGACAGCAGAAGTCCCGCGGCATAGAGGTCGGATCGGCCGTCGAGCGATCCACCGGCCATTTGTTCCGGTGACACGAAATCCGGTTGGCCGGCGAAGGCGAGATCGAGTTGCCCGTGCCGGAACCCGACCTCGATCGCGATGCCGAAATCGGCGATCTTCAAATGGGAGAGGTCGCCATCGGCAAGGAGAAGATTGAGCGGCGACAGGTCGCAATGCACGGTGCCGGCGGCATGGATGGCGTCCAGTCCGGACAGCACCGAAATCATGATCGAGATGACCTCATCCAGAGAGAACGGTTGTTCCTGCAAGCGATCCGCAAGCCGTCTCCCGAGCCATTCCAGGACCAGGGCCGGGCGTCCGTCGGCAAGGCGCAGAACCGCTTGTGTTCCAGCGATATGAGGGTGACGGAGCGTTATGCCGATCTCGGCTTCGCGCAGCATGAGTTTCCTCAGCACGGGGTCGTCGGCGTGGTCGGGCCGCGGCATCTTGATGGCATGAAGCGTTCCGAGATCACGATGGCGAGCACGATAGATTTGGGTGAGCGCGCCGTCATGGACCAGCGCCTCGAGCACGAAGCTGTTGGCGACGATCCGGGGATCGGTATCGCTGAGGCGGGCCTCGCCTCGATCGAGTGCATCCCGGACCCGGTCGACCAGCATCTGCCGGGTCTCGGGCGGATACGGACTGTCCGCCCTGGCATTCAATGCCTGCCAGAGATGGGCGAAACGTCGCGCGATCTCCTCGAAATCCGCGTTCGGAGGTTCACGGCTCATCAGTCTTCACGTCGATCACGATGGCGCTGAGATTGTCACGGCAATTGGCGATCAGCCCCTCCTGGACGAGGATGTCGGCCGCCTTTTCGATTTTTGCGGAAAGCAGGATTTCGGCGATGCTGCGTTCAGGGACCGTATTCGGCAACGGCGCGCTGCAGAGCAGGAGCCGGTCGCCGGCCTGCAATCCGCCGGAGAGGACTTCCGGAATGAGATGGCCGCGCAGACCGATGGCGCGTGAGAGCGTGCGCCGCAGGCCGATCTCCACATGGTCGCGGGTGAGGCAGCGCATCATGCCCTCCCGCAGGAGGTAGCAGCGGGCATTCCCGACCCAGAGCAGGGCGCAGCTCTCCTGAAGCGTGGCCAGCACGACGATGCTGGCGGCCGACGGCTCGCGATCGGAGGAATGATATGCCGATTGAAGCAGGCCGTGGGCACGGCCGAGCTTGCCCTTGACCTCCTGCACCAGAGCTTCGATCGTCTGCTGCTTCGCCGTTTCGGCCAGCACGTGAACGGCGATCTTGCCGACTTCGGCCGCGGCGTTGCCGTCACCGACGCCATCGGCGACGGCAAACAGCGAAGGCGTCTCCGAAACGAGCAGTGCGTCGGCATTGACTGTGAGCCGCGTGCCGGCATGTGTGGCGTGGCTGTGACGGAGCACCAGAGGATGATGTGGTTCGACGACAACTGCGCGCGGTGTCGCGGCTGTTTCAGGTTGCGGGGCCGTTGAAACCACACCGGAACTCTCGCGCAACAGCTTTGCCAAGTGAGCAGGTTCCGGGGCGCCGGTGACGCCAAATCCCTTGGCCCGCCGCTCCTGCGGGTCGATCCGCCACCAGATCGTGCCGCGGCTGGACGTTCTGTCCTGCAGCGTCTCGTTTTCGGCGAGATCGGCCGGCCGCAAGCTCCGCAGCCGCTTCAGGCTTGCGGTGAAATGGTTGATGTCGAAATCCCGCTTGGCCGAGCTTTCGGCGATCGCCTCGGCCGCCGTGAACCACGCGTCGTCGAGATAGAGCTGGCGCGGATGCTCGGCAAAGCCGTGAAGCTGGGCAGCGATGACAAGCGGAAAACTGCGCCCGACGCGATCGAGGCTGGGCAGCAGAACGCCGGCGACGGTGGCCGGTCCCCAGAGGCCGCGTTCGACGATGAAACGCCATGCCGGCATGAGACGGAAGCGGCGTTTCCAATCCTCGCCGAATTCCTGCTGTGCCGCTTGCAGCCCAGCCTGCAGCCAGGCGTCGAGCGCGGATTGCAGATTGCGGCCCAAGTCCATGGAAACGAAATCGCCATGGCTCGGCAGCTTGCCGAAGAAGCCGATCCTGTCGGCCTCAATCGGGTTTCGCTCGAGGGTGGCGCGCTCGTTCATACCAGGCCGATCAGAATTGCACCGGGCATGAGAAGGCGCCGAGCGCCTCCAGCCGGAATGGATTGAGCACCGAACCGAATTGCACGTCGAACTCCGCCGCCTGGCCGTCCTGCTGGAATTTTGCCCGGAAAAGATCGTCGCCCTGAACCGTGACGTTGGCATCGTCGAAAAGGCGGAAGGGCGACCAGTCGCCATTTTCCGTCAAGGCCTGCTGCCAGCCGCCCGGCTGGAAGGCGATGCGCGAAGCGTTGCTGGCTTCCGCCGATGGCCATGTGATCGATTTCGACTGGATCGGACCGTGGAAATAGACCACCCGTTCGCCTTCGATCTCCAGCATCACGGCGCTGGCGGCATCGGTCAGCGAGACCGGTTTGACGTTGATCGTGATCGACGGGTTCTTGCTGCCGGCCGGGAAGAAGGCGCGGTTGATCTTATCGGCATTCTCGAACTGGGCGATCGCCGCGCTCGGGATGCTTGCCGCGCCGAACGTGCCTTTCCAACCCCATGGCGAAGCGCTGGTGTCGACGAAGGCTTCGAGCTTTTCCTTGAAGAAGGTCTTGAACAGGCCCTCGGGGCCGAACAGCCTGACGAAGTCGCTCATCGCCACGTCGCGCGTGGATTTCCGGTCGAAAGGATAACGGCCGGCGACGACATTCGAGCAGAAGCCCGCGCCTTCCGCGGCCCAGGCGCCGCTGATGCGCGAACGGGCGGATTTGACCGCCAGCGATCCGACATCCGCAGCCAGCCCCGCCATCCAGCTATCCACCGGCGCGGGCAACTTGCGGGCCTGCTGAAGCAGGTCCTGATTGGCGTCGGTCAGCTGGCTGTCGACGTCGAACACTTTCGCCACTTCGGCTGTCGACGTCGTCGCCCGCGAAAGTTGCTCCTGCACCCGCTGCAGGATCGGCTCGAGCTGCCCGATCTCCGACCGCGGCGCATCCTTCGACTGGTCGGGAAGCGGAGACTGGCCGGCCGGCGCCTTTAGCGCGTCGCGCAGGCGGCCGAAGGGATCGGGCGCATTCGCTGCGCCGGCAAGCGCCGTGGTCGAGGTCGCCAGGCTGTCGCCGGCGGCCGAGGCGATTTCGGCGCCAGGCCCGCGCAGATCGGTGGCAGCAGTGATCGATTTCGCAATCGTCTCGACCGGACCGGGCTTGCCGGCCAGAATGCGGGTGGTTTCCGCCGCATCGCCGGTCGTCTGGGAAGGCTTCACCCTGATATCGGTCAGAAGCGTGGACCAGCGCTGCTCGAAAGCGTCGAAGTAAAGCTGAAGTGTCGCCCGGGCGACCGTATCGACCGTGACGCCGGCAGGATTGGGATCGCCGCGGACCCATCGCTCGTCAAGCGCCTCGCGCGCGGCGTCGGTGATCCCGGTGAGAACGACGGTACGGTAGCCGGTCGCCGAGAAAAGGCCGGGAATGCCGTCGCTGAGCGGCGCCTTGGAGGTCCGCTCGAAAGCCTGTTCGCCGAGCGGTCCGAGCGCGCCGGCTGGGCTCCAGCCGGGAAGGGCGCGAGACTCGCGATATTCCGCCAGGATGTCATAGGCGCGGCTGGCGATATTCTGCGAGCGGATGATTTCGCGCGCCTTGGCGATCAGCGTCTTGTCGAGCTCGATCGGCGGCAGCGCGCCGCGCGTCATGGCTTCGGCATGGGCGATCAGCGCGTTGCGGGCTGCGGCCCGGCCTTCGTCTGGATAGAGCCTGGTGAACATGTCCTCTGCCTCAAGCGAGGCAAAGTCCGTATCCACGGGGCCGAGACCGCCGAGCATGCCATAGAGTTTCAGCGCGTCGAAGGTCCGGGTGACGTCGGTGGTCTCGGACATCTCCTTCTGCAGCTGCACCAGCATGCGCGGCAGGAGCAGCGTGTTCAGCGCCCGCTGATAGGCCTCGCGCTGGCGGCTTTCGACCTTGCCTTCCTGGTCGAGGCCGAGGCTGATCGGCCAGACGCGGGTCTTGCCGAAGTCGGTGGTGACGGTGGCCAGATTGTCGAGCGCCGGCAGGATGCGCAGGAAATCCGCATCCGACACGTCGCGCACCGGCACGCCGCGTACCAGCTGTTCATAGGCGTCGATGCGCCTTTCCGCGCCGGCAAGCGCCGTGGTGTTCTGGATGTAGGTGGCCGTCCAGCTCGTCATCACGACGGCAAGCAGCAGGACCGCCGATACATAGGCCGCCCGACGGAAGAGGAGCTGCCGGCCGGAAAGCCGCTTGTCGCGGGCAACCAGCGAGGCCTCGCCGAAGATCACCTCCTTGAAGAGCCGCGAGAGGAAATAGCTGCGCCGCATGCGGGGAACGGCAACGGTCTCCTCCCTCTGGGTGCTGGAGGCGAAGTAGATGCCGCGCAAGAGCGGCGCTTCCACCAGTTTCGAACCCGAGCACAGTTCGGTCACGACCTCTTGCAGGCGCTCCTTCAAAGAGACGAGTTCGGCCGGGAAGCGGAAGATGCGGCCGCGCAGCTCCGGATTGGGCTCCTGCTGCAGGCGTTCGATCAGCATGGCGTCGACGCGCTGCTGCAGCAGGGTGAATTCCTCTATGAAGCGTTCCGGGAGGTTCGCCGCCTTGTAGCTTTCGTCGAGCCCGAAGGTCGTGCCCCAGACCTGTTCGCGGTCGCTCTTGTTGAAGCCGTCGAAGAACTCGACGAAGCCGGTCAGCAGATCGGCCTTGGTCAAAAGCAGATAGACCGGCACACGCGCATGCAGGAGTTCGTCCAGCTCGGACAGCCGCTGGCGGATCGCCCTGATCTCTTCGCGCTGGGCTTCGGGATCGCGTGTCAGAAGATCGCCGATCGACAGCGTCACCAGCGCGCCATTGATCGGCTGCGAACGCCGGTACTTGCGCAGCAGGCCGAGAAAGCCTTCCCAGCCGGCCTTGGCGGTGCCGTTCAGATCGTCCTGCGTCGTGTAGCGGCCGGC
The DNA here is from genome assembly GCF_002531725.1 of Rhizobium sp. L43. Classification (GTDB taxonomy): domain Bacteria; phylum Pseudomonadota; class Alphaproteobacteria; order Rhizobiales; family Rhizobiaceae; genus Rhizobium. Next base: position 11,226 of record NZ_NWSQ01000022.1, read on the forward strand.
CGTATCGATGAGGATCGCCTCGTCGGTGAACCACCAGTTGCAGTTGCGCGTGCCGCCGATGCCCTGCACCGAATTGCTGCCGAGCGCATCGCCGAGCGGGAATTTGAGGCCGGAATTGCTGAGCGCCGTCGTCTTGCCGGAACCCGGGGCGCCGAAGATGACGTACCATGGCAACTCATAGATATAGCCGAAGCGCTTCTTGGTGATGCGGCGGAGCAGCTGCAGCGCCTCCTTGAGCCGGCTGTGGATCTCGCCGACCTCAGCCTGCTGGCTGGCCGCCGCTTCGGCTTCCGCGTCCCGCTCGATACCGTCCACGAGCTGCTTGTCGCGGCGGCGGTCGCGGATGGTGGTGAAGACGAGATAAGCGAGCCAAGCGGCGATGATGATGCCGATCAGTGTCAGCCGCGCGCTGGTGCTCGCCAGCGGCTTGAAATCGCCATAGGCGGCGAGATAGCCGTAGAACCAGATGACGACGCAGATTGCCGCCACCCAGATGATCGAGATGAAGCGGCGGCCGATGAGGCCGGCATAGGCCTCCACATAGGAACGCAGCGTATAGAAATAACTGAGCGGGTTCATCGCGAACCACCTCCTGCAGCGGGCAGCGTCGGTTCATCCGGCGTGTCGGCCCCACGCGATGTCGTCAAACCCGCATCGTTCAGCCGCTCGCTCGGATCGGTCAGGACCAGGATCTCGGTGCGGCGGTTCATCTCCCGACCCTCCGACGTATCGTTGGCGGCGATCGGATCGGTGTCGGCACGCCCCTCGGTCAGGATCGCGCCCGGCCCGGTGAACGAAGTGAGGATTTCGCCGACCGCTTTGGCGCGGGCTTCGGAAAGGTGCCAGTTGGAGGGGAACTGGACGGTGCGGATCGGCACATTGTCGGTATAACCCACCACCACGGCGCGGAAATTCTCTGCGGCGAGCGCGCCGCCGATCCGCTGGAGAAGATCGTGGAATTTCGGGCTCACCTCCGCGCTGCCGATGGCAAACAGGCCGGAATTGCTGATGCGCACCAGCAGCCTGCCGTTCGAATCCGAGAGCGTGACCAGCTTCTTTTCGACCTCCGGCTGGAGGAAGGCGAGCAGATTGTCGAGCCGGCTCGGCGGTTTCACTTGCGGCGGCGCAGGGGGCGGAGGGGTTTCGGCGACGACAACGGGCGGCGGCTGCCGCGGCGGCTCGGGAATCTTGACCAGCACGCTCGGCATATCGCGCGGCGGCAGCTTGGCGAGCCGCTCGAAGGTTCCGTCGGAGGCGCGATTGAGCGAGAGGGTGAAGAACAGGTAGCCGAACGCCAGGATCAGGGTCAGGAGGGAAAGAAGCGTCCAGATCGCGGCCGCGGTGCGCAACGGCTGGTGTCGGGCCGAGACGCCCTTCCAATGGGGAGAAAGCTCCCGTTCGAACACGCCGCACTGACCAAGCAGCGTCTTGTAGAGACCGTCGCGGATGCGGCCGAGCTCCAGCCCGCCGCGCGCCGAGACGCGGGTGCGGCCTTCGAAGGCAAGCGACAGGCAGAGATAGATGAGCAGCAGCAGGTCCTTGTTGGCGCCGGGGCTCTGCTGGAAATGGTCGAGCAGGTCGAACACCCGTTCGCCGCCGGTCACGTCCATGTGGAAGGTGGACACGAGACCCGAGCGGGCCCAGCCGGCGCGGACGCCCCAGGCCTTGCTGAGCACGACATCATCGACCGTCGCGCAGACGACATAATGGGCGGCGCGTGCCCGTTCGGGGCTGATGCGGGCGCTGGCGAGATCACGCTCGTAGCGGCCGACCGCTTCGATCGCGATCTGGCGCAGGGCGTCGATCTCTGGCTGCTCTTCCGTGTAGCGCAGGGCGTGGGCAAGGTTGAGCAGCGGTGCGGCCGAGCGTACCAGCGTCGGCACGTCGTCGGCGCCGAAGCGAAAATCCCGGACGAGCGTTTCGATGGACGCGGCACTCTTCGGAAGTGATCCCACCGGCCCCTTTCCTGCCTCGCTTTCGGGAAAATCGAGAACGTCATCCAGCATCTCCGCCATCTTGCGGGCGGATTGCTTTTTCCGAGTGCCGTCCTCGGTGAGTTCTACGACGGTGGGCAGGTTCTGCCAGGAGGCGGGTTCGGTCTTCATTCTCTAAGGGCCCACAGTTCTATTTCGAGCCCGGGGAAATCGCCGGCGAGATGCACGGCGATGGCGCCCGAAGTGTCGAGTTGTTTCCAGAGCGGGTTCTTGGTGTCGAGTTCGAAATAGATGGTGCCGGAGCGATAGGGGAGCTGGCGCGGCAGCACCGGCAGCGGCCGCACGGGAATGCCCGGCAGCGCCACGTTGACGAGGTCGGCGATGCGCTCGACCGGGCCGACCTTGATCTGCGCCGGCAGCTTGCGGCGCACGTCCTCGGCCGGCATCTCGGCCCGCACCGCCAACACGAAGCCGGCGTCCCTGAGCAGCGTGCGGTCGTTGATCGTGCCGATCCGCACACCATGCCGGCGTTCGGCCAGTTCGATCGCCACCGCCGCCTGTTCGAGCACGGAGGACAGCGAGGCTCTGAGATCGTCGAAGACGGCGGCAAAGGTCGCCTTGAGGTCGTCGTGGCGATAGGGCGGGAAGTCGCTGGCGCGCTTGCGGTCGGTCGTGAAGGTGGCAAGCTCGCCGGCAAGCTGGATGCAGTTTTCGTAGAAGGTGATGGGGTGGATCCGCGTCGCATTCGCCGAAATATGCTTCAGCATCGGATCGGCGCGGTTGAGGATCTGCAGGAGCAGGTAGTCGCCGACCTCCGCCGTCCCGCGGATGGTGGGGTCGCCGATCCGCTCGGCGATCGCCTCGGCGCGATGGCGCACGATGCCGAGAAGCTCGGTGATCAGCTCGTTCAGCCGTCCCGCGGCCGTGCAATTGAGGCTCGGCAGGATATAATCCGGATCGAGGATCACGGCCCGGTCGGAGCGTACCTCGATGATGCGGGCCAACCCGATCAGCTCATAGCCGGCAAGTTCGTCGCCGGTCTTGAGATACCGCAGGCTGAGGCGGCCGACATCGATCGGCGCCATGAAGTCGGTCTCGACATTGGCATCGGGCGCTTCATAGGGCGAGGCGACGAGGCGGACGCTGTTGCGCGCGGCGCCGCCGTTCAGCGCCACATCGGCCTTGCCCGGCTGGCGGGCGGGAAGTGCGAGATAGACGATCGTATTCTTGGTATTCTCGTCGAGATCGAGCGGCGGCGGCAGGTCGGTATCGATGGGGGCTTCGAACGGGGTGCCATCGGGCAACACGCCGCGCAGGTTCGACAGCGCGAATTGGCCGATCGCCAATGCGCCGCGGTCGATGCCGATCTCCGCTATGCCCCAGGGATAGGGCGACAGGCCGTGCGTGGCGGTGCGCACGAGCCGCTCGGTCCAGCGGTCCGCCTGCTGGAAATGCTGCACACGAAGGAACATGCCTTCGCTCCAGGCCACCCGGTTCTCATTCCTCATGATGCGCGTCTCTTCCTTCCTGCCTGTCTTGCGGACGAGGCCCTGCCTGGGTGCCGATCATGGCATCGCGAAAAAAATCCTGAATCGACCGGCTTTTGCCGTCCTTTTCGAATTGCGCCCGGTAGGCCCTCCAGTAATTCCGGTCCCGGCGCCAGGCGCCCGTCTCGACACGCGCTTCCAGGCTGCGCGGCTCCAACTGGCCCGCCGCCTGAGCGAGAGCCCCGAGCGCGGAATTAAGCGTGAGCTGTTGCCCGAGCAGCGCCTCGATGCGGGCAAGCAGCGCCTCCTCCGTGCCGCCGGCCGGGAAGTCCGGCTGCCTGTCGAAGGAAGGCGCATGCATCTCGAAAACCGCATAGCTGTTCTCGACAGCCTCCTCGAGCCGGCCGAGCAGCGGCTCCAGCCGATCGGCGAAGGCTTCGAACCGGCCGATCGTCAGTGATGGAAATTCCTGGGCTTCGGGCTTCGGGTCGTTGTCGTTGACGATCTCGATCACCGGCGCGGCGCGGCGCTGAGCGATCGGTACGGCGACATGGGTGGCGGACCCGTGTTCCAGATGGCTGCCGTATTCGGTCTCCTCCGAATTCCAGTCTTCGGGCAAAAGCTGGGTGGCTGAACGGATCTCCGGAGGGCCGCTCCAGCCGATCTCAACACTGCGGGATGAGGCCGCTCCCTTTTTCCCGGCCTTTTCTGGAAGGCCCCAATCATCGGCGGCACGCTCGCCAAGGATACCGTTTGCAGTACGACCGCCCGGAGCGATATCGGCCAGGATTGCGGAAATGGTCAGCGGTTCGTCACTCAGCATGAGACCGGCATCGGGGTCCTCGATCTCGCGGTCTTTCTCGCCCGATATGTGGACCGAAAAGGCAAGTCCGCCCACCTCCAGCCGCGACCTGTCGGAAAGCCGCACGATCTGTCCCTCATGCACGGCGACGCCATCGACCCGGGAGCCGTTTGCGCTCTGGTCGCGCAGCAGGAAGCCTTCGCGGTCGCGCTCGATGATGCAATGGAGCTTGGAGATGGAGCGCCGATCCTCCGGCAGCCGCCAGTCGCAATCGGGCGCCCGGCCGAGCGTTCGCCGGCCGCGTTCGAAGAACCATTTCGACTGGCCTGACGCCGTCGCGTCGCTGCTGATCTCTTTCAGTTCGAGCCGCATTCTCGTCTCCTCACCGCGCCTGCACCGACAGGCGCTCGACGATCACCGCATCGCCGCTGTCCTTTGCCGCCGGGGCGACCCTCGCCCAGCTGTTCCAGCCCAGGCGCGGCGGATCGCCCGCCTGTCCGAGCTGGCAGAAGGGAACGTCCTCCTTCTTCAGGATGGCCTGTATGTCGAATTCGAGTGCGGCGCCGACATAGAGCCGCGTCAGGGCGAAGAGCTCGGTGACGGCGCGGCCGCCCGGCGCAAGCTGGAGGTAATCGGCATAGCCGAGCGGACCGATGACGATGCGAAAGCCGCCGCTGAAATCGTGGATCGCGGCACCTGCCGTCGCATTGACGCCAAGCTGGACGCCCTGCGGCTGGCCCATGCGGCTGCGCTCTTCCGCCGGAATGGCCAGCCAGCGGCCGCGGAACAATTCGATCTCCACCGGCAGGCCGCTGAATTCGGTAAGCATGGCGCGCAGATTGACGGCATTGCGGTTGCGCGCGGCGAAGAAACCGGAAAAACGCAGGATCAACTCCTCGTCGACGCCGCTCTTTTCGACGAGCCGCTTGGTGCCGAAACCGGTGAGCGAGAGCAGCGTGGTGACGAAAGCATTGCTTGCCCAGGCGCCGCCCCAGCGCAGCCGCCGGGCGATGCGGTATTTCTCGCAGGCGTCGGCGAAAAGTTCCGCCATCCGCGCGCCGAACAGGTCGAAGAAGCCGGCCAGCGCCCGCGACCGGTTGCGCTCTTCGCGCATGACGAGTTCGTTATAGGCCGACGGCATCGAGCCGAGAGCGCCGACGAGACCGGCAAGCGCGCTGCGCACGGTGGCGCGGCCGGCCTTGCGGCGGTATCCGCTGACGGCAAGCGGCGCCGGCGAGACGCCGACATGGGCGGCCACGTCCAGCCGTCCTTCAGCCACCGACGACTGCGCGACGCGGAACGCCGTCACCGGCTCGAAGCGGCCGGGGTCGCGTTCGAGCAGATCGGCAAGGGCGTCTGGTTTGCGGGCGACGGGGAGATCCATGATTCGCTGGCGATCCTTTCTCAAAGCAGCGGGCGTTCGGCGGCGCGTGCCGGCCAGCGGGCGATCGGCCTCGACTGCCCCTTCATGCCGATGGTGAGCCTGGTGAAGCTGTTGACCGAAGTATAGAGACTGAAGAAGCGGTCGAGCACGCTGCCGAACAGGAACGCCGAGGGCCGGTCGATGGCGGCCGGATCGAATTCCAGCGCGATCTCGGTGCCGGGCACCATGCCGCCGCTGCCGAGACGGGCGGTCGAATTGGCGGCCTTGATCCGGACGAGCGCGTCGACGAACTGCTTGGTCTCTGGACTGTCGCGGAAAGCGTAAAGCGACAGGATATCCTTCAGCGCCGCACCGCCATTGTCGAAGAGCGAGAGGTGATTGAGGACGAGATGCGAGATCAGCCGCCAGTTCCGGCCCTCCTGATCGTTCATGCGGACCGATGGCGTCGGCGGGATCAGCGCCTCGACGCCTGCCACCGCCTCGTGGCCGGAGGCAAGCTGCAGGAAGGGATGGCCGCCGCCGAAGGGAAGCTGTTCCGGCAGATCGCGGTTGAGGCAGAGCGTGTCGACGCTGGCGACCGCATCGACAGGGCCTGCCGAGCGGCGCTGCCGGTCGACGAAGGCAATGTCCATGTCGCTGGTCCTGTCGTCTTCGTCGAAACGGCGATAGGCCTGCCAATAGGTCGTGCTCGTGCCTGCCCGTTGCGACCGGCCGAAGAAGGGCTGGCAGAATTCCTCCTGGCCGCGCGATCCGGTCAGCAGAACGCGGTCGATCGAATAGATCTCGCGGGTCTTCTGGCGCCGCGCATCGGGCAGGAGACGGTATTCGGTGCGGGTGCCGTCGATGGCGATCGGCTCGCAGACCTGGCGGAAGAGATTGACGACGGGCGTTGCGTTGAGCGCGAAGTCGCGCGCTGAAACCGCGCGCTCCAGCTTGGCGTCGCTCTCCTTGAGATAGATGAAGAGCTCCAACGTCTCGCCCATCCAGGCATCGAGCCCTTCGATGTCGAGAAAGAGAAACTTCCGGGGCAGGGCGAAGAATTCGGTCAGCAGCCGATAGCCGGTGAAGCTCGGCGCCGGATAGGGCAGCATGGCTTCTTCGGGCTCGAAGCCGACCGGTTGGAGATTCCCAGCCGGCAGGAAGACCGGCGACCGATCGTCGGCATGTTTGGCAAGGGCGATGCCGAGCGTGTGATTGGCAAGCAGTTCGTAGATCGCCACCGCCTGCTGCCAGGGGGAGGGAATGTGCAGGCGCAGCCGGCTCACGCCGAGGCCGCCGAAGGGCTTTCGGGCATCGAGGCTGCGGAGGGACAGCCTGAGGCAGCCGGCAACGCCGGCATAGGGTGAAAGCGGCGCATTGATCGGCTGACCGGAAAGGGTGGCGCCGGCAATTTCGATCGGCGCCATTTCGACGTCCTGCGTGGTGCGGAAGCGGCAGGCTTCGCCTCTGACCGGCTCGGCCAGGACTTCCGTATGGCGCGGCACGGTCTGGACCGAGGCGAGCGTATCACTCGGCCGGAACTTGACGATGCTCATCGATGGCAGCGGCGCGAGGTAATGCGGATAAAGCGTTTCGAGCAGGCTGTCGGTGAGTTCGGGAAATTCGTCGTCCAGCTTCTGGCGGACGCGCGCAGCCGAATAGGCGAAGCTCTGGATCAGCCGTTCCACATGCGGGTCGTCGGCGACGTCGCCGGTCATGCGCAGCCGGCCGGCGATCTTCGGGAAGGCATCGGCAAAACGCGCGGCCCGGCGGCGCAGCGCCAGCAATTCCTCATTGTAACGGTGCAGGAAACCTTCAGCCATTGCCGGCCTCCACGAGGAAGCGCTGGGTCGAGGGATCGATGGTCGATTCGAAGCTGATCGGCGGCATGCCTTCGTGCAGGCGGAAGGTCGCCTGGATGCGCATGCGCAGCGCCCGTTCGGTCATCGTCCGGCTTTTCAGGATCGTCACCCTGACATCGGCAAGCCGTGTCTCGAACAGCGCGATCCGCCGCTCGATCGCTGCGGCAAGCTTGAGCTTGGCCTGCTCGGTCATCAGATTGGCCGAGACGATGCCGTCGACGCCATAGCTCACCAGGGCGTCCCTCAACTCGGAAAGCACGGCCGGCGGCGTCGCCGGGGAGCGCCGTGTATTGAGCAGCGCCTCGAGATCGCGGCGGATGGCCTCTCTGACCTCTCGCACCTGGTCGACGAAGCTCATCGGCGGGTCGACGGCGCGATCCGGCGCCTCGTCGATCAGCCTGTCGAGGATCGAGCGGGATAGGACACGGTCACGCAGCCGGTAACGTTCGAGGGGATCAACCATGCGCGACCCGCCTGCCGGGGGACGTTGCCGGCACCATCTCCAGGTTTCGGGTGTCATGGAAGGAAACCAGTTCGTCGCCGGCGAGGTAGCAGCGCTGGCCGCGACCGGTGGTGATGCCTGTCGGTTCCTCGATCCACTCGGTCTCGCGGCCAAGCCGGAGCGTCGCGTCGTCGCCGGTGCCGTGATAAACCGCCGGCAGAAGCACCGATGCGGCGGCGCCGTCGATGAGCGACAGTTCGGCACGGCGGAAGGCGAGATCGCGCGGCCGGGCAATCGGCTCGATCGACAGCGCCGCGATCTTGGCGAAATCGATCCACAGATAGCCGCCGCCGGTCATGATCACTTCGAGAGCGTGCGGCGTGCGGTCGTCGAGGTCGCGGAAATCGGAGACCGGCCTGCCGTTCCAGATCAGCGGCCGCTCGTTCCTGAGGTTCTCGAGCGCATCGAGCGCGGTTCGCGCCTCATCCGCATTGCCGTCGCGATGGGCGATGCCGAGGCGAACGGCGAGCTTGTCGAGTTCGCTCGGCCCCTGCGGAAATTCCGGCACGGCGCCGCTCGTAAACCAGGCATCGCGCGCCGCCATCGCCCGCAGCTCGTTGCGCAGCAAGGCGAAGCCCATCGTCGCGTCGGGAGAGAGAGTGGCGGCAAGGCTGCATTGATTGTCCGCCCGCTGGTAATCACCGGCAAGCACGAGAAGATCGATATAGAGATGCCGCGCTTCCTGATCCGAGGGCTTGGCCTTCAGATGCGCCTTGACCTCCTCGAGCGCGTCCTCAAGAGCGTTGTCGCTGAGCGATTGGGCGATGCTGGCGGAAAGCGTCATGCGGACATCCTCTCGGGTATGGTGACCGGGCGGCTCGGAATCTGGCCGGTGGTCGCGGTCTCGGCGATGAGATGGAAGCTCGTGGCAACGTCATCGAGCTGGAAATGCGGCTGCAGCCGGACCGTGCAGGAAAAGCTGCCGGGCTTGCCCGGAATCTCGGCGACGCCGATGCCGGCGGAGCGCAGGGGAAAGCGCGTGCGCAGCGCAATATCGGCATCGTCGTTGCCGAGCGTATAGGCGGTGAGCCAGTCCGCCAGCCGGCGCTCGATCGAGATCGCATCCGAAAGCTGGCCGATTTCGTCACGCATGATGACCTTGAGATAATGCGCGAAGCGCGAGGCGCAGAGCACATATTGCAGCATGGCGGCAAGCCGGGCGTTCTGGCGTGCATGTTCGTTGGAATAATGCGGCGGCGCATGCAGCGACTGATTGGAATTGAAAATCGCCGAAGAGGAGAGATAGGTGGTCGCGGCAGGGATGATGCCGAGCTCGCAGAGCTGCTGCTCCTGGCTGCTGGTCAGGTGGATTTCCACCGGCGCCTGGGCGGAAAGTCCGTTGCTTTCGGTGCCGAAATCGTAAGGCGGGAGTTCGGCTGCGCTCAGCAGGCCGCCATCGATCGCATCCTGGGTGACGCCGCGGATATCGGCGAACCAGCCGGAAGCGATGAAGTTGCGGATGACGACAGTGGCAAAGGCGAAAGCGGCATTGCCCCACAGCAGCGAACTGCCGTCGCTGGCGATGCTTTCGCGGAAGGGAAAGCCGTCGTTGCGATCGCGCGCATGCGGTGCGAGCGGCGAGCGCATCAGGATGCGCGGTGCGGCAAGCCCGAGGAAACGCGAATCCTCACGCGCCCGCAGACCGTTCCAGCGGATCCGGTCGGTCTCCGTCGCAAGCCAGGAAAAGTCGTTGACCCGGTTCAGCTCGTGAAAATCCTCAAGCCCGATCGCAAGCGGCGCAGCACCGGCAACGAAGGGGCAGAAGGCGGCGGCCGCCACCATGCCGATCTGCGACAGCGTACCGACAGGATCGCCGCCGGCGGGATCGCGCGGAGAAAGATGATAGTCGCCAACCAGCAGGCCGAAGGGCTCGCCGCCCGGCATGCCGAACTCGCGGCTGTAGATCAGTTCGAAGAGATGGCTCTGGTCGAAGTCGCTGGCGCGCTCCATGCTGCGCGCGAGCTCGCTCCAGCTGACGCCGAGAAGCTTGACCTTCACCTCGCCGCTGCGGCTTGCCTCGCGCACGAGCATGGCGAGGCCACGCCATCTCGCCTCCATCGCCTGAAAATCGGGATGGTGGAGGATGGCATTGACTTGCCTGTTCAGCGCCTCGTCGATCAGCGTAATCAGCTGATCCGCCCGGCGCCGCCATTCAGTGCTGGAACCCATCGTCGACCTGACCAAATGTTTCGAAAGAGTTTGGCGCGGCGGCGAACCGCCGCGCCGGACCCTGATTTCTCAGTTCTTCGACGGAATCCGGGCGACCATGCGCAGCGAGGTGGTCAACTCCTCCATCTGCAGCCAAGGACGCATCCAGGCGACGGCGTTGTAGGCGCCCGGCCTGCCGGGGATTTCCTGCACGGTGACTTTCGCTTCGCGCAGCGGATATTTCGCCCGCGACTCCTCGCCGGCGTCGTCATTGGCGTTGACGTAGTTGGAGATCCAGCGATTGAGCCAGGCCTCGCAATCTTCCGCCTCCATGAAGGAGCCTATCTTATCGCGGCCCATCACTTTGAGATAATGGGCGAAGCGCGAGGTCGCCATCATATAGGGCAGGCGGGCGGAAACGGCCGCATTGGCGGTCGCCTCGGGCCGATCGTAGAGCTTCGGCTTGTGCGCCGTTTGCGCCCCGAAGAACACCGCATAGTCGGTATTCTTGTAATGGCAGAGCGGCAGGAAGCCGAGTTTGCCGAGTTCGGCGTCGCGGCGGTCGGTGATGCCGACTTCCGTCGGGCACTTCAGGTCCAGATCGCCGTCGTCGCTGGAGAAGATGTGCATCGGCAGGCCTTCGACCTTGCCGCCGTTTTCCGCCCCGCGAATGGCGGTGCACCAGCCGTTCTTGGCGAAGGCCTCGGTGAGACGCGTACCCATTACATAGGCTGCGTTCATCCAGCAGTAGGAACCGTGCGACAGCTCGCCGGTCTTGGAGCCGCCGGTTTCGTCGAAGTTGAACTCTTCGATCGGGCTGGTCTTCGGGCCGTACGGCATGCGGGCAAGCACGCGCGGCATGGCGAGCGTCACGAAGCGCGAATCATCGCTGTCGCGCAGGCTGCGCCACTTGGCGTATTCGACCGTCTCGAAGATTTTTTCGAGATCGCGGGGTTTTGCCAGCTCCCGGAAATCCTCGAAACCGAACATGCGGGGGCTCGCCGCCGAGATGAACGGCGCGAAAGCGGCTGCGGCGATCATCGAGACGCCCTGCAAAAGCTGGACGTCGTCGAAGGAGTTGTCGAATTCGAAATCGCCGATCAGCGCGCCCATCGGCTCGCCGCCGGGCGTGCCGAACTCGTCTTCATAGACCGACTTGAAGAGCCTGGACTGGTCGAATTCGACGGCCTTGGCCAGATCCTTGGCGACATCGCGCTTCGATGCATTGAGCACGCGGATCTTCAGATTGGCGCTGGTCTCGCTATTCTTGACGAGATAGTTCAAGCCGCGCCAGGCGCCTTCGAGCTTGGTGAACTCCGGCGACTGCATGATGGCTGCGAGCTGACTTGAGATCGCCTTGTCGATCTCGGCAATGGCATTGTTCAAGGTGATCGTCAGGTTGCGATCATAGGTGACAGTGCCCTTCAGGGCCTGGTCGGTCAAGGTGCGCAGCAGGTCCTGGGCACGGTCGGGCTCGGTCTGGCGGGTTGCCGCAACGACCTTCGAGAGCAGGCTCTCATCGGCTGCGAAGCCTACTTCTTCCTTTGTTTGCAATTGCGTTTCGGCGGTCATCTATCGATCCTTTTTGCGAAAGCGGCGGCCCTCGAAGCATGAGGGGTTCCCTTCAAAAGGGGCCGCTGCCGGACAACGACTCTTCAGGAATGGAGCGCGCGGGCCGCTATCGGTCCGCGATCCCAGGCGCTCAGTTCAATGCGTCCTTCGCCGCTTCGGCTTTGTCGCCGCCAAGCTGGGTCACCAGCTGCGAGAGATCGGCCTTGTTCTGCAGGATGTCCTCGAGCAGACGCTCGAGCTCCTCGGAGCGGTCCGCCTTGCTCATCAGGTCGCGCAGCTGATTGCGGGCGTTGAGCAGGGCCTTCAGCGCCGGCACCTGATCGACGACCGCGCCGGGTTCGAAATCGGCCATGCTTTCGAATTTCAGCGAAACTGGAAGCTCCGTTCCGTTTTTCTCAAGCGTGTTCTCGACCGAGAGGGTGAGGCCCGGCGTCATGCGGCGCATGACGTCGTCGAAATTGTCGCGGTCGATCTGCACGAACTTGCGTTCGCCGAAAGCCTTGAGCGGCTGCGTGGGATTGCCGGAGAAATCGCCGAGCACGCCGACGACGAAAGGCAGCTCCTTCACCACCATCGCGCCTTCGGTTTCCACTTCGTATTTAATGTGGACCCGCGGCTTGCGAACCCGTTCCAGTTTCTCATGCACACTTGCCATCGAGATTCTCCTTCGTCTTATCGGCGGATTGCGAATTGCGGATGCTCCGGATTGCGGCCGAAAGCCCGGCCGCGCGCCGCTAGCCTCCCTTGTCGGTGACGGGCTGAATGCCGGCTGCCGTCAGCACGGCATTGCGCGTGTGCTGTTCGGGCAGGAGCTCGGCAAGAAGCTCGGAAAAATCCATGCGGCCGCGACGCACCAGCGTCTCGATCGACATGGAGATCGGTGAATGGGGCTCCGTGCGGCGAAAATAGCGCGCCACGGCAACCAGAAGTTCGAAGGCCTCTTCCCGCGAACGAATCGCCTCAGCGCCGGCAGGCCGCGTGCGAACGGTCTCGGCACCGTCGCTATCACCTGCCTGTAGCGGCTCCAGCCCTTGCAAAGCAGGCGTTTCGGCTGCGGCCGCGGAAGCTTCGATGCCGGCGAGCATCCGGATTGCAGACGCGGCCTCCTGCAACACATTGCGTGTATTCGAACTCGGTGGCGCCTGGTCGCCGCAGTGTCGGTCAAGTATTTCGACCATGCGGTCGAAAGCGGCGATGCACTCTGTGAGCACGCCGAGATAGGCTGACATTTGCGCGACACCGGCTTCTGCGGCCGCCTGCTGCAATTCTTCGCGCCGTTTGGCCTCGTTCGGCCGCTGCGAAAGCTGGAAATCCCAAAGCGAAAATTGAGCGAATTTCCCGTCCGGGATCAACGATGTCAAACGAATAGCCTGGATGAGGGTTCCCTCGCCGCCGACACCGTTGAGGCCTGCGAAGGGCCCGAACCGTTCCTCGAAATCGTTATCCCCGATCGAATGCAAAGTGTCGAAATACTTGTCTAAAAGCGACACGGTTGCGACGTAAACATCTCGCAATCCTGAGAAGCCGCGCAGCCGCAGCTGAGCCTCGGCCAGCCAGGCCAATACTTCGATGTCCTTGCTCCGGGAAGAAAGGATCTGCAATCCAAGATTGCTAACATCGTGCCAAGCAGGTGCAAGCGCAATAACGTCACCCGGAGAAATACTACGTTCGGCTGTACGAGCGGCGTTCCTCGCGTCCTTAATTCTATAGTATATTTCACGTGACGCAGTATTAACGCGCACGTTTTCTCCGCACGGGCGATCTGTTTCAAGTGGATCGATAATTTCGTGGACGTTCACGCGGTTAAATACCTCAAAAATCAGAGAATACAGCAGATGGCTGGCATTTTGGGCGGCCTGTATTGGCTTGTCAACCATCTCCGGATGATGACGGATTTATGACGACTTTCGATATGCTCATTTTTTAAAATAGAGTCGTTTTTCTTCTGGACAAGGGTTTATGAGCGCCCTAGTTGTTCTTCGCATCACGAGAGCGCGCTGAATTTCGACGTAAAAACAGGACTAGCGGATGTCCCATATCGATCTCAATCGTCTGATAAGAACGCTTGAGCCCAATCTACGTGTCGGTCTTGAGACAGCGGCTTCACTTGCTGTGCGTCACCAGCACGCCGTTGTGGACATCGCCCATTGGCTTCGCTCCCTTGTTGATATTGCGGGCTTTTCCGCCGTTTTCGAAGAGCTCGGGACCTCCTCCGCGACGCTGCGAACCGAGCTCGACGCGGCAATCGCCGACATCCCGCGCCAGGATGGCGCCTCGCTGGCGCTCTCCCCTAATCTGCTTGCCCTTGGGAGGGAATCCTTTCTGGTTGCATCGCTGCAATGCGGGCGCAATATCGTGCTTCTCGCCGATCTGCTTGCCGCCCTGCTGAGCGATCCGGCATTGCGGGCCCTTATCCGCGGCATCGCCCCGTCGCTGCGCAATCTCGACAGAGCAAAGCTCGACAGATTGCTGGAGGCGGAAGCGCCCGGTCCGTCGGAGGAGCTTTCCGTGTCGGCCGCCTCGGCGGGAGACAATGAATTCCTGCGGCTCTACACCCGCGACATGACGGCGGACGCCCGCGCGGGGCGCACCGATCCGGTCATCGGCCGCGATCGCGAGCTGCGGCAGGTGATCGATATCCTGATGCGCCGGCGGCAGAACAATCCGATCCTTGTCGGCGAGGCAGGCGTCGGCAAGACCGCGGTGGCCGAAGCCCTCGCCCTGGAGATCGCCGGCGGCAATGTGCCGGCCCGCTTGAAGGGCGTGAAACTGCTGCTGCTGGATCTCAGCCTGCTGCAGGCAGGCGCCGGCGTCAAAGGCGAGTTCGAGAGGCGGCTGCATGGCGTGGTCGATGCGGTGAAGACCTCCCCGCAGCCGATCATCCTGTTCATAGACGAGGCGCACGGGCTGATCGGTGCCGGCGGACAGGCAGGGCAGGGCGATGCCGCCAATATTCTGAAGCCGGCTTTGGCGCGGGGAGAGCTGCGCACGATCGCGGCGACGACCTGGGGCGAATACAAGCGCTTCATCGAAAAGGACGCCGCGCTCACCCGCCGCTTCCAGACGGTGCATGTCCGTGAGCCGGACGAGGAAGCCGCGATCCGCATGCTGCGCGGTGTGGCGGAAGGCCTGAAAACCCATCACAAGGTCCGCATCCGCGACGAGGCGATCGTCGCTGCCGTCCGGCTTTCGGCGCGATATCTGCCGGACCGGCAGCTTCCCGACAAGGCGATCAGCCTGATCGACACGGCCGCCGCCGCCGTGGCGCTGGCGCGCCACACGACGCCGGAGGCGCTGAAGCTGCTGACCGACGAGCGCGATCTTCTGGAAACCGAGGCGAACTGGCTCGCCCGCGAACCGGAGACTCCGGAAAAGCGCGCCCGGCTTGGCGAAATCGCTGCGAAGCAGCAGGAGATCGTTTTCGAGATCGAGGCGTTGCGGTCGAAATTCGACGAAGAAAACCGGCTCGTCCGCGAGGCCGACCGGCTGGAGGAGTTTTTCTCGCCCGACGACGCAATCGTCCCGCTGGCGCCGGCCGACAATGCGGGCGACGGCACGAATGTGGCGCCTTTCCCACCACAGACCATGACGGCCGAGAGCGCCCGCGCGGCCCTTGCCGCGACGGAGCGGAGCCTGGCGGCGGTGGCGGATCAAACACCGCTCCTGCCGCGCGTCGTCGACAAGGAGATCGTTGCCGCCGTCGTTGCCCGCTGGACCGGAATTCCCCTGGGCAAGCTGCTTGCCGACCAGATCGAGACCGTCAAGACGCTCGATATCAGGCTGAAGGAGAGGGTGCTTGGCCAGGACGCGGCGATCGAGCGGATCGCTTCGGCCATGCGGGCGGCCCGCGCCGGGCTTTCCGATCCGCGCCGGCCGCCGGCCGTTTTCCTGCTGGTCGGCATGTCCGGCACCGGCAAGACCGAAACGGCGCTGTCGCTCGCCGACATGCTCTATGGCGGCAGCCGCTACCTCACGACCATCAACATGTCCGAGTTCAAGGAGGAGCATAAGATTTCCATGCTCCTCGGTTCGCCCCCCGGTTATGTCGGTTATGGCGAAGGCGGCGTGCTCACCGAGGCGGTGAGGCGCAGGCCCTACGGCGTGCTGCTGCTCGACGAGATCGACAAGGCGCATCCGGGTGTCCAGGAAATCTTCTACCAGGTGTTCGACAAGGGAACGCTGCGTGACGGCGAAGGCCGGGACATCGATTTCAAGAACACCACCATCGTCATGACGGCGAATACCGGTTCGGAGATGATCGCGGCCCTTGCCGCCGATCCCGACACGATGCCCGGACCGGATGCACTCGAAGCGCTGCTGCTGCCGGAATTGCAGAAGCATTTCAAGCCGGCCTTCCTTGGCCGCACGACGGTGCTGCCCTTCATGCCGCTCGGCACCGAGACGCTGTCCGGCATCGTCGACATCCAGATCGGCCGTATCCGCGAGCGGGTTGCCGCCACTTACGGGACGACGCTTTCGCTGTCGCCGGAAGCCCGCGACGCGCTGATTTCGCGGGCGCGCACCAGCGAGATGGGCGCCCGCGCGATCGAGGTGATGATCGCCCGCGACCTCTTGCCCGATCTTTCGACATTTTTCCTCGATGCCGTCGCAACGGGCAAGAAAATTACGGGGATTGCCATCGGCTACGATGGCCACCGCTTCGGCCTTGATGCCGAAGAGGCTGCCCCGCAGGAATTCGACACGCCGGGGGAAAACCGGTTGTCGGATGAAGTAACCCCGAGCCGCAAGCGCACTCGGGGAGCAGGAAGAAGAAAGGCTACTACGCCTTAGACGCAACTAGGCACTCAACCGCCAACAGGAGAGCTGACAGCATGCCGATTTATCTTCAGATCGACGGTATCCAAGGGGATGCTACCCACGAACAGCATCGCAAGTGGATGGACATCGAAGCCATTCACTGGAACGTCGCCCGCAACATGAACACCTCCGCTGGTTCGGCGGCAAACCGCGAAGCTTCCGAGCCGACCGTTTCGGAAGTGATCCTCACCAAGGTCAGCGACTCCTCGTCGACCAAGCTTTTCCAGGAGGCCTGCTCGGGCCGCACCGGCAAGCGCTCCGTCATCCACCTCGTCACCACGGGCAATCCCGGCGACACCTATATCGAGTATTCGCTCGAGAACACGCTGATCGCCAGCTACTCGATCGATTCCAATGGCGACCGCCCGGTCGAGACGATCAAGCTGAACTTCACCAAGATGGAAGTGAAGTACACGCCTTACGACGACAAGCACTCGCCGCAGTCGCCGATGATCGCCTCTTACGATCTGGCCACCACCAAGGCTGCTTGACGCTTCACGACATCGGCAATGCCAGCCTTGCTGCTGGCATTGTCGTCCCATGTTCTCTCGTCTCCCCAAGGAAGGCGATTGAACAGGCTGTTTGCGCTTTGGACAATGGAGATGATCGTGTCGGCTGCAACTGAGCGTTTGAACGATATTCTGGTAGAACTGCCCAAGTACAAGTCCCAATGGGAGACGAATATCTCTAGTCCCTATGTGCGGGCCTACGATCTCGCCATCGACAATTTCCAGAAGACCACAAAGGCCCAGGAAGCCCGCGACCGCATGCTGGCCGAGCTTTTCGTGTTGTCCGCGTCGATCTTGACCGGCAGCATCATGATGGCTGCCTTCGCGACGACTTCGTTGCGTGTGCTGGCGGGCCGCGCCGCGCTGAACGTGATCTGCAACAATAATCTCAACCGCACCTTTGGCGTCATGCACGCCGCCACCAACAGCAAGGCGGTGATGTTTGCGCTTGGCGGCATCCTCGACGAAGCCAAGAAGCTTGCCAACAAGCAGGTGACGAGCGCTGCGGAAAAACTCACGAGCAGCGCGCCGATCGCGTCCGCCCCGACCGCCCTGAATTTCAAGACACGGATCGATGATTTCATCGCCATCAACCACGTCTGCGTGCACGAATTCATCAGGGGCGTGCAGCAGGACAACTCGATCAGCGAAGCCAGCAAATCGAGGCTTGCCGATCTGGTCGGTCAGACGCCGTTCTGCAATCCGCCCGAAAGCCGGCGCGTCGATGAAAACCGGCTGTCCCAGAAGATGGAGCTCTTGTTCTACATGAGCGCGGTTCTGGATTCCGACAAGCTCGTGACCTATGTGCCGTCCACCGGCGGAACAGCCGGCGGCATCGGCCGCGACATCGAATACAGCAAGAAGGCTATTCCGCAGCTGCCTTCGGCATCGGACTATCCAAAGTCCATTTCGCCGCGTTTCACCGGCCGGCCTTTCCAGCCCTACGATCCCGGTCAGCGTGTCGAATACGACAATGTCGGATCGGTCGTGCGCGATCGCATCAATACGCTCAGCCGTCTCACCGGCAATTCGTCCTTCTATCCCGAGCAGAACTTTGCCGAAAAGCTGTTGATCGATCCGACTGGCGGCGCCCAGATGGCGAAGGCGGAGCAGATCATCAACCGCCTTTCCACCGATGCGCGGCCCAGGCAGCTCACCGATGTCAGGATGATCTGAGGCGGTGCCGATGCGGTTGACTGACGTCTTGAAGCGTGGATTGATGGGTCGCATGCGATGGCTGGTGATCCCGGCGGCCGCCGCCTGCGTTCTGGCAGCGACTGCTGCCGGCACAACAGGCGCATCCGGTTCCGTCGATCAATCCCTGCTTCAAATCGAGCAGGTAGGAGCGCGCCTTTCCAGAACGCCTGCCGCCGTCGAAAATGTCGCCAAGGCCGCGTCCGATCGCGGCATTTCCGAGGCTTCGCAAGTGCAGCCGCTGCTCGAAACGGCCGCACGGTCTTCCTTCAAAACCGACAGCATGGCTGCCGAGATATCGAAGGCCGTGGCAAACGCCGGCGACGATGGCGTCGATCCGAAACCTCTCGCCAAAGCGGCGACGGCATTGGAAGAGGGGCAGGCAAAGATTGCGCGGATGACCGAAGCGCAGGATCAGACGGCGGCGAAGGATATTGAGACGCGTCTTGCCGACCCGGACAATGGTCCGCGCATCAGCCAGCTCGCCAATCTGATGGCCGGCCCGGATCTTGCTGTCGAAGCCGCCTTCACCTCGCAGCTCATGTATCTCTCCCTCGAGGCTCTTTCCAATTCCGATACCGAAGAACTGGCGTCCGCTTCGCAAGGCAAGCTGCAGTCCCAAATGCCGAACGTGATCTCGGCGCTGCGCTCCCGAAACGAGAACGAGAAGCCGATTCCCAAGGATACGGCGCGAGCGAACGAGAAGGCACAGCTTACCTTTGCGCTCGCCACCCTGTCGGCGCAGGACTTGTCGGTGCTCTCGGATTTCTACGGGAGTCCGGGCGGAAAGGCCAAGCGCGACGCGTTGGTCGAAAGTTACAGGCAGGTGTCCGATCGGGCGAATACCGAAATGCTGGGGCAGTATTTCTCGGCACTGGCGGATTACCTCAAAACCCATCCTCGGCCGCAACAGCAGTAGTAATCGGCTTCCAAGACGGAACGTGATGTTATGGACGATTTGCAATCCCTTGCCGCCGATTTCATTCAGGCGAACCGCATTCTGAAGATCGTCTCGCCGCTCGGCGAAGACCAACTTCTGCCCGAGCGGGTTACGATCGAGGAAGGGATTTCTTCGCTCTTCGAGATCAAGCTTTCTGCCCGCGCCAAGAAGCCATCCGTCAAGCCGGAGGAACTGATCGGCCGGCTGATGGATGTCTCCGTCGAGGTGCAGCAGGGCGATGGCGAAGGCGGCGTGCGCCGACCGTTCAACGGCCTCGTGACCGAACTCAACGAGGGCCCGCCGATCACCCGCGGCCTCAGATCCTATTCGATGGTGCTCAGGCCGCAGATGTGGCTGCTGTCGCGCCGTTCCGACTGCCGCATCTGGATGGACAAGACCGCGGTCGATATCGTTGAGACGCTGTTTTCCGAGCACGGCATCCCGGCGCCTGACACATCGGGCGTGATCACGCCGCCGCCACCGCAGCATTATTCGGTGCAGTGGAACGAAACCGACCTTGCCTTCCTCACCCGCCGCTTCGAGGAGGACGGCCTGTTCTATTGGTTCTCGCATGAGGACGGCAAACACAAGCTGCATGTCGCCGACAGCCCCAGATCCTGGCTCGGCCCGTCGCCTTCGGCGCAGGGCGAAGGGCGAGTGCGCCTGGCCCAGGGCTCGGCCGACCGCAACCACATCACCGAGTGGAGCCGGCGCTATTCCTATGTGCCCGGCCAGCGCGCAGGCGCCGACTGGAATTTCGAAACGCCGCGCATGGTGCCCGGCACCATGACCCCGTCGCTGGTGCAGATGCCGGAAGCGACCAAGCGCGAACTCTACGAATATCCAGCCCGCATTTCCTCGGTGGCCGAGGCGGAGCGGGCGGAAAAACTCAGGATGCAGGCCTCCGAAGCCGACCACGACCGGGTCTTCGGCGGCTCCACATCCCGCATCCTGGAGGCAGGGCGCCGCTTCACCCCCTATGAAGTCGCCCATCCCGACCACGTCTATGAAGAGCACGTGGTGGTCAAGGCGGCCCATACCGTCGTCGACCGTTCCTACGAGACCAACAGCAACGAGCCGGAATACACCAACACCTTCGAGGCCGTGCCGTCGCGGGTGGCAATGACGCCGCATCGCGAGACGAAGCGGCCGCGCATCGAGGGCACGCAGGTGGCAATCGTCGCCGGCCCTTCCGGTGAGGAGATCCATCCCGACCAGTACGGCCGCATCAAGCTGTGGTTCCCCTGGGACCGCAAGGCGAAGAAGGACGGTTCCGACACCTGCTGGGTGCGGGTGGCGCAGAATTGGGCCGGCTCCGCCTGGGGCGGGCAGATCATTCCGCGGATCGGCATGGAGGTGATGGTCGCCTTCGTCGACGGCGACCCCGACCGGCCGCTGGTGACAGGCATGGTGCCCAATCCCGCCAATGCGGTGCCTTATACGCTGCCGGCGAATAAGACCAAGAGTACATTCCGAACCCAAACCCATAAGGGCACCGGCTTCAACGAGATGAGCTTCGAGGACGAGAACGGTCGGGAAGAAATCTACATGCATGCGCAGCGGGATCATCGCATTCATGTCGAAAATTCTCGTTCGAAGCGCGTCGATAACAACCAGTCGGAATCGGTCGGCCATAACAAGACGATCGAGGTTGGTAACAACCACCACGAAGTGATTGGCGGCAACATGACGCTGATGGTCGGCCCGAACATCCTTCAGAAGGGAGTGACGGCCGCCATGGGTATTCTGCGCAGCAAGGTCGGCGACTTGCTCACCGATAAGCTTGGTGCGTTCACAGACAAGCTCGGCTTCCTGTCTGACTCGACCATGGGCGAGGGCAATCTCGTTATCGGGGTGGCCAAAAACAAGGCCGAGACGGTGATGGTATCTTCCACAGAGATCGTCGGCGCTGCGAAATCGATGACGATCGGCGGCGGATTGCAGACGACGGTCGGGGGCATCCGCAACGATTCGACCGCCATCGGCCACTATCAGGAAGTGGGTATGGCCAAGTCCACGGTCGTGGGCAAAACCTACGAGATCGTGGTCGGCAAGACCAGTGTCAGGATGGAGGCCGACGGGACGGTTCACGTCAAGGGCGAAAACGTGACGATCGAGGCGGGACAGGAACTGGTCCTGAAGGCTTCGAAAGTCGATATCCGCAGGAGCTGACGGGATGACCCTCGTAACCTCCGGCGGCTGGATCCCCGAGGCAAACGAACGGCGCACCGTTCGCGATGAAGTTCGTAGCCGCTTTCAGGGGCGCGTTGGGATCCAACCATTCGGTTCCATGGCCGAATTGTCCTTCAGTCCCGAACAGCAGGTTTCCGTTGTCCAGGGACTGATGTCCAAGGCCAATCCGCAGAACTCGGCAGACATTGCTATAGGGCTCGGGGCATTGTCCGCGGCTCTTGGAAGTGTCGGTCTCGGTACCGGCGGCCTGATGGCGGCGATTGGAGCGCCGTCGCTCAACTTCGACGAGCTCGTGCCGCAGGAGCTTCAGAAGTGGCATTTTCTTGAGGAAAATGTCGATGGGTAGTAGCGCGATGGGGGCCGGATATCCGGATACGCGCCCGCAGGGCTTTCATCCAAATCCAGAGACCGATCTGCAGAAGTATACTTATGACAAGCTGCTCGAATACTGGAGCATGGTCTATACGCTTGGCTTGTTGGGCGGCGTCCTGGGTTCCGCGGAGGAGCAGAAGGCGGCACGAGAAGCGGTGCTTGCCGCAATGGAGGACGCGGTCAAGGAGGCCATGGGCCTTGTTGAAGCCGCCGGCGTCGCGATCGACGATTACACGCCACCCGGTTTAGGCGCCGCTCATCTCGGCATGCAGCGCGGCGGCCTATGGGCAGCGCAGAAGGTCGGCAGCTTCTTCGGCTATGATCCCGGCTTTAAGGGCGATATCGAAAATCTCGACCGCAGCATACGCGACAGTGTCGCCGTCGACGTGAACCAGACCTCACAGGTCATGAAGGGCGGCAAGGCGACGGTCGAATGGCTCGGCAAAAGTACCGGACTTTACGACTACAAGGCGGACACGACAGCCGAGGACAAGGTCATCGCGGCTACGCAAGGTACGGTCGATGAGCGCCACGCACAGGTCACCGCAGCTCTTTCCAAGGTGTGGAATGCGCTGAAAGAGACCGCTCTGGCGCGCTACAACCAGTTCCTCTCCGACTGGGAGAAGGGCGGCCCGAGCTACGCCTTCGGGACGCTCGGCATTGACGGCGCCTTCCTCGCGCTTGAATTGGCGATCTCGGCGGCGGCCGGCGCTCTGACGGCCGGTGCGGGCGCCGTCGCCCTCAAGGTGGCGGTGTCGATCGGCAAGAAGGTCGGCGGTGCAGCGCGCAAGATCGTCATCATGCTGAAGCGGGTCGGTGGAAAAGTCGGCAAGACTGCTCGCATCGAGCTCCCTGAAGCAAAGGTTGTGGAGCATGCCAAAGCACATAAGGGTTTTGGCGACGACCAGGCAGGGCTCCCAAAGTCGACACATGAAAACGTCAAGGACCCGGGGGGGCCGGAGACCGCTGAAAAGAAGAAGTTCAACTATAAGGAAATGTCCGACAAGGCAGAGGGGCAGGCGCGCAAGAAGTTCTCTGACGAGGGCTATAGCCAGCAGTTGGTTATCCAGAACCCGCAGGGCAACGGCGTTGATCTGATTGGACGTGACCCAACGACCAACAAAGTGATCTTTGGGGAGGTCAAATCTAACGGCGCTATATTGAGTGAAGATCAATCCTACATGGGCGGGCCGGCTTATGTACGGGATCGCCTGGAGCGTGTTACGTCCCAAAGTGGTGAGTGGAAGAATGCTACCCCGGCTCAGGTCGCGGACGCGCAGAAGGCTTTGAGATGGTTGGACGAAAGCCCAGACTTCAAGGAAATCAAATATGACGTCGATGCCGACACTGGTGCAGTCACGAATTATCGTGAAAGAGACTGGAACTACGCTCCGGGCGAACGCGAGAGCCGCGTAAAGTGGTATGACGGCAGTGGCGGGCAAGTCACAAGCGAGGGTAAGCCGATCGGTCGGAGAAGCCGCAGTCGTGGGCCTCCGAAAAAATAGATGTGTTCAAGGTGAAGCTAAAAACAGGGTTTAGGGTAGACATGAATCTGTCAGAAATCAGAAAATACGTTACGACGGAATTTCCGGAGTGGCAGGTTAAGTACGAGAAAATGCTGGCTAGCTTGGTGCGTAGCGACCTGCAGGAATGGCTAGACGGCGATGACTCCCACGACAAATCCATCGGCCGATACCTGAGCCAGCTTAGCCTTCTGGAGTTGAAGGCCTTTGTCCTGAGCGCCGTCGAGGGCCATCCGGCATCCGACCGACTGGCGATGGCGGCACGCCTGTCCGCTCCGCGACTTCCCTATGCGATCGGTATCCAGCATCTGAACACCAACAGTGCGATCTCCTTTCCCGATTTCGTCAACGGACTGGCTCTGACGATGACTGTCGGCTGGAAGGACTGGAGCGAGTTGCTTGGCCGGCTTGCATTGCAGGAACTGGAGAAGGATGCGATCCAGCGCGGTAAGTTCCATGGCGGAGCCCTGGGGCAGGGCGTCACCAGCTTCGGTTTTCCCTATGCGATGATGGATATCGTCGCGGACTGGTTGAAGGCGGACGAGGCCGCGACAATGACCGAGTGGCGCGAGAAGGTTTACGACGAATATGCCGGCGGTTATGGCGGCTGGAGCGAGCTTGTTGAGCACTGGCGGGAGCCGGACGTGGTTGCTTTCCACCGCATCCTCGGCAAGGCGGCCGACTACCACGTCGCACAGAGCAGCGACATGACGACCACCGGCGACAAGCGCGACAAGCGCGAGAAGCACTACGAAATAGAGCCAGATGCCTATTGGGCGTTTCCCGTTCTGCTGCTGATGATCCTGCGCATGCGCGAATGGGAGGGCTTGCAGAACCCCGGCTATCTAAATCACGACCTGTTCCAGATGGGCGTCTTCAAGGAGCTTCCGAAGCCGGTCTTATGGCCTCCCGATGCCCTTTTCGACGCAGCGGACAGAAAGTTCCGTCAGGAATTTCCAGGCACGCCCTCGACGGCAGATCTGCCGAGGCTGCGTGCAGAGCAATCCTAGGCATTGTTGTCTTTGCGAAAGGAGGTGAGCCGGTGACGAATGTTTCTCTCAAGGGCCACAACCATGTTTGTCCGATGGTCGAACCCGGGCCGAAGCCGCATGTGGGCGGCCCGATCTCGGAAACGCAGACACTGGTGACGGTGGAAGGGGTTCCGGTTGCTGTTGTCGGCGATAAATGCACCTGCGTGGTCGGCGGGCCTGACACGATCAACGGCGGTTCATCGATCGTCTTTATCGAAGGCAACGCACTTGTCCGCATCGGTGACCCGACGGCCCATGGCGGCCGTGTCGTCGAGGGTCTCGGCTGGTTCACATCCGAGTAGATTTAGCTGCACGTGGCCGACAGTACGTCGGGTTGTTTGGTCAGTCGCGGTCGGAGAAAGACTAGAGGTAGTAATAGCCAAGTTCATTGCCGGTGAGACCGAGGAGGAGCGAGGTTCGTCTTGTGGAAATATTGGCGGACATAAAAGTGCGGAGCTTGAAATACCGCGATATCTCTGTCTTCGAGGAAAGCCCGCGCGACTTGATAAAGCATATTGCAGAGACTCTGGGAGAGAACCCCCTCATTCCGAACGAGGAAGTCGCCTTTCCAGCCAATTTCATATTCCTGTTCGAATTCGTACGAGAAGCTTGGAGGCGCATATGCGGAGGGCAGTCGAACCGATCGGTCCATCATATGGCGATCCGGGCCGCGCGAAGGCGGGGTTGATCTCTCCGAGTATAAGCCGATGAAAATTTGAGGATGGCGGAGCGATCAGCCGAGACGCTTCCGTCTTTCTGTTCTCGGCGACGCCACGCCGAGGATGACATCATCGCTCCCCGTTGTCGATCAATCGGCCGTGCCAGTCGAAGCGTTAAAGCAACATAAAAGGTAAAGCGAATGACCGCAGCAGAGTTTCTTGAGGCGCGAGGCAAACCCAACGAGGCAAGACGGATTTCCGAGGCAGAAGCGGAGAGTGCCGTCGGGCGAGTTCCTGAGGAGCTAAGACAGTTCTGGATGCAACATGGCGTGGGCTACTATGCAAAAAGGAACTATTGGCTGTGCACGCCGGCTCTTTTCGAGGGCTTCTTCCGGGAGATACTAGCCAATGTGCCGGAATTGAAGGCTGATGACCTCGCCGCCTTCGGCTATTCGAGCCTCGGAACCGTCGATCTCTGGCATAGGGCAGGACGGCACTTCACATTTTCGCTCGATGTCGCACTGCTGATAGATTTGACGAGCCGAAGCCGAACCGATCCTCTGCCCGATGATCTGGAGGAGATCTATCGCGCTGCCGGTGTGGATATGCCTGAAAACGCGATTGAGCTTTTTCTGGAAGCGAGGTCTGCGCCGGAGGACATTTGGAACATATTGTTGGCGGCAACCAGCGCGGATTCATACAAGGCGATTTATGACGATAGCGGTAAAGCCCTCACACCGCAGCTCCGCCGAAGCCTCGGTGATCTCTCGCAGAACGAGATCTATTTTCGAGATAGGAATGCAGGCGGAAATACCGCGGATTATTATCAAAAACTGAAAATTTCCGAGGCTGTCGCGCGGGTGTCTGACGAGATCCACTATTCATTTGCAGTCGAAGTCGGAGGGCAGCAGCAAATTGTCTCCCAAACGATCTCCGTTGGTAGCGTCCGGTAATTTGCCCCGGCTTACGGCCGCAACTTACTGAGCAAGAGCGTGTTTTGCGCTGTGCAGGCTCGTGCCATGTCGGGCTGCCGCCTTCCAAACGCGTTTGCAGTCGCCCAAGCCTGATCAAAATACGTCGACACTATCCGTTCTGCGCGAAAAAAATCCGGCCGTGGCGGCGCCGAAGGATTTTTTTAAGCGTTGTCGCCTTGGATGGGATCGCCTTCTGTCACCTGGGGATATCAGGCTTGTGTGGCAGCGGCACGATGGTCTGCAGGCATATGGGGAATACGCCATGGTACATAGCAATTGTGCATTTATGATCCGCTGTCGGTTCTACGGCAGCGGTGCCTTGCGCTAGGCTCGGTGTGCATGGTCGAGACAACCAACGGCACGGGGTGGAATACGGCATATCGGGATCAAGGTTCCGACGGTCCCGATACCCTGGAGACGCCAACCGATCTCAAGGATCAGAAAGCCCGCTTCTGCGCCGAGATCGCGGCATTGGCGACGGCCGTCATGAGCGGAGATCTGACGCGGCGAATGAAGGCCGATTACGCCGACCCGGATCTTTGCCGTTCTGCCGCCATCCTCAACCAGCTGATCGTGTCGATCGGCGATAACCTGTCCGATTTCGACGATGCCATGGTAGCGCTCGCAGAGGGCGATCTGCATCGCGGCATGCGGGACAAACACCGTGGCGCGTTTGGGCCGTTGCAAAAGAACTTCAATCTGGCCATCGCGACGGTCCGCACCGTGCTGGGCGAACAGGGTTCGGATCAGTTCACCGATAAGGCCGCCAGATTTCGCCGGATGCTCTCGTCCGTCAGATCGGATGAGACCGCTTTCGCAATTCGGATCTCCGATGAAGATTCGCGCCCCATTCCTTCGCCTCCCCATGATCTGTGGCTGAAGCTTGCCGACGCATTGGACGGGTTCTCGGTCTAAAGCATGCTGCGCAAAAGTGTGCAGCGGTTTTCCGTCCGGAATTGCGTAAAAACAAAAGGATAGATTCGACCCGGGACTGCAGTCTGCCGAAGGAGGAGCTTCCTGAAGCAGCGCATCGGCAACGTCTTCAAGCTCTCCGGGCGGCGGGAAAGCAGCAGCTATCAGCCTGCCTGTGTCAGTCCCTTGTCCCTCATGCGGCAAAATTCAATCAGCTGCTCCGAGCTCATCGGTCGCGCCAAAGCGTAACCTTGCAGCAGATGGCAACCAAGATCTTTCAGGATCTTCGCATGTTCCATTGTCTCCACGCCCTCGGCAACGATGTCGATATTCTGTGATCGGCCGATTTCGATAATCGAGGAGACCAGGCGGCGCTGGGAGGGGGACGCGATAATCGGCTTGATAATCTCTCGATCGATCTTCAGTCGCCGCGGCTCAAATCGAAGCAGGCTGACGATGCTGGCATGGTCGGTGCCGAAATCATCGATCTCGATTTCGATGCCAAGCTCTTTGACAGCGGGAATGATCTCGCTGAGAACAGGTTGAAGATGGTCGAAGGAGATTGTCTCAAGCAGTTCGAAACACAGGCGGCCGCTGGCGACGGGCAGTGCTGAAAGCTCGGCAAGCAGATCTGCCTGCGCCAGTCGACGCGCTGAAATATTCACTGAGACACGCGGGATTTGCATTCCCAGGCTGTCCCATCGCGTCAGCTCGAACAGGGCCTTCTGCAGGATCAGCCTGTCCATGTCGCCGCTGCGCCCCAGCCTTTCGGCGACATCAAGAAATGCGTTCGGGGCGAGCAGACCTTTTTTCGGATGATCCCAGCGGGCAAGGGCCTCGACGCCTGCGATCGCCAATGTATTGGCATCGAACTGCGGTTGGAAGAATGCAACGAGTTCATTGCTGTCGAGCGCATGATCGAATTCATCCGCCAATTCTTTTGATTGGATTGCGGCGCTGCGAAGCTCCTCGGTGAAAATGGCCGCGCGGCCGCGGCCCGCCTTCTTCGCCTCGTAGAGAGCCAGATCGGCATTCAGAAGCAATTGGCCGAGGTCCCGCCCGCGCGCCTGTTCGGTTTCCCAGGCGACACCGGCGCTGGCACCGACCACACACTCCGTACCATCAATGAACAGCGGCTGCTCGAGCCTATCGACAATCTGCTCGGCCAATCCGTTCGCCTTAGGCTCGGGATCGGTGCTCCAGCTGGCGAAGATGAACTCATCTCCACCGATCCGCGCCGCGACATCGTTTGGACCAGCCAGATCGGCAAGGCGCGAAGCGGTGGTTTGCAAGACCGTGTCGCCGCCGGCATGCCCTTTGGTGTCGTTGATCTCTTTAAAGCGATCCAGGTCGATGTGGATCAGGATCAGGCAATCGTCTGCACCGGGTCTTCGCGGTTGCGCGATCATCCGGTCGATAAATCGTCGATTGGGAAGCCCGGTCAATGCGTCATGCAACGACAGGTATTCCAGTCTCTGCCGTGCTCGAACGAGCTTTTTCTTGTGAAGGCGAAGCTTTTCGATGGTTCTCTGGCGTGATTTCGTGAGAAAGCCGACCCAGATCATCGGCGCGACGACACACAGTGACAACAGGCTCGCATAGAGCTCAAAAGTGCCGAGCCCGCTATATCGGCCCCATCCGCTCTTCGGCACTGCGGCGAGGGTCCATCGACCATAGGTCATATCGACGAAGGTCACGACCGGTTGCTTCGAAAAAGTTTCCAGGCTGCCGAAAAAAACCTGTTTGGGCGCGTTCGGGTCCGGTACGGTGCTGATGGCGATCTCAAGCTCGGTCGCGCCAAGGCCGCTTTCGCCGTAGAGCCTTGGAATGTCGATCAATCCGGAAAGCAGACCCCAAAAGATCTGGCTTGTTCCGTTATTGATGTAAATCGGGCACCTGACGACAAAAGCAGTTCCACCTTGGACCAGGTCCACCGGGCCTGTCAGAACGATATTGTGGGTGTTGCGCGCCAGCATCGCGCCGGCCCGTTGCTTTTCATTCGTTCGGTAGTCCAGTCCGATGGCCTTTTCATTTCCCTTTTCCGGATAAACCCACTTGACCACCATGCCGGGCGCCGCGGCGAAGCTTCGCAACTGTGAATCCGGTAGCAGGATCTGCGCGGCAAGTTTGGAAAATGCGTCCTGGTCCATCGCCGGATTGGCTGCGATACCCGCCGCCAGGCCTTGTAGCAGCTTCACATTGCTGTTGAGGTTCGTCTGAAGTCGGGATGATATGCTGGCAAGCTCGCCGGCGACAATCGAGCGTTCATCGGCCAGCAATCGCTCCAGCCGCCAGTTCGTTGCCACCCAGACGACGATGACTGCGATGACTGCCGCAAATATTGCTGGAGCAAATGCGCTGGTGTGGCTCATTGCAGAACCCGCGAAGCCGCGCGCTACCTTAGGATTTCTTCGAAACTTCATCAGGTTGCCGGTGTGGATGACAGGCATCTACCCTTGCACAGTTTGTTTAAGGCAACGCTAAACCCGCTCGCCTGTTCTGGAGGAGGCTTCTTCCGACCGTGAACTCGGAGTAAAATGCGCCACAACCGCAATAGCCGCTGTGGCGCTGATGATTTTCAATGCCTCCGGACAAACGCCCCTCAGAAGGGATAATGCTGGGCGGAATCCTCTACCGTGATCCAGCGCAGGTCGGTGAATTCGGCGATTGCCGCCTTGCCGCCGAAGCGGCCGTAGCCGCTGCCCTTGACGCCGCCGAACGGCATTTGCGCCTCGTCGTGCAGCGTCGGGCCGTTGATATGGCAGATGCCGGATTCGATGCGGGCCGCAACCGTCATCGCCCGCTGAATGTTGCGGCTGAAGACGGCCGATGACAGGCCGTATTCGGTGTCGTTGGCGATGCGGATGGCTTCCTCCTCACCGGAGACACGAATGATCGGCTTGACCGGGCCGAAGGATTCTTCCGCATAGACGCGCATCTCGGATGTGACATGATCGAGCAGCGTCGCCTCGACCACGGTGCCGGAGCGCTTGCCGCCGGCCACGAGTTTGGCGCCCTTGGCCGTCGCATCGGCGATCAGCTCCTCCATCTTCTTGGCGGCATCGAGGCTGATCAGCGAGCCGAGAACGACATGGCCGCGCGGATCGCCGGCCGGCAGCTGGCTGGCGCGGGCGGCCAGCTTGGCGACGAACTGATCGGCGATCGCTGCGTCGACGATGATCCGCTCCGTCGACATGCAGATCTGGCCCTGATGCATGAAGGCGCCGAAAATGGCGGCGTTGACGGCGCCGTCGATATCGGCGTCGTCGAGAATAACCAGCGGCGCCTTGCCGCCGAGCTCGAGCAGGGCGGGCTTGAGATGCTTGCCGCAGGTCTCGGCGATGATCTTGCCGACCTTGGTCGAGCCGGTAAAATTCACGCGTTTGACGGCCGGATGGGCAATCAGCGCGGCGACGATCTCAGGCGCATCCTCCGGCGCGTTGGTGAGGACGTTGATGACGCCGGCCGGCAGGCCCGCTTCGGTCAGCGCGGTGGCGATCAGCCGATGCGTGCCCGGGCATTGTTCGGATGCCTTGAGGATGACGGTGTTGCCGCAAGCGATCGGCATGGCGATGGCGCGGGTGGCGAGGATGACAGGGGCATTCCACGGGGCAATCGCCAGGCAGACGCCGGCGGCCTGGCGAACGCCCATGGCGAGCGTGCCGGGCTTGTCGGACGGAATGATCTCGCCGGTGATCTGCGTGGTCATGGCGCCGGCCTCGCGCAGGATATTGGCGGCGAGCATGACGTTGAAGCCGGCCCAGGGCGCGGTGGCGCCGGTTTCCTCGATCATCAGCCGGGTAAATTCGCCGACTTTCGAATCCATGATATCGGCCGCCTTCATCAGGATCGCCCGGCGCTGCCCGGGGCCGGTCTTCGACCAGGTGTCAAAGGCGGCGGAGGCGGCATCGACGGCGGCGGCGGCATCGTCCAGGCTAGCTGCGGCGGCGCGGCTGGCGAGTTTCTCGGTGAAGGGGTCGATGCGATCGTAGGTCCGGCCGCCGGAGGCCGCGCGGTCTGCGCCGTTTATGAGGAGGGAAATATTCATCGGGGATCTCCTGAGGGCAAGTTAGAAGCCGAGGACGTCGGCATTGATGGATGCTTCGAGGCCGCCGTCGGCGGCAAGATTGGTGCCGTTGATCCAGCGTGCGCCGTCCGAGCAGAGGAAGAGCACGGCCGGCGCGATATCGGCTGATGTGCCGGCCCGGCCGACGCGGGTGATATCGCTGTCGACCCTGGCGTCACCGAGCACGGCACGGAACTGCTTGAGGATCGGTGTTTCCACCGGTCCGGGGCTGACCGCATTGACCCGGATGCCGCGGTTCTTGAACCGTGCCTGATGGGCGGCGCGCATGGTCCAGAGCAGCAGCAATTCCTTGGAGAGCGGATAGCCCTCCTCGTCCTTGAGGCCGTGTTCGGCGACAACCGCCGCGACATCGGGAAAGCCTTCGATCGATGTCAGCGTTTTTGCCCGCTCGAGATTGGCGCGCCAGCCGTAGCCGGCGATCGAGGCGACGTTGACGATGGCGCCGCCTTCGCGCAGGCGCGGTGCCACGGCTTCCGACAAAGCGCGCAGCCCGTAGAAATTGACGGCGAGCGTCGAGACGACGCCGGTGTTGCCGGAGAGGCCGGCGACATTGGCGAGCGCGTCGAGACGGGTCGGCAGCTGCGCGACGATCTCGGCAACGCCTGACGGTGTGGACAGATCGCCCTTGATGAAGGCGGGACTTCCACCCGCCGGTTCGCGCACGTCGACACCGATCACCTCGGCGCCCATCTGGCCGGCCAGCTCGGCCGTGCGGGCGCCGATGCCGGAGGCCACGCCGGTCACGAGGATTGTTTTACCAAAAAGCATGAACGTCACCTTTCACAAGAGAGTCCTGACATAAGCCGGCTCATTCTTCCCATTTGATCTTGGTCGGACCGGGCAATTTCAGCCGGTAGCCGACGGGCAGAAGTTGAAAGTCGTAGCGGCGCTCGATTTCGCCCCAGAGGCCGCGTGGCAGGTAGAGGGAGAAAATCAAGGCGGTGGCGCCGAGGCCGATCAGGTACCAGACGCCGGCTGCGCCGAAGAAGGTCTCGATCACGAAGAACAGGATGGCGCCGAGGATGGCGCCCTCGAATTTGCCGATCCCGCCGACCAGCACCATGAAGATCATGTAGGCCGTCCATTGGACGCTGAAATAGGTCTTCGGCTGGAAGGTCGTGGCGGTCGCCAGCCACAGGCCGCCGGCGACGGCGATGCCGAAAGCGGCGAGCACGAAGAGCAGCCGCTTGGTGGCGATCACGCGCACGCCGACCGAGGTCGCCGCCTCCTCATTGTCGCGGATCGCCTGCATGGCGGCACCGGCGCGGCTGCGCATCAGCATGAAGAGAGCCCCGAGCAGGGCGGCCATGGACGCCAGCGCGAGCCAATAGATCGCCGCCCGCCGCGTGCCGCTGTCATAGACGTTGAGCGAGATCAGCGAGGTTCCCGTTTCCCCCTGGATCAGCCGGTCGAGGTTGACGAGCAGATGGGCGAGTTCGGCTATGACCCACATGCCGATCGCAAACTCGCCGCCCTTCAGCCGCAGCATGAACAGCGAAAGCGGGATCGACAGGGCGCCGGTCACGATCGCGGCGGCAAAGACCGAGACGAAGGGATTGAGCCCCGCATCGGCCAGCCGGATGGTGAAATAGGCGCCGAGGCCGAAGAACACCTGCTGGCCGACCGACACCAGCCCGCCGAAGCCGGCAAGCGCATTCCACATGGCGGCAAGGATCACGTAGATGAACAGGGCGGTCATCCGGTCGATCGCGCCGGCGCCGAGCACGGCGGGGGCGAGGATCAACAGGGCAAGCACCGCGGCCATGGAGCCGAGCGCCAGCCGCGACGATGTCGTCCAGCGCTCGATCGATATTCCGTTGGAGGCAAAGCTGGTGTTGGGGCTCATGTCGGACTCCGAAGGCGGGCGCGAAGGTTGAGGAGGGCGCTGGGTTTGAGAAGCGCTCCGACTTTGTCGAGAACCGGCAGGCGGGACCGGGACAGCCTGATGAAAAGCACCAGCAGGAACACGGCATGGCCGCCGATCAGGAAGCCCTGCGGATGCAATTGCGCGCCGAGCGATTGGGCAAGGCCGAGAACGATGCCGCCGGCAAGTGTGCCCCACAGCGATCCCGCCCCACCGATGACAGCCGCCTCGAAGGCAAAGAGAAGCTGCGGGCCGCCCGCATAGGGGCTGAAGGTCGCCCGCATCCCGAGAAAGGCGCCGGCAATGCCTGTTGTGACCATGGTGATGGCGGTGGCGACGGCATTCACCCCACGTGCATCGATGCCGACCAGCCCTGCCGTATCCGGATCTTCGGCCGTGGCGCGGATGGCGCGGCCGAGCGCAAAACGGCTGAGGAAGAACTGCAGTCCGCCGAGAATGAGGATCGCCGTGACCATCATCAGGACGGCAAGCTTGCCGACGAAGATGTGGCCCGGCAACTGCCAGGAGGCATAGGACAGGTTGCCGATGAAGGGCGCCAGCGACCGTGTGTCGGCGCCGAACTGTTCGAACAGCAGGTTGTCGACGACGATCGACAGACCGAAGGTCGTCAGAATCGGCAGCAGCGTGCCGCCGCGGGCGCTGCGTTCGAGAATGAAGCGCTGCAGCAGCCAGCCGAGGATCGCCATGACGGGCAGCACGATCAGCAGGCCGGCGAAAGGCGGAATGCCGGCTTTGGCGGCGAGCAGCCACAGCCCGTAGGCGGCCGCGACCGCCAGGCTGCCATGCGCCAGATTGATGATCCGCATGACGGAGAACATGAAGGACAGGCCGCAGGCGATGACGGCGTAATAACCGCCGAGCAGAATGCCCTGGAGCAGGGTGTTGATCATGATGCGCTCCTTTCGCCGGATGCCCGGTGCAATCCGAAATAGGCCTGGGTGACATCAGCCCGCGCGACGGCGGCTGCCGGTCTGTCGAGGACGATGCGTCCTTCCAGCATGCAGATCACACGGCTGGCGACGCTCATGGCGCGGGCAAGATCCTGCTCGACGAGCACAATGGTCGTTCCCGAGGTCAGCAGCGCCTGCAATTGCGCATAGACGCGATCGACGACCAGAGGCGAAAGCCCGAGCGAAACCTCGTCCAGCAGAAGAATATCGGGGTTGCTCATCAGCGCCCGGCCGATGGCGGTCGCCTGCTGTTCTCCGCCGGAGAGGTGCCCGGTCTTGGCGTGACGGCGGGGTTTCAGGTTCGGAAAGGCGTCGAGCACGCGGTCGATGCTCCACTCGCCCTTGCGGCCGCAGCTCTTTCCGAGCAGCAGGTTCTCTTCGACCGTCATCTGCGAAAACAGCCGCCGGCCTTCCGGCACCAGGGCGATGCCCTTGGCGATCCGCTTGTGGGACGGGACGGAAGCCAGATCTTCACCGTCGAGAAGGACGCGGCCGGAGGCGGGAAGGTGGGCGCCGGCGATCGACCTGAGCAGCGTCGTCTTGCCGGCGCCGTTTGCGCCGACCAGCGCCAGCACTTCGCCCTTGGCGATGTCGAAACTGACCCCGCGCACCGCCTGCAGCAGGCCGTGGCGGACGTCGAGGTCGCGGATGGAGAGAAGGCTCATGCGGGTGTCCCTCCGAGATAGGCCTTGACCACCTCCGCATCGCTCATGACCGCTTTCGGTTCGCCATCGGCGATGATCCTGCCGGCGTCCATGCAGATCAGCCGTTCCGCCACCTGCAGCAGGATATGGACGATATGCTCGATCCAGACGATGCCGATGCCGCGGCGGCGCAATTCGAGGATGGTTTCGACCAGTTCGCTCGCCTCGCCATCGGTCAGGCCGCCGCCGATCTCGTCGAGCAGCAGCAGCCTCGGCTGCGTGGCGAGCGCACGGGCAAGCTCCAGCCGTTTGCGATCCAGCAGGCCGAGCGTGTCGGCCTGGCGATTGGCGACGCCGAGCATGCCGCAGAGCGACAGCGAATCCACCACGCGCTCATAGGCCTCGTCGCGGCTTATGGCACTGCCGTGTGATGCGGCGACGAAGACATTTTCGAAGGTCGTCATGCCGCTGAAGGGTTTCGGAATCTGATGGGTCCGGACGAGACCCGACCGGCAGCGCTCCGCTGCCGTCCGGCTGGTGACGTCGGCGCCGTCGAAGGTGATGCTTCCCGCACTCGGCGGGTAGGCGCCGGCGAGCACGCTGAGCAGCGTCGTCTTGCCCGCGCCGTTCGGCCCGACGATACCGACCGCCTCGCCATCGCCCATGGAAAAATCCAGGTCGTCCAGCACCACCAGCGCGCCGAACCGCTTGTGGATCCCCTTGGCCGAGAGAAAAGCTTCCCCCGGCCGATTTTGAGCTTCCTGCCGCACTTTGGTTATCCGTTGTAAGCGGTGAGCTTGGCGCCGACCGGAACATTGGGATCGGTGGCGTTTTCGGTGACGACGTAGTCGAGCGCGAATTTCGAGCCCTCCGCCGCCTTCACCCATTGCGTGCCGATGATCGGCCCGGCCGAGACGTTGGCGACAGGGCCGCTGGTGAAGTCGACCTTGCCGGCGATCGTCGTGGTCTTCAGCGTTGATATCGCCTTGGCCACGGCCTCCTTGCTCTTGACGTCGGTGCTCGCCTTCAGCGCATCGAAGCCGGCGTCGAAAAGGGCCAGGCTGGCGCCGAGCTGCTGCGTCCACTGCTTGCCGCTTGCCGTTTCATAGCCGTCGGCGAGTTCGGTTCCGGAGACGCCGGTCAGCGTGGATTTATAAGGGAAGGCCTTGTGCCAGTAGGCGGCGCTGCCGATGTTCAGGCCGAGATCGCCGAGCGCCTCGATGTCGGATGGAAACAGGCCTGTTTTGGCGACCTGGCAGATCTTGATCTGCTGGGTGAGACCCTGCTGCGCCGCCTGACGCCAGAAGGCGGCAAAATCCGGCGGGATCGGGAACGAGTTGAAGATCTCGACACCCTCCTGCCGGAAGAGGGCGATCTGCGCGGTAAAGTCGGTGGTGCCGGTTTCATAGGCGCCGGGATCGACGATGGTAAAGCCCGACTTGGCAAGTGCCGGCGCCAGATGGGCGCGGATCGCATTGCCGTCGGCGTCGTTGGGGTACATGACGCCGACCTTCTTGTTGGTCTCGATCAGGCTCCACTGCGAAACATAGGCCTTGTGGAACTCTTCGACGCCGAAACCGAAATGATAGGTCCACTTGAACGGCGAGGGCGCGCCGGGCTTGGCGCCGCGGCCGAAATACCAGGCTTCCCAGGGCATGACCGTCGACAGGCAGGGAATGCCGGCTGCCTCGCAGGCATCGGCGACCGGATTGATGGTCTCGGGCGTCGAGACGGCGAGCATCAGGTCGATCGCCTGGTTGTTGATCAGCTCCTTTGCCAGCTGGCCGGCGCGCGAGGGGTCGGATTGGGTGTCCTGGTCGAGAATCTCCACCTTCCAAGTCTTGCCGCCCGTCTGCAGGCCGTTCGCCAGCGCCTTGCGCGCCAGGTCGAGCACATAACCGTCCGTCTCGCCGAAGCCGCCGAGAGGGCCGGTGCGCGGGCTGATGAAGCCGACCTTCAGCGTGTCGCCGCTTTGAGCAAAGGCCGTGCGGCCGGAAAGCGCCAGCGCCGCACTGCCTGCGGCAGCCGATGCGATGAAAGAGCGGCGGGTGAGAGACGCCGCGTTGAGTTTGCCGTTGCGAAAAATGCCGTTCATGAAATTGTTCCTCCTCTTGATGGGCCTCCCAGCCCGTTCCCTGTGTTCATCCAGATCTGAATTCAGATCGGGTAATGTCGTTTTCCCGATGCCATGGTGATCCATCTCAGCTCGGTGAATTCATCGATTGCGGCCTTGCCGCCGAAGCGGCCGTAGCCGCTTGATTTGACCCCGCCGAACGGCATTTGCGGCTCGTCGGAAACCGTGGCTTGGTTGATGTGGCAGATGCCGGATTCAAGCCGCATGGCGACCGCAAGCGCCGCATTGACGTCGGCGCCGAAAACCGCCGCCGAAAGTCCGTATTCATTGTCGTTGGCAACTGTCACCGCCTCGTCGACGCTGCCGACCCGGATGATCGCCGCAACCGGCCCAAAACTCTCCTCGCGGTAGATGCGCATGGCCGGCGTCACATGATCGATGACGGTCGCGTCCATCAGCGTGCCGTGGGCCTCGCCGCCGCAGACGAGCACCGCGCCCTTCTGCAGGGCATCGTCGATGAGCGACCGGACGCGCCGGATGGCTTCGGCATTGATCAGCGTGCCGAGCGGCGTATTGCCGTCACCGGGATGGCCGGCAACAAGGGTCGCGGCCTTCGTCCGGAACTTGCCGACGAAGCCGTCGGCGATCTCGTCCATCAGAATGATCCGCTCGGTCGACATGCAGATCTGGCCCTGGTTCATGAAGGCGCCGAAGGCGGCGGCAGCGACCGCCTCGTCGATATCGGCATCGGCCAGGACGATGAACGGCGCCTTGCCGCCGAGTTCGAGCAGGCAGCGCTTCAGATGCCTTGCCGCGGATTCGGCGATGATTCTGCCGACGCGGGTAGAGCCGGTGAAGTTGATGCGGCGCACGGCCGGATGGGCGATCAGGGCGTCGACGATGGCAGCGGCATCGTTCGGCGCATTGGAGACGACATTGACGACGCCGCGGGGGAAACCGGCATCCCGCAGCACGTCGCCGATCAGGCCATGGGTTTTCGGGCAGAGTTCCGAGGCTTTCAGGACGACGGTGTTGCCGCAGGCAAGCGGCATGGCGACGGCGCGGGTGCCGAGGATGATGGGCGCATTCCACGGGGCGATGCCGACACAGACGCCGGCCGGCTGGCGCACCGCCATGGCGAGGCTTCCGGGAATGCCTGACGGAATAAGTTCGCCTGATATTTGCGTGGTCATCGCCGCCGCCTCGCGCAGAATATCCGCGCCGAGCCCGCAATTGATCGTCGCCCATTGTCTGGTGGCGCCGGTTTCGCCGGTCATGGCGGCAACGAGCTCCGGCGTTCTGATATCGAGAAGATCGGCGGCGGCGTTGAGCAGTCTGCGTCGTTCGCCCGGACCGCTCTGCGACCAGGCGGGAAAGGCGGCCGCGGCCGCATTGGCGGCCCGCGTCATGTCGGCGACCGATCCAGCCGAAGCGATCGTTGCGACGTCGCCGGTCAGCGGATCGATGCGTTCGAAGGTGCTCCCCTCGGACGCATCCATCGCCTCGTTGTTGATCAAAAGCTTTGCCGAAAACACCGCTTCACCCAATTCGTCACGTGTCGGCGCCAAGTGCTGGCGCCTGCGTTATTGCCATGGGAGAAAATGAGCGGACGCGGCGCCACGAGGGTCGCTTGAGCGTTCCTGCATCTGTTGAAGAGCCTCCTCCCAAAGGCTGATGGAGACAAGGTTACGCCGATCGGCTAGGGATGGAATGCGATTTATTGGGTTAATATTGTAATTATCCGGTGATAGCAGCATTGTTTGACAGCGGAGCGGAGGAGAGGCGTTGGCAACGAACGGCGGCATTCATCACTATGCCAGGGGCGAGTGGCATGCGCCGTCGCTGTCGCACCGGCGCATCCGTTTTCAAAAAGGTCTCTATGCCGATTTCCACCATTTCCTGTTGCTCGGCGAGGGGGCGGCCGAGCTTCATTTCGACAGTGGCGAAGATCGGCCTTTGCACGGACCGCTGCTTGCCTTCCTGCCGCCGCAGGCGCGCTGCGACCTGTCGATATCAGCCGGAACCGCCGCCCATCTGGTCGGGGCCTCGCCGCAGATCATGGTCGATGCGATCGGCGACAAGGTGGAATCCTATTCGCTGCGCCTCTTCACCGAACAGCGCAAGCTGGTCGAGGCCCTGGATCCCGCAGCGGTGGCCGAAATCAGTCCGCTGATTTCAGGCTTCGTGCGGGAACTCGCCGATCCCTCCCGCTCCTCCTGGATGGTCGCATCCGCCTATATCAGGCTGATCCTGATGGCGCTGTGGCGCGGTTCCGACGGCGAGAGAAGCGAACAGCGCGGGCACGGCGAAACCGGATCGATCCTGCAGCGATACCGGCAACTGGTCGAGGCCGGTTTCCGCCGGCACCGGCCGATCAGCGACTATGCCGCGGAGCTGGGCGTCACCGCCGACCGGCTGCATTCGATCTGCCAAAGGGCGCTCGGCCGCTCGCCGATCCAGCTCCTGCATGAGCGCGTCGTGCAGGAGGCAAAGCTGAGATTGGAACGCTCGGCCCGCAATATCCAGGAAATCTCCGACAGCCTCGGCTTTCGCGACCCGACCTATTTCAGCCATTTTTTCAAACGCAAGACCGGCCTTTCCCCCGCCGGCTACCGCGACATCGCCCGCGCCTCAGCCGGCTCGGAAAACAGCATGCTGTCCTCAGGTTATGCGGATTGGCCTTAGGCTCGGGGCTTATTGGTCAGAGCTGGAATTTGCCGGTCTGGGATGCAGATCATACTGACACGGAATTCTAAGTCGGCGTAGGACTGCATGCGGCAGGAGCAGTCGTTGGCCCGGCATAAAGGAATGTCCGATTTAGGGCCGATAACAGACTGGCAGCTTCGGTCTTGGTGATGGAAAAACCAGTCACGACTTTGCTGGCACGGCCTTGTGGGCGCCTGCTACGGTTTAGAATGGCAGCGCGAGTGGCGGATCGCAGGCCTGCGCAGCTGAGCCCCGCTGATCGTGAACGTTTCTTGCGGCAGGCGCTTTTGTCGCTTAGCGTGCAGAGACAGCTAACCTTCGACCTGATCGGCGTTGGGGCGCGTGGCAAGAGCCGCTTGCCATCATCGCCCCACTGGTCGGGATCGGCTTCGAATTCGCGATAAAAGATGAGGTTGGCGCATGTCTCGACGCGGCGCGCTGGTGTTGTAGAAATGGTCTCTGAATACTGCAGGCAAATGCCAAGGATTTTGTATTGCCAAGAATTTGCGATGTTTGCCACAATGAGCCATGCACGATAATAACAACTATAGCGACGAAAAGCTTTTAAGCGAACTACGTGCCTTTCAACATGCCGTTGAGCAGTGGGCTACAAAGCGCGACATATGGTATGACTGCGGTTTCAAGTCGTACCTCGATCACGTTGACGGTGAGCCATCGGAGACGCAGCCGGTGGTTTGCGTGCAGTATTACAGTTCCGATTTTGAATTAGCTGTTTACGGCAATCTCGAGGGCGAGTTCTCAGAACTGGTTCGTAGTCATGGGTTTCATTACGAACCGGGAATGTTTGCCAACATTCATTACTATCCTGAGGAAGGACCTCGTGCTCTAGCCTACGGTCGGTATTTCCGGTGGCTGTGGATATGTAGCCTAGTGCGGGAAGATTTTGCGGATGTGTATGAGGAGCTCTATGGCCACTTCGCTTCGCGTCCAGACGATCTTTATCGGTTGGGGTGGCGCGACTACGAAATCCTTCTGGCCCGAATATTTCAAACGCAAGGTTTCGACGTCGAGCTTGGGCCTGGGCAAGGCGACGGGGGCGTGGATATCCGACTCCTTCAGCGTGACCCTATCGGGGACATTCTGACCCTCGTCCAAGCCAAGAAATACGCACCGCGAAACAAAGTCGGACTGGAAGCTGTCCAGGCCATAACCGGCGCCGCTTTTGTTGAAGGCGCCCAGGGCATGGTCGTCACGACATCCTCCTACCTGCCCGGAGCAAGAGAGTTCGCCGCGCGCACGTCTGGCCGCATCGACCTCAAGTCCTCCGATAATGTCGCGAGTTGGTGCCGAGAGGCTGAGAACGGGATCGTTCGCAATAAATCCTCGTTGGTTTCGGCCCATGCCGTTGAGCGGCTTCTTCTCGATGTACGGCAGAAGAACGATGGGCGAATTCTCCACGCCTCCTATGGCTATAATTCGACTCACAATAGTTTTGCAGTGGTACTCAAGGAGACGAAGCATGCAGCTTTGCTAATGAGTCTTCCGTTGCAGAAATTGACAGATGACGGCTACGGCCAGCGTGGTACCGAGGCTCCGCTGATCGACCAGCGTGCGATCGGATTTCACCATCAGGATACGGTTTGGAGGGCAAAGCGACGCGTTTGGGGCGATGGGAGGGTGTCGTTTTGGGATGGCGACCACCTCTATCACGTGTGGGATGGTCAACCGACCAATTTTGATTATTACGACTGAAGCGAAGCTACCGTTCGGTTAGGCGATTGATCCCTTTATCGCAAGCTCACAGAGCTTGCGTTTCACTAAGGTGCTCAACTGGTCGGTGTCTACTAGTGCCGCGATTTCGGCAGTAGTCAGAACGATAAGCTTTCGACGCTCCAGTAGGGCGGCGGCAACGAGGTTGTGGGAATTGGTCAAATCGGCGGCGTTACCGGTGATGCCATTCGTGGCAACGAGAACGCCGAAATCTAACCCTCGGCTGCGCAGCTTGTTGATAAACCACGACACCTCAATGCTGGACACGGCACTGGACCAATTCTTACATTCAATGAGGATGACGCTCGGCAGGTAATGGAAGCCGTCAGAGGCACCGTCATTGAATATCGCCACGTCAATTTCTTCGGTATCGAAAACGTTCATCTCGTTGCGGTGAGTGACTGCGATCCCCGGCACCTGGCTAAACACATAAGCAACTAGGTCCTCCAGAGCCTTCCCCCGTTGCGACGTGGTAGCGTTTTGGTCGAGGGCGATTGCGAGGTGTCCTTGCATGGTTGGAGCGTCGAGTAGGGGCATCAGGGGTAGTTCCCGTGCACCTTTTGATTCCGCAGGTCTTTGACGACTTCCTCGAAAGCCTGGCGCGTCATTCTGTCGAAAAGAGTCACTAGATCAATTGCGAGGATATTCGGCGGTAAGCTGCTGCTGATTTTGACGGAGGGCTCAAGACCTTCGCCGTAAAGGAGCAGTCCCCATGGGGTGCCTGACGCTGACAGATGCTTGGACAAGGTTGTCGCTGCGGTGCGGGCTTCGGATCGTGACGAGAGGCGCGTCTTGATCTCGATCAGCAACGGATTGCCAGTAACCGGTTCGAGAACGTCCGACCAAATCGCCATGTCTGCTCCATGGTCGGGACCTGGGGGTTCGACAATCACCTGCACGCCGGACTTCTGAAGGGCTTCCGCGACGAGCTTTTCCAAGGCAAACCCGTTCCGGGTTTGAACAGCGTCTCGCACTTGCTGTGCTACCACGGAAGCATCGGGTACTGGACCAGTCGGCAATGGGCGCTTGGTCGATGGCTCCCGCATGTCGCTCGCTGGGGCTGCCAGTAACTGATCCAATGCGAATCCAATAGCTTCAGCATTGTTGACCTTGGATCGGATGACCAGGAGACGTTGTAGGTTCGAAGGGATAAAGTCGCTCTTTGACGAGGATGCAATAAGCATGATCCGGCGCTTGTTGGCCCAAGCCAAACCGAGCTCAAACAAGACCCATGCTGAACGGCGCTCGGTCGTCAGGACGCCAATGACGAGATCGGCTCGCGCCACAAGTGAGTTGGTTTCGGCTGAAATGTCGGCGCCCTCGCTGAGCCCGTCGGGAACCAATACCTCGATCCCCCGAGATGCCAACGCGTGGCGAAGAACGTCAAGTTTCACGCCGGATGGCGCCGAGATGAAGCAAGTGCGTATGACGCTGTTCATTGCAAGCTCCTGGCCAAAACGGGCAGTCGAAGAGAGTTTGCCGCACGCTCATGGGGAAACTCTTGCGGACAATCGCGCCACTTGTCCAGCACGGGGGGCGCCGCCGTGCTATTGCCGCATATTTTTTGTGCTGAACTCTGCTTTCAGTCAGCGTCACGATGGGGCCGTAAGTTCACCTTTCGGGCTCGGTAGCGGGCGAAGCTGACGTCGCCCCTTACTTCTGGTATCGCCTCGGCGTTATTCCAGAACATTATTCAGCGATGGCATCGATGATCGACCGTATTTCGCGGCTCTTGCTAGAATTATCGTCTGCCAGAAATAACTGAAGACCATTTTGGCAGAATTCGATCACATGACTAAGATCCTTCCTAATATCAAGGTACGTTTCGAGGTCGCCTTCGCGAAGGACGAACATGCCGTCTGCT
The DNA here is from genome assembly GCF_002531725.1 of Rhizobium sp. L43. Classification (GTDB taxonomy): domain Bacteria; phylum Pseudomonadota; class Alphaproteobacteria; order Rhizobiales; family Rhizobiaceae; genus Rhizobium. The sequence goes on from NZ_NWSQ01000022.1 coordinate 53,962, forward strand.
GCCGAGGCGTCTATATGACCTTCCCAATCTAGGTGTGACTGTTTGAATGCGGCGATTTGTTCAGCCGTTCGGAGGAGAACACCATTGTCGGCGGGATAACGCAAATTCACGATGTAATCGAAGTCTGAGATTGCGTAAACGCGGAGGCCGAAGCTTGAAAACAGACTGTGCCACTTCGGCAGTTCTCTCTTTCCGCCGACATGGAGAACCGCAATTTCTTGTTCGAGCAGACGGTGCCGCTCCTGGAGCAGCGCCCTGAAGAAATAGCGGTCGGTGTCGCCCTCCACCAGAACCACTTTTTTCGAGAAAAAGGCATAAGTGGACCGGGAGTTGTCGAGAATGCGTATGAGGCTTTTTTCATCTGCGGAAAGTGTTGGCGAGAAGATTGACGTGTGACCGTTCGCGTCAAGCGCAAACCGGCGTACAGAACTTATGGTGCTCGAATTGATGAGCGATTCCGAGTGGGTAACGAGAATATATTGGCAGTTCTGCGTCCGGTTCAGCTCTCGAAGTACCTGCAGATACTCGTGCTGAAATTGATAATGCAAATGGATTTCAGGTTCATCAATGATGACGACGCCACCCTTCAGCTCACCCCTCCCATACGCCTCGAGCACCAGGTGGATAATCGCTTTTTGACCCGCGCTCAGGCTGTTAATGTCGCCGATTGGCTTGTTGCGACGGGTGTCGTAGAATTCAAAGCTGTACCGCCATGTCCGCTGGTCCAGAAGCTTTATTTGAGCAGATTTACCACGCGCAGTCGCTCATTGACCGACCTCACAAAGGGAAGATCGTTCGCTTCTTGCTCACACTGCGCGAGATCTTTTGCTTCTGAAATGAGGTTGAAATGGCGCTCAGCAACCTGAAGCCGTACGAGCGCGAACACAGGCGGTTCGTTGCTATCGGTGGCATTGAGGCTACGATTGAAATCTTGATTCCGTATGTCCTGAATTTGCTGCGACGCCGACGCGCTGCTGAGGGAAATTGAGGGCTGAAACGCGTGATAGTTGCGATAGCTACCGATAAGCGTGAAGCTCTCATAGAGCGGTGGGATCGGCTCGCCGCGCGTAAGGGCATTGTGAAGTGAAATGGCTTCTCTGAAAAGATGATAGTCGGTTAGATATGTGAAGCCAAAGTCATGTTCTCCACCCGGTAGCTGAATCGAGAAGTTATTCGCGGCACGGTTCAATATCACGTCAATAACGTACGTGTCGCGCTCTTCGCCATTGGCGTTAACACTATAATTGGAGTATGATCCTAGCGTTTTGGTAAGCTCAACAAAGTAAGACCTGATATTAGCAATGTTTTGCCGGTCGATGTCGTCGAGTCGCACTGCTATACGAATGCGCTGCTCTTGATCTTCGCTATCCCAATTTGCGTCCAGCCGAAAACCATTGATGTTGGTGTGATTGGCCGGCTGCAGAACCTGCCGCCTATCATCTATTGCAAGAGTTGAGCGGCGTCCGAACAGCTCACGATTGAAGCTGAACTGACGATATATGACCCTTCGGAAGAGGAAGTTGACAACCTCGAGAGCTGTCGATTTCCCGGAGCCATTCTCGCCGATAATAATATTTAGACCATCGTGAAATTCTATTTTATCGGCTTGGCGCACATCGGCACGATAGGGAAAGCTGAGGACATTTGATATTTGAAGGTATTCAATTCGCATGCCTTAACCCTACACCCTTTACCGGAGTAGCATAACGAGGGCCGATCTTTTGCTCAAGCTGCGGTTGAGGTGGGTTTGTTACGTATGCCGCTTACCACCCCGCAGCGTGATCTTGGTTCGGCTGTAGAACCTCACCCGTATGGCGGCTTTCGGTACCGGCATTAGCACCGGCGAACGACGACTATATGGGCGTAAAGGTACCGAACATCAGTAGCCCAATGTGAGTCCGCTTCCGGTCCGCCGCGAAATCTATGCTCAAGTTGGCTTGACGCAGAAGAGCAGCCCAGCTCACGACAAGACGAAAATTCTGATCTCTCCCGATGCCTGAAGTTCCGCCACGCGGGAGGCCGATGTCGAGTGAGACGATCCCGCGCAGAACCCTGGATGCATTTTCCTGCCGTTGCCAACCATGTCATTTGCCACCTGCTTGCCAAAAGACCATAATTGTCTCACCTAGATCACCCATCGACATCAGGCAGTCTGAATTGGATCAACGCTGAATGCGCATACCCTACGTTTTTCTTGCAGCATTTCTTGCACTCGCATCGTCCGCATATGCTGAAGTTGCCTCACCGCCGGCTTTGGCGCCGCTGAAGCGGCAGGCGCAGGCCGCTCAGTTGAGCGCGCAATTTCTTTCGCGATACAGCTACAAACCCGTTGCGCTCGACGACGCCTTGTCGGCCAAGGTCATGGATCGCTTCATCAAGTCGCTTGATCCGGACCGCATGCTCTTCCTGCAGACCGATGTCGACAGGTTCATGGCTGACCGCAGCGAGATCGACGATGCGATAGAAAAGCAGGACTTGAAGATCCCGTTTGCGATTTTCAACGCCTATGAACGGCGTGTTGTCGACCGGATGACCTACGCGCGCAGCCTGCTGAAACAGGGCTTCGATTTCAGCGTGAAGGAAGATTTTTCGGTGCTGCGCGATAAGGAGCCGTGGCCGCAGTCGGAAGCCGCGAGCAACGAGCTTTGGCGCAAGCGCGTCAAGAGCGACTGGTTGCGGCTGAAGCTGGGCGGCAAAACCGACGCAGCTATTCGCGAAACCCTCGACAAACGCTACGAAAACTCACTCGAGCGGGCTTACCAGTTTAAAAGCGACGACGTTTTCCAGTCGTTCATGGACTCCTTTGCAACCTCTGTCGATCCGCACACCGACTATTTCGGCGCGGCCGCTTCAGCCGATTTCAATGTCTCGATGAAGCTTTCGTTGTTCGGTATCGGCGCCGTGCTGCAGGAACGCGACGATTACACGACAATCCGTGAGCTGGTGCCTGGCGGGCCGGCGCAGCTGTCCGGCAAGCTCGCGGTCGGAGACCGCATTACCGGTGTCGGCCAGGGCAAGGATGGGCCGATCAAGGAAGTGGTGGGCACGCGCCTGGATGAAGTCGTGCAGATGATCCGCGGGAAGAAAGGCTCCGTCGTGCGCCTGGATATCCTGCCGGCCGATGCCGGCGCCGATGCCGCCCATCGCGTCGTCAGCCTGGTGCGCGATAAGATCAGTCTCGACAAGCAGGCTGCCAGGAAAACCGTGCTGTCGGTGAAGGCGGGCGACGCCACGCGTAAAATCGGCATCATCACGCTGCCGGTCTTCTATGAAGATTTTGAAGCCAAGAGCAAAGGCGACAAGGACTACAAGAGTGCAAGCCGCGATGTCGCCAAGCTTCTCGGCGAACTGAACGAGGAAAAGGTCGACAGCGTTCTCATCGACCTGCGCAACAATGGCGGCGGTTCGTTGGATGAGGCGATCGATCTCACCGGTCTCTTCATCGGCAACGGCCCGGTCGTTCAGCAGCGCGGCAGCGACGGCAAGGTTGCGGTCAGAAGCGCTGATTTTGCTGCACCCGTCTGGACAGGCCCGATGGGTGTCCTGATCAATCGCGGCTCGGCCTCGGCCTCGGAAATCTTTGCCGCGGCAATCCAGGATTACGGTCGGGGCGTGATCATCGGCGAACCCAGTTTCGGCAAGGGCACCGTTCAGACCGTCGTCGATCTTGACCAGGTGGTTCACAACAGCAAACCCGAATTCGGCGAGCTGAAAGTGACGATTTCCCAGTTTTTCCGGGTCAACGGCGGCACGACGCAGCTGCGCGGCGTGACGCCCGATCTGAGCCTGCCGGGACTGTCCGATCCGACTGCTTTCGGCGAGACCAGCTATGACAATGCCCTGCCATGGGCTGAGATCAAGCCGGCGCGCTATACCCCAGACGAGACGATCCAGACGCTGCTGCCGTCATTGCAAAGCCGCCATGATGCCCGCGTCAAGAGCGATCCGGACTTCCAGCGCCTGATCAAAGACATTGCCGACCTGAAGGCGCAGCGCGAAAAGGGCGTTGTGTCCCTCAATGAAGCCGAACGCCGCAAGGAAGCGGCGGCGCGGGAAAGCCGGTTCAAGTCTCGCGCGCAGGCCGGTGATGGCGAAGACCTCGGTGGCGATGATGGCCTGCAGGCGGACGAGCGCAGCCTGAGCGCCGATATTGCCATGGAAAATGCCCGCAAGAATGCAAAAGACGCCTTGCTGGATGAAGCCGCCGCCATTCTTGCCGACGAGGCGGATTTGCAGAAAGGCCCATCACAGGCAGTCACAAAACAATAGAGCAAGCGGCGCCTCGCAGGCTGCACCGGTGCGTTTGGCGAGAACGCCAAACGCACCGGCCCCACTTTTGCCGTCGCTCCATCGCCGCTGCGGAGCCGCAGCTTCATCGCGCCGGCGAGGCTTATGTGTCCAGCCACCACCTCTTCTCCGCCGCCCTTGCCGCCCCACACTCCGTCATCCCAGGGCTTGACCCTGGGATCCATGCGGCTGGCACCGCGTGGATAGAGATTGCGTCCCACTGCAGGCAAGTTATTGAAGCCGTGCGCTTGGTTGTGGATCCCAGGGTCAAGCCCTGGGATGACCGAGAGTGGGGTTGGCGTTCTCGCCAAGCGGAACGGCGTTGCAGTGTGTGAGGCGTCACTTTTGCCGTAGCTACATCGCGCCAGCGAGGCTTGTGTGTCCCGCGGCACTACCTCTCCTCCGTCATCCCAGGGCTTGACCCTGGGATCCACGCGGCTGGCACTGCGTGAGCAGCGATGGCATCACCACAGCGTCAGATAGAGATCGTTCCACCCGGGATTCATGGCTTCGATCAGGTCGATCTTCCATTGCCGGTACCATCGCTTCAATGACTTCTCGCGCTGGATCGCGCTGCCGATATCCCAATGCTCCTCGTACCAGACGAGGCGGGTGCAGCCATATTTCCAGGCAAAGCCCGGCGTCAGCCCTTCACGATGTTCGTAGATGCGACGCTCCAGATCGGATGTCACGCCGATATAGAGCGTGCCGTGTTTCTGGTTGGTGACGATGTAGACATATCCTGCCATTCCGGCAGAGTGCTTGGCTGTGGATCCCAGGGTCAAGCCCTGGGATGACGGAGTATGTGGTTGACGTTCTCGCCAAACGCACCGGCCGCACGGCCTGAGCGGCTCCGCTGCGGCTCCATGGCCGCTGCGGAGCCGCAACTTCATGGCGCCCACGAGGCTTGGGCATCTCGGCACCACCTCTCCTCCGTCAGTGCGAAGCAGACACCAACCGGATTGCACGGAAACGAAGCCCCCTTTCTTTTTCGCATGACAACCATATTTAGGCTGTGAGAAAACGCACGCATAGGGGGAAACTTTTGAGCATCATCGCGGTGACATCAGGCATCGTCCGTCGAGACAGGGCTGCCCTCCCAAACCATCCCTGTTCCCTAAGTCTTCCCCCGACCCAATGAGGATGAACGCCATGTCCCGTTTGCCGTTTGCCGGTGTGGCAGCGTTGTCGCTGATGATGTCTGTTTCGGCGCCCTCTTTGGGATGGACGCAATCCCCATCCGTCCCGGCGGCTATCGAAAACCCGTCTCCGGCGTCACCGCCGAAGATCGCTGCCGGCCGCGCCGGTTTTGACGTGAAGCTGCTCGAGCCGGTCAACGGCATCGACTACCGGACCTATGGCCACATCACCTACGCGATGTTTCTCGATCCGGACGGCGATCATCAGGCGATCTTCAAGACATTCGGAACGGATAAGGCCGCTTACGAGGCCGCCGGCGCCATCTTCGTCGAGCGCATGAAACAGGATCAGACCTTTGCGATGGTCGAGATGTTCGGCGCATATTTTGCCGAGAACGCGCAAGGCACCTACGCGGCGCTCGGCCGCGATGTCGCCCAGTCGGTGCTCAACCAGGCGCCGCTTCGGGAAGCCGAGCCGATGCCTGAGGAAAAATTCCGGGAGATACAGGTCTATTACAGCCGCAAGTCTTCGGTCGCCGGCACTGCCCTGGCGCAGCAGGATGAGGTTCTCAAGCCCTATCACATCACCTTCAACGACTTTAACATCATCGGAGCCTGGTTCTCGCGCCGGCTGGCGCTGCAGACCACCGATCTCCAGATGCCGCAGGGCCGGACGCAGGCGAGCGCCGAAGACATGCCGACGGAGCGGCCGGAATGGGGCGGTCTTTGGCGCTTCACCTGGAACACCCTTCAACGCAGCGATACGGAAATGAAGGTTGTCGAAGCCACGCGCGACATCTGCGTCAAGAGCGACATGACCGCAGACACGCTGCCGCTGATGCCGAAACCCGCCGGCGTCAAATGCGTGCTGGTCGACAAGATCCATTTTTACGACAGCGGTATTCAGATGAACGCCCAATGCGATCACGGCGGCATCGGAACCTCATGGGGGCTTTTTCTCCAACCGGAAAATGACGGCGAAAGCTTCAGCGGCCAGATCTCCTATAACGAGGTCTATGAGGGGGATTCCGATATGCCGCAGCCCACAACCGATGTTCGGGTCAAGCGGATTGGCGAGTGCAAATGAGGAGAGCAAAAACCATGCTGCGATCCGTTCTTGCCGCTGCATTCGCCCTGATTGCCGCCCCCTCCTTCTCTGAGGAGAGCGGCCTTCCCACCGGACTTTGGCAGGTGAGGATCTTCACGCCGGTCCCCACGCCGGAGTTGAAGAACGATGAGCAGGTGTTTCGGATCTGCTACGACCAGGCGGCGGTGAAGAGCCACATGAACCCGGTTCTGCCGAAGGCAGAGGCCGCCAAGTGCAGACTGGATTTCACCGATATGGGTGACGTGGCCTATGACGCGACGTGCAGGGACGGCGATCACCGTCTGCGCATATCCGAAGCTGCGGACGGCTTGTGGCGCGGGACCTACCGTTTCGTCGGAAACAAGGGCGGCGCCATTCTGGAGCCTGCAGTCGAACTGAAGAGGATCGCTGAAACCTGCGATTAGAGCAGGTCGCATCGTGATGCATTGTCCCAGCCGACATCGAGTTTGGCAGAAACAGGTCCCCACTCTCCGTCATCCCAGGGCTTGATGCCCTGGATAACGGAGGAGAGATGGTGCCGAGATGCCTAAGTCCCGCCGGCGCGATGAAGCTGCGGCAAGCGGCGTCTCGCAGGCTGCACCGCCGGTGCGTTTGGCGAGAACGCCAACTCCACACTCCGTCATCCCAGGGCTTGACCCTGGGATCCACAACCAGGCGCACGGCTTCAATAACTTCCCTGCAGTTGGACGCCATCTCTGTTCGCGCAGCGCCAGCCGCATGGATCCCAGGGGCAAGCCCTGGGATGACGGAGTGTGGGGCGGCTTCCGGAGCAAGGACAGCGACGAATATGATTGCGATTGACGTCGGCCTCGCTGGCGCTTTCATCTGGCTTAGAGCAATGCCAGGCAAAGCGCGAAGCGCTTTTGCCGCAGCCTAAAAACAAAAAGTTAGAGCTGATCGCCATCTTTATCCCGCTTGGATTGCCGGTTCTCGTCATGACCCTTGGCGAGCTCCTCAACCGCCGCGGCCACGGCAAAGGTGAGGGACCTCTGATCTCCATCGTCTGGCTCGCCATCTGGAGCTTCTTCGTTCCGCCGATCGCCATCGCATTGATCCAGAACGCGGCGAACAAGAGTTACGACGTGGCCTCGGCTTGAGAGGCGACAAGGCAATCTCAGAGCAGACAGCGATAAGCCTAGTCTTGACATCGGCATGACGGGCTCGCAGCATTGGTTGTTCACTCGAAAGCGCTGGGCCGTAGCTGCAGCGAAGCGAAGAATGAGAGCCCATGCTGGCGCACTCTACAGCACGACGGCGCGCTGCTCATAAGTCGACAGCGATTGCCATCGCGATTTTGTCTGTCGTCGGATCAGAGAAGATTGCATCCGCGCGGGATGCCAGTCCGGTGTTTTCTCCAACCGGCCCAAACGCGTCCGCATATGGAGAAACCCTCGGCTATCCGATTGGACCGCCGCTCAAATTGCAATCGAATATGGTGGGCAATTACAGCCATGCCGACAAGCTCGATCCGACGCACCGCGTGGCCGCCAGTAAGCCTTCGCTGCTGGCCCGTGCGCCGCAGGAGCTGGAGCTAAGCTATACGTTCCGAGGGCAGCCACACACCCTGCAAGATTATCTCGACCGTAATCCCACGACCAGCTTGCTCATCGCTCGGGACGACACCATTCTGTTCGAGCATTACCAATATGGCCGCACAGACCGCGACCGCTTTTATTCGCAGTCCATGGCGAAGACGATTACGGGCATGTTGATCGGCATCGCGATCAACGAAGGTGCCATCCATTCGATAGACGACCTCGCGCAAACCTATGTGCCGGCGCTGACCGGCAAGGTCCTGGGACAGACAACCATCCGGGCGTTGTTGCAGATGAGCTCCGGCATCCAGTTCGGCCAGGACTACGGCGGTTCCGATGACGATGCGAAGCTTAGCCGGCTGCTCTTCAGTCGATCCGATCTTTCGACAAGCCAGGCAGTATCGGAGTTCAACGTCCGAGCCGCTCCGCCTGGAACGCAGTGGCACTACGCCAACATCGATCCCGAAGTGTTGGGCCTCGTCCTGACACAGGCCACGCACATGACGGTGGCTGAGTACCTTCAGAGCCGCATCTGGCAACCGATGGGGGCGGAGGATGACGCAGACTGGGTTGTTGATCGGAGCGGTCAGGAGATCGCTTATTGCTGCTTCAGCGCAACCGCCAGGGACTATGCACGCTTCGCCCTGATGCTCGCACATAATGGCGCTTGGAATGGCAAGCAGATCGTCCCCAAGCAATGGATTCTGGACGCCACGCAGCCGGTGACGGCTGGCTCTCCCCTCGCCATCGACCAAGGGACGCACCCTTGGGGCTATGGTTACCTGGTCTGGCTGATGCCCGCACCGCGCCGGACGTTCGTTATGGAGGGTGTCGAAGGGCAGCGCATTTTTATTGATGCAGCGACCCATCTGGTTCTGGTGCATACGGCCGTTCGGCTGAAGCCGACGCACGATGTCGGAGACTCGGAATTGGTTGCGCTCTGGCGTGCTCTTCTCCAGCAAATGGATGCCAAATAAGCGCTGATGGCGGTGAGCGTGGCTGTCAGCGCCCGCCCTTTTCGACCGCTACCTCACGCGTGGCCGACGACTGCGGCAGCGCGGCGTTCTCATTGCACATACACCGGTACGACTGCAGAGGTTTCGTCGCGGTAGGGCAGGCGGATCTGGAAGCGGTGTTCACCGCTCTGGATGGGCCAGAAGACAGGCTGGTCGGGATCGGTGACGGCGAAGGGCTGGCCATCGACATACCAGACGATTTGCGGCACATGCGGTTGCACATCGGCCTTCAGCGGCAGCCGGTCGAATGCGGCCGGCTGTTCCGGATTGCGCCAGATCTGGCTGTTGCGGGCAGGTGCCGATATGGCGAGATGGATCTTCGTGTTGGAAGCATCGGCAGCGGCGAGCGAATAATTCTGACTGTTCCCCGTTGTTGCACTGATCGGCAAAGACCTGAGGCTGGCGTCCGGACGAAGCGATAGCGCAGCCGCCTTCGGCATCTCGTCGGACTTCAGCCATTCCACCAGCGTCCGGCTGCAGCTGCTGTCGTTCGCCTGCCCGTTGACGACGCAAACCTCGATCGGCTTGCGGTCCGGCGGCGTCGGAAAGCGCGCATCGGCGATGTCTCCCGGCTTGTTGCCATGGACCCGGTCCATGATCGCGTGCACGAGGCGGGCGGCGCTGCCGGCGCCGGTCATCCGGCTCATGGTGCCGTCATCGCCGCGCCCGATCCAGACGCCGACGATGGCCTTTTCCGAATAGGCAATGGCCCAGGCATCCCGGTAACCCTGCGAGGTGCCGGTCTTGATGGCGACGGGGAAGGGATATTCCAGCGTGCCATAGCGGTGGAAGCTCGGCAGCCGGGCCTGCGGATCGGACAGGAAGGAGGTAATCAGCCGGGCCGTATCGAGCGAAATCACCCGGACGGATTGCGGCTGCGGCTGCTCGCGCGCCCAGCGCAGATCCCGCAATTGGCCGTCATTGGCCAGCGCGCCATAGGCCCGCATCAGCCGGTCCAGGCGTGTCGGCAACGAGCCGATCGCCATCGACAGGCCGAAATAATCGGCCGGGGTTTCGAGGTCATGCAGGCCGAGATCACGCAAAAAGCGGAATGTCGTGTCGAGACCGATGCTGCGCAGCAGATTGGTGGCCGGCACATTGCGCGAATTGGCGAGCGCCTGGCGGGGCAGCATGGGGCCGAGGAATTCGCGGTCGGCATCGCCGATGCCCGATGCGCCTTCCGGCAGATCCAGCAGCATGTCCGTCGGCTTCAGCACGCCGCGCTCGAATCCCAGCGCGTAAATGAAAGGTTTGAGTGTCGAGCCGGGCGAGCGCTGTGTCCGCGTATGGTCGAAGGCGCCGGCATGCCGGCCGTAATAATTGCTCGACCCCACCTGGGCGAGGACCTCGCCGGTCTGACGCGACACCACCATGACGCCGACTTGCTGCGCGCCCGCGGAGCGCCAGCCGTCGAGATATTGCCGTGCGAGCGCGGTGACGTCGGCCTGCAGGCCAAGGTCGATCGTCGTGTGGATCAGCGGCATATCAGCGGAAGCGGGCGCGACCAGGCCGTTCTCGATGAGGTCGTGGTAACGCAAGATCAGGTGCAGGGCGTCCGGACGGCGGGGCCGGTCGGGCATCCTGATGTCGGCGAGCTGGCGGTGAGCGATCTCCGCCTCGTCAGCCGGAAGGACCTCCTGTTTCGCCAGTGCGTCGAGAATGTGATGACCGCGCTGAACGGCCCGGCGCAAGCCCTCGGGCCGCAGCGGGTTCATCCGGGTCGGCGACTGCGGGATGGCCGACAGCAGTGCGATCTCGGCCCAGGACAAGTCGGCTACCGGCTTGTCGAAATAGAGCCGCGCCGCATGGGCGATGCCGTGGCTGCCATTGCCGTAAGGCGCCAGCCGCAAATATTGCGCCAGCGTCGCGTCGCGGCCGTAACGCAGGGTCAGCAAGACGCCGGTACCGGCCTCGAGGATCTTGTGCATGAAGGTGCGCGTCTCCGGCTGCTGCATCCGCGCCACTTGCATCGCAATGGTCGAGGCGCCCGAGCGGCGCTTGACGGCGCCGAGATTCTGCCAGGCGGCCCGGCCGATCGCATAGGGATCGACGCCGATATGGTCGTAGAACCGCCGGTCTTCGAGGGCAAGCGTTGCCTTCACGACGCGGTCGGGCAATTGCTCCAGCGGCCAATAGCCATAATCGATGCGCCCGCTGGCACTGTCGGCATGGCCGATCTGCGCGAGGAACGCGCCGCCGCGATCATAGAGTATCGGCGTCGGCGAAGGCGCGATCAGCTGCGCACGCTGATCGATGAGATAGGCATAGACCAGGGCGCCCGCCGCGAGAACCAGCGAGGAGAAAAATGCGAGCTTCGATCGGCGGCTTCCCCAGCGTGTCATTTCCCGGCCGGCTGGCTCCCTTGCCTGTTGTCGTCTTGTCTGATGTCGTCCTGCCTGATGTCGTCCCGATTGCGGCGGCCTATTTCGCCACCACGATCTGCACGGCGGCGCTCATTCCCTGCACGCCCTTCTGGTACATGGTTTCGGCAAAGGCCTGCGGCTGCGTATACGAGCCGGGGATCAGGGCGCGCGTCCGATAGGCAAAGGTGTGGTTGCCTTTCGCAAGCCTGTCGGACGCGCAAAATACCTGATCGTCCCCATAGGAGACCCAATCGCTCGGCAGGCTCGGCGCGATATCAGGCGTGGCCTCGGCCGGGGCGGTGGCGATATTGGGGTTGAGAGGATCCAGCCCTGCGGCAAGCGGCAGGGTCAGTGCCACATGGGTCCGATCCTCGGACACCACCAGTTCGACCCTCTCCTCCAGCACGTCGCCGACCTTGAGCTGGATCGCCCCTTTGGCATCGGGGACCAGCTTCTCCAGCGGCGCATTGCCGGCGGGGACGCGGTAGAGCGTGCGGGTCAGGGCAAAGCCCTGACTTTCGGCTTGGGCGGTGTAGCCGGCTTCGGCGGCGAGGTAGGTGGTTTCCACCAGCGCCAGAGCACTCGTCGTTCCGGTATTCTGGATGGTGACGGCGCTCGGATCGAGAGTGACCTGCCGCAACACGGGCGCATTGGCGTCGAGCGTCAGGTTTTGAACATTGCCGCTCTGTTCAAGCGTTAACGGCAAAGGCGTCGTCGGCCTCTGCCAGGCGGCTGCAAGCGCGCGGATCGCAGCCGAGGTGGCATTGGTCGAGCCCCAGCCGTCGCCTTCACCGAGCTGCAGCAGGGCGTTTTTCAAGGCGGGATAGCGTGGATCCGTTTCCGAGGTCAAAGCCGCCGCGCGCACCATTTCGGCAAGGCTGCGGGTTTCCGAAGGCAGGATGATCGGGCTGCCGCCATCCTGGGCCTGGCCGTCATAAACCAGCTGGCCATTGCGCGAGAGGATGCGCACGCGCGACCACATCGTGTCGGCGAGACCGGCGACAAGGCGTTGGTCGGCATCGGGTGCCGCCGCTGCCGCCGCCGTCATTCTGGCAACGCTGACATTCGGCATCACCGCGGCCGAGCGGGCGAGTTCGGCCGTATAGGCAGGATCGAGCGCGCCGCCCTCGGCCAGCGCCGTCAGAGCCTCGACCCGTTCGCGAACCTCGTCGCCGGTGAGCAGATGCGGATAGTCCGAGCGCAGCGATAGTTTCAGCACGCTGGCAAGGCGATCCGTCAACGTCTTGTCGGTGGGTTCGCCGGCTTTGTCGGCCGCGACCAGGAAGGAATAGGCCCAGGCCGTCAGCGAAACATTGCCCTTGCTGTGCGGCCAGAAACCGACAAGGCCATCGGCATCGACCGCCTGGCCGATGGCCAGCACGGTGTTGTGCACGTCGCCGTCTATGCGTTTCTCAAGCTGCGCAGCCGCCAGGATGGGTGCGAAACTTTTGAAGGCGACGCCGGAGGCGGCGAGCGATATCCGTTGTTCGGTGGAGCCATAGGGCGATTCCACCAGAGTGTTGAGGCCGGCGACGAGCTTCACCAATGCCGGATCCGAGGTCAGCGTCATCACCCGTTGAAACGATCCGGGGCGCACATTTTCCTCGGTGGCCGGCAGCGTTTTCGCGCCGCCCGCCGGGATTTCGACGATCTCGTAATGCCTGGTGGGCATGCGGTCGGACTTCAACGGCAGCGTGATCTCGACGGCGTCGCTGGCGTGGTCGGCGAGGCGCTCGACCCCGAAACGCAGCCGCACGTCCTCCTGGCCGGGCCTTGGCTCGGGCACCTCGGCGAGAACGCCGATGTGAGCCGGCTTGTTCTGTTCCCAGGTGAAGGAGAGATCCTGGCTGCCCTCCAGCGTCAAGCCGTCGGAAGCAATGGACGCAGCGCCGGCGCCGTCGCCGCCCTCGACGACGCGGGCAATGATGCCGGCCTCGAATTGGTCGCCATAACGCAGGAAACGGGGCAGGGCGGGTTGCGCCACGATCTCCTGCCGGATCAGCATTTCGCCGGTGCCGTAGCCGAAGCGGTCGGGACCGCTGACGGCCTTGGCGCGCAGCTTGAAGACGGTCAGCGAGTCCGGCAGTTTCATCTTGATCCTGGCGGTGCCGTCCGCGCCGACCTTCACGTCGGGAAGATAGATCGGCACCGGCGTGAAATTCTTGCGGACGGATATATTGTTGTCCGTGCCCCATTCCTCCCGCTCGTCGCCGCCCGGCACCTCGTCCAGAGGAATGATGCCGAAGGCCATGTTGCGGGTGTCGCGCAGCGCCATGGTCGATGGGCGCTTGACGATGAAATTCGGCAGCGGATCCAGCGGCTGCTCGGTCGCGAGCGACAGCACCGCCTGGTCGATCATCCAGAAGGTGGCATCGCCGGCGATCGGCTGACCGGTATCGTCGGCCAGATGCAGCGTCACCTCGACTTCGTCGCCGGGGCGAGCCTTCTTCGGATAATCCAGGGTCACGGTGATGCTGTTCTTCACCGGCTTGACCGTCACCGTCTTGGTCGCGGCGATCGTGACGGGCTTGCCCTGGTCGAAGGGCGCGTTCGGCGAGGGAATGCTGGTCTCCAGCCGGCCGCGCATAATGAGGAAGTGCACTGATATGTCAGGCGTATATTCCTTGCGGACCGGCACTGCGTAATGGCCGTATCCATCGGTGATGTCGACCCAGTCATAGCGGAACGTCCCCTCGGGCTCTTCGACGACGGCGAGCGCCCGGGCTGTCTGGAAGGGGGACTGGATCAGCAGATTGGCGGTGTCGCCGGGGATATAGCTGTCCTTATCGGTGGACACGACCGCGGTGCGGGCGGGCGGCTGTGCCCAGGTGACCGGCGTGGTGCCGCCGACGAAAAAGTCGACGCTGACCTGCTGCCGGCGGCCGATCCGGTCGCTGGCCTCGAGTTGAAGGACATAGACACCGGCGTCCTTTGCCTCGAGCGCCAGGGTCTGGATCTCGCTCGTGCTGGTAACCCTACGCTCCAGAACGGTCTCGTCCATCTGCTGGGTGATGTATTTCGCCGAACCCTGGCTGAAGTCGCTCGCCTGCAGCGTCGACGTCCAGTTGCGATGGATCAGGCGCGCCGTCATCTCCAGCCCGGCGACGGGATCGCCATTGCCGTCGACGGCCAGGATCTCGGGCTCGATGGCGCCCGGCTGCGGCACATAGCGCGGCAGCTTGAGACCGAGCACGAAGGGCGGGACGGCATAGACGTTGGTGATGCTGCGCACCTGCAGATCGTCGTCGCCGGTCACGGTCGCCTCGACCATGTAGCGGCGGGGCTGCGCCGTCGGCTCGATCGTCGTGTCGAAGCTGATACGCGAGGCGCCGCCGGCATCGGTGCTGCCGTCGCGTTCGAGCGCCGGCGAGGATTTGAATTCATCGCCGCCGGAGTAACGGGAATCCGTCGAAAACAGGAAGCCTTCGTGGCCGGGCGGCGTCCAATTGTAGGGATATTGCACCGCGCGCCAGCGGATGGGACGATCCGCCAGCAGGCCGCCGGCGAAATAGCGGGCGATCAGATCGACGTTGAAGGAGGAATCGAGCGGTACGGTTTGCGGATTGTTGAGCACGACTTCGAACGTCGGCAGGCGATAGGCCTCCTTCTTGAAGGAGATGCTGCCGCATTGGACCGTCTTGTCGGCCGTGCCGTCGCTATCGGCGGTCTCGGCCTGCCTGTCGTCTGCCGCCGCGTCATCGCTATTGCCAACGCTCGGCTGGCCGCCGGCATTCTCGTCATCACCGGATGTCTGCGCCGGTTGCGTTTGGTCGGGAGTCCCCGCCGTGTCGCCCGGTTCGAAGTGAACGTCGTAATCGCCGGTCGCCGGCGTCTCGGCGTCGAATTTGTGGTAAAAGCCGCCGAACGCGTCCAGCCGCACCGGGACGCGCCATTCCTGCTGGTCGGGGCCGGTAATCACGATCTGGCCGCCCCGCGCCGGCAGCGTCAGGTGACCGCCGAGATAGCTGCGGACATAACCCTTGATATGCACCGGCTCCTCCGGGCGATAGATCGGCCGCTCGGTAAAGACGTGGCAAAGGGTGCGGCTCTGCTCGGCACGCTCGTCTTCGGGATTGGTGGTCCAATCCAGCCAGGCGGCCGAGGGCTTGGTCCAGTTATCCCCGGCATATTGGGCCGGGGCATGATCGGGGTCGACGACCAGAGTATCCAGCCCCTTGGTCACGATGACGCGCCGGATCTGCGCGTCGGCGCGCTGCTGCAGCTCCCAGGAAAAGAAGCCCTGGGCGTCGGTCGTCCCGGTCGCGAGCGTAACGAATTTGCCGTCTCGCAAACCGTCGAGGCGTATTTGCGCCCCGCTGATCGGATTGCCGCCGGCAAGCGAGGTGACGGCAAAGCGCACCCGGTCCGGTTCCTCCACCGCGCTCAAGGTCAGGTCGGTGACCTGCACACGAAGCCAGTGGCGGGTTTGATCGTCCACGGCGCGCAGGCCGACGAGATAGGTGCCGGGCTGGTCGGCACCGGCAATCCTGGCAAAAA
The DNA here is from genome assembly GCF_002531725.1 of Rhizobium sp. L43. Taxonomy (GTDB): domain Bacteria; phylum Pseudomonadota; class Alphaproteobacteria; order Rhizobiales; family Rhizobiaceae; genus Rhizobium. Next base: position 69,907 of record NZ_NWSQ01000022.1, read on the forward strand.
GCAATTTCAGATCCAGGCCGAATTTGGTGTCGACGCCGCCCTTGTGAATCGGCAGGTCCACGAATTGGGATATGGCGGGCGAGCCCAGGGCCTTGACGCGGGCCTGGATCGCATCGGCCGAAATCTCATCGCTGTCGGCCCATTTCTGCGGCTCCTTGCCGGGCAGGGGCGGTGCCTCGTCGTCGTCCGTATCGAGGCCGGATTGCGGGAAAGGCCAAAAGTCGCGGGACAGCGGATCGATCGCGTGGATGCGCACATCGGCCTGCTCATAGCCGCGCCCGCGCAATGGCACGAGTTGCGGGCCAAAGCGCTCGACCACGCCCTGCGACGCATCCCAGACGAGCGAGGACTGTTCCGGCGCGAAGGCGAATTTCCGGCTGAAACCGTCGGCCAGCGGTCTGCCGCGCTCATCCGTCAAGGCGCCGGCGGCCACATCGAGCGTATAGACCTTGTCGGTGAGAAAGCGGCCATCGATATAAAGACGCCCGTTGCTGGCTTCCGCCGTCAGATCGTCCACCGGCGGAGAAATGCGCAAGGCGTCCCGGACCGAGAACTGCTCTCCGGCCACTGGATTGCTCGAAAACCGGAAGATCAACTCGCGTGCCTGGCTTGATCGATCGGCGGTTTCGACGGGATTGCCGTCATCGTCGACCGCGGCGCTGTAGTCGCTGACGCTGGCGTTCGACGTGCAGCGCATGATGTCGTCGCTTGATGTGGCGTCGAAGCCCCGGCCGCAATCGGACTTGGTCATGGTGAAGGGCACCGCGGTGCGCACGCGCAATTCAAAGGTCTGATCGCTGAAGTCAGGCGTGTCGGCAAGCTTCAGCCGCAGAATGGCGACGCGGCCATCGGGCACGCTGGCATGCAGTTTTACCACATAGGATTGCTGGTCGCTGCGGCTGTTGCGTTCGAGCGGCTGGATATCGAAATCCTGCGCCCCCAACATCAGACCGCCTTCGTCGCCGATGCCCGGCGCCGGACGCAGCTCGATCGACAGAAGGCGGGCAAGTGCTGCGACATCGACGGGCTCGGCAAAGGTCAAGGTGATCTGGTCGAGCTCGTTGACCGGATCATCGCCCGCAGCCGGGAGCGTGGAGACCGGTACCGGCAGCAGCGGTATCAATTCCGTCTCGCCGCCGGCGTTCGTGCCCTGATCCAGCATCTTGACCGTGACGCGGGCAAGCGGCTGCCACTTGTCGGCGGGCCGGAATTGCAGGGCCCGCGGGCCGAGCCATTGCCAGGCACCGGCAGCCGCCGGTTCCATCGTCACAAAACGTTCGGGCGAGTCTTCCGGGCCGCCGGTGGCCGGGCCGGTATCCCCGGCGAAGAAAATCGTCACGGGATCATAGGCGCGCAGGAACCTCTCCGGCACGATTTTGACGCCGTCGGCGCGTTGCAGAACATCCAGAGCCGGTGCGGCAGCACCTTGCTGGGCGTGACCGCTTGAGATCAGCGTTGAAGACGCAAGAGCGAGGGCAATGAGAAATACGATCTTTTTCATTGGTGTTTCACTTCGATCCCGTGGGCTTCAAACCGGCACGCTGCAGATAATCGCTGATGATTTCGGGCGGCGGACCGGCGGGCGGCGGCGACAATCCAACCACCGAAGGCCGGACGATGAGCGTCGGTGCGTCGGCCGGGGCGCGCGCTTCCAGCAGGTAATAGCCTGCCGCAAGCTGCTTGAGCTGATTGACGCCCTCGCCGAGCACCTGGCCCTTGGCGTCCAGCAGCCGGCCGATCGCAAGGTCCGGATCGGAACGCAGGCCGACACCGATATTGCCGCTATTCCTGACCTCGAAGCCGAACAGCGCCGTCGCTCCCGGTGCAAGCACGACCGGGGCTCCGATGCCGTCATTGACCGGCACAACAGGCGTCGCAGTCATATCCAGGCTGCCCGACAAGGGGCCCTCATGCGTGGAATAGAGCGTCAGGATCGCCTCGCCCGCCGAGAGATAGCGGTGGAATTCCGCTCCTGTGGGAAAGAGCTGCATGTCGCGGTGACCATCCTGCTCCAGGGCTGCGATGACGGGGGCATCGGTGCTGACGTCGAGCACCATCGGCTGGGCCGGACCGAGACGGAAGGCCATGGCCTCACCCTCGAGCGTCACGCTCTGCGGCAGGGTCATCGATTGCGGCTCGGGCTTCGGCCAAGGCGACTTGCCGCCGCGTTCCAGCCACAGCGCCACGAGGCCGGCGCCGTGATCGACGATCAACTGGCCGGGGCCGGAGACGGACATGCTCTCCCCGCGGAAGACCCGACCGTCGGCGCCGATAAAGGTCGCCGCGCCGCCGGAGACATTCAGGACATCTCCTTTGATGGCATCGACCGCGATTTCTTCCGATCCGACCGTGCCGAAGAACCGGCGCCTGATCTGATCATTGCTAAGGCTGACGGCTTGTCCCGGCGACAGGCCGACGCGCGCCGAGCCCGCATCACCCGTCAGGTTGACGAGCCAGATCTCTTCAGCCGACGTCGCGATGCTGCGCGACAGGGGAGAGCCACCCGACCAGACGTTCAACAATTGCGAGGCTGCAGGGGCGGAGACGACGGCGATCCCCGGCGCCAGGTCGAGTGTCAGCCGTTTCACCCCGCCTGCCAGCTTCACCGGCTGCGCGCTGAAGGCCGGAACGGTCGCCGTCAAAGTGCCGTTCAGCTGCACCGCCTCGAGTTTTGCCGCATCGATCGGCCTCAGCCGCATCTGCAGGCCTTCATCGCTGGCGGCGTTCCAGATATGCAAATCCTGATGATCGGCCAGAGCGACCGCAGAGTTGAGGCTGACGCCCATGCCGCGTCCGGCCGCGAGGCCCGGCTGGCCGAAGGCCGAATCCGCGCGCCACACCCTCACCTTATCAGGCAAAGGCGGGGTCGCCGGAATAACCGCCCGATCTCCCGGCGAAAGCGTCAGCGCGATCTCTGCATCGGGCTGCGCAGGGTTCACCTCCACATGGCCGGCTGCACGGGAGACCAGCCATAAACGATCCGATTGCGGCGCAAAAAGTCCTGATGTGGCCGCCGTGAGCGGGCGATCGGCGCTTGCGCTTGCAAACAGATCTGCGCCGGCGCCGAGGTCGACGAGGCCGGCCGATGGTGCATGCACAAGAGCAACGTTCAGAGAGAGATCAAGACCGTCGATCGCCACGGGTTCCAAGGCGATGTCGCCGGGCTCGCGCATCTCGCGGGCGATGCGGCGCGCGGCGATCTTGATGGGCGCTGCCCCGCCGTCAAGAGTCCAGACCGATGCGCGCCATTCTGCTTCTCCCTCCGAAGCAGGCCAGGCGATAAAGGGCGTGCGGCCACGGGCAAAGGCTTGCGGCTTCCAACTGCCATCGGCGTCTCGTTTTTCGACGGAGAGAACCAGGTCGCTGGTGGACTGCGCCGCCACCAGCGCGAGCTGATCCTTTCCATTGGCCGGCAAGGGACCCGGCAGAGGGAAAGTAAAGACCGAGGCGCCATCGACGGAGGCGCTGCCGGTCTCGGCGAGCGCCGGCTGCGGCTGCTCCTGCGGCAGGGCGAACTGGACCTCGATATCCCCGACATTGGCCTCGTCGCCGCCTGCCTCCTGGTCATCGCCGTCGGTTTCCTGATCGTCGGAATTATCATCCGATTGGCTGGCCGTGCCTGAGGCCGCCGCCTGATCGAGGGAGAGCCTATAGGATCCGGCCGGCAGGCGGGTGGACAGCGCGATGTTCCAATCATCGCTGCGCCCCGTCAGCCGTTCGAGGACGGCGCCTTGCGCGTCCTTCAGCACGCCCTTGATTTCGCTGCGGCCGAAAGTGCCGAGGCTGACGACACGGTCCTTCTCGACATTGAAGGAAAGCTCGGCCGGCAGGTTGACGAAGCGCGCCTCGCCGGGCTGCAAATCCTCAGTGTTCAGGGTGATCTGATAGTCCAGCCGGTCATCACGAGCGAGGCTTGTGAGGTCGATCCGATAATGCCCGGCCTTCAATGTGCCGGTAAACCGGGGAGCGGCGACAAATCGGGCGATCTGCTCCTTGTCGTCGCGAAACAGTGTGCCGATCATGCCTTCGGTGAGATCGATACCGACATCCGCATCGGCAAGAAGATCGAACGTCCAGCTATCGGGAATGCGTGCGTCGCCCTTGCTCTGAGGCTCGCGCCACTGAAATGCCTGGGTCTGATTGAAGGCCAGCGGATGCGGTCCATGGCCCTGCAGCTGCGGCGGGTCGATGACCGGCCTTAGCCGCGCGACAAATCGTGTGTCGACATCACGCGGCAGGATCACCAGGCGATAATGCCCCGGCGTGAAATCCTGACTAAGGCCGGAAAGCGGCCCCGGCGCGGTGAGCGGCCATCCCTCGGCATCCTCGAGACGAGCGGTCAGGTCTTCCCCCAGGGAGTAGAGATCAAGCTGGTAAGACCCTGCACTCGTGATCTCGATCGGCACGACAGCGCCGCGCCCGCCGGAGAGAATTCCTCGGCTGGTGCCATCAGTGACCAGGCTTGCCGCCGTCAGAAGCGAGGCCGGTGTCACGGCGACGCCGAGATGGCCGGAGGAATTCTGTACGGAGATGTCGATCTGATAGGTTCCCGCGCGCAGATAGGTTTGCAGCAGCGCATTGTGGCCATCGCCATTGTCCGCCGCTTCTCCGAGTTTCGGCAGGAAGGATGTGCCAAGGCTCAGCGAAGTCTGCAAACGGCCAAGGGTTTCGATGCGATAAAGCCCGCCTTCCGCCACCTCGAGCCGGTAGGCTTTCCGAGCGTCCTCGGCGAGATCGAGAAACTGGGGTTGGCCTGTTATCAACGGGGATGCGGGGGGCGGCGGTTCGATCTTGCCCGCCCCAGCCGCATCAGGCTGCCAGCTGACGACGATCGAGCGGGCAGCGCCGGAAGCCGGGAAGCGCAGGCTCAAGGTCCGGCCTTTTGCATCGACGCGCTCGTTGCCGGCCGCAAAAGCGACTGGGCTATTGTGCATATCGACGGCGGCGATCGTCCCGCCGGCGGGCACACGGACGTCGATCTGCAAATCCGCTGCCGAGGCCGGCTGCCAGAGCGCCAGTGGCCGCGCCTGCAGATCCGCGGGCAAGGCCACGGCACGCGGCCCCGTCAGCAGACCGGGCGCTGCATTGGCGATGATCTCGTAGCGCGTGGCCTTTTCGGCGTCCCGGATGCCGAAGGAAATATGGGTGCGCGCCGGAGCGGCGGGCTCAACCGGTGGGACGAGGCCCGGCGTGCCGAAGGTGAGATCGACGATGCCGGCGGCATCGTTGTCGGGCAGCAGCCGCAGCAGATAATAGCCGGCGTCCAGATCGAAATGATCGGGATTGCGGCCATCGGCGCGCGGGGCATTGCCAACCAGAACCGGGCTGATGTCGGTGTGCAGGGCAACGCCGGAGGTGCGGACCGCGATCTGGCCCGCCTGCGTCATTTCGAACAGCAGCGATGTCGGCCCGCGTAAATTGAAGCGCTGCCGCCAAGCCTGGCCTGGGCCGAGATGCGGCAGGTCCGACGCGACGATGGTGGCTTTGCCACCGCCATCCTGGCGCACCAGCAGCGCCGTGGCCGGAATTTCATCGCCGCCTTCGCCGGCAACGTCGAGACTGATGAGATTGGGCACCGAGCCTTTAAATCGGGTTTCGGTGCCGAACCGAACCCCGCGAACCTGGAAATGCTGGCCTTCATAACCCGAGACTTCGACGATGCTCGGCTGGCTGTCTGTCGAAAGTGAAAGCGTGGCTGTCGGTTCACGGCTGGCCTTGTCGATTGCTGCGCTTTGGAACGCGGTCTCAGCGCCGGAAACCCGACCGGCCCGGAGCACGGCCGGCGCCGATTGCGGCAGCTCCAGACGGAAGGTATCGAGATCTGCCGGCGCCTCGAAACGGATCGAGCCGAAAGGTCCGATGACATTTTCGGCAATCCCGCCAGCCAGCGATAGCTGCGTGCCGGTGCGAATATGGAATGGCTCTGCGGCGTCCGCGTTGGTCCAGACAAGCTTCTGGCCGCCATAGGCGGTCACGAGGTAGCGGCCCGGCTCGACCGTTCCCGTAAGCGTGGCCCGGGTTATCGGCAGGCCCGGCTTCAATTCGAAGATCGACATATCAGGCGAGAGATCGGCAATATCGGTGCCGTTTCGCCACAAGCGCAGATCCTGAAGCGAGCGTCCAACCGCCTCGATATCGACGCGCCCGGATTGGGGCCCGGATTCGGGAATGTCGATCCAATAGGATCTTTGTTGCAGATCGCTGAGATCGGCATGGACGGGGCTGAGCGCGGCCAAAGCGGCGTCGGGCTGTTCGAGCTCCTGATAGGCTTGCGCGGTGAGCTTGACGTCGCCGGCGGCACCCTTGGCGCCGAACACACGGATCTTGTAGGTGCCTTTGTCGAGCAGCGCGTCGATCCGGCCGTCGCTGACGCCGGCGGCACCCATGCGGCCGCCTGGGCCTGCGATCATATCGACGAGCTGCAGCGCCGCACCGGAAGGGCTCTGCGTGCGGATGGTGATATGGCCCGGCGTCTCGACGGTCAGCAAGGTGCTGCCATCCTGATCGCCAGGCAGGCGATCCAATGCCAGATGCGGCTGCGACACCAGCGGGGGCGGGGCTTTTACCGGCGCGGATGGAGCCGCTGCGGCAGCCGAGGGCGCCGAGATATCCGGTGCCGCCGCTGACTGTGTCACCGGCGCGGTCGCCTGCGCAGTCATTGGCGTGGGTTGGACGACCGGGGCAGTTTCGGGAGACTTCTGGCTTGGAGAAGGGCTCGCTGCGTTCAACGCCGTAAGACGCTTGTGATAACTTGCTGTCAGGCAGCTCGACAGCCGGACCGGGTCGGTATCCACGCAGGATTTATTCCGCTCCGCCAGCCAGCGGCGCTGTTGCTGGCGCAGATCGTTCAGCTTGACCGGGTCGCCGCCGAGATCCGTCAATGCTTGCCGATAGGAGGCCGCCAAGGCGGTATCCTCAGCAATCAGCGCCGGAGAGGCGCAAATCGCCTTCTCAATAACGCTCTGCGCCTTGCTGCAATCAAAGGATTGCGCGTGGCAGACTGTCGAATAAAGACCAAAACCGAGGGCAACAAGCGCAGGCAGGCGGAAGACGAAAGCCATGAACAACTCGTTTTTTAGGTGGCCGGCACACTAGTCAATATGAACTATCGTTGATCAAGACAATATGCTTCACCCGCACAAGGTGTGGCGATGACAAAAACAGCAATCCGCGGGCAAAAATCCGATTGGGATTTCGAGGAAATACAGCCAGCACCGATGTTGATGTCGGGCTGCAATGCGCGCGAAGGGCAGCTCAGGACAGGGCGAAAATTCTGACCTCCCGCCCGATGCCCTGAAGTTCCGCCATCCGCGAGGCCGATGTGATGCCGCCGTCACGCAGGATCTCCGAAACCTGGGCGTCGCCGACGATCGCCTCCGTCGTCATGATCACATTGGGATCGGCAAGGCCCTGGACGCGGGAGGCGATATTGACGGTCTGGCCGAAATAGTCCTGCCGGTCGTTCAGGTTGACGGCGAGGCATGGTCCCTCATGAATGCCGATCTTCAGGAGAAGATCGTCGCTGCCGTGTTCGGTATTCAACCGAAGCATCGCCTCCCGCATCCTGAGCGCGGCCGCCACCGCGCGGTCCGGGCTCGGGAAGGTCGCCATCACGGCATCGCCGATGGTCTTGACCACGGCTCCGGCTTCTGTGGCGACGATCTCGTGCAGAACCCTGAAATGGGCGCGCACCAGATCGAAAGCGGCAAGATCGCCGACGCGCTCATAGAGCGCGGTCGAGCCCCTCAAATCGGTGAAGAGGAAAGTCAGGCTGGTGATCTTGAGGCGCTGGTCGACGTCAAGCGTATCGGTCCGGTAAATGTCGCGGAAGCTCTGGTTGGTCAGCAGGCGCTTGGCTGTCAGAAAAGGCCGCCTGCGGCCCAACAGGTCGTGCAGCTCATCGCCTGCAATGCAGACGTTCGGCACCACCCTGCGATCGGTGTGGTTTTCGAGGGTGAGCCGCAGCAGGCCGGGACGAAGGGTCAGCGTTTCGTTCAGCGCATGCGTCCGGCTGATGACCATCGACAGGGTTTGGCGTTCGTCGGTGGGCTCGCCCTGCACGTCGATAAACTGCGCCGAATGGGTGACCGCATCGAAGATGATGACGAATTGCGCCGGCAGTTGCAGGGAGACGAAAGCCTTCTCGCCCGGAGCCAGCTCGATCATCTCCAGCTGGATGCGTGAAAACTTCGCTTCCAGATCCTCCGGCAAATCGACACCGGAGCTGAAGAAGATCTGCCGGTAGTATTCAAGCGGAGGAAGCCGATCAGGGTCATGGGCGGCAATCCTGCGCACGCGCGGGCTGACGGTAAATGTTACCTCGACCATCTCGTCGAGCGTCGGCTCGTAGCCGGCCGCGCAGAGCGCGCAATGGTAGGTCTCCTGGGAGACCCCTTTAAGGGTCGCGCCGCTGTCAAGCACGCCGCCGCATCCCGGGCAAAGCACGTTCCAGGTCATTTCGAAGGCGCCGATGCGGGCGGCGTGCAGAAGCGCTGCGATGGTTTTCTCTTCATCGAGATGGTGCTTGTCGGCGAAGGCAAGCGCATTGATGCGATTGAGATCGCGATCCGAGCCATGCCTGACGACGTTTTCGATGCACTCGACCGTCTGCGGGTCAGCGGCCTGTCGCAGGGCGGCAAAAAGGACGTCCACTTCACTCATGAGACAGGTCTCCGTGCGCAGAACCCACGGCGGACGACGCCAGGGCCGCGATCATAACACGGGACTTTCTTAATAGAAATCGATAGGCTCGGAGCTGCCTGCTGCCCAAGCGACTTGGACTGTTCATTTGTCGAGCGCCGCAGCCGACGATCCCCGACCGCTTCGTCGCAACATGGTCAATGACAAATCCGTCAATGCTTTCGAGCCAATGACGGCATCAGTGCTTCCGGTTTGCGCCCCATCGGCCATAGAGGCGATCTTGCCTTCGCCCGCAAGCAGACATTGCGGCGACCACCTAAAGTTCATAGTCGCGCCACAACCGGCCATTCCCGCCGGTCTGTGTGCGTCACGCCCGACTCGCCCGAACGCTCAGCCACCGATCATGGGGCTTTCCGACGCACCGACGTACCTCGCTGACGATCCAGCCGGCGTCTGTGAGTGCGGACCGCAGGGGAGACTCGCGCCAGTACGTCTCGACGTAGCGCCGCGGCGCCGCAGGACTGCCGTGTGTGGACACATCTTCGCCGTCGCCCTCTCTAACCGAGGCGTGCAGTTGGCCGCCGGTCCGGGTCGCCTCGGCAAGCTTTCCAAGCACCGTGCCGAAATCCTCGCGCGCGACGTGAATCAGGCAGGCACAGGCCCAGATCCCGTCGTACGGCGTGCCGGGACGCTGCGGGTCGGCCAAGTCTTCGGTCAGCGGGTCCAATAGGTCGGCCTCGAAGCCACTCTCGCGAAGCAGTTCGACGAAACCCTTCGAAATGTCGGTGCGCCGGACGCTCATGCCCCGCTTCTCAAGCTCAAGTGCATCGCGCCCGCCGCCGCTTCCGATCTCCAGCACCCTGCCGGAGCCACCCAGCTCGGTCACGAACACATCGATCTCTGTCGCGACCCATTCGGGCATCGCCGCGGCCTCTGCAGCATAGTCAGCCGCGACCGCATCATAAGACCGCACGGTATCCCGGTCGGTGCCCATCCTAGCGCTCCTCCTTCACGACAAGAGGCTCGATGAGCGAGATGCCCATCAGCCCGTTGCGCCCTTCATACTCGGGCAGTTGGTGACATCGCGGGCGATTTGCTTCCTGCTTTAGCAGAAATGCGATCAGAGACACCGCCGACCGATTGCCAATGCTGCCGGGCGGCAATGCGGCCCGGTGCGGGTGATTAGATCACGAATTCCTCCGCGTATGTCTGTGGCTCGGGAACGACCGTAACCTCCACCGGAACGATCCAATTGGCCGCGTAGCTCTCGCAGTCGGAACGCTGGAGGTCGGGCTGCACGCACCCCGCCCCATCGGTCGCGCGGCATCGCAGTGTATATGGCCCCACGTCTTCAGGGGTCCACATGTACTCCCACAGGCGCCATGCAAAGGGACGTTCTGTTTCGAGGAGCCTCGCCTCGCGCCAGCCCCTGCCATCTCCGGTGCAGACCTGCACCTGCCGGATAGCAGCCTCTCCGCCCCAGGCGGCTCCGAAAATCCGGTACGGCTGGCCGGCGACGAGACGCGCCCCCTGGACGGGACGCGCGATCTGCGCTTTGACCTCCATCTCCGCAAGGGGGACCAGCCTGGGTTCCCCGAGGTTGCGCTCCCAACGGAAATAGTCGCGCGCCTGCCAGTAGCCAAGGAACGGTTGCTCCACAACCGTGATATCCGTGATCCACTTGACCCAAGCCATGCCGAACCAGCCACCCACGACCGCACGCAGCGGGTAGCCGTGATCGCGCGTCAACGGCTCCTCGTTCATCGAATAGGCAAGGATCGTGCTGTCAGCGATGGCCTTCTCAAGCGGTAAGCTGCGCGCAAAGGCTATGGGGCCGGGAGAAGCCGTTTTCTTGTTCGCGTCGACGACGCCGCTGTCGGCGCCTGCGAGCAGAACCTCACAGGCGGTTCGCTTAACGCCCGCCATTTCCAAAATCTCGCGCAGAAGAACACCTGTCCACGCGGCATTGCCGACGGCTCCGTTCTGCCACTGCAACCCCTCCCTCGGCGGCACATAGTAGACGCGCCCGTTGCCTGCGCACTCGACGACGGCTGATAAAGTCGTGCTCCGCATCGCCTTGATGCTGTCGAGGTCAAGTTCGATCGGCCGCTCCACCGCCCCGCCAACGCGCAATCTCCAGTCTCGCGCATCGAGGTCCGGCGACGGGAAATGGTTTCGCACGAAGAACTGCTCGGTTGGGATCAGCCAATCGGAGAGCGACGAAAACGGAAACTCGATATTCGGTGGGGATTTTTGTCGCACTATCAGACTGAGTTGCTGCGGTGTCGGCATCGTCCTCGTCTCCCCTTTCAAGAACACAACGTCGGCTTTCACGTGCGAATTCCGGTTCGATCACACGGCTCCCCGCAGTGCGTCTATCGCATTTCGCCTTCGGGCCGCATTCTAGCACATACCGCACGTTCCTCGAATCGACCTCGAACGGCAGCAAGGGGGCCGAATGCTGCTATGGGTCCACGTCTCTTTCGCGCCCGCTTGTCGTTCAGGCACTACCGCTGGAGAAGACCAACAACATATTGTTGGTAGGCATCTCGATCGTCTCGCGGAGATTAAGTCCAGCGGTCTCACCCACCTGTTCAAGTTCAGCGATATCACGCACACCCCAGGATGGGTTGCGCTCCTTTAGAGCCGCGTCGAAAGCAGCGTTCGAGGGGGCGTTGTGTGCCCCGTCGCGCATGAACGGGCCGTAGAGAACAAGAAGCCCACCAGCGTGAAGCAAACGGCCAGCTCCTGCGAACAATCCTAAGCTTGCCGCCCATGGCGCGATATGGATCATATTGATCGACACGATGGCGTCAAAATGCCCCGTTTGTTCGACGCCCCATTGTCCTGAGCACACATCAATATCCCGCGGTACCAGCACATTCTTCAGCCCTGCGAATTTGATCCAGCTAGACGTGCTGGTGCGGGCGTCGGCATCCGGATCGCTCGGCTGCCAGGTGAGGTTGGGCATTGCTCCCGCAAAGCACACGGCGTGCTCGCCGGTCCCGCATCCAATCTCCAGCACGGCGCCACGTGTTGGAAGTACACGTTTTAGGACCGCGACGATCGGCGCCGAATTTCGCGCAACGGAAGGTGAGAACATGCGCTGGTCGGCGCTTATGTCGCGCTGTTCCAGCGCAACAGGCGAACGGTCCTTCTTCTCTGGGGGCATTGGCCTTGAATCCCCTTGGGGCGATGTCTCCCACCTTATAGCTGAAATGATGGGACTGAAACCTAGGATTTCGGACTTACGAAAGGGGTCGCCGGCGCGTGCGTTCGGCCGAGGGCGACCGGACGTCCACTTCGCGTCAGATCACGCGCCCGCCAGGCTCAAGGTCTGCTTTCGAAAATCGGAGCCCGGAAGCCGACCGACGGCTTTCGGCCCCTAAGCGGACTTTTTTCGTTGTCGAAGGATAAGCCCGCTTTGCGCCCCGCTCCGGCCAGAAAGGCCGGTGGAGTCACCCCCGAAGAGCAGACGTTCCCCCGAGGCGAGTTTCTCGACCCGCGCTACTCGCCTATGCTGGAAAGCAATTCGTCGAGCTGTTCCAACTGCTCCGGCAATGCGGCCGCCGAGCCCTGTAGTGCTTCCTCAAGCGCCTCCTTGGACGGATAGACCTCGTGGAAATTCACGAGTGTCCTCCCGCCTTGGTCCTCGAAGGTCACGGTCGTGATCGCGCCCTCTTCGCCCTCGTCGTTGGTCCAGACGATGCGCTCGTTCGGCACCACCTCGAGATACTTGCCATAGAAGGCCATGGTGTCCGAACCGCCGGCGCCGAATTCCAGCCGATATTTGCAGCCGGTACGGACGTCCATATCGCACGATACGAGCGAAACGCCGGATGCCGATTTTGGCACCCACCAGCGCTGGAACAGCTCGGGCTGGCTCCACGCCCTGTAAACCGTGCTCGGCGGCGCATTGAATGTCCGCGTTACGACGAGTTCGCGATCCCCTCTGCGCTCGACTGACGTGCGATTCTCAGCACCACCTGCACTGTCAACTTGCTGATTCATCACTTCCCTCCCGTTTCATTTCGCTGATGATTTCATCCAATGCTTCGAAGCGGGCCTCGAAGAGCTTGCGATGCGCCTCGATTGTGTCCCGATGCGGCTAGATGCCGACTAGCCGTGAGGCCATCCCGCCCCGGCTGTCTCGACCTCGACGGACAAGAGCTGGCCAGTTCCGCCCATCTGGTCCATCTTGTCCATCCCGAACCATTTGGCGGCAGTTATGTAGAGGGTGGTTCGATCAGGTCCGCCCAGCATGCAGGCGAATGCGCCGCGATCGACCTTCACTTCATCGAGCAGCTCGCCGCCTTCACGAACCCTGCGGCAGTAAGCATTGGGTACGTCGGCGTACCAGATCGCGCCTTCAGCGTCGAAGCATATGCCATCGGGCGGCCCGGGAAGATCGGCCCAAACCCTTCGATTGGAAAGTTGCCCGTTGGCGGCGACGTCAAACGATGTCAGCCGTTTCGCCCAGCTTTCGGCGCAAACCAGTGTGCGCCCGTCCGGAGAGAGAGCCATTCCGTTCGGAAACTGAAAGCCTTCCGCTTGTGTTTCGACCGTCCCGTCTGGATGTATCAGCAGGATCGCGGGTCCGTTGACGTAGATACAGCCTTGCGGATCGATCACGATCTCGTTCCAGCCATCCGCTCCCAATTCGGCGAACTCTTCAAGTCCGGAGCCGTTGAACCGCAGCAAATGCGATGCCCCGGACGCGATGACGTACATGTCGCCCTGTGGTCCGAAGTCGAATGACAGGGGCGGGGCTTTCGCGGTTGTCGCGACCCTGACAGTTCCGTGCTCGCTCAAGGTGAGGATTTCGCCGCTTGTCCAATCCGCGAACCACAGCTCGCCGTCATGCCATCGTGGGCATTCGACCAGCCCCCGGTCTTCCAACCGAACCTTTGTCCTGTTCATTTCGGCCTCCCATCGTTCTGCGCCTTGGCCCGTCGAATGGAGCCACGTTGTAAAGACGATTAAGCGAAGTCAATGCCGACACTTGTCCGGCGAAAAAGGGCAATCACGGCCGCATCGCGCGTACCAGCGGCGTTGACGTCCGGACAACGTTTGGATCAGCCGCGAAAGTGGGGCCGTTCCACCGCGGCGAACATGTGTGGCGCATCCTGATCGACACCCCCGCGCAGAATGAAAATCACCTGTTCGAGTCTGCTGAGCCCGACGACGGTCGCAGCCAGTGGAATCAAGGCTTCCCATTCCGTGAGACAAAGCAACGGCCAGAACGCGAATAGCAAAAGTGCGCCGGCCTTCGCCGACCAAAAATGGAACATCAGCAGGCGTCGAGTCAGCAGCCACGAAACGAGCAGATAGATCACCGGGCCGCCGAACAGGACTGCCAACGCAACGCCGTGGCGGGATGCGAGGCCGGGGTATGACGAGAGTAGAAAAAGCAGAATGGCGACGGAGAAGATGTTGTCGACGATGGCGTCAAGGCGGGCACGGTATTCGGACGCTCGCTTTGTCGGTCGGGCGAGCCATCCATCGACGAGGTCGGTCATGGACGCAATCAAGTAGAGGACAGGCGCCGGCCCAGCATACCCGTAGCCCAGGAGCAGCAATCGAGATGGAAATGGCACCCGTCGTCACCAGCCCCGATTCCAAAATCGCCTGAAGCATGATTCAAGACTTCCTTTTAGGAGGATGCTTTGGCTCGTGGAGACCTGACCGATTCAGAGTGGCGCACAATTGAGACGCTGTTACCTGCGGAGCATGGAAGGAAATCCCGACCCGCGTACCCGCGGAAGGATTGCTGCCTCTGCACTACCGTCAAAGCGACACTACTGGACCTTGATCACAACCTTGCCCTTCACACGACCCGTCTCGACATAGGCCAAAGCCTCGGGCGTTTGGTTGAAGGGGAAAATCTTGTCCACGACGGGGCGCAAGGCCCCACTGTCGATCAACTCGGCGATCTGTTCGAGTTGCCGACCATTGGCCCGCATGAACAGGAAAGAATACTGAACACTACGGCTCTTCGCCTTCTTGCGCACGCTGCGGCTCAACAGCCGGACGACAAGCTTCAAGAGCGCGTTCAGACCAAGATTTTTGGCGAACGCCGGGTCCGGCGGGCCTGAAATGGAGACGAAATGGCCGCCCGGCTTCAGGACGTTGAGTGACTTCGCAAGCGTCTTCGGATCCTGGCTGTTCAGGACCACGTCATAGCCGGAGAGAACTTTCTCGAAGTCCTGGCTCTTGTAGTCGATCACCACATCGGCGCCGAGGCTTTTGACAAGAGCGGCATTTTTCGCACTCGTCGTCGTCGCGACCGTTGCGCCCAAATGCTTGGCGAGCTGGATCGCGATCGTACCGACGCCGCCCGAACCCGCCTGAATGAAGACTTTCTGGCTCGGCTTCACCTTCGCGATATCGACGAGGGCCTGCCACGCCGTCAGCGCGACTAGTGGGATGGACGACGCTTCTTCCATATCGAGCGTACGGGGTTTCAGTGCTGCATCATCTTGGTGGATGGCGATCAATTCCGCAAATGTGCCGACGCGGTGGTCCCTCGGCCGTGCATAGATCTCGTCGCCGACCTTGAAGCGGTTGACACCGGAGCCGACCTTGACGACAGTCCCGGCGACATCATGGCCAAGCACGAAGGGCGGACGGTAAGGCAGGAAGATCTTGAAAGCGCCGTCCCTGACCTTGGAATCGAGCGGGTTGACGGATGTGGCATGGACGCGCACGAGGACGTCGGCGTTCTGAACCTGCGGATCCGGCAGTTCGGCAAGGCGCAGCGCGCCCTTCTTCTTGTACTTGTTGACGACATAGGCTTTCACTGGAAATCTCCGGTCTGTTGGTTCGTTGCTGGCAAGGTTTTGATTCGCCGCGCAGCGGCAAAGTTCAGGTATTGTCGGAGTCAATGACGCCAAGTGGGACTCCGTCCGAACACTTATAGAGAGCGCGCTCTTGTATGGATTTCAGGCTCAAGAGGCCGGTGAGTGCGTAAGACCCGCCAAGGCGCGTAAGGCGTTCTTTCCAGCCTGCAGAATGCGGCCCGATACTTCATTATTGACCGCCCGTGCCAGTTGGAGCGTCCCGATCAGTGTCGCAAAAAATGCGTATGCCACGTCCTCCCTCGCTTCGACATCTGCTGGAAGCGCTTCGGCAAGCAGAAGCACAAGGATGCGGGACTGTTCGGCATACATGCCGCGCGTCTCCTCCGGCTGCCGCGCAAGCTCCGGCAGCAGAGCTGCGGAGGCGCAGCCCAGTCCCGGATTGTCCCGGTGTTCTGGCGAGAGGTAGAAGTCGATCACGCCGTCGAGCCCCCCTTCGTCCAACACCGCGCGCAGCCATACTGCTTGCTTGCTCAGGGCATCAGACAACGTTTCCCGGACGAGATCGGCTTTCGAGGGAAAGTGGGGATAGAAGGCGCCATTGGTCAGACCGGCATCCTTCATGATCGTCGCAAGACCCGAGCCCGCAATTCCATCCGTGCGAAACCGCTCGATAGCGACATCGATGATCCTCCGGCGTGACGTGTCTTTTCGGCCTTTTTCGTATCGCATGAGGCGCTCTTCAAATCTTCATTGAATTACGATCATAATATCACGGGGTGAGCACAATACAACTGCCCAATTGGCACCGCTGCGGCCGCACACGTCGTGCGCGGAGCGGCTGCGAAACCGCTTGGAGTCTCCCTGGTTCCGGCTAGACCGGGAAGACTCCTGCTTCTTGAGTGATCGCGTGCTCCGCTTTTCCCTGACAACCCTATAGATTGACGTCGACGACCGTGCGGCCCTGAACGTGCCCGCCCAAAATGCTCTCGGCGACGTCAGGGACCTGCGCCAGACCGATGACTGTTGTGGTGCGCGCGAGCTTTGCGAGATCCAGATCGCGGGCGAGACGCGCCCAGGCTTCCAAACGCACCACCTGAGGCGCATTGACCGAGTCGATGCCGGCAAGTGTGATGTTGCGCAGAATGAACGGGAGCACCGTGGCAGGAAGGTCGCGGCCCTGGGCAAGGCCGCAGGTGGTCACGACGCCACGATACTTCGTCTGTGCCAGGACGTTTGCTAGCGTGTGACTGCCGACGCTGTCGATTGCGCCGGCCCAGCGTTCGGCCGCAACGGGGGCTCCTGGTTCCGACAGTGTGTTCCGATCTATGATCTCTGCCGCTCCGAGCTCCCGCAGATAGGCTGTTTCCTCAAGTCGGCCCGTGGAGGCGATGACGCGGTATCCGAGCCCCGAGAGCAGTGCAACGGCGATCGATCCGACGCCGCCATTGGCTCCCGTAACGAGGATATCACCTTTATCAGGCGTGATCCCGCCATGTTCGAGTGCCAGCACAGACAGCATGGCTGTGTAGCCAGCAGTGCCGATGGCCATCGCATCCTTCGTGGAGAGCGATTCGGACAGCTTCACAAGCCAGTTGCCACTCAACCGGGCCTTCTGAGCATAGCCGCCATGATGGGTCTGGCTCAGCCCCCAGCCGTTGGCAACCACCCGGTCGCCAACCTTGAAATCAGGATGTGAGGACGCTTCCACCGTTCCGGCGAGATCGATGCCGGGAACGAGTGGAAAGGTCTGGATCACCGGCAGCCGTCCGGTCACGGCCATCCCGTCCTTGTAGTTCACGGTCGAGTAATCGACGGCGACCGTTACGTCGCCGTCCATCAGATCGGCCTCGGTCAGGTCTACGATTTTTGTGGAGAGCGTATCGCCATCCTTGGAGGCGAGCAAAGCTTTGAACGTCATTGTCTTCTTCCTGTCGAGTTTTAGGGTGTGGCGATGCAGATTATCCGGCGACGCGATAGCGTTCGGCGGGATGCTGCTGGCGGGTGTTGGGAAGCATGGCCAGGGCGAGCCGCCTGATACGCATCCCACTGCGTTGCGTCGGGAAGCGGGGATAGTTAGGCCGGCAGGCGGAACTGCTGGCGCAAGGCCTTGTCGAACAAACTCGCAGGCATGAGACGCCGCAGGAGGCTGATCTGCCACGCGACCTTGCCGACGGTGTAACGTTGCCGATGGCGCTTGGCGGTGGCCGCCAAAAGCACTGCGCCCGCCACGTCCTCGGGCGTATCAGCCGTTAGCTTCGACTTCTCGTAAAAGTTATGCACCCAGGCACGCCCCGCGTCATACTCCTTCATCTTGGAATCCGGTTCCAGCGAGCTGTGGTCGAAACTGCCTTGGACGGTCCCCGGCTCGATCAGCGAGACGCGGATGTTGAAGCCGCGGATTTCGTGGTCGAGCGACTCCGAATAGCCTTCGAGTGCGTACTTGCTCGCTGCGTAATGCGCCGAGTACGGTGCCGGCACGAACCCCAGCGCCGAACTGAGGTTGACGATGCGCCCCTCTCCCCGACGCCGCATCGAAGGCAGCACGGCGCTCGTCATCCGCATGACACCGAACAGGTTGACGTCGAACAGGCTCTGAACCTGAGCAACGGAGGACTCTTCGGCCCCACCAAACATACCCAAGCCAGCGTTGTTGACGAGAACGTCGATACGTCCGGTGCGTGAGAGCACTGTCGAAACGAGTGATGCCACAGAGGCTTCATCCGTCACGTCACAAGCCAGCATAGAGACCTGGCCCGAGCTCTCGTTACTCGGCTTGCGGCTCGTGCCGAAGACTGTGAAGCCGGCTCGTGCCAAGGCCTCGGCACTCGCGCGACCGATACCGGACGATGCTCCCGTTACGAGGGCGGTCTTTTTGGAATTTAAGGTCATTACTGTCTCCAAACCGCTGAGTTTTCACCAGTGGCGCACTATTGCATTACGATCACTTATACATATTACGGTCGTAATGCAATGACGAAAATAGCAAACAGTGAGGATGCATTACGAAAAGGGCCGAAAGGACAGCTACAGATGCGGCATGGTTGCCAAAGCCAGTGTGATTTCAGGCGGCCCGCTGTGTCATATTTTCTTGAGAAGCATTAACAAGGTTCCGCTGGATTGCCCGGTGTGACGGCGATACGCGCGACCCGAATGGCCGTGTTACGGTCCATTCTTGATCGAGAGAGGATGGCAAGCCATGGAAGCCGCAGAACTACGATATAATTGGGCCGATCCCGACGTCTACGAGACATTCATAGGGCGCTGGAGCGAACATCTGGCAAGCCCATTTCTCACGCGTGCCAATATTGCTCCGGGCAGTCGCGTGCTCGATGTAGCATGTGGGACAGGTGTGTTGTCGAAAGCACTGGCCGAGGCGGGAGCGCATGTGATCGGTGTTGACGCATCGGAGGGATACCTGGAAGGAGCCCGCCGTCGACGATCCCACCCCAATATCGCATATGAACACGGCGATGTCCGGCACATGCGGTTCGACACTAACTTTTTCGATGCGGCCGTTTCCACGCTGGCCCTGGACGTTATCCCGGAAATTGAACAGGTAGTTGCCGAGATGAAGCGCGTGACCCGTCCAGGCGGCGTGGTCGCGTCCGCCGTTACTCAGTTCTTGGGCGGCATGCCCGCCTTCGATCTCGTCATTAACACCGGCGCCGTGCTTGAGACCGACTTCGCTAGGCTCAGATCTATGCGGGCGGGGCGCCAGCTCTTCTGGCCTAATGGTCAGGCGACGTTGTGGCGGAAGATCGGCCTCGTCGACGTGACGGAGATTCCCTTTGTCGTGGATTGTGAGTATGCGTCCTTCGCGGATTATTGGGCTACGTTCACCGACGGCCCAGGCAGCACCACAAGCATATTGATGGCACTTTCGGACGACGCCCGTGGTTCGATCGAACAGCATGTTCGTGCCGGGTATCTGGTTGGCTTGCCCGATGGACCCCGATCATTTCCCATGATGTTCCGTATGGTGCATGGCTTGGTCCCAGCCTGATCCTGGCGAGCATGCAATGGGCGAGAGCTCGGTGTGGGCCGTTCTCAGACCTTAGCCCCGCGGGTTGATCATCAGTTGTCGTTCCTCGGCAGCCAAGAGCTGCCAGGCCGCTTTCGGCCCCGGAGCAGACTTTCATTGGGCAATCAGTGCTTCCGGTTGGCGCCGGAAGCGGACGTTGTGCGCGTTGCGGAATTTCCTGTTAAGCCAACCGACAACGCAAAGGATCATTTTGGAGGAGAGGGCGAATGGCCGAAATTCCAATCCGTTGTTTTGCTGTATCGGTCGTCGTCATCCGCGAGAGAATGGCTGGATATGAGGTGCTGCTTTTACGCCGAAATCACACGCTGGTAGGTGAGTGGTGCCAAGTGGCCGGCGGGATCGAGGACGGCGAGAAGGCCTGGGAAGCTGCGTTGCGAGAGGTCCGTGAAGAGACAGGCCTGATCTGCGACTTTCTCTATTCCGCAGATATCTGCGAGCAATTTTATGAGGCTGATCGCAATGCCATCAGCATGCTGCCCGTGTTCGTCGGTGTTGTGGATGCCGAGCAGACAGTTTTTATCAACGATGAACACAGCGAATTTCAGTGGGTATCGTTCGCAGAGGCCATGGAGATGGTGCCGTTCGCTGGGCAGCGCCATGTTCTCAAACACGTCGAGGCGGAATTCGTGAATCGGCAGCCCATTGGGCATCTTCTCATCCATGAGATGTCGCGGAAAATTTAAGTTTCTTCGAAGCCTATGACCGGGTTGAGCCGGGAGCGCTCATGATGCTTCTCTGCTGCAAGTGGGTCTGAACCCGGGCCCGCCGGGAAACGCGAAAACGGGTTTCAGTTCCCCTTATATATCCGCTTCAGCGCCGCCAGCAGCGCATCCATCTCATCGCGCGAAAACAGCTCGATGAAACGCTGCTCGTGCGTGTCGATCAGCTTGCGCGCCTGTGCGAGCATAACGCGTCCCGCCTCGGTCAGATAAAGTTCTTGGCGGCGACGGTCTGCCTGGGAAGGCCGGCGCTCGATCAGGTCGCGGGCTGCCAGGCGGTTGACGAGGGCCATCATGGTCGCGCGGTCGGTGCCGAGCGTATTGGCCAGGTCGATCTGCGATGCGCCGGTATTGACCGCAAGCAGCTCCATCACCGCGAGCTGTTTCTGCGTCAGCGCCAGCGCCTCCATGGTGTCGGCGAAGTCGCGATAGATCGCGACATGCGCCATGCGCAGATGAAAGCCCAGGAGATCGCCGAGCCGGCCGACGTCGAGCGGCGTCGTTGCCGGCGCCTCTTCGCCCTCGACATCGTCCTGCGGTGCTTTCTTGGTCATTGTTCGTCTCGCCTGGTTCAGGCGCCATAACCATCAAAATCAGCGGGTTAGTCAATATCGCCGGCCTCGATTTCTCCCGCGCCCGTGCGAATGAGCGGATTGCCGCAAACGGCTCTTGCATCTCCGAAAAAAGATATTAGTATGTGTTGCATACAAATTTGGTGCCTGTTGTGGGAGCGACGGGCATGGGAGGAAATAATGGCGCGTTCCTTTTCCGGGGTGGCTTCGTCGGCAGATTGCGGACTGGTGAAGGATGATCCGATCCTCTACCGCGCCGGCGTCGCACCGGATCGTCAGGCTCTGTTCGAGATCGCGACCGGCCGGCAGCTCACCTATGCCGAGCTCGATGCGCGGATCGCCCGCTGCGCCGGCCTCCTGACCGGTGTGCTCGGCGCGCGGCGGGATGGGGCGCGGGTCGCCATGCTGGCGCGCAACGCCATGGATTCGATCGTGCTTGCCTTTGCCTGCCAGCGCGCCGGCGCCATCTACGTGCCGCTCAACTGGCGCCTCAACGCCGCCGAGCTTCGGCCGATCCTTGCCGATTGCACGCCGGCGCTCCTGGTCCACGACGAGGAGTTCTCGGCTGATGTGGCGCGCCTTGCGGGCGCCGATTCCGAAATGCTGGTGATCTCGACATCGGGCGGTCCGGCCGGGCTCGCTGCCCGGATCGAGGCGAGCCTTCCGGCCGGGCCGGTGGCCGCCGATGCCGATGGAGCCTGCGTCCTTCTCTACACGTCGGGCACGACGGGACAGCCGAAGGGCGTCGTCATCACCCGCCGCAATGCCTTCTTTGCCGCCGTCAATTTTTCCGTGGTCGGCGAGATCGGGCCGAGATCCGTCGCCCTGTGCGACCTGCCGTTCTTCCACACGATCGGGCTGATTGCGGTAGCGCGAACCACATTGATGCTGGGCGGCACGCTTGTCGTCTCCGATCGCTTCACGCCGGCGCGCACGCTTGCGGCCCTTGCCGACCGGCAGCGCGCCATCACCCATTATTTCGCCGTACCGCAGATCGCGCTCGCCTTGCGTGGCGATGCCGCCTATAGCGCCGCGGCTCTTTCCGGCCTGCATGCGCTCTTCGTCGGCGGCGCGCCGCTGACGCAGGCGCTGATCGAAAGCTATCTCGACGACGGTGTTGCGCTGGTCAACGGCTATGGCATGAGCGAGGCAGGAACGGTGCTGCATGTGCCGATCGATCGGCGCGCCGTGCAGGACAATCCCGGCAGCGTCGGTCTTCCCGCGCCACTGCTCGACATTTGCATCGTCGATGAGGACGGCCGCGAGGTTGATGAAGGTGAGATCGGCGAACTCTGGCTGCGCGGTCCGGCGGTGACGCCGGGCTACTGGAACAAACCTCAGGAAACCGCTGCCGCCTTCACCGATGGTTGGTACCGCACCGGCGATCTCGGCCGACGCGAAGCCAACGGCTTCTATCGCATCGTCGACCGGCTGAAGGACATGTATATCAGCGGCGGCGAGAATGTTTACCCCGCCGAGGTTGAAGCAGCACTCGCAAGCCATCCCGATATTCTCGATGCCGCGGTCGTCGGCATTCCCGACATCCGATGGGGCGAATGCGGCATCGCCTATGTCGTGCTGCGGCCGGGTGCTGTGGCGACGGGCGATGAGATCGCCGGCCATTGCGCGGCAAGGCTCGCCGCCTTCAAACGTCCGGCCCGCATCCTCTTCGTCGAGACCATTCCTCGCACCGCCTCCGGCAAGGTGCAGAAACATGTTCTGCGCCAGCTGCATTCCGACGAAACCCTTCAACGACAGACTTTGTGAAGCGGCCCCCGCCTTTCACCACGAAACCAATGGAGTACTCCTATGACTGACATCCAATCCCCCGTTCTGGTCGACTTCGACAACGGCATCGCCTTCGTGACCCTCAACCGTCCGGAAAAGCGCAACGCGATGAACCCGGCGCTGAATGCCCGAATGCTCGAAGTGCTCGACGAACTCGAGGGCGACGAGCGCTGCCGCGTGCTCGTTCTGCGCGGCGCCGGGCAATCCTGGTCGGCCGGCATGGATCTCAAGGAATATTTCCGCGACAATGACGACAAGCCGCGTGATGCCACGCTGAAGGCACGGCGGCAGTCCGGCAACTGGTGGGGCCGGCTGATGTATTTCGAAAAGCCGACGATCGCCATGGTCAACGGCTGGTGCTTCGGCGGCGCCTTCACGCCGCTGGTTTCCTGCGATCTCGCCATCGCTGCCGAGGAGGCGAATTTCGGGCTCTCCGAGATCAATTGGGGCATTCTGCCTGGTGGTAACGTCACCCGCGCGGTCGCCGAGGTGATGCGCCACCGCGACGCCCTCTATTACATCATGACCGGCGAATTGTTCGGCGGGCGCAAGGCCGCCGAAATGGGTCTGGTCAACGAGGCCGTGCCGCTCGCCGAGCTTGAAGGCCGGGTCCGCAAGATCTGCGCCAGCCTGCTCGAAAAGAACCCGGTGACGCTGAAGGCGGCCAAGGACACCTACAAGCGGGTGCGCAACCTGCCATGGGATCTCGCCGACGATTACATCTACGCCAAGCTGGAGCAGATGCTGTTTCTCGACAAGACCAAGGGGCGCGACGAGGGGCTGAAGCAGTTCCTCGACGACAAGACCTATCAGCCGGGGCTCGGCGCCTACAAACGCGGCTGAGACGCGATTGATCATCGGGAGGAGGAAGCAATGAAAATCCATGCCGCGGTGGCGCGTGCGCCGCATATGCCGTTTTCGCTGGAAAGGCTCGATCTGGAGGAGCCGCGCGAGGGGGAAGTCCTGGTTCGCGTCGTCGCAACCGGGGTTTGCCACACCGATATCGTCATGCGCGACCAGCATCTGCCGGTGCCGCAGCCGGTCGTGCTTGGCCACGAAGGCGCCGGCATCGTCGAGCGTGTCGGGCCGGGTGTCGCCAAGGTGGCGCCCGGCGATCACGTGGTCATGACCTTCAATTCCTGCGGACATTGCCCGAGCTGCAACGATCACGAGGAGACCTATTGCCACGAATTCTTCCCGCGCAACTTCTTCGGTGCGCGCGCCGATGGTTCGAGCGGGATCTCCTGCGAGGGAGAGCGGGTTCACGGCAATATTTTCGGGCAATCCTCTTTCGCCAGCCATGCGCTGTGCCATGAACGCAATATCGTGAAAGTGCCCAGGGATGCCGATCTGGCGCTGCTCGGACCGCTTGCCTGCGGCATCCAGACCGGTGCCGGCGCGGTCATGAATGCGCTCAAGGTCGAACCGGGAAAGGTGCTCGCGGTCTTCGGCATGGGCTCCGTCGGTCTTGCCGCCGTGATGGCGGCACGGGTCGTCGGCGCTTCCAGGATCATCGCCGTCGACGTCAACGAGACGCGGCTGGCGCTTGCGGCGGAACTCGGCGCGACCGACATCGTCAATGGCACGGCGGGAAAGGGGGGCAAGACGAGCGACGCCGTCGCCGCGATCATGGCGCTGACCGGCGCCGGCGTCGATTATGCGATCGATGCCTCCGGCGTGCCCGCCGTCATCGATCAATGCGTGCGTGTACTGGCGCCGCGCGGCACTTGCGGCATCGTCGGGGCCTCGCCCCATGGCGCGACGCTGACGCTCGACCTCACCCATATCCTGTCCGGCGGGCGCCGGGTGCGCGGCATCGTCGAGGGCGATTCCAATCCCGACGTGCTGATCCCGCTGCTGATCGACCTGCATCGGCAGGGTCGCTTCCCCTTCGACCGGCTCATCACCTTCTATGATTTCGCCGACATCAACCAGGCGGTGGAGGATTCGGAAAAGGGCATCGTGCTGAAACCGGTCGTGCGCCAGCCGGCCGTCTGACACCGTTCAAGGGAGGAAACAATGAACACCGTCACCCCCATCGCCACCGATACCAGTGCCGATGTCATGAAGGCGCTGCTCGACCGGCAAAGGGCGTCTTTCCTGAGGGAAGGGCCGCCGAGCATCGACACCCGTACCGATCGCATCGACCGCGTCATCGCCCTTCTCGTCGACCATAAGGATGCGATCGCCGCTGCCCTGTCGGACGATTTCGGCAGCCGCAGCGTCGAGGCGAGCCTGCTTCTCGACGTCTTCACCTGCGTCGGTTCGCTCAAATATGCCAGGGCCCATCTTGCCGAATGGCTGAAGCCGGAAGAGCACGAGGCGTTGTTTCCGGATGCGGTCGCCAAAGTGGTCTATCAGCCGAAAGGCGTTGTGGGAATCCTGAGCCCGTGGAACTTCCCCTATCAGCTCGCCCTTGCGCCGCTTGCCGGCATTCTCGCCGCCGGCAACCGCGCCATGATCAAGCCGTCGGAGGTGACGCCGGCATCGGCCGCCTTGATGGCGCAACTCATCGCCGGCGCCTTCGACGAAACCGAAATTGCCGTCATCCAGGGCGGACCGGCGACAGGCACGGCCTTTACATCGCTGGCCTTCGATCATCTGATCTTCACCGGCGGAACCGCGATCGCCCATCATGTCATGCGCGCGGCGGCGGAAAACCTGACGCCGCTGACGCTGGAACTCGGCGGCAAGTCGCCCGTCATCGTCGGCCGCTCGGCAGATCTCGCGGACGCGGCGCGCCGCGTAATGACGGTCAAGACGCTGAATGCCGGCCAGATCTGCCTGGCGCCGGATCATGTCTATGTGCCCGAGGAAAGCGTCGAAGCCTTTGCCGGACATGCGGTCGCGGCGGTCGGCGCGATGTATCCGGCGCTGAAGGAAAATCCCGATTACACCTCGATCGTCAATGCCCGCCATCACGCCCGCGTCCAGGGCCTGATCGACGATGCCAGGGCCAAGGGCGCTCGTGTCGTCGAGATCAACCCGGCGGCGGAGAATTTCTCGCAGCAATCGGCCCACCGCATTCCTCCGACCCTGATCCTCGACCCCACCGAAGACATGCGTGTACTGCAGGAGGAAATTTTCGGGCCGGTGCTGCCGGTCATTGCCTATCGCGATATCGCCGACGTCATCGACCGGATCAATGCGAGGCCGCGCCCGCTTGCTCTCTATTACTTCAGCCAGGATGGTGACGAGGAGCGCCGTGTCCTCGACAATACGACCTCCGGCGGGGTGACGGTCAACGACTGCATGAGCCATGTCACGGCCGAAGGCCTGCCCTTCGGCGGCGTCGGCCATTCGGGCATGGGGGCCTATCACGGCAAATTCGGCTTCCTCGCCTTCTCGCATCCGCGCGCCGTCTATCACCAGAGCAAGATGGTGGAAGCGGAGTATATGATGCGGCCGCCCTATGGCGAGGCGATGCGCGGCTTTCTGGCCGCGGCGATCTGCAAGTCGTGACAGAGCAGAGAAGCGCCGGCATCGCAGAGTTGCGGTGCCGAGGCGCCGCGGCTCAATCGAGCCGCAGCGTCTTGCCCGACCCGGCATCAAATAGGTGGAGCTTGTCGGTACGAGGAGCGACCGTTACGACTTGTCCCGGCTCAAACTCGTGGCGTTCCGAGAACACCGCGACAAGCTCGCCGGCCCCGTAGCGCAGGAACACCATGGTTTCATGGCCGGTGGGTTCGGTGACGCTGACCGTCGCCTTCAAGCCACTTGCGGCCAGCGACAGATGTTCGGGTCGAACGCCGAGCAGGACGGCCTGGCCGTCTGCTGCATCAGGTGTGAAACCAAGGGCGATCTCCTCGCCGGTCTCCGTGACGAAGATCGCGCCATCGGCCCTGTACCGGCCTTTCAGCAGGTTCATCGACGGCGAGCCGATGAACGTTGCCACAAATGTGTTGTTGGGACGGTCGTAAAGTTTCAGCGGTGTGCCGATCTGTTCGACCTTGCCTCCTTGCATCACCACAATCTTGTCGGCCATGGTCATGGCCTCGACCTGGTCATGGGTAACATAGATGGTCGTGGTTCTCAGCCGCTGGTGGAGTTCCTTGATCTCCTTGCGCATCTGAACGCGCAGCTTGGCATCGAGGTTCGACAAAGGCTCGTCGAACAGGAACACTTGCGGCGATCTGACGATGGCTCGGCCCATCGCCACGCGCTGCCGCTGGCCGCCCGACAGCTGGCGCGGATAACGGTCCAGATAGGGCACGAGGTCGAGGGTTTCGGCCGCCGCCTGCAGGCGCTGTTT
The DNA here is from genome assembly GCF_002531725.1 of Rhizobium sp. L43. Lineage (GTDB taxonomy): Bacteria > Pseudomonadota > Alphaproteobacteria > Rhizobiales > Rhizobiaceae > Rhizobium. The sequence goes on from NZ_NWSQ01000022.1 coordinate 96,720, forward strand.
GATGACCTCGGCCGGCTGTTTCTGCAGGCGCAGCGCAAAGACCATGTTTTCGGCAACGGTCTTGTGCGGATAGAGCGCATAGCTCTGGAAGACCATGGCGATATCGCGGTCCTTCGGCGGCAGATTGTTGACGACCTTGTCGCCGATCGAAATGGTGCCGCCGGTGATGCTTTCCAGCCCCGCCACCATGCGCAGCAGGGTGGATTTGCCGCAACCGGACGGGCCGACAAGCACCACAAACTCGCCGTCGCGAATTTCTATATCCACGCCATGCAGGACATTGACGGCGCCGTAAGCCTTCCGCGCCCCTGAAATATTGACCTCAGCCATGTGCCTCCCACTTGCATCAGGCGCCCCCGAGCTGCCTCAAGGGTCATGCATGTCTTGCCGTGTGTTTAAGAGATTGCCGCCGGGCAAACCGGCCGCTGCGCCTCCTCAAAAGCACCCGTCGAACCTCCTCCATGAAACGTTTCATTTCTTGTTGACTTTTCCCGCCTGCCGCCTGATGCTCGCCGGCGAGACCGGGAGGAGCGGTTTCAAGCAGGATATGAAACGTTTCATTTCTTGCTTACCAGATAGTTCTGCATCGAGCCAGTCTTAAAATCGGACGGGAGCAGGCCCGGCAAAGCCGGCTGCAAGAGCGCCAGGAAACGTGGAGGAGGAAGATATGAAAGTTGAAATATACGATGCATTGATGCGCCGTCAGGCAAGCCGCCGTGACGTTTTGCGCGGAACGGCCAGTGCCGCGGCTCTGCTCGGCGTCTCGGGCGCGATCAGCGGGATTCCCGGCATGGCGTTTGGCGCTGACGATGTTCGCGCCCAGATCCTGCAGATTCCGGGCGTCGGCAAAGGCTCGCCGACGGATGCGGACTGGCAGAAGGTCGGCGAGCTCTGCCTCGGTCCGACCAAGGGCAATGTCAAGCAGGGCGAGTTCGCCGGCGTCGAGCTGACCTTCATGGGGCTCAACAACCAGAATCTGCACAACTTCCTGTTCCGTGGTTTCCTGAAGCCGTGGGAAGCCTATACAGGCGCCAAGATCAACTGGATCGACCTGGCCCAGGCCGATTACAACGCCCGCCTTCAGCAATCGATCGCGACCGGCACGGTTGATTTCGACATCCTGGAAATGGGCGCTCCCTTCGAAGGCGATACCGCCGGCCGCGGGCTGCTGGACGAGATGCCCGACTGGGTTGGAAAGCAGATCGAGGCCGACGATCTGGTGAGCTACCTGAAGCCGCCTGTGGGCACCTGGGGCGGCAAGACTTACCGCGTGACGATCGACGGTGATTGCCACACCTTCGCCTATCGCAAGGATTACTTCGGCGAAGGCTCGATCAGCGGCATGGCCGAGCCGCCGAAGACCTGGCAGGAAGTCAACGCGGCCTCCAAAGCGCTGATCGGCAAGACCGATCCGCTGACCAGTCAGCCGGCCTACGGCTATCTCGACCCGCTCAAGGGCTGGGGCGGTTTCGGCTTTTATTTCATCGAGAACCGTGCGACCGCCTATGCCAAATATCCGGGCGACCCGGCCTGGCTGTTCGATCCCGATAACATGAAGCCGCTGGTCAACAACCCCGCCTGGGTTCAGGCGATCCAGGACGTCCTGGATCTGATCGCTGCCAAGGCCTATCCTGCCGACCAGATCAATGCCGATCCCGGCACCACAGCCTTCTCGCAGTTCCTGGCAGGCACCGGTGCAATGCTGATGTGGTGGGGCGATGTCGGCTCCAGCGCCCGCACCTCGGACACCTCTGTTGTCGGCGATGTCGTCGGCTTCGGCATCAACCGCGGCTCCAACCGGGTCTACAACCGCAAGACCGGGCAATGGGAAGACAAGTATAACGAAGCGCCCAACATGGCCTATCTCGGCTGGGGCATCTATGTCACCAAGCAGGTCTCGGGCGACGAGAAGAAGCGCAAGGCGGCCTGGTCTGCCGCCGCCCATCTCGGCGGCAAGGATCTGTCGCTGTGGACGTCGGCCTATCCCTCCGGCTTCCAGCCCTACCGCCAGTCCAACTTCAACTACGACGAATGGCAGAAGGCAGGTTACGACCGCGCCTATATCGAGGACTATCTCGGTTCGAACGCCGACAGCTACAACCACCCGAACGCCGCCATCGAACCGCGCATCCCCGGTATCTTCCAATATTACTCCGTTGCCGAGGACGAGCTAGCGAAGGGTTTTGCCGGGCAGTATAAATCGGCACAGGAAACTGCGGATGCGATCGCCGCCGCCTGGGAAAAGATCACCGACCAGATCGGCCGCGACAGCCAGCTGAAACTCTATCGGGCGAGCCTCGGGCTCTGACCGGTTGACATAAACGCGCTGGCGGATCGGAAACGACTTCGCCAGCGCCCATTGTCCGGGCGAGGAATATCATGTCGACAGTCGAAGGCGACCTGCTCCACACGGTCGAAGCCGGCTCCATTTCGGCGAGCCGTCGTTTCTGGGGCCGCACGGCTCTATGGCTGAGCGCCATATGGTTCATAACATCGTTCGTCTTACAAGGTGTCCATGAACTGGGCTGGACCGATTGGGGCTTTTCGAACTGGCGCCCGGTGCTCTATGCCTATTTCCTCTGGGCCGCGGTTCTTTGCGTCACGCGCGTCGTCATTCATGGTGAGGCGGGCAAGAAGGCGCTTTTTGTTCTGCCGGCAGCGCTTTTCGTCGTGTCGATGGTGGTGTTCCCGCTGCTCTTTGCGCTGTGGATCGGCTTTTCCGATTGGAACCTCGCCTCTTCGGCCGGCCGGCGCTTCAACGGGCTCGACAATGTGCGGCGGATGATCACGGATCCATTCTACGCCAATGCCCTCATCAACATGATCCTTTATTGCCTGGCGATTGCCGTCGAATACGCCATCGCGTTCGGCCTGGCGCTGCTCCTCAACCAGGACATCGTCGCCCGCAAATTCTGGCGCGTCACCTTCCTGGTGCCGTTGATGCTGTCACCGGTCGCCGTGAGCTGGATGGTCGGCAAGTCGATGCTGGAGACCCGTTTCGGCCCGGTCGCGCGTTTTGCCCGCTGGCTCGGCTGGGAAAATCCCTCCTTCTTCGGCGATCCGCTGACGGCACGGCTTTCGATCATGATCATGGATGCCTGGACTTTCATTCCCTTCATGATGATCATGCTGCTCGCCGGGCTGCAGGCTTTGTCGAGGGAGGTGCTGGAGGCGGCCGAAGTCGACGGCGCCACCAAATGGCAACGCTTCTGGAAGGTCATTTTCCCGCTGATGCTGCCGGTGTCGGTCACGGCGGTGATGATCCGCATCATCTTCAAGCTCAAGCTCGCCGATATCATCATCACCGTGACATCGGGAGGCCCCGGCGGGGCGACCGATTCCGTCACCAGTTTCATCTATCGAGAATACCGCGACCGTTCGAATGTCGGATACGGCACCCTTCTCGCGCTCGTCTATCTGGTCATCATCGTTTTTGGCATGACCGGACTGATGAAAATTTCCGACCGTATCGTGAAGCGCATGACAGGAAGGCTCTGATGGTTCGGATCGATTTCGAAAAATACGCCCGCGGCCAGCGCATGCGCTGGTGGGCCATGCGTTTCGCCGTCTATGGCCTGCTCGTCACCTGGGCATTTGTCTGCGTGTTTCCGCTGTTCTGGACGGTTTCGACCTCGTTCAAGACTGCCGCCGATGTGATGCGCGGCAATCTGATCCCCTGGTACAACTTTACACCCAGCTGGCTCGGCTGGCGCTCGCTCGGCCTCTCCCCGGATACGATTTTTGAGATCTCGACGGTGCGCGAGGAGTTTATGCGTAGGCTCTGGAACAGCGTCATCATCTCGGTTACGGCATCCGCGCTGGCGGTCGTGCTCGGATCGCTCGCCGCCTATGGCCTCAGCCGCTTTTCCTACAAGTTCGGCCATATGCGCAACTCCGACATTTCGTTCTTCTTCTTGTCGCAGCTCATCATGCCGCCCGTCGTTCTCGCCCTGCCGTTCCTGGTCCTCTATAAGGAACTGGCGCTGCTGGACAGTTACGTCGGGATGATCGCCGTCTATACGCTGATGGTCCTACCGATCGTCGTCTGGATCATGCGCGACCAGTTCGCGACGGTCCCGGTCGAACTCGAGGAGGCTGCTCTTGTCGACGGGCTGTCGGTCTGGGGGGCGTTTGCCCGTATCATCGTGCCGCTCGTTCTGCCGGGCATGGTGGCCGCCTTCCTGCTGGCGCTGATCCTGTGCTGGAACGAATATTTCTTCGCGGCATTGCTGACCTCGACCAACACCAACACCTTACCTGTGATGATTGCCAGCCAGACGGGCAGCCAGGGCATCAACTGGTGGTCGATGGCGGCGCTTTCCACCGCCGGCATCCTGCCGCTGGTTGCCGTCGGCGTCATGTTGGAAAGGCACATCATTGCCGGCATGACCGCGGGAGCGGTAAAGTAGCTGCGGGACGCTTAAAAATGTCGAGGATGCCTACAGTCAAGGATGTCGCAGAGTATGCCGGCGTATCCGTGGGCACGGTTTCGCGTGTGCTGTCGGGCGAGCAGGCGGTCAAGACCATGCTGCGCGAAAAGGTCAACGACGCTATTTCTGCGCTCGGTTACCGGCCGAACGTGACTGCGAGAGCGCTGCGCACCAGCAGAACCGATGTCATCGGCCTTATCGTTCCCGACATCACCAATCCCTTCTTCGCGCAGCTTGCCGCCAGCGTCGAGCGTGCGGCGCTCGAATGCGGGCATAGCCTCATGCTGGCAAGTTCGCATGACGATCGCGGGGCGGAACAGAGCCACGTCCTGGCGTTTCTCGACCGCTCGGTGCGCGGTATCATCGTGGTGGCTTCGAGCGATGGTCCTGGGCTCCACCTGGAAACAGCGGTTCCGGTGATCTCGCTGGACCGGCGCTTCGGCGCCTTTCCGCTGGTCTCGACCAACCACGCGCAGGCGGCCGCGCTGATGGCGGATCATCTCTATGAGCTGGGCCACCGCCACATCGCCTATATCGCCGGGCCGCCCGACACGGAGGCGGGGCGCATGCGCAAGGAGGGCTTCGTCGGCCGCATCGACCGGTGCGGCAAGACCGGCGAGCCGGTCGAACTGGAAATCGCCTATGGCAGGTTCGATTACGAGTCCGGTGAAAGAATTGCCCGCGACCTGCTTTCGCGCCCGCCGCAGGACCGGCCGACAGCCATTGCGGCCGCCAGCGACCAGCAGGCCATCGGCGCTTTACGTGCGGCGCGCGACCTCAAGATCGACGTGCCGCGCAAGCTGTCGGTGACGGGCTTCGACGACATTTCGCTCGCCAACCTCGTCGTTCCCAGACTGACGACCATACGTCAGCCCGCCGACATGCTGGCGCGGCGCGCGGTCGGCCTTCTTCTTGAGGAACTCTCAGGCAGACGAGACGAGATGGTCGACGGGTCGCTGATCGTGCGGGGCTCGAGCGGCCAGTGCCCGAAGCCCAAGCCGGATATCACCAAACATACGAATTGAAGCACCGCCGGCGCTCCGGCCAAGAGAGGGATGGAAAGATCAATGCTCAAGGGAATCAGGGCCGAACTCAACGGCGATATTCTTCAAGCACTTTGCAACATGGGACATGGCGATTATCTCGTCATCTCCGACACCAACTTTCCGTCGGATTCGATTGCTCGCCAGACGCGTCTGGGGAGGCTTCTGACGATGGAAAACATTTCCGCGCCGCGGGCGATAGATGCGGTCCTTTCCGTCTTCCCGCTGGACACCCCCATCCAGCCGTCCGCGGGTCGGATGGAAGTGATCGGCAAGCCTGACGAAATTCCGCCGATTCAACAAGAAGTCCAGGCCATTGTCGACCGCGCCGAAGGCAAGCCATCGCCGATGTATCCGGTCGAACGCATGGCGTTCTACGACATCGCCAAAAAGGCCTATTGCGTGATCGCAACGGGGGAACTGCGCTTTTACGGATGCTTCCTTTTGACCAAGGGCGTCATCGCGGCGGAGGAGGCTCTGAGATGAGCGGGAAAAACGGAATCGTCATCCTGGGTATCTTTGCCGCCGACACCGCCTACAAGGCCAAGCGCCTGCCGCATATTGCCGAGACGCTGATCGGGTCCGGCTTCACGCTTGGGCCGGGAGGCAAGGGCTCCAACCAGGCGATCGCTGCGGCAAAGGCCGGTGGAAAGGTGACCTTTATCTCCCGGGTCGGCAACGATCCGTTCGGCGAGATGGCCCTTGCGGCCTATGCAGCCGCCGGGGTCAAAGCCAATGTGATGAAGATGGACGGCGTTTCCAGCGGCGCTGCCTTCATCTTCGTCGACGAAATGAGCGGCGACAATGCCATCATCGTCGTGCCGGGGGCTGCGGGTCTTATCGGCATCGAAGATGTCGACGCGAACCGAGCGGAGATCGAAAGCGCCGCTATTTTTATGACCCAGCTCGAGCAGCCGCTCGAGGCGGCCATACATGGCCTGACGATGGCGAAAAGGGCAGGGGTCACGACGATTTTCAATCCCGCGCCTGTCCGCGCCATACCGGACAGCGTCTATGGCCTGTGTGATTTCATCGTCCCCAACGAGGTGGAGGCTGCCGAATTGGTGGGACATGCGATCGAAACGGATGAGCAGGCACGTGCGGCGGCGCTGACGTTGCTGGATCGCGGAGCGAGAGCGGTGATCCTCACGCTCGGTGCACGCGGCGCCTATTACCACACGGCCGATCAGAGCGAATTCGTCCCTGCATTTTCTGCGGGCAACGTCATCGACACCACGGGTGCCGGCGATGCCTTTCTGGGCGGCTTCGCTACGGCGATCTCCGAAGGATGTGCTCCGGTCGAGGCCGTGCGCTTCGGTTGCGCCACGGCGGCGATTGCGGTGACGCGGCCGGGCACGGCCCCGGCCATGCCTTCGCGCGCCGAGATCGACGCCTTGCTGCCCTGAAGGTGACGGCAAGTTCGGTTTCCTCGTCTTCTCCCATCCGCGCATCGTCGATCAGCAGAGCAGGATGGCGGAAATGGCCCGATTGCGCATGACTATCCGGATCGCGCAACTAATGCGCTATTCGGATAGCTGTCCCGAGGCACAGGATGCGGTTGTTAAGCATGCCTTATCGCATCGGATGCTATCCGCTGAACTGCAGCGCATTGCGGACATGATGTCTCCTGCCGTCTTCGGGCATGACCTTTCAATCCGGTTCCACGTATTGCTCATATCTTCAATTTGGCAGCAAGGCTGCTATCCAAACCTCATCGTCGCGGCCGTCGCCCGCTCGCTGTCGGCCGGAGATGTATTTGCGAATAAATATAGCCTGATGGGTCTTTGATTTAACCAAGCTCAAACCAGTGTTGCCCTATGATGGGTTCGGTACATGTATTGGAAGGTGGATCCAACGCAGTGAATGGCATCTGGACGCAATTCGGTGGCAACCTTTCATTCGTGTGCCTGGCAATTTCGCTCTGGGCGCATTTTTCGATTCAATTTCAGCGCGGCTCGGCCAGGCAGGAAAAAATCGCCTTCGGAATCGTAGCCGGCGCTGCCTCCATCGGATCGATATTGCTGGCCGTCGAATTCAATCCCGGCCTCTATATCGACTTGCGCTTCTCGCCGCTGGCTTTGGCGGGCATGTTCGGCGGACCGATCGCGGCGGCTTTTGCGGCGTCGCTGGCGATGGCCTTCCGCTTCTATGTCGGCGGCACGGCAATGATCGATGGTCTCATAGTGATTGCTTTCGCCACCGGCATCGGCCTGGTTGCCAATGTCTGGATCCGTAAAAGATCTCCCGGGCTCATGGACGTTGCCCTGTTGAGCCTCGCGCTCGGCGCCGCACTTGTTCTATCGATGGCGACGCTCCCGACCCTGGTGCACGCCCGCGTGCTGGCCCTCATCGGTCTGCCCATGACCCTGTTGAATTGCCTGGCGACCGTGCTGTGTGGTTTCGTTCTCTTGAAGACCCAGCAATGGGCGCTGGAACGAAGCATATTGGTGACCGCATTTTCGCAGTCGCCCGACTATCTCTACGTGAAGGACCGAAACAGCCGGTTCATCACCGTCAATGAAAATATGATCCGCCTCTATCGTTTCAGGACAACGGCAGAGATGACCGGATTGTCGGATTTTAATCTCTTGTCGCGGCCGCTTGCCGAAGAATTATATTATCTCGAGCAGCAGGTCATCGATAGCGGAGTGCCGCTGATCGACTCCGTCGAGCACATCGAGGGCCGATCCTTGCTCGCCTCCAAGGTGCCGCTGCGGGACAGGCAGGGGCGGGTGATCGGCCTTGCCGGCGTGACACGGGATGTCACCGAGCGTGTCGCCCTGGAGCGGGAATTGCGCGAAAGCAAGAACCTGCTGTCGCATGCGATGGCGGGCATGTCCGATGGTATCGCCATGTACGACAGCAAGGGTTTTCTGGTCTTTTGCAATGACCAGTATCGCGATGCGTTCCCGCTCTCCAGAGATGCTCGCGTGGTCGGCGCCCATATCGGCGACATCCTGCGCCGCGTCGCAGAAACCGGCGAGCGGACTGGTATCCCCGATGACGTGGATGGGTGGATCAAGGCCGCCATTGCCTCACTGCACAGCAACAAGGACGAAGAGGTTCAGCTTCACAACGGCGACTGGCGCAGCATCCGGACAAGGCTTGCGGAAGACGGCATGGCGATGGCCGTCGTCTCTGACATCACGGCGACGAAGCAGGCGGAAATCGCGCTCAGGCTGTCGGCGGAGCAGCTGAAGAGCCTTGCCGAGACCGACGGGCTCACCGGCATGGTCAACCGCCGCGCCTTCGACGAAGCTTTTGCACGCGAGACCGCAGGCAGCGCCAGGAGAAATACGCCGTTCAGCCTGCTGATGGTCGATATCGACCGGTTCAAGGCCTATAACGATACCTATGGCCATCCCGCCGGAGACCAATGCCTGCGGGTTGTCAGCAAGTGTCTGCGCCAATCGGTCAGCCGGCCGGCCGACATCGTCGCGCGTTATGGCGGCGAGGAATTCGTGGTGTTCCTCCCTGACACCAGCGCCAAGGGGGCAATGATCGTCGCCGAGCAATTCGCACGGCGCCTCGCCCAAAAAAATATCGCGCATACCGGCAGCGAATTCGCACGGGTGACGGCGAGCATCGGCATAGCCTGCGCGACCGGGGCTGTCCTACGAACCAACCCGAACCGTCTCCTGACCGAGGCCGATGCCGCGCTCTACGACGCCAAGACCCGAGGCCGCAACCGCATTCTGGCCCATTCGCCGAGTGGTGAACGACATGCCATGAAGGAAGCCGGTTAGATCGAAACCCCGGTCACGTGGGACCCGGTCCTTCTTCAATAGATTTTTTCTATCGAACCATCGTTCCTGTGGCCTTGATGTTTTCCCTGCTTCGACAATACAGGGCGCATGGACACAAAATTCATTGGCAAGAAATCGGCGGCAGCCGGCGGCTGGGGCGCTTTGAAGAGCTGCGGCAAGCAATTGCTGCAAAGCGGCATGCCCCTCTCGGGGGCGCGCACCATGCTGAGGGCAAACCAGCCAGACGGGTTCGATTGCCCGGGCTGCGCCTGGGGCGATCCGGAACACGGATCGTCATTCGAGTTCTGTGAGAACGGCGTCAAGGCGGTCGCCTGGGAGGCGACGGAGAAGCGGGCAACGCCCGCCTTCTTCGCGGACAATACGGTATCGCAGTTGCGCCGGCTGACGGACTATGAGCTGGAACTCAACGGTCGCCTGACGCATCCGATGCGCTATGACGGGGCGAGCGACCGTTATCTGCCGGTTTCGTGGGAAGATGCCTTTGCCGAGATCGGCGGTATCCTCAAGGGCCTCCACAACCCCAACCGGGCAGAATTCTACACCTCGGGCCGGGCCACCAACGAAGCCGCCTTCCTGTACCAGCTGTTCGTGCGCGTCTACGGCACCAACAATTTTCCCGATTGCTCCAATATGTGCCACGAGGCAAGCGGCATCGCCATGCGCCAGGCCGTCGGCGTGGGCAAGGGCACCGTGCTGCTGGAGGATTTCGAAGAGGCCGATGCGATCTTCGTGATCGGTCAGAACCCGGGCACCAATCATCCGAGAATGCTCGGCGACCTGCGCCGGGCGGCGATCCGCGGTGCGCGTATCGTCGTCTTCAATCCGATCCGCGAGCGCGGCCTGGAGCGCTTCTCCGATCCGCAGGACAAGATCGAAATGCTGCGCGGCGGTTCGACCGAGATCGCCAGCCAATATCTGCAGCCGCAGCTCGGCGGCGACATGGCCGCGGTGCGGGGCATGGCGAAGGCCGTGCTGGCCGAGGAAGACAAAGCGGTCGCCGCCGGTCTGCCCTCCGTTCTCGATCATGCATTTCTCACCGAACACTGCGCGGATTTTCAGGCATATCGGGCCGCGGTCGAGGCGACAAGCTGGGCTGAGATCGAGGACCAGTCGGGACTGGGCCGGGAGGAGATCGAACGGGCCGCCGATGTCTATATCAACGCCGAACGCGTCATCTGCACCTGGGCGATGGGGGTCACCCAGCATCTGCATTCGGTCGCGACGATCCGCGAGATCGCCAACTTCATGTTCCTGCGCGGCAATATCGGCAAATCAGGCGCCGGCCTTTGCCCGGTGCGCGGCCATTCCAACGTGCAGGGCGACCGCACCGTCGGCATCAACGAAAAGCCGGCGGACGATTTTCTCGATGCGCTGGAGAAACACTTCCGCTTCGCCGTTCCCCGCGAACACGGCCATAATGTCCTTGCGGCGATCGGCGCGATGCTCGACGGTTCGGCCGAGGCCTTCATCGGGCTTGGCGGCAATTTCGCGCGTGCCACGCCCGACAGCGCCCTCGTTGAAAAGGCGCTGCGGCAGCTGAAGCTGACGGTGCACATCGCAACCAAACCCAATCATTCGCATCTCATGCCCGGCGAGGCCGCCTTCATCCTGCCCTGCCTCGGACGCACCGAGATGGACCTCAACGACGCCGGCAACTCCCAGCTCGTCAGCGTCGAGGATTCGATGAGCATGGTGCATGGCTCTGCGGGCATCAATCGTCCGGCCTCGCCGCACCTGCTCTCGGAGGTCGCCATCATTGCCGGTATGGCGGAAGCGACGGTCGGCTCCGCCGTGGTCGATTGGTCGGGGCTCGCCAACGACTACGACCTTATCCGCGATCATATCGAGGCGACCATTCCGGGCTTCGAAAACTACAATGCGCGCCTGCGCAAGCCGCGCGGCTTCCACCTGCGCAATGCAGCGGCCCTTCGGGAGTGGGATACGCCGGCAGGCAAGGCATCATTCTCGTCCGAAGCGCTTCCTTACGAGACGGTGCATCAGCGGGCGCGAAAGGGCGAGGGACGTCGTTTCGCCCTGCAGACGTTCCGGTCGCACGATCAATACAATACGACGGTCTACGGTCTCGATGACCGTTATCGCGGCGTCTACGGAGAGCGGCAGGTGATTTTCATTCATCCCGGCGATCTGAAGGCGATGAACGCCGAGGCCGGTGACCGGGTCGACGTGATGGGCGAATATGATGACGGCATCGAGCGCATCGCGCAGGATTTCCGTCTCGTGCCCTATGACATTCCGAGGGGCAGTATCGCCGGTTATTATCCCGAGCTGAACGTGCTTGTCCCGCTTGGCAGCGCGGGCAGGCAAAGCGATACGCCCACCTCGAAGTCGATCATGGTATCCTTCCGCCGGCGAGAAGCCGCGTGAATGAAGAAACGTCCGATGTCGATCGGTTTCTTGCCCTCGTCGCGGCAGCGCAAGCCGGGGATGCCAGGCTGACGACGATACAGGCGGGTCTTCTCGTCGCAGCCGAGCTCGGGATTGCGCATGACAGCCGCGCCTTTGCGCGCAGGCTGGGGATCGCGCATTCTTTCGTGCTGCGGGAGCTCAATGCCCTGGCAGAGCGCGAAGGCGTGCTTGAGATCGTCAAGCGCGATCCGCGGACGATGAGAGGGCATTACCGGTTGCCGCCCTCTTCGTCGCCGTAAGCCGGGAGACGCGGCGCACCTCCCGATGATATGCTTTTATCGACGGTAGACGCGCTTCCTGGTGTCGGAAGGATATTCTCCGTAGGTCGATTTATAGACTGCGGAAAACCGGCCGAAATGAAAGAAGCCCCATTTGAGACAGATCGCCTTCATCGTCTCCGTGCTCTCGGGGTCGAGCAAGTCCTGCCTGGCCGCGCGCAGGCGAAGCGTCAGCAAATAGGCGGCGGGAGAGGTTCCCCTGAAGGCACGAAAGCCGGTTTCGAGCGCCCGGCTGGAGACGCCGGCCGCTTCGGCGACCTTCGGCATGGTGATCGGCTGATCGATATTGGCCTGCATGAATTCGATCGCCTTGCGGACATGCCGGGGAGCGATGAGGGCAGGCCCATTGTCGAGGAAATGCGACAGCCGGTGCGGCACCAAGCGCACGACCAGATCGGCCAGCGCCTGCGTCATATGCGCCATGGCGATCGGCGACTGCAGCAAGGGGCCGTCGTCGCGCATGCCGATGGCGATCGTTTCCGTCAGATTGCCGATCGTCCGGCCGACCGGCGTCGACAGATCCAGTTCGGGCAGGAGGTCGAGCGAGCCGCTGAATGGAATTTCGAACGTCTGGCCGATCGTCTGGAGGATCACGGACCAGTTGATCAGCAGTTCGTCGATGACGTTCGACTGCCCGTGCATGATGACGCTGTCCGGTTCGAAATTGTTATAGAGAAGCAATTTTCCTTGCCCCGCCTCCGCGACGCGGGATCCATAAGCCACCCCCATGCCGCCGCTGCGCGGCACGACGATCGACAAATACTCCGCCGTATCGACGGTCGGCTCGATATTGAACTGAAACTCCGCCTCGTGATACCCGGTTAGCAAGACGGCGCTGTCAGCCGCAGAAAAATCCAATCCCCAATGGAACTCCTGCGCCCGGCCGACGGGCTCGGCATCGAATGCGCCAAAGGCGCCCCCAAGCGTTTCGACCATGTTGTCGAAGGACGAGCCGCGAAATCGAAATGAGAATTGCGGAGTGCTATTTTCCGTCATGCTGCTCCCGTTGTCCAATTCGGTGGCTTCGCCTTGCCCTTTTCGATTGCCCGCAGACCGGGACGAAGGGCGAGCTTCGCGGATGCGGGATTGATGCACGTACCTCGGCCAATCATCCCGATCATTCTCCTCCACTGTGTGCGCATCAGGGTCCGGTTGACGGAATGATGAGCAAGGCTGGCCTGTATATTAGACGATCCGAGGGCCGCGCGCAGCAACGCGCACGAGTGGATTTCCGCCTGATGTCGCATCGAAATCCGCGCCTTGCGCAAGCCGATGCGGGCCGAGTTCGGGCGCGGCAAATGTCAAAAAACCAACCCGTTAAATAGATTGTCGACAGTTCCCATCGCGCCCGTTTTCGCAGCCTGACGAAAGGAACTGGCAGAACACGGGACAATTGGCAAGATGATGAAACGATTACGCTAAAGGGCAAATTTATCGCATGTGTCCGTGATGCCACCAACCGCTCAATGGGACGGTCTCGCCGAGATGCACATTGCCTGGAGCTAATGAAGATGTGCCCGCATGGGCGAGCCGCGCAGTCGCCTGCCGAAGGTTCTATAGTGGACCGCTAAGATTGCCTTCGGCAGGCAGACATGCATGCAGGCATACGCACGGGATGGTGTGCGTATGTATGATCCCTTCCATCCTTTTTGGGGGTGATGGATGAATGGGCTTGGCTTTGGAACCGCAAACCATCATGGTCCCGGTCGCGATTCATCTTATTGTTCCGCAGCCATGGAGCAATTGTCGGGTTACGATATTATCCGCCAATCGGCTTTTCGCGACGCAGTCTGGACTGGCTTTGCGCAAAATGTATACGCAAGTGCGGGCTGGAGGCATGTTCGCGCAGCACCCCGCGCAAAGTGGATAGAGATCTTGAATTTCTCATTTGGCATACAGGAAGCGCTCTGCCGTCACAGCTCCAGTGCGGCTCGCCTACCCTCATAGAAGGGCACTGCCAATCGCACGCTCGGCATAATAGGCGATATGCCGGTCGCCGGGCACGCCGTCGCTCGCCATGTTCGCGGTATGCGCTTCGAAGACGATCCTGTTGCCCAAAGTGTGTCCGCGCAGACGGACGGGCGAAAACAGGCGAGGGAAGAGTTTCGACATCGTGATCCCCAAGCGTCACGCGGCCGTCTTCCCCGTTCCTGATATGGCGACCTACCTGATCGCCATCGAACTGGAAAAGACGGCCTCAGCGAAGCTTCAAAGTGCGACCGAAAGCGTAGTGTCGCGTTGGGGTGCTACCTCCTGCGAGTTCACCATGGCGCCGGCAAGCTGGCGGAAGGTGACGAGACCCAGCGCTTCTCCTGACGGTGAAACCACCCTGGCATCGGCCTCCGGCGACGATGCCAGAATCCGGACGGCCTCTTCGACTGTCGTGCCTGATGCAATCGTCAATCCGCCCGATGCCGTGCCGGAGTGCAGGGGGGTCATGACGGCTTCGACCTGGATGACCCGGCCGCGATTGACCTCCTTGACGAAGTTGGCGATGTAGGCGTCGGCCGGCCGCAGGACGATGTCCTGGCTGGTACCCTGCTGGATGACTTCGCCATCGCGCAGGATGGCAATCTGGTCGCCCAGGCGAAGGGCTTCATCGAGATCGTGGGTGATGAAGACGATGGTTTTCTTGATTTCCTTCTGAATGTCGAGAAGGACCGTCTGCATATCCATGCGGATCAAAGGGTCGAGCGCCGAATAGGCTTCGTCCATCAAAAGGACCGGCGCATCGTTGGAAAGGGCGCGCGCCAGGCCGACGCGCTGCTGCATGCCGCCGGAGAGCTGGTTGGGATATTTCTGCTCGAAGCCCTTCAGGCCGACCCGTTCCAGCCAGCGCATCGCGACGTCGATGGCTTTCGGGCGCTCCATACCCTGTACTTCAAGGCCGAAGATGGTGTTGTCGAGAACGTTTCGATGTGGCAGGAGCGCGAACTTCTGAAACACCATTGCCGTCTGGTGCCGGCGAAACGTTCGCAATTCCGTGTCGTTCATCTTCACGACATCGACGCCGTCGACCAGCACCTCGCCTGATGTCGGGTCGATCAGACGGTTGATGTGGCGGATAAGCGTCGACTTGCCCGAACCCGAAAGACCCATGATGACCTGGATGCGGCCGGAGGGGATCTCGATATTGATATCCTTCAGGCCCAGCACGTGGCCGTGCTTTTCGTTGAGCTCGGTCTTCGACAATCCCTTCTGGACAGCGTCGATGTGCGCGGTCGGGTTGGGGCCGAAGATCTTGTAGAGATGGCGGATCTTGATGCCGCCGAAACGTTGATCAGCCATGGACGATCTCCCGATGCTTCTGGAGCCTCTTGCCATATGCCTGGCTGACCCGGTCGAAGATGATGGCGATACCGACGATGGCAAGGCCGTTGAAAATACCCAGGGTGAAGTACTGGTTGGCGATTGCCTTCAGAACCGGCTGGCCAAGTCCCTGGACGCCGATCATCGAGGCGACGACGACCATGGCGAGCGCCATCATGATGGTCTGGTTGATGCCGGCCATGATGGTGGGAAGGGCCAGCGGCAGCTGGACCTTGAACAGCTTCTGCGAACTCGACGTTCCGAAGGCGTCGGCTGCCTCGAGCACGTCTTTGTCGACCAGCCTGATGCCGAGGTCGGTCAGCCTGATCATCGGCGGGATGGCGTAGATGACCACCGCGATCAGGCCCGGCACCTTGCCGATGCCGAGCAGCATGACGACGGGGATGAGATAGACGAAGCTCGGCATGGTCTGCATGACGTCGAGGATCGGATTGACAACGCGCTGCAGCCGGTCGGAGCGGGCCATCAAGATTCCCATCGGGATGCCGATGGCGATGGAGAGCACGGTACAGACGAAGATCATCGAGACCGTCCGCATCGTATCGTCCCACATGTCGAAATAGCCGATCAGCAGCAGTGTCACGAGACAGCCGAAGACGACCTTCAGGCTGCGGCTCGCAAACCATGCGATGACGAGGATGATTGCCGTAATGATCGGCCACGGCGTCTGCGTCATGAAGCGGTCGGCGGCGATCAGAAAATGCTGCAGCGGAGAGAAGAGGCTTTCGATCGCGTCGCCATAGCTGCGGGTAAATGTGCGAAAACCGTCATCGATCGCCTTCTTCAGATTGCGAAGGGCGTCGTCATCCATATGCGGGAATTTATAAAACCATTCCATTCGGTTCCCCTTTTCTTCAACGAGCCGTGGCAGTCTTTTTGATTTTATCGGCGAGCGAGAAGCGGTGCGCTTTCGCGCACCGCAATAGTCAGTGTTTAAAGAGCAGCTTCGATCTTCGCGGCTGCCTCCGGCGAGACCCACTTGGTCCAGAGGTCCTTGTTTTCCTCCAGGAAGTGCTTGGCGCCGTCTTCGCCGGTCGCCTGGTTGTCGGTCATCCAGGCCATCACCTTGTTGACCGTGTCGTTGCTCCAGGAGCGCTTCGTCAGGTAGTCCATGACCTCCGGCCCGACCTTTTCCGAGAAAGGCTTGGCGACGAGGGTGACGACGTGGTCGACCGGCCACGCTGCGGCCTTAGGATCGGGGCAATCGGCGACGGTGATGCAACGCTTCCACTCGGTGGCATCTTCCGGCACGCCGGCTTCGAGCTTGACCATCTGATACTTGCCGAGCAGTGCGGTCGGCGCCCAGTAATAGCCGACCCAGCCCTCCTTGCGTTCGTAAGCCTTGGCGATCGAACCGTCGAGACCGGCAGCCGAGCCGGTGTCGACGAGGGTGAAGCCGGCCTTGTCGGCGGCGAAAGCCTTGTAGAGCTGCGTGGTCACCACGGTGCCGCCCCAGCCCTGCGGGCCGTTGAAGATGGCGCCCTTCTTCGAATCTTCAGGATCGGGGAAGAGTTCCGGATGCTTCAGCACATCGCCGATGGTCTTGATGTCGGGATGGGCATCGGCAAGATATTTGGGAATCCACCAGCCCTGTACGCCGCCATCGGGCAGCGGCGAGCCGACTTGGACGATGCGGCCTTCATCCGTGCCCTTCTTGACGACATCCGGCAGCAGGTCGATCCAGGCTTCCGGCGCGATATCCGGCTGGCCTTTTTCGGACATGGACGTGATCGTCGGGACGGTGTCGCCGACGGTGATTTCGGCCTGGCAGCCATAACCTTCGTTCAGGATGAACTTGTCGAGGTTAGAGAGAACCTCCGCGCTCTGCCAGTTCATGCTGGCGATGGTCACACTGCCGCATTCGGCGGCGCTGGCGAAAGACGCCCCGCCGATCAGGCCGAATGTCAGGCAGGTCGATGCAAGTAGTTTCTTCATTCTCGTTCCCTCTATTTAGCGGCTGGTCTTGCCGAGCGGGGTGCCGCAGTGCCCGCCCCAACGGTTGTCAGGAAGTCTTTCCCATACTCACCGATTTCTCAAATGCCGCCGACAATCCCTTGGCGACCGACGCGTCAAACCCCGCAGCGCGCATGCCTTCAATGGCTGCCGCGGTGGTGCCGCGATAGTCGAGAAAGGTTTGAACGACGTCGTCAGGACAGTCGTCGCGACGCTCCAAAAGGCGGCCGGCGCCTGATATCACCGTGTTGACGGCGCGGCGCGCAATCTCGGCCTGAAGGCCGCGGGCGACGGCATCGCTCATCATGGCGGCCGCAAGCAGGGCCGGAAAGGCCGGTCCCGAGCCGGAAAGACCCGTGAGGTAATCTATATCGCTTTCCCTTGCGACCTCGTCCTCAGATCCGCAGGCCTCGAAAATGGCGCGGACCACGGCGCGGTCGCCCTCCGTGATATCGCTCGCGCCGATCCAGGGCGTATAGGACTTTGCCACCTCGGCTGCGGCGTTCGGCAGGGCACGGACGACGCGGCCGGTTTTGTGGCGTTGCGAAAGGGCGGCGAGACCGATGCCCGCCATGACCGAAATGACGAGCTTGCCGGAGGCTTCGACATCAAGGGAGCGCCAGTCATCGGGGCGGACGGAGAGAAGGATCACGTCCGAACGGTCGGCAAGCGCCTGATTGTCGGCGGTCCAGAAAGAATTCAGGAAACGATCCGGCTGCTGACTGCGATAGGAGAGGGAGAGATTTCGAGAATCGACCAGGCCGGCACCGAGGATCGAGCCGGCGATTGCTCCACCCAGCCAGCCACCGCCGCCAATGATGCCGATCCTCAAGGAAGCGCTCATCCTGGCCTCCTCTAACCGGGCCTGTGGCCATGCCTGGAGAAGAAGCGATCAAGCTCCCTCTGCTGCGGCACAACGCCCGTGTAGATCGCAATATATTCCGGAATCCGTTTCATGCGGACGGCGAGTTCCTCCTTCGATTGCATGGAAATGTATCCGATCTGAACTAGGTATGTCGTACGCGCTCTGACATCCGATGTCGTTTCTGGTAACCCGAACCGCATGAACATGCGTTTCAGCGCCTCCAGGCGGATCTGATCGGCCTGCTGGACCTCGGCGAGAAGCTCATCGGACTGCAGCGCCCAGCTGCGCACGGCGAATTCAAACCTGGCGTCGAACAGATCGTTGTTGAGCCAGCAATCAAAGACGTTGAGCATCGCCTCGGCCAGCGATTCCGCATAGGCTTCTGACTGCTTGACGATGTTGCCGGTATTTTTTTCGCGCCACCGCGCCACGAGCGCAGCCAACAACTCCTCCCGATCCTTGAAGAACCAGTAAAAGCTCGTGCGCGAGAGGTTGAGCTTTTTCGCGAGCGGCAGAATTTTCACCGAATCCACGCCGGATTCGAGAAGGGAGTGGTACGCTGCTTCCAGCCATCCCTCCTGCGATCCGCGCCAGCCAGTGTCGTTCAAAGCCTGATCCATGCGTTATCTCCTATCAAATTATGAAGCCGCGCACAAGAAAAATGTACATCAGTGTCGAAAATAACGACTTAACTGTTTTCGTGGTTGACACATATGTACATTGCGCTTAGCGTCTCCCTTGATTTTAATCCGGAACCACGGCCTATGTCGAATGATCCCCTTCTGCAGCCCTATCAGCTCAAGCATCTGACGCTTCGCAACCGTATCATCGTGACGTCTCACGAGCCGGCCTATCCGGAAGACGGCATGCCGAAGGAGAGGTATCGCGCCTATACGGTGGAGCGCGCAAAGGGCGGGGTGGCCTTGACGATGACGGCGGGCTCGGCGGCGGTCTCTAAGGACAGCCCGCCTGTCTTCAACAACCTGCTTGCCTATAAGGATGAGATCGTTCCCTGGATCAGGGAAATGACCGACGCCGTGCATGAAGAGGGGGCGGCGATCATGATCCAGCTCACCCATCTCGGCCGGCGCACGCGCTGGGACAAGGGCGACTGGCTGCCGGTCGTGGCGCCGTCGCATCATCGCGAGGCGTCCCACCGCGCCTTCCCGAAGAAGATGGAAGACTGGGATATCGAGCGCATCATCAAGGATTTCGCCGACGCGGCCGAGCGCATGAAGGCGGGCGGCATGGACGGTGTCGAACTCGAGGCCTACGGCCATCTGATCGATCAATTCGTATCTCCGCTCACCAACGAACTCGATGGCCCCTATGGCGGCTCGCTGGATAACCGCCTGCGCTTCTGTTTCGACGTGTTCAAGGCGATCCGGAAAAGAGTGGGCGACGACTTCATCCTCGGTTTGCGCTACACCGCCGACGAGTGTCTTCCCGGCGGCACCGGCAAAGCCGAAGGCATTGAAATCTCCAAGCGCCTGAAGGAAAGCGGCCTCATCGATTATCTGAACGTGATCCGCGGCCACATCGATACCGACGCCGGTCTGACCGACGTGATTCCGATCCAGGGCATGGCGAATTCGCCGCATCTCGATTTCGCCGGCGAGATCCGTGCCGCGACCGACTTCCCGACCTTCCATGCTGCGAAGATACCGGATGTCGCGACCGCCCGCCATGCAATCGCGGCCGGCAAGGTCGACATGGTCGGCATGACCCGCGCCCACATGACCGACCCGCACATCGTCCGCAAGATCATCGAAAAGCGGGAAGAGGATATTCGTCCCTGTGTCGGCGCCAATTACTGTCTCGATCGCATCTACCAGGGCGGCGCGGCCTTCTGCATCCACAATGCCGCGACCGGCCGCGAACTGACCATGCCGCATATCGTGGCGAAGGCCGAGGCCAAGAAAAAGGTCGTCATCGTCGGCGCCGGCCCGGCCGGTCTGGAAGCGGCGCGCGTCGCTGGAGAACGCGGCCATAAGGTCGTCGTTTTCGAAGCGGCGAACCATCCCGGCGGCCAGATCCGGCTCACCGCTCAAAGCGAGCGTCGCAGGGAAATGATCAGTATCATCGACTGGCGCATGAGCCAGTGCGAGAAATACGACGTCACCTTCCACTTCAACAGCTGGGCGGAAGCCGACGCCATCGAAGCCGAAAATCCCGATGTCGTCATCATCGCGACCGGCGGCCTGCCGCATACCGAGGTTCTCTCGCGCGGCAACGAGTTGGTGGTCTCCTCCTGGGATATCATCTCCGGCGACGTGAAGCCTGGCACCAATGTGCTTGTTTTCGACGATGCCGGCGACCATGCCGGGCTGCAGGCGGCGGAGTTTCTCGCAAAGGCCGGCGCCAAGGTCGAGATCATGACGCCCGACCGGTCTTTCGCGCCCGAGGTCATGGCCATGAACCTGGTGCCCTATATGCGCTCTCTCCAGAAGCACGACGTGACCTTCACCGTCACCTATCGCCTGGAGGCCGTCGAGAAGAGCGGCAACCAGCTCGTCGCCCATGTCGGCAGCGACTACGGCGGGATTGCCAAGCAGAGCAGCTTCGACCAGATCGTCGTCAATCATGGGACCATCCCGCTCGACGAACTGTATTTCGAGCTGAAGCCCAATTCGAGCAATCTCGGTGAGATGTCGCACGACCAGCTTCTTTCCGGAGAACCGCAGTCCGTCATTCGCAATCCCGAAGGCAAGTTCCAGCTGTTTAGGATCGGCGATGCTGTCGCTGCGCGCAACACGCATGCCGCCATCTATGATGGCCTGCGCATCGCCAAGGATATATGATTGCCAAGGATATATGATTGAAGGAACGGCCGCTTGTCGGCCGATCGTCTCGGGAGGGGATGATATGAGTTTACGCAGGGAAAGCCTCCAGCTTTTCGTGGATGCCGCGTCTCTGGCTTTCGATCAGTTCGCGAAAGCCCCGGAGGCCCGCCGCTCGGTCCGTCAGTTTTTTGCGGCGCTGGAGCGCCCGGGAGCCCCGCGCCCGGGAAACGGCAGCCGGTTGCCCGTCTGTAATCACCTCGATCTGGCGCTCGCGCTGGATACCTCCTATGCTTCGCTGACGCGATTGATCGAGACGTTCAAAGGCATCGAACCAATGCTTGAATGGCGTCGACGCACCAAGTATGACCAGACCGCCAGCGACAACTTCGTCGATGGGCATGCCAATGCCATGATCATCGGCCCGGGTGGATTGGAGGAGCGGAACGACCTGTGGTTCGGGGTGACGTTGATGGCGCCTGATGTGCGCTATCCGGATCATGACCATGCGCCGGAGGAGGTTTATCTCGTGCTGTCCAAGGGAGAGTTCCAGCAAGGTGACGGGGAGTGGTTTTCGCCCCGCGTCGGCGGATCCTTCTACAATGTCCCCGGCATCAAACATGCCATGAGGTCGGTCGATACGCCGCTCTTCGCTTTCTGGGTGTTGCTTGCCGAACGGCCGCACTGACGGCCGGCAATCTGAGAAATAATAGGGGTTTGCACATGAAAATTCTCGTGCCCGTCAAACGGGTTGTCGACTACAACGTGAAGATCCGGGTGAAGCCGGATGGCACGGGCGTCGAGCT
>NZ_NWSQ01000023.1 GCF_002531725.1 Rhizobium sp. L43
TTGAGTTTCTCTAGAACGAAAGACTTCGTCGCCAGCAGCGCCGCCGCCCTCGTTCAGTGAGTGGGCTTATAGAACTATCCCCTTTTCCAAGTCAACACACCAAACAAAAGTTTTTTGACAATTTTGTAACAGGTTGATTCGGCAGGTTTTTTTGCCGGTCGCTATTATCCACAGGGCACCTTTTCCGCGCGGATTCCGGAAAATTCCTTTATCACTTGGTCAAAAATCCATCGGAAAGCCGCTTCCTGCTGCGGAAAGATAACGAGAAAACAGCGGCTTGAGCGGATTTATGGTTAATAGAAGATTAAACTGCCTCTAGCCGCCAGCTTCAAATTTCCGTCACATATCCGCGGCTGACATTTCGGAACCAATCTCGGTCTTGGGTGTTGTCTTTCCCATTGAAGGAAGGAGACCGACATGGCTGCCAACACCGATGATATCAGAGCATCTGTCAGCAAAGACATCGCCGCACTTCAACAGGAAGTCTCACGGCTGCAGAAGATGATTTCCGCTCAAGGGGCCGAGGCCTATTACGAAGTGCGCGGTCGCGCCGGCAAGGCTTATGACGAAGCCCTGCCCCGGGCAAAGAACGCCGTCGCCCAGATTAGGGCCGAAGGCGTCGCTGCCGCCGACGCCGCCCGAGAGCACCCGGCCGCAACGACGACTGCGCTGGTACTGGCAGGCGCCATTGGAT
This sequence comes from Rhizobium sp. L43, assembly GCF_002531725.1. Lineage (GTDB taxonomy): Bacteria > Pseudomonadota > Alphaproteobacteria > Rhizobiales > Rhizobiaceae > Rhizobium. The sequence continues at coordinate 695 of NZ_NWSQ01000023.1, forward strand.
TCCTCGCCGGATATCTGCTTTCCGGCAGTCACCAGCCGCAACCTCGCCAATGGTGGCGCTGAGCCCGCCGGATTCACGCATAAACCAATTTTTACGCACCCGCCGATCCGTTTTTCGGCCGGGTGCGTAAACGCTTATGTCTTACAAAAACCAATTTTTAATGCGAGCTGTGGGAACATAAAAAACGAAGGGAGGACTACGATGGAAAACAAGAGGGCCAACTGCATCATCGAAGTCAGCGTCGACGGCGCCAACGGCCGCCATGCGGTCGGCATCATGAATATGCGCCAGGCACTCGACTTGCCGGAAATGCCAAGCCTTTCTTATACGCATCCGGATCCGGTCAAGGCCGCCGCCGGTATCGTCATCAGCCGCAAGGAGCTGGCCGGATTCATGGTCTGCCGCTGAGGCAGCCGACCCCATCAAGTCCTGGCGGCCCTTTATCCGGAAGCGCTGAGTGTCTTTTGCGGCGCCTGATATTCCTCTCGTTTTTTATTCGTCTTGCTGGCATCCTTCCGCCGTTCATGCCAAGAGACGGCATCAAAAGCAGGACAAGGACGGCAGATGAGGGAGCGGCGCCCACCGCACAAGACGCGCGAGCGGACAAAGCTTGCCGATGACGCTGCCGGCAAGCGGGTTACCCTCCCCCGCGCCCTTTCCAAGCTCGGTTATTGCTCCCGCACGCAGGCCGAACGCCTGATTGCCGAAAACCGCGTCGCTGTCGACGGCCGGGCCGTCACGGATATTTCCGCATGGGTCGATCTTGCAACGGCAAGGATCAGCGTCGACGGCCTGGTTATCGCTGCCGAGGCGAAAATCTACCTGATGCTCAACAAGCCGCGCGGACTGGTCACCACCCGCCATGATCCCGAAGGCAGGCCGACGGTCTATGATTGCCTCAGGGATTTCGACATCCCGCATCTCTCCCCCGTCGGCCGGCTCGACAAGGCGAGCGAGGGCCTGCTGCTTTTCACCAACGACACCGAATTTGCCCAGATCCTGCTCGATCCGATCACGCATGTGACGAAGACCTATCATGTTCAGATCGACCGCATCATGGATGACGAGGCGATGGCCGCAATGACATCGGGCATTCGCCACGACGGCGAGTTGCTGACGGCAACCGCCGCGCGGCGCCTGCGCCAGGGCGACAGGAACTCATGGATCGAGGTCGAACTCGACGAGGGCCGCAACCGCCAGATCCGCCGCATGCTAGAAACGCTCGGGACGGAATGCCTGCGCCTTGTGCGCGTCGCAATCGGCGAGCTCGAACTCGGCGAACTACCGAAGGGCGCCGTGCGCGCGCTGACTGCGGCGGAATTGCAGTCGCTGCGGCGGAAAACCGGCATCGAAAAGGCAAGACGCAGTTGACTGATGTGACTGGCATGGCGCCGCACGATTTCTGGCAGGAGTTTGATCCGCCGGACACCTTTGCCGGCGATGGCGAGTTTGCCGCCTTCTATGTCGCCGCACTGGAAGATGGCCGCCAGCTTCGCCTGCCGATCCGCGTGTTGGCGGACGGCAATCACGCCCTCGCCTCGCTGATCGTCAACCAGGCAAGCTTCGCCGTGCTCGATACGCTCGCCGAAAGCCTCGCCGAAAAGATCAGGCCTAGGGGCATCGATGTCTTCGCCGGCCTGCCGACGCTCGGCCTGACGCTTGCCGCCGCCGTGGCGCAGAAGCTCGGTCATAACAGGTACGTTCCGCTCGGCACCTCACGTAAATTTTGGTACCGCGACGAGCTCTCCGTTGCCCTGTCTTCGATCACCACGCCGACGCAACAAAAGCGCCTCTATATCGATCCGCGCATGCTGCCGCTGCTGAGCGGACGGCGCGTCGCCTTGATCGACGATGTCATTTCCAGCGGCGCCTCGATCGTCGCGGCTCTTGATCTGCTGACGGCCTGCGGTATCGAACCGGTCGTCATCGGCGCCGCCATGCTGCAATCGGAGCGCTGGCGCGAAAGCCTGACGGCCGCCGGCCCGCAATGGACCGCGCGCACCGTCGGCGTCTTCGCAACGCCCCTTCTGGAGCGGAACGCCGCAGGCCGCTGGCAGGCCCCAGCGGCCTGATCGATGAACACCAAGTTACGGCCTCGCTTTGTTTCTCCTGGCTCTGTTCTGGCTGTGATGCGATACTCTGTGATGCGATACTTGGGGCCACCTTGACTTCCCGGCAATGAAACGACAGGAAGCCTTCACCCAATCACAAGGACAGTCGAGCGCCGTGCGAATCCTCTCCGAAGCCCATTTCCCGGAACTGCCGAATTATTATCGCGGCAAGGTGCGCGAGAATTATGACCTTCCGGACGGACGCCGGATTATCATCAGCACCGACCGGCTGAGCGCTTTCGACCGCATCCTCAGCTGCATTCCCTATAAGGGCCAGGTGCTGACGCAGACGGCGCGCTACTGGTTCGAGGCGACTAGGGATATCTGCCCCAACCACGTTCTCAATTATCCGGATGCGAATGTCGTCATCGGCAAGCGGCTCGACATCCTGCCGGTCGAAATCGTCGTGCGCGGTTATCTCGCCGGCACCACCGGGACCTCGATCCTGACGCTTTACAAGAAGGGTGAGCGCGAGATGTATGGCATGCGCCTGCCCGACGGCATGCGCGACAACCAGATCCTGCCCGCACCCGTCATCACCCCGACCAGCAAGGAATTCGACGGCGGCCATGACGAACCGCTGACGCCGGACGAAATCATCACGCGCGGCCTTCTGACCAAAGAGCAATGGGAGACGTTGTCGCGATACGCGCTCGCCCTCTTTGCCCGCGGCCAGGAGATGGCGGCCAAACGCGGCCTGATCCTTGTCGACACAAAATATGAATTCGGCACCGATGGCGATGGCAATATCATCCTCGCCGACGAGATCCACACGCCCGACAGCAGCCGCTACTGGCTTGCCGAAAGCTATCCGGCAAGCTTCGCCGCCGGAAAACGCCCTGATAGTTTCGACAAGGATTTCGTCCGTGCCTGGGTGGCCGAGCGCTGCGATCCCTATAAGGACGAGATTCCCGAAATCCCCGTCGAACTGATTGAGCAGACCTCGGCCGTCTATATCAAGGCTTACGAGGCGATTACCGGTGAGCGTTTTGTCCCCGACGATAGCGACGAGACGGCGCTTGCCCGTGTGCGAAACAACCTCGCCCCCTATTTCCCCTGAAAAGACGAGGGGCATAGCCGACAGGCCAAGCATCGGCTTGCGGTTTTTCTCCCAATAGCGCTAGCATTAAAAAGGGTACCGGGCCCGGCCCGGCGGGGGACGGATGATAAAAAGGCCGAGACGCAAGGCCGAGGAAACGCGGGAGGACATTCTCTCCATGGCGGAGATGCTGTTTCGCGAGCGTGGCTATCTCGCGGTGTCGATCGCCGATATATCAGGCGCCCTGCACATGTCGCCCGCCAATGTCTTCAAGCATTTCCATTCCAAGGTCGCGCTGATCGACGCGATCGCCGGACGCCATCTAGACAATGCCACCGAGCGTTTCGCCGCCTTCGAGCAGGACCTGCCGCCCAAGGAGCAACTGCTCCGTTTCGTCCTGCGCCTCCTGGAAGGCCATCTGCAGGACATCCAGAAGAACCCTTACATCTTCGAAATGGTGCTTTCGACGATCGAGGCCAAACTCGACGCCGGCAACCGTTATCGGGCCCGGATAGAACAGAAGCTCGGCGAGATCATCCGCGAGGGCATAGCGGAGGGACGCTATCAGTGCCGCGATCCCGAGAGTGCGGCACGCACCGTCGCAGACGTGCTGGCCTGCGTATTGCACCCGATCCTCATTGCCCGCGACGACAAGGAAACTCTCGTCCACCGTGCCGAGGACATCGTCGGCTTCGTCGATGCCGCATTGCAAAATAACGCTTGCTAAGTGACGATTGCTGACTTACGTCACTTCGTAAAGCCTTTGTTAAATTCGGATAATGGCATTTGAAGCCAAACCAATCCTGACGCTTATAGCAGCCTGCGCTCGGTCAAGCTGAGCCCGTGGCCGAGCCCGTGGATTGAACGGCCATTGCCACCGCACAGGGAATTCAGAATGATACGGCGCGCCCTCCTCCTCTCCTCGGCCCTGGCGTTCGGCACCCTGCTCGCCGGCTGCAGCGACGATGCCGGCAAGCCCGCCGGCAATGCAGGCGCAGGTGCCGCACAGCAGGCCGCCGCCGTCGGCGCGGTCACGATGATGAAGGGCACGTTCCCGATCACGACGATCCTTCCCGGCCGCGCCGAGACATTCCAGACGGCCGATATCCGCCCGCAGGTGAGCGGCCTCATCCGCGAGATCGCCTTTAAGGAAGGCGGAGAGATCAAGAAGGGCGACCTTCTCTACCAGATCGAAGATGCCCCCTATATCGCCGCCGTCGAGCAGGCCAAGGCGGCAATCTCCAAGGCGCAAGCCAGCGTGCCGAGCGCCGAAAGCAATCTCGACCGCTACCAGCGCCTCGTCGGCAGCGGCGCCACCCAGATCGAATTCGAAACAGCCAAGACGACGCTGCTCCAGGCCAAGGCCGAAGTCGAGTCGACGAAGGCAGCACTTTCCGCCGCGCAGATCGATCTCGACCACACCAGGATCGTCGCCCCCTTCGACGGCGTCATCGACCAGACGGCCTATAATGTCGGCAACGTCATCTCGGCCAATCAGACGACGGCGCTGACGACGATCCGCCAGCTCGATCCGATCTATATCTCGCTGACGGAATCGAGCACCAACCTTTTGAAGCTGCGCGATGCGATGGCCGCCGGCGACATCAAGGGCGCAGACAACGTCGCTTTCCACCTGATCCTCGAAGACGGCAAGGAATATAACCAGCAGGGCAAGCTCGACATGTCGAAGCAGGTGGTCAGCGAGACCACAGGCACTTTCATCATCCGCGTGCTCTTTCCCAATCCCGATCGCATCGTCCTGCCCGGCATGTATGTCCGGGCAACCGTCGTGCTCGGCGCCGAGGCCGGTTATGCGCTGCCGCAGCTGGCGACGAGCCGTGATGCCAATGGCCGGCTGACGGCACAGTTCATTTCCGCCGACGGCAAGGTCGAAACCCGCGCCTTCGAGAACAGCTCACCCTCCAACAATTCCTGGCTCGTGACCGAAGGCATCAAGGACGGCGATCAGCTAATCGTCAGCGGCCTGCAGTCGATCACCGCAGGCATGCCGGTGAAACCCGTCCCGATGAAGATCAACGACAACGGCGTGGTCGTGCCTGCCGAGCAGCCCGCGGCCGGTGATACGCAGAAGCCCGCAGCGAAATAATCGCAGCCGGCCCCATCGTCACCGTCTCAGCCGCACAGGAACAACCGATGGCCAAGTTTTTCATCCGACGTCCGATTTTCGCCTGGGTCATTGCGATCACCATCATGCTCGCCGGCCTGCTGGCGATCTTCACGCTGTCGATCTCGCAATATCCCGACATCGCCCCGACGACGGTCCGCATCAACGCCACCTACCGGGGCGCGAGCGCCGAGACTGTCGAGAAATCGGTGACGACGATCATCGAGGACGGCATGACCGGCCTCGATGATCTGACCTACATGACCTCGACCTCGTCGACCGGCTCGGCCAGCATTTCACTGACCTTCGGAACGAGCGTCGACCCCGACATCGCCCAGGTGCAGGTGCAGAACAAGCTGCAGCTGGTTCAGTCGCAGCTCCCGGGCGACGTCATCGATGCCGGCATCAGCGTCACCCGCTCGACGTCGAGCATTCTTCTCGTCGGCTCGCTCGTTTCGACCGACGGCAAGCGCAACTCGGTCGACCTCGGCAACATCATGTCGACCTCGATCGAGGATCAGATCCAGCGCCTGGAAGGTGTGGGCAGCATCAACGTCTTCGGTTCGGGTTACGCCATGCGCGTCTGGCTCGATCCGTTCAAGCTCTTGAAATACCAATTGACGCCGAGCGACGTCACGTCGGCCATCCAGGCGCAGAACACCCAGGTCTCCGTCGGTTCGCTCGGCGCCCAGCCGGCCATTCCCGGCCAGCAGATCAACGTCACCATCACCGCCCAAAGCCAGCTGACCACCGTCGCCGATTTCGAGCACATCATCTTGAAGGTTGAAAAGGACGGCGCGACGGTGCGCTTGAGCGACGTCTCGCGCATCGAGATCGGCCAGGAAAGCTACGGCGGCGGTTCGCGGTATAACGGCCAGCCGTCGACCGGTTTTGCCGTCAATCTCGCGATCGGCGCCAACGCCATCGATACCGCAGCCCGCGTCCGCTCCGCCCTCGCGGTCATCGGCCGCACCCTGCCGGCGGGCGTCGAGATCACCTATCCCTACGACACGACGCCTTTCGTGGAATTGTCGATCGAAAAGGTCGTGCATACGCTGATCGAAGCGATCGTGCTCGTCTTTGTCGTGCTGCTCGTCTTCCTGCAGAACCTGCGAGCAACGCTGATCCCGACGATTGCCGTTCCCGTGGTGCTGCTCGGCACCTTCGGGGTGCTGGCTGTCACCGGCTACTCGATCAATACCTTGACGATGTTTGCCATGGTGCTGGCGATCGGCCTTCTCGTCGACGACGCCATCGTCGTCGTCGAAAACGTCGAACGCATCATGTCCGAAGAGAAGCTTTCGCCGCTCGAGGCGACGGAAAAATCGATGGGCGAGATCACCGGCGCCATTGTCGGCATCGCACTCGTCTTGACCGCCGTCTTTATCCCGATGGCCTTCTTCGGTGGTTCGACCGGGATCATCTATCGTCAGTTCTCGATCACCATCGTCTCCGCCATGCTGCTGTCTGCGCTCGTCGCCCTTGTCCTGACGCCCGCACTTTGCGCCACGATGCTGAAGCCGGTCGGCGAACACAGGAAGCATCGCGTCGGCGACTGGTTCAATCGCAATTTCACGCGCTCGACCAACGGTTATGTCAGCGCCATCGGTTATCTCTTGAAGCGGCCGATCCGCGTCATGCTGGTTTTCCTGTTGGTCGGCGCCGGCTGCGCCTATCTCTTCACCCGCTTGCCGAGCTCCTTCCTGCCGCAGGAAGATCAGGGCGTGCTGCTGACCATCGTCACCACGCCGCCGGGCTCGACCACGCAGCAGACCCAGGCGGTCGTCGAGAAAGTCGAAAAATACTATCGCGAGAATGAGAAGGATGCCGTCGAATCGGTGTTCGGCGCGCTAGGCTTCGGCTTCAACGGCTCCGGCCAGAACAGCGCCATCGTCTTCACCAAGCTCAAGGATTTCTCGAAACGCACCGATCCGCAGCTGAGCGCCCAGTCGGTGGTCAACCGCGCGCTGCGCAGCTTCTTTGCCATCCGCGAGGCGCAGGTCTTCGCGCTCCTGCCCCCGGCGATCCAGGGTCTCGGCGTATCGAGCGGCTTCTCCATGTATCTCGTCGATACCGGCGGCCACGGCAACGACGCCCTGACGGCCGCCTCCAAGCGACTGATCCAGATGGGCAATACGTCGGGCAAGATCGTGGCGCTGCGCAGCAGCAACAAGGAAGTTGAGCCGCAGATGCGCATCGTGCTCGATCAGGAGAAGATCGGCGCCATGGGCGTCGACATCGCCTCGGTCAATTCGATGCTGTCGATCATCTTCACCGGCCGCGACGTCAACGACTTCACGCTGAACGGCGAGATCAAGCCGGTCTATGTCCAGGGCGATGCACCCTTCCGCATGCAGCCGGATGATCTCGACCATTGGTATGCCCGCAACACTGCCGGTGAAATGGTGCCCTTCTCCGCCTTTACCAAGACGGAGTGGGTGAAAGGCGCGCCATCGCTTGCCCGCTTCAACGCAGTCAGCGCCATTCCGCTCGACGGCGCTTCCGCACCCGGCGTCTCCTCCGGCGATGCGATGAACGAAATGGAAGCGCTGACCGAACAGCTCGGCGGCGGTTATACGGTCGCCTGGCAGGGTATCTCCTACCAGGAGCGCCTTTCCGGTTCGCAGGCGCCGATGCTCTATGCGATCTCGGTTCTCGTGGTCTTCCTCTGCCTGGCGGCACTTTACGAAAGCTGGTCGATTCCCTTCTCGGTGATCATGGCGGTGCCCGTCGGCATCCTCGGCGCGCTGATCGCGGCCACGCTCTTCAGCCAGGCGAACGACGTCTATTTCAAGGTCGGACTGCTGACGACCATCGGGCTGGCGGCGAAGAACGCGATCCTGATCGTCGAATTCGCCAAGGACCGCATGGAAAGCGGCATGGGGCTCTACGAAGCGACGCTGGAGGCGGCAAGATTGCGCCTGCGGCCGATCATCATGACGTCGCTCGCCTTTATCCTCGGCGTCGTGCCGCTGGCGATCGCCACAGGTGCGGGCTCCGCGGCACAGAACGCCATCGGTATCGGTGTTCTCGGCGGCATGCTGGCGGCGACGATGCTCGGAATTTTCTTCGTACCGTCCTTTTTCGTCGTCATTCGACGCATCTTTGCCACACGGGGCAAAAATGCGGCAGGAGTGTGATAAAAATGCACTGTGATAATGCTGTTCCGATTGCTACATTGCGCCCGACTGCTTCGGTGTGTGTATTTTTGGTAGGACGAGGCGCGGTTGCGTTAGTGAAGCATGAAGCTTCGGACAAGAATTGACTTGCTCGAGTACAGGAAGAAATGAATGGTATCTCTTCGTTTTGCCACCCCGGCATTATTGTTGTTGTTGTCGGGCTGCGTTGTTGGCCCGGATCATGTTCCTCCTGAAATGCCGCTGCCCGCCAAATTCGGAGAAGGCGGAACGAAGAGCGATGGTGATGTTGCGACCGCCGCATGGTGGACCGCCTTCAACGATTCGAGGCTGAACGGCTACGTCAACGCCGGCCTCGAGCAGAACCTGTCCGTTCAGCAGGCGATCGAACGCATCAATGCGGCCTCCGCCAACGTCACCACCGCCGGTGCCGGCGCCCTGCCGAACCTGACCGTCGGCGGCTCGCACACGGTCAGCGGCCAGAGAGGCGAGCTGCGCACGCAGTTCGACACGCGCAACACCAGCGCCGGCGACGTCCAGCTGAGCTGGCTGCTCGATCTCTTCGGCCTCTACAAGCGCAGCACCGAGAGCGCGCTTGCCTCGCTCGATTCCGCTTACGCATCGGCTGACGTTGCCAAGCTGACCCTCGTGCAGGACCTCGTCTCGAGCTATATCGACGTTCGTTACTATCAGCAGCGCCTGGCGCTTTCGAATGCCAACCTGAAGTCTCGCCGGGAAACCTACGAACTCACCAAGTTCCAGCTCGAAGCCGGCGCCGCCTCGCGGCTCGACGTCGTCCAGGCCGAAGGCCTGGTACAGTCGACGCTTGCCGAAATTCCCGGCCTCGAGACCAACATCCGCATATCGGCCCATCATATCGCGACGCTGCTCGGCCTGCCGGCCTCGGCCTTGGTCGATGAACTGCTGAGGGGCTCTGGTCAGCCGGTATTCCGCGGCGGCATCACCTCCGGTATCCCGGCGGATCTGATCCGCAACCGTCCCGACATTCGTGTGGCGGAACGTGATCTCGCTGCAGCAACCGCTAACATCGGTGTCGCCCAGGCGCAGCTCTATCCGAGCATCTCGCTCAGCGGCTCGATCTCGCCGTCCTACATCAACCAGCGTGGTGTCCATGGCGGCCTGACGCCTTGGTCGTTTGGCCCGACCCTCAACCTGCCGATCTTCGACGGCGGCCGCCTGCGCGCCAATGTCAAGTCCGCGCAGTCCGATGCCGCCACGGCCTACCTCAACTGGAAGTCGACGGTGCTGACCGCGGTCGAACAGGTCGAGAACGCGCTTTCGGCCGTCCGGCGCGACGCCCGCACGGTCGCCGCACTTCAGGCCCAGGTCAAGACCACCCAGGAAACACTCGAACTTTCCACCGCATCCTACAAGGACGGCGCCTCTTCGCTGCTCGACGTTCTCGACGCGCAGCGCCAGGTCTCACTGGCCCAGGCAAGCCTTGCCCAGTCCGTCCAGCAGATGGCCAAGGACTACGTCTCGCTGAACATCGCCGTCGGCGGCGGCTATGCGCCCGGCGGCAAAACCACCGCACCGGTGAAGCCCGTGCCGACAGCGAAGCCGGCCAAGAGCTGATCGGCAGTCGGTCTTTTGGAAAATTGGAAAATCGAAACCCCGCGATCGTCTCGCGGGGTTTTTTGATGCCTGCCGAATTCGCTTCGCGGATAATTGCGCATAAGATGAATTTGGATTCGACAAGCGAAAAAAGCTGAGGTAAAGCTCTGATTAAACGATTAATCAGAGCGCCGTCGATCATGGCTCAATCGCGCCCGGGACCAAACCTCAGCAGGATAGCGACGTCGCTCGGCGTCTCTGTCGCCACCGTCTCCAATGCGCTTTCCGGCAAGGGCCGGGTTTCCGGCCAGTTGATCGAAAGAATCCGTGAGCACGCAGCCGAACTCGGCTATGTCCCGAGCCAGGCCGGCCGGGCGCTCAGGACCGGACGCAGCGGCGTCCTCGGCCTGGTGCTGCCCGATATCGCCAATCCGCTGTTCCCGAAGATTGCTCAGGCGATCGAATTCGCGGCCTCCGCCGCCGGTTACGGCGTACTGATCGCCGATTCCCGCGGCGATGCCGCCGCCCAGACCGAGGCGATCAACCGGCTCGTCGAGCGCAGCGTCGACGGCATGGTCGTCATTCCCCGCCGCGCCACCCGTATTTCTGCCGCCGCCTGTCCGGTCGCCGTCATCGACACCGCCTCGACGCCAGGCAACACCGTAGCGGCCGACCATTGGCAAGGCGGCCGCGAAATCGCCGACCATCTCGCCGGCCTTGGCCATCGCCACATCCTCATCATCGGCAACAATCAGGAATCCAACGTTCAGAACGACCGTGCCGGCGGTATCCGCTCCGGCATGCGCCCGGGCATGCATGCGGAAACGCTGTGGATCGACAAGCTGGAGCGGGACGGCGGCATCGGCTGCCCGCTCGGCCTCGCTGAGAAGGTAAGACAGGGTTTCACCGCCTTTGCAGCCCTGTCCGACCTCCAGGCCCTGCGCGCGCTGACGGAACTGCAGCAGGCCGGCATCAACATTCCCGCCGATGTCAGCGTCACCGGCTTCGACGATCTCATCTGGTCACCCGTCGTTACGCCGTCGCTGACGACGGTCCGCATGGACATGGATAGGATCGCCGAGATTGCCGTGTCGGCGCTGGCGGATGCCATAAGAACAAGCGTCACCCGGGAGGGCATGCTCGTTACCGCGGAGATCGACCGTATCGCCATGCAGCTGATCGTCCGCCAATCATCCGGGCCTTGCAGGCCCGGCACCAAAAACCTCAGAGATGGAGAACATGTAGGATGAAGAATGCTGTCATTGCCGCGGTGGCGCTCTCCGCACTGTCACCGCTTGCCGTATCGGCGGCAGAACGGACACTGACCATTTCCGTCTATGCCTTTGCCCAGGACGATTTCAAGACGCTGGTCTACGATCCGTTCGAAGCCAAATGCGGCTGCAAGCTCGTGGTCGAGACCGGCAACAGCGTCGAACGCCTGGCCAAGATGGAGGCCAACAAGGCCAATCCCGTCGTCGATCTTGCCGCCGTTTCGATGGCCGATGCGCTGGCCGCCTCCCGCGCCGGGCTGATCGACAAGGTGGATACCGCGAAACTTTCCAATTTCGCCAAGCTGTACGACATCGCCAAGGATCCGAACCGCGATGGCATGAGCGTCGGTTATACCTTCTACGCCACCTCCATCGCCTATCGCTCCGACAAGATGAAGATCGACTCCTGGGCCGACCTCTTGAAGCCGGACTATGTCGGCCACGTCGCCTTTCCGAACGTGACCACCAATCAGGGGCCGCCGGCGCTCTACATGCTGGGCCAGGCGCTCGGCAGGGACACACCCGATCTGAAGGGACCGATCGAGGCGCTGGGCGAGAAGAAGGACGAAATCGTTACCTTCTACGAAAAATCCTCGCAGCTCGTGCAGCTGATGCAACAGGAGGAGATCTGGGCAGCGCCGATCGGCCGTTTCTCTTGGGCAGGTTTCACCAAGCTCGACCTCCCCATTGCGTGGGCAACGCCGAAGGAGGGCCAGACCGGTGGCATGAACGTGCTGGTGCTGACCAAAGGCTCCAAGAACCAGGATCTCGCCTTGCAGTTCATGGATTTCTGGCTTTCGACCGACACCCAGACCAAACTCGCCGAGAAGCTAATCGACAGCCCCGCAAACAGTGAGGTCAAGCTATCCGAGGCAGCGGCCGGCAATCTCACCTATGGCGAGGCGACGGCGAAGAGCCTCAAGCTGATCCCCTCCGCCGTCGCCCTCGACAATCGCGCCGGCTGGCTGAAGGCATGGAACGAGAAGGTCGGCCAGTAAGGTCCCTGTGAAAACCGGTCCCGGCGCTGCCCGGGACCGTTCTCCCGTCCGCTTGAAAGGCGCCTCATGTTCCAGAACCGCGCGGAAGCCCTGGCACTTGCCCTGCCGGCAGCCATCTTTGCGACCTTGGTCTTTCTGCTCCCGGTCACGATCCTGCTGTCGGAGGGCTTCCGCGCCGGCGGCGCCTGGAGCCTGTCGGCCTATGCCAATTTCTTTTCCGAAACGCTGAACCGCACTGTTTTCCTGCGCACCTTCCGGCTCGGCCTCGAAGTCACCGCCGTCTCCGCGGTCATCGGTTATGCCGCAGCCTTTGCCATCGTCAATCTGCCGGCGAAGGGCAAGGGCCGGATGATCGGCCTCGTCACCTTGCCGCTGATGATCTCGCCGGTCGCCCGCACCTATGCCTGGATCGTCATTCTCGGCCGCACCGGCATCGTCAACCAAGCGATCACGGGCCTCGGCCTCAGCGCCGAGCCGCTGCGGCTGCTGTTCACCGAGACCGCCGTCTTCATCGGCCTCCTGCAGCTCTTCCTGCCGCTGATGATCCTCTCCTTGATCAGCGCGCTGGAAAACATGCCGAAGGATGCCATTCCGGCGGCTCGCGTGCTTGGCGCCAACTGGTTCCAGGTCTTCTGGAAAGTCATCCTGCCGCTGACCAGGGAAGGCCTCGTCGTCGGCGGCACGCTTGTCTTCACCGGCTCGCTGACCGCCTATATCACCCCCGCCGTGCTCGGCGGCTCCAAGGTGCTGATGCTGGAGACGCTGATGTACCAGCAGGTTTCCGTCGCCAATGATTTCATCTCGGCAAGCGTCATCGCTCTCATCCTGATCATCATGAGCTTTGCCGCCAACATCCTGCTGAAACGCCTTGCGACGGCGAGGAACCGCAAATGACCCTCCGCCTGTTTTCGCCTATCGTGCTTTTCCTGCTGCTGGTCTTCCTGATCGGCCCGTTCCTGATCATCATCGCCGCGTCGCTCTCGGCCGGAGAGACGCTGGCGTTTCCGCCACAGGGCCTGTCGCTGCGCTGGATGATGAAGGTGTTCACCATCGAGAGTTTTCGCAACAGCTTCGCCATGTCGATGTTCCTCGCCGTCTTCGGAACGCTCGCAGCCCTCGTCCTCGGCATCCCGGCCGCCTACGCCCTGTCGCGCTACCGGCTGCCCTCGGCTGAAACCGTCCGCACCATCGTCTCGCTGCCGATCATCGTGCCCGGCATCATCGTCGGCCTGGCGCTGCTGCGTTATCTCGTCGTTCCCTTCGGCTTCAACATCACGCTCGCGCTTTTCTTCGCGCATACCGCCCTTGTGCTGCCCTATGCCGTGCGCGTCGTCTCCGCAAGTCTCGACAATCTGCGCTCTGATATCGAGGAGGCCGCCGTCCTGCTCGGCTCCTCCAGGCTCGGCGCCTTCTTCCGCGTGGTGATGCCGAATATCCGCGGCGGCATCCTTGCCGCCTTCATCCTCGGTTTCGTCACCAGCTTTAACCAGTTGCCAGTCTCGCTCTTCCTTTCCGGTCCCGGCGTCCGCACACTGCCGATCGATATGCTGGGTTACATGGAAACCACCTACGACCCCTCCATCGCGGCGCTCTCCGCCCTTCTCGCCTTTCTCTCGATCGGCATCGTCTTCCTCGCCGAACGCTTCCTGGGATTCTCGCGCTATGTCTGATGCCTATCTTCAACTCGACAAGCTGACGCTTGCCTATGGCGATACGGTCGCGGTCGGCAATCTCGATCTTACGATCGGTAAGGGTGAGCTCGTGGCGCTTCTCGGTCCCTCCGGCTGCGGCAAGACGACGACGATGCGCGCCATCGCCGGGCTGCTGACGCCCGCCTCCGGCCGCATCAGCCTCGACGGCGCCGATATCACCCGCGTCTCTGCCAACAAACGCGCCGTCGGCCTCGTCTTTCAGTCCTACGCCCTCTTCCCGCATCTGACGGTCTATGAGAACGTCGCCTTTGGCCTGCGCCTCAAGCGCATTTCAGGTGCGGATCTTAACGCCCGCGTCGGTTCCGGCCTCAAATCCGTCGGCCTTTCGGCCTTCGCCGGCCGCAAGCCCGCCGAGCTCTCCGGCGGCCAGCAGCAGCGCGTGGCGCTTGCCCGCTCGATGGTGATGGAGCCGAAGGTGCTGCTGCTCGACGAGCCGCTCTCCAATCTCGATGCCCGGCTTCGCCTCGAAATGCGCGCCGAATTGCAGCGTGTGCAGAAGGAGACCGGCGTCACCATGATCTTCGTTACCCACGATCAGACCGAAGCCCTGGCGCTCGCCGACCGCATCGTCGTCATGCTGAACGGCGGCATCGAGCAGATCGGCACGCCGGAAGAGATCTACAACAATCCCGCCTCTGCCTTCGTCGCCGATTTTGTCGGCTTCGAGAATGTCTTCGCGCTGAAGGACGGAAAGCTTGCGACGCCGAACGGGCCGGTCGCCCTTTTCGGCGCAGTGCCGGAAGCATCGGCGGGCTTGGCCTGGCGGCCCCGCGCGGTGAACCTCGGTTCCGGCCCCTTCCAGGGCGCCGTACGCGGCACCTCTTTCGCCGGCAGCACCCGCGAATATCTCCTCGATACGCCGCTTGGGCCTATCAAGGCCGAGATCGACGCAAGCCAGCCGCCGCACGAGATCGGCAGCGCGCTCGCCTTCGACCTGCCGGTTGCCAGCGCAGCAAACCTCAAACGGTTCGGGTAAAATCATGGGCGTCTGGATCGATACCGACATGGGCTTCGACGACATATCAGCCATTCTGGTGGTGGCACAGTCGGAATATGAGATCGACGGCCTATCACTGGTCTTCGGCAATGCGCCACTGCCGCAGGTGAGAAGGAATGCCGCCGGCGCCGCGAGTGCGTTCAGCTGGAAATTCCCGATCCACACCGGCCGCGCCATGCCGGTTCTCGGCAAGCTCGAAACCGCTCAGGCGATCCTCGGCGCAACCGGCATTCCGACCATCGGCAAGAGCCTGCCGGAGGCACTCGCCCTCGCCGAAACCGATGCCTTCACGGCGCTTTGCCGCTGGCTGGAGCGTGACGGCCAGCACCGCATCCTGGCGCTCGGGCCCCTCACCAATATCGCCGCCGTGGCGCTTGCCCGTCCCGATCTCGCCGCCCGTATCAGCGAACTCGTCTGGATGGGCGGCGGCGTCACATCGGGCAACCACACGGCCTCTGCCGAGTTCAACGCGCTGGCCGATCCCGAGGCATTGGCAATCATCATCGCCCATGGCCTGCCGCTGCGCATGGTCGATCTCGACCTCTGCCGCAAGGTGCTGGCGCGGCCCGAGGATGCCGAGCCGGTGCGCAACGCCGGCGGCGCCAATGCCGAGCTGATCGCCGATATGTTCTCAGGCTATATAAGCATCGCCACCAGCCGCGGCCGCCCCGCCATGGCGATCTATGACCCCTGCGCCGCCGTCGCCTTCGTCGCTCCCGATATCGTCAGCTTCCGCCCCGCCCGCATCGACGTCGAGCTGCAGGGCGCCCTCACCCGTGGCCGCACCGTCGTCGAGACCCGCGCCGCGCCTGCGAGTTTCAATGCACAATTCGCCGCCGACATCGATGCCGATAGAGCGCGCGTGATCATTCTCGCCGCCCTGGTCAACGAGGCTCGCAAATGACCGTCACCCCTCGCCAGGAACCCGCCGATCTCAACGATCCCGCCTTGCGCGCTCGCGCCGTTGCCGCCGCGCGCGGCGATGCCCCCTTCGACGTGCTGATTACCGGCGGCCGGCTGCTCGACGCGGTGACGGGCCTGATCCGCGAGGCCGATATCGGCCTCGTCGGCGCGCTGATCGCGAGTGTCCATGCCCCGGCAAGCCGCACGGATGCGGCCGAGATCATCCATGCGGCGGGCGGCATCCTGACCCCCGGCCTGATCGACACCCACATGCATGTCGAAAGTTCGATGGTGACACCGGCCGAATATGCAAGCGCGGTACTGCCGCGCGGCGTCACGTCAATCGTCTGGGATCCGCATGAATTCGGCAACGTCCATGGCCTCGACGGCGTGCGCTGGGCAATCGAGGCGGCGCGTTCGCTGCCGCTGCGCATGATCCTGCTCGCCCCGTCCTGCGTACCATCGGCACCCGGCCTGGAACTGGCCGGCGCCGATTTCGATGCTGCCATCGTTGCCGAGATGCTGCGCTCCTCCGCCGTCGGCGGCGTTGCCGAAGTCATGAACATGCGCGGCATCATCGACGGCGATCCGCGCATGACTGATATCGTCAATGCCGGACTTGCCTCCGGCAAGCTCGTCTGCGGCCATGCCCGCGGCCTCGAGGGCGCCGATCTCAACGCCTTCATGGCATCAGGCGTCACCTCCGACCACGAACTCACGTCAGGCGCCGACCTCGCCGCTAAGCTTGCCGCCGGCCTGACGATCGAGCTGCGCGGCTCCCACGACCATCTGCTGCAGGAATTCGTCGAGGTGCTGAACGGTCTCGGTCACCTGCCCCCGACCGTGACACTCTGCACCGACGACGTCTTTCCCGATGAGCTCTATCAAAGCGGCGGCCTCGACGACGTTATCCGCCGTCTGGTGCACTACGGGATGAAACCGGAATGGGCGCTGCGGGCCGCGACCTTCAACGCCGCGGCGCGGCTGAAACGCTCCGATCTCGGCCTCGTCGCCGCCGGCCGCCGCGCCGACATCGTGCTCTTCGAGGATCTCGAGGAATTCCGGGCACGGCTGGTCATATCAGGCGGCCGCATCGTCGCCCGCAACGGCGGCATGCAGGTCGACATCAGGCAGCTCGATACGGCACCGCTTGAAAATTCGGTAAAGCTCCCGCAATTCGGCGAAAATGATTTCCGCATTCCGTCGAGAGGCACACGCGTCCGCGTCGCCACCATCGATTGCCCGCGCTTCACGCAATGGGGCAAGGCCGAGACAGAGGTCAGGGACGGCTTCGTCATGCCGCCGGCCGGCAGCGCCATGATCGCGGTCGTCCATCGCCACGGCAAGGCCGAAGGCACCCCGCGCATCGGCTTCCTCACCGGCTGGGGCGAATGGCGCGGCGCCTTCTGCACCACCGTCTCGCATGACAGCCACAACCTCACTGTCTTCGGCGGCAATGCACGCGACATGGCGCTCGCCGCCAATGCCGTCATATCAGCCGGCGGCGGCATGGCGATCGCCAGAGACGGCGCGATCGAGGCGCTGCTGCCGCTGCCGCTCTCCGGCCTGGTGACCGATGCATCGCTTGAGGACACCGCCCTTGCCTTCGCCAACATCCGCAAGACCATGGAAAAGATCGTCGACTGGAAACCGCCCTACCGGGTCTTCAAGGCCTGCTTCGGCGCAACACTCGCCTGCAATGCCGGCCCGCACCAGACGGATCGGGGGATTGCCGATGTGGTGACGGGGAGAGTGATGGAAAGTCCGGTGCTGGAGGCTTGGTAAGTCGGGACGCACGGACTTCGTGCCGGACGTGCCGGCAGGGGGATGAGAAGGGCTACAAACGCCAAGCTTACCCTTTCAACTCCCGCTCCACCAACGCTACCCAATAGGCAGCCCCATAACCAAGCGCCCCATCGTTGAAATCATAAGCCGTATTGTGATGCAGCGCCCCATCCACCGCCGGCCCGTTGCCGAGCCAGACGTAGCAACCCGGCGCATTCTGCGCGAAGAAAGCGAAGTCATCGCCTGCCGTCGACGGCGGAAAGCTTGTCTGCACCTTTTCGCCGAAGACCGAGCCGGCCGCTGCAAGCGCCCTCATTGTCACATCCGCGTCATTGATGACAGGTGGAATCCGTCGCTCGAATGCATAGTCCACGGCGATGCCATACATAGCAGCAGTACCATGCGCCAACCGCCCGATCTCGGTCTCCAGCTGATCCCGCACCGCGGGTGAATAGGCCCGCGCCGTCCCACCGATCTCCACGACATCCGGGATGACGTTCAGGGCCTTGGAATCACCCGCCTGCAGAAAACAGGTACTGACGACGGCCGGCTGCAGCGGATCGACCACGCGTCCGACGATCGTCTGCAGTGATGACAGGAAGGTGCCGGCGGCCGTGATCGGATCGCGACCGAGATGCGGCTTGGCGCCGTGCGTGCCGGTTCCCCGGAAGGTCATGCGCCAGCTATCGGAGGAAGCAAGCTGCGGCCCTTCGACGACGGCGATCTCGTCGATCGCAAGCCCAGGCATATTGTGCAGCCCGTAGACGGCGTCGCAGGGGAAAAGCTGGAACAGCCCCTCCTCGACCATGCGCTTCGCGCCGCCGCGCCCCTCTTCGGCCGGCTGGAAGATGAAATGCACCGTGCCGGAAAAACCCCGCGTCGCCGCAAGATGCCTGGCGGCGCCGAGGAGCATTGCCGTATGGCCGTCATGGCCGCAGGCGTGCATCTTGCCGGGCACGGTCGATTTATAGGGCCGCTCCGCTATCTCAGGCATGGCGAGCGCATCCATGTCGGCCCTGAGTCCGATCCTCCGCGCGCCATTGCCGACCTGCAGCGTACCGACCACACCGGTGCCGCCGAGGCCGCGATGCACTGTGATGCCGGCCTCTTCGAGAAGCCCGGCAACGATGCTGGCGGTGCGTTCTTCCTCAAAGCCAAGTTCGGGATGGGCATGCAGATCGCGGCGCAAAGCGGTGAGGAACGGCAGATCGTCCTTGATCCCAGTGGGAATGCTCATCGGGCAATGCTCCTGGGCCTGGATATCCCCTTCATGCGAAACGGGCGCCCGAACGGCGCCCGCGTCAGATCATCCCTTGTTCATCAAACAGGCCGCAAGTTCAACCCTCATGCTTCCTCGACGAACACCTCCTCGCGCTTCTTCTTGACGCTCGGCAGGAAGACGACGATGAGCACTGCGACGGCAATGGCCAGAAGCGTGGCGCTGATCGGCCGCGTGACGAAGGTGGTGGGATCGCCGCGCGACAGGATCATCGCACGCCGCAGGTTTTCCTCGAGCAGCGGCCCGAGCACGAAGCCGAGCAGCAGCGGCGCCGGCTCGCAGCGGAGCTTGGCCAGCACATAGCCGATGAGCCCGAAAAAGGCGACGGCGTAGAGGTCGTAGACATTGGCGTTGACGCTGTAGACCCCGATCGAGCAGAAGGCCATGATGATCGGGAAGAGCACGTAGTAAGGCACGGTCAACAGCTTCACCCAGAGCCCGATCAGCGGCAGGTTGAGGATGACGAGCATCAGGTTGCCAATCCACATCGAGGCGATGATGCCCCAGAACAGCGCCGGCTGCTCGGTGGCGACATTCGGCCCCGGCACGATGCCCTGGATGATCATCGCGCCGATCATCAGCGCCATGACCGGATTGGCCGGAATGCCGAGCGTCAGGAGCGGAATGAACGAGGTCTGCGCCCCGGCATTGTTGGCCGATTCCGGCCCCGCGACGCCGGCAACCGCCCCCTTGCCGAACTCCTGCGGCGTCTTCGACATGCGCTTTTCCACCGTATAAGAGGCGAAGGAGGCAAGGATGGCGCCGCCGCCCGGCAGGATGCCGAGCGCCGAGCCGATTGCCGTGCCGCGAATGACCGGCGCGATCATTTCCTTGAATTCCTGGCGCGAGGGCAAGAGGCCGGAGACCTTGGCCATCAGCACGGTGCGCGTCGACTCGCCCTCGAGATTACGCAGGATTTCCGCCACCCCGAAAACGCCGACCGCAAGCGCCACGAAGTTCAGCCCGTCGGCATATTCGCGGATGCCGAGCGTGAAGCGTGGCGTGCCGGTATAGATGTCGGTGCCGACGAGGCCGAGCAGCAGCCCGAGCGCCACCATCGCCAAGGCCTTGACGACGGAGCCGTGCGCCAGTGCGATCGAAGAGACCAGACCGACGATCATCAGCGAGAAATATTCCGCTGAGCCGAACTGCAGGGCGATCGCGGTCAGCGGCGGCGCGAAGATGGCGACGAGGAAGGTCGAGACCGTGCCGGCAAAGAACGACCCCAGTGCCGCGATCGCAAGCGCTGCGCCGGCCCGGCCCTTGCGGGCCATCTGGTAGCCGTCGATCGCGGTCACGGCCGAGGAGGATTCGCCCGGCATGTTGATCAGGATCGCCGTCGTCGAACCACCGTACTGCGCGCCGTAATAGATGCCGGCGAGCATGATCAGCGAGGAGACCGGTTCGAGCTGGAAGGTGATCGGCAAGAGCATGGCGATCGTCGCCGTGGCGCCAATACCGGGCAGCACGCCGATCAATGTACCGAGCAGCACGCCGATCAGGCAGAAGAGCAGGTTTTCCGGGGTGCCGGCTGTCGCAAAGCCGAGCGCGAGATTGCTGAAAAGATCCATCATCGCCTCCTAGAACCGGACCCAAGGGCCGAAGCGCTCGAACGGCAGGCCGAGCCCGTAGCTGAAGACCGCCACGGAAAAGACCGTCAGCAGCAGCGAAAGAATGATCGCGGAGAATACGTTCATCTTTTGCGATGCGAAGCAGGCGATGAAGGCTGTGAAGAACAGCGCCGGCGCAAATCCGAGCCCACGTACCGTCAGCCCGAAAAAGACCGGCGCCGGCAGAATGAAGAGCATGCCGCGCCAGGCCAAGGCGCCGATCGGCTCACCCTCGACGCGCAGCGCCTGAATGAAGATGATCGCGCCGAGAAGCACGAGCACACAGGCAAGCACCAGCGGGAAATAACCCGGTCCCATGCGCACGGCCGTGCCGAGGTCGAGCCCCAGCGACTGGATGGCGAAGAAGGCGCCGGTCGCGACGAAAAGCGCGCCGCAGATCGCATTGGTGCTATCGAAACTGATTGATTTCATGGTGTCTCCTGAAGTTGGAGATGGTTCGTGACGCGTTGCTGCAGTGGCTGCCCCTCATCCGCCTGCCGGCACCTTCTCCCCGTAAACGGAGAGAAGGGTACACACCGCAGCCTCTCCGTTCCCCGCCACGTCTCGCATGGCACGTCCCCTCTCCCCGTTTTTACGGGGAGAGGGCTAGGGTGAGGGGCTCTTTCGGCATGCCCGATGAGGTAATCCTCAGTCGGCATATTCGCCGGCAGCCTCGATCACCGTTTTCCAGCGGGTGATCTCGCTTTCGAGCTTGGCCTTCAACGCCGCCGGCGTCGCATCGGCGTCGGAAGACGGCGCCGTGCCGAGCTCGGCGAAGCGGGCGCCGACATTCGGATCCTTAAGCGCGACCTGCAGCGATTTCGACAGACGTTCGTTGATCGCAGCCGGCGTGCCCTTCGGCGTGTAGATGCCGTGCCAAATGCCGACTTCGAAGCCCGGCAGGCCGGCTTCGACCGCCGTCGGAATGTCCTTCATCACGTCAAGGCGCTTGGGCGAGGTCACGGCATAGGCCTTGATCGTGCCGCCCTGAATCTGCTTCGTCGTATTGGTCGTCTGGTCGCACATGACGTCGACCTGGCCGCCGAGCAGGTCGGTCATGGCAGGGCCGGTACCCTTATAGGGAACGGTCGTGAGCGGCGTCTGGATGGCGCTCATGAACATCATGCCGCAGAGATGCGAGGCGGCACCGATGCCGGCATTGGCGACCGTCACCTTGTCCTTGTTGGCCCTGATATAATCGATCAGCCCCTTGAGATCGGCCGGCTCCATGTCCTTGCGTGCGACGATCGTCATCGGCACCTCGGTGACGAGGCCGACATAATCGAAGGCGCCGAGCGTGTCGTAGGCGAGCTTGCGGTAGAGCGTGGCGCTGGTCGCCATGCCGATATGGTGCAGCAGGATGGTGTAACCGTCGGGATCGGCATTTGCCACGCGGCCGGCACCGAGCGTGCCACCGGCGCCGCCGACATTTTCGACGACGATCTGCTGGCCGAGATCCTTCGACATGGATTCGGCGACGAGACGTGCGACGGTGTCGGTCGGGCCGCCGGCCGCAAAGGGCACGACCATGGTGATGGTGCGTTCGGGATAGGTCTGCGCCGTAGCGGCGCCGGCGAGAAGAGAGACCGCTGCAGCCGCGGTCAGGCCGAGCATGGCCTTCAGGATTTTCATCGTTTCCTCCCTGATGAAATAAGCAAGCCCGCCGACACATCCTCCGCGCCGGTTGGGATGGCCTATTTGCCGCCGCGAAAAATCGGTCCGCAATGATCGC
This sequence comes from Rhizobium sp. L43, assembly GCF_002531725.1. Lineage (GTDB taxonomy): Bacteria > Pseudomonadota > Alphaproteobacteria > Rhizobiales > Rhizobiaceae > Rhizobium. The sequence goes on from NZ_NWSQ01000023.1 coordinate 22,969, forward strand.
CGCCGCTTTCGAAGGAGGATTCTGCGAAAGTGCGATGCAGCATGGGTCGATTTGGAAACAAACGACCAATGCGATGGGTGGATTTCCACCCATCGCAGCAGGTTCAGCCGCCGCAATCTAGCCGTCGGTGGTCAGCATCCGCTTGTCGAGGCCGTATTTCTGCATCTTTTCGTAGAGGGTCTTGCGGGAAATGCCGAGTGACTCGTAGACCGGCCTGAGGCTGCCGCCATGCGCCACCAGCGCGCTGGCAATGACCCCTCGTTCGAACTCGGCGACCCGCTCCGCAAGCCCGGTCGCCTCCTCGGCCTGCCGCCCGCCATTGTCGAGGCCGAGAACCAGCCGGTCGGCGGCGTTCCTGAGTTCACGCACATTGCCCGGCCAGTCGCGCTGGGCAATGTCGGAGATCATCTCCGGCGGCACGGCCCCCTCGTCGCGGCCGTAGCGGGCGGCCGCCTCCCGTACCAGCTGCAGGAAAAGCAGCGGAATATCGGCCCGCCGCTGCGACAGCGAGGGCACATGCAACGTCGCGACATCAAGCCGGTAGAAGAGGTCGGCGCGGAAGCGCCCGGCCGCCACTTCCGCTTCCAGGTCGACCTTGCTCGTGGCGATGAAGCGCACGTCGAGCGCGACGACCTCGTTCGATCCGAGCCTTGTTATCACCCGCTCCTGCAGCACCCGCAGGAACTTCGCCTGCAGGTCGAAGGGCATGGAGCCGATCTCGTCGAGCAGGATGGTGCCGCCGCGCCCATGCTCGAACTTTCCGTAGCGCGGCCTCACCGCCCCCGGAAAGGCCCCAATCTCATGGCCGAAGAGCTCGCTCTCGATCAGGTTTGCCGGCAGCGCGGCGCAGTTGATCGCGATGAACGGCCGGCTCGCCCGGGCGCTGATATCGTGCAGCGCCCGCGCCACCACTTCCTTGCCGGCGCCGGTCTCGCCGACGATGAGCGTGTCGGCATCGCTCGCGCCGATCGCGCGGATGCGGTAGCGCAGATCCACCATCACCTGCGTGCGCCCCGGCAGCCGCGCCTCGATATCGTCACGCTTGCCGGCGACCGCCTTCAGCAGCCGGTTTTCGAGCACGAGGCTACGCCGTTCCATCGCCCGGCGGATGACGCCGGCGAGCATTTCGGGCGTGAACGGTTTCTCGATGAAATCATAGGCGCCTTCGCGCATCGCCTTCACCGCCAGCTGCACGTCGCCATGGCCGGTGACGAGAATGACCGGCACCTCCGTGTCGAGTTCGCGGATCTTCTGCATCAGTGTCATGCCGTCCATGCCGGGCATGCGGATGTCGCTGACGACGACGCCGGGAAAGCTGTAGCCGATCAGCTCGAGCACATGGTCGCCGTTCGAAAAGGTCTCGACGCTGAAGCCGGAGAGCTCCAGCGCCTGCGCCGTCGAGCGGCGCAGTTCCTCCTCGTCGTCAACCAGCAGGATCTTCGCATCGTTCATTCCGCTGCCTCCGGCATCAGCCCCGCCGCCGACTGCAGCTCGATGCGGAACACCGCACCCCCTTCGGGATGATTGGCCGCAGTGAGGCTGCCGCCGAAGTCCTTGATGATGTTATAGGAGATCGAAAGCCCGAGACCGAGTCCCTTGCCGACGCCCTTGGTCGTGAAGAAGGGATCGAAAATGCGCTCGGCGATCGCCGCCGGCACACCCGGCCCGTGGTCGCGTATCGTCAGCACCACCTTGCCGGCCTCCTCGAAGGCGCAAACCTCGATGCGCCTGTCGTCCAGCCCTTCCACCGCATCGGCCGCATTCGAGATCACATTCACCAGCACCTGCTGCAGGCGCACCGAACCGGCGCGCACGACAGGCGGCCGGCCCCCCAGATTAAGCCGGAGCTCGGCATCCGCCGCCTTCAGCCGCCAGGCGATGATCTCGAGCGTGTCATGCATCGCCTCGTCGAGAGAAACCGACCCGAGCTTCTCGTTCGGTTTGCGAGCAAAGTTGCGCAGGTGCCGGCTGATCGCGGCCATGCGGTCGATGAGCCCGCCGATACGCTTAATATTGTCCCGCGCCTCCTCCGTCCGCCCACGATCGATGAGAACGGAGGCGCTGTCCGTATAGGTCTTGGCAGCGGCGAGCGGCTGGTTGAACTCGTGCGAAAGCGCAGCCGACATCTGCCCGAGCCCGGCGAGCTTGCCGGCCTGGATCAGATCGGCCTGTGTCTGGCGAAGCTGCTGCTCGGTCAGCCGCCGTTCGGCGATCTCTTCTTCGATGCGGCTGTTGACGCGGGCAAGATCGGCCGTGCGCTCATCGACGCGCCGCTCCAGCTCGTTGCGGGCGTCGGCCTGCATCTGCATGCGCTCGGCAAGCCGCGCCCGCCGCTGGCGAATGACCGCGACCGCGAGCCCGGCAATGCAGAGGATGAGAAAGACAGCCGCAAGCGCCGTGCGCGCCTGGGCACGGATGGAACTCGTCTCCATCAGCACGTTCACCGTCCAGTCCTCGGCCGGCATATAATGCGATAGCACCAGATATTCGCTCGAGCCACGCTCGCCGGCCAGCGTCATCAGTTCGTGTGGCTCGAAGCGCTGACGTGTCACCGGCAGCGCCGTCAGCCTGGCATTGGCATAACGCCGCGACGCTTCCGTGCGTGCGATGCGGTCGGCCGTCAGCGGCAGGATGGCGCCGTAGAGCCATTCCGGGCTGCCGGACATGAAGATGATGCCCTCCGGATCGGAGACGAAGATCTTGTATTCGCCGCCGCCCCAGGAGGATTCGATCATGTCGATATCGACCTTGAAGACGATGACGCCGCGAATAGCCGCGCCGATCCGGATCGGCGCGGCAAAATAATAGCCACGCTTCAGCGAGGTTGTGCCGAGCGCGTAGAACCGCGCCTGCCGGCCTTCGATCGCATCCTGAAAATAGGGCCGGTAGCTGAAATTCTGTCCGACGAAGCTTGCCGGTCCATCATAGTTGCTCGCCGCGATCGTCTCTCCATCGGGCTTGACCACATAGATATCGGAGGATTTCAGCAGCCCGTTGATCTCCTTGAGATAGAGATTGGCGGCATCGCGCAGCGCCGTATCCTCGGGCGCGCTGAGCAGTTCCTTGATGTCCTCGTGATCGGCAATCAGCGCCGGCAGCGCCTCGTAGCGGTTGAGGTGACCGCTGAGCGCCGAGACAGCAAGGCGCAGCGCCGTTCCCGCCTGCGCCGAGGCTTCCGCCATATAGGCGCGCGTCGCAATCGCGCTTCCATAGGTGAAGAAGGCGAAGGTGATCACCGGCACGACGAGCAACGCCGCTATCGCACGATATCGCAAAGACAGATCCGGCTCCTCCCCTTTCTGCCTCCACTCCCCAGCGAGGCATACCCGACAGCGCCGAGTTTAATAACCCCGGCAAGGTTTTCCAAGGGCCTGCCGAAACTTGACACCCGGCAAGGGCGGATGTCCTATTGCCGCATCGCAAGGAACCCCGCCATGAGCGACAACCCGACGCCCGCCGACAGCAAGCTCACCACATCCAAGCGTCGCTGGGCGGCCGAGGGCAAGTTTCTGACCGGCCGCATCAGCCGTCCCGAAGCCGAGCGCCTGCCGCCCGGCCAGCATCTCGTCAAGAACTGGCCGGTGCTCGATCTCGGCCAGCAGCCCGTTATCTCCACAGATAGCTGGCGGCTCGAGGTGCGCGGCCTCGTCGATACGCCACTCACCCTCACCTGGGCGGCCTTCCAGGCGATCGAGCAGAGCACTGGGGTGAGCGACATCCACTGCGTCACCACATGGTCGCGCTACGACAACAAATGGAAGGGCGTCTCGACGCGCGATCTGCTCGACCTCGCCATGCCGAAGCCCGAAGCCGGTTACGTCATGCTGACCAGTTATGACGGCTATACCACCAACCTGCCGCTTTCCGATTTCGCCGCCGAGGACGCGATCCTTGCCACCGCCTGGGAAGGCCTGCCGCTGACGCCGGATCACGGCGGCCCGATGCGCCTGGTCGTGCCGCATCTCTATTTCTGGAAAAGCGCCAAATGGCTGCGCCGCATCGAATTGATGCCGGACGACGAAGCCGGCTTCTGGGAAAAGAACGGCTACCATATGTATGGCGATCCGTGGCGCGAGCAGCGCTATTCCGACGATTGAGCCTTCGGCCGCAGCAGGCGGCGAAGCGCAAAAAACCCAACGCCGAACAATGCGGCAAGCCCCGTCAACGACGCCATGCTGGCTGGATGAAACGGTACCTTGCTCCAGTGCGGCTTGACGACATCGGCGGTGTTGAAGGCCTCGCCGCTGAACCGGCAGGTGACGAGTGCCAGGCCGCGCCGCACCATGTCCGCATCGACCGCAGAAATGATGTCACCCGCCGCAGCGCTCTCCCGCGGCATCTCGCGCATCGAAAGCAAGACGGCCTTGGTCGCTGCGAGATGGGCATGGGCGCATTCGTTGAACGGGCTCTCCTCGTCCGTCACGCTGCCCGGCATCCGGCCCCATAGACAATAGGAATACTGGATTTGGGCATAGTTCAGCACGCGGCGGAACCGCTCGTTTGTATCGACCGCTTGCGACGCAAGCTCGATGATCCCACTGCGATAGTCTGAAATCACCGCCATCTCACCATGGGAAATCTCCGGGATATCCAGCCCGGCATGGCTGCCGTCGCCGCTGCGGCTATGGGCAAAGGCGCTTCCGGCAACCACACAAAAAAAGGCGGCGCTGGCAAACGCCGTCGACAGGAGCGATATGGTTCTGCTGCTTTTCATGCTTGCCCGGAAAGTTCAGGGCGCCGGCAAAGCGGCGCCCTTCGATACGTTCAATGAAAAGCCGTGGCCGGCCGACCTCTTTGCCCGCCCTTAACGGCAAGCCGCTTTTCCGCCAGCGCTCCGAAGGCAAGGCCCAAGGTTGCCCAAAGGATCATATGCATGCCGAGCGTTGTCGTGCGGAACCGCCAGAGCACCATCGCCGAGAAGTTCTCCGGCACCTCGTTGATCGGCGGCAGCAGATAAAGCACGACACCGATGAAAACGAGATAGGCGATGCCGGCAATGATCGCACCATTCCAGAGACCGAAACGCTCGGTAAGGCGGCGCGACAGTGCCACTCCGGCAACCAGCGCAGCGAGCGAGACGACGATCATCAGGAAAAACAGCTCGGTCCTGACGCCGATCGTGTCGGGATTGCCGACTGCCGGCGGGTTGGCCGGATATTTGATCCCGGGAACGAGGACGATCGCCACGAAAGCGGCAATCGCGATGACGGCCGAAGTGCCGCGCGCCGAAAGGTTGCTGAAGCGCCCATGCACGAAAGCGAAGGCGAGTGCGAAGAGCCCGCCGACGGCCACGCTATAGGCCATGACGCCGATAAAGAGCCCCGGCCCCGCCTGGGTGGCGCGGCTGACGATCTCAGGTTCGGCAACCACGCCAGCAGCCTGCGCCGCCGCCTCTTCGAAGGCGATGGCCGCATCGACGAGCGGTTCGCCGAAGAAACGTGCAAAGGCAAAAACCAGGATGCCAGCAATTACGCCCGCGATCATGCCGCGAAGCAGAAGATTTCCAACCATGTGAGACCCTCCCCTAAAGCACGTCGCACAAAAGCGTTCGGCGGTTTTGCGATGACGACATGCAAAAACAAAAACTAAAACGTATCTCGCGGATCTGGAAGATCGCGACGCGCTCTAGTGGCAGGGGAAGCCGAGAAGGTGGCGGGCGTCATGAACGAATTCATGTACATACATGCCGTTGAACAGCGCCATCGCGCCTTCCTCGGTACCGACGAAATAGAGGACGATGAGCATCAGCAGGCCGCCGAAGATCGCCCAGGGCAGGATCTCTCCTACGGGGATCGGCGCCGGTACTGCTGCGGGCGCGAAAGTGGTGTCAGACATGTATTCCTCCGGGAATGACGCGTTCAGTCGAAAGAGTGCTTATGCAGGTGGGTCTGACTTCCAGCGCGAAGAGCTTTCGACACGCTGGTCACAGTGGCGCGACCGTGCCGGATTTCCACCGGCTTCCAAACCCGCAACAGCACGGTTATATCTGCACGCCGAAGAGACTGTCAACGAAACTTCACAAGCCGGCAAAGGACGCTGGAGCCGCATTCCGGGGGATCAGAACGATGGTGAATACGCGCCTCACCTGGATCTGCCACGGCGCGACGATGGCAAGCCGCAAAGCTCTGTTTCCGCTCGACGAACCGCTGGAAGACAAGGCGGCGGAAGAAGCGGGCAGGATGGCCGCCCCTCCCCGCGCCGACCGCGTTTCCACGAGCCCCGCCTTGCGCGCCCGCCAGACGGCGGAAGCGCTTCGCCTTGAAGCCCGGATAGATCAGGCGCTTCGCGATTGCGATCATGGCCGCTGGGCCGGCAGATCGATCACCGCGGTCGAGGCAGACGAGCCGGAGAACCTCATGGCCTGGATGAGCGATCCGGAAGCTGCCCCGCATGGCGGCGAGAGCCTTATTGATCTCAGCACACGGGTCGCCGGGTGGATGGACAATGAATCCAGCCTCGGCGGCCATGTGATCGCCGTCAGCCACGCGGCAGTCATCCGGGCGGCGGTGGCGCATGTGCTTCAGGCGCCACTCCCTTCCTTCTGGCTGAGCGACGTCGAACCACTCGCCGTCATTCACATGACCAGTAATGGCCGGCGCTGGTCTTTACGCTTTCCGCATTAGAGCCCGAGGCCGCTGTAACGCTTTGAATCGCTGCATAAACTTATCCAGCCTTACACAAGCAAATCGCGTCATCTCTATTGAACCCGGTTTGGCGGGGACTACTTCCTTATCCCAAGGAGATGGAAGAATGACATATGATTGGAGTGGGGAGCGCACGCGACGCTTGCGTTTGATGCGTTTTGCCACAGTCACAGTTCTGGTCGGTCTCATCGTCAGCGTCCCGCTGCTGATCGTCACCGCCTGAAGCACGAAAAGGGCGAGCGGTGCCATGGCACGCTCGCCTTCGTTCTTTCCGCGCCCGCCAGTCTCTCGACGGTACAGCACCAGGCTGCCGCCTCCGATAATTCGCCTTCTGGTTTCAACAAACATTTCAGACTTTCGTGCTACTTCCGCGAAGGGTGGAGATGGAGAAGGCGTAGTGCCGGTATTTTTCCAGAGCAGGGCCGGAAGGCAATGTGTGTCGATCATCGGGTTCGGGATCACTCTCTGGCTCCTCGGCACGCTGCTGCAACTCGACGACAGCCTTGTCTTCTTCATGACCGGCTTCGGCGAATACGGCGCCGACAAGCTTGTTCTGGCGCTCGGCATCGCCGGTGCCATGAGCTTCATCTATTCGGTGCTTCGCATCGCCGACCTGCGCAAGGAAACGGAACAGCGCGCCGTCGCCCAGGCAAAGGCCGATTGGACCGCAACCCACGACCACCTGACCAAATTGCCGAACCGCTACGCCTTCGAGCGCAAGATTCTCTCACGGCCGATCAAGACCGACGAGGAGGAGATCGAGGAGTGGGACCGCAACGTCACCCTCTTCTCCGTCGACCTCGACGGCTTCAAGAAAGTCAACGATCTCGTCGGCCACAAGGGCGGCGACGTCCTGCTGATCGAGGTTGCCAGACGGATCTGCGCGCTCGGCAATGCCGATTGCGTCTATCGCTTCGGTGGCGACGAATTCATCATCGTCGCCTTCGCCCTGACGGCGCAACGCGAGGAGCGTTTTGCCAAGCTTTTGATCCAGGCCGTTACCCGGCCGATCCATATCGATGGCTTTGCCGTCGAAGTCGGCGCCAGCGTCGGCTATGACCGCTGGGTCGAGGGAGCCGAACCGCTTGAGGATGCCGCCCATCGTGCCGACCTCGCCATGTACGAGGCGAAATCACGCGGCCCCAACCACTATTTCGTCTTCGAACCTTCGATGCAAGATAGGGTAACGGAACGCGCCGCCCTGGAAACCAGGCTGCGGGCCGCAATTTCCAGCAAGGCGATCAAACCCTTCTATCAGCCGCTGATCGACCTGAAGTCCGGCCAGCTCTGTGGCTTCGAGGCCTTGGCGCGCTGGATCGGCGATGATGGCGTCAACATCCCGCCGCCTGTCTTCATCGATATCGCCGAAGAGACGGGCATGATCACCGCGTTGTTCGAGGATCTTCTCGCCCAAGCCTGCAGCGACGCACTCACCTGGCCGGAGCATGTGACCTTGTCCTTCAACGTCTCGCCGGTGCAGATGGAAGACAGGCTGCTGACTTCGCGCATCCTCAAGGTTCTGTCCGCAAGCCGGCTGCCGCCGCAGCGCCTGGAAGTGGAGATCACCGAAAATGCCTTGATCCAGGATCCCGCCATCGCCGCCGTCGTTCTCGACGAACTGCACGCGGCCGGCATCCAGATCGCCCTCGACGATTTCGGCACCGGCTATTCGAGCCTCGCCCAGCTCGCCCGCTACCGTTTCGACAAGATCAAGATCGACAAAAGCTTCATCGCCACCTATCACGACGACGAACGCCAGGAAAAGATCGTCCGCGCCATGCTCGGCCTCGGCCGGAGCCTCAACATCAAAACAACAGCCGAAGGCGTCGAGGAGCATAGCCAGCTCGCCTTCCTGCTGCAGCTTGGCTGCGATATCGGCCAGGGCTATCTCTTCGGCAAGGCGATGCCCGCCGCCGAGGCGGGCATCTTCATCAGCGATCGCAATGCCAGTCTGGCCTCAACGGCCTGACGGAGCGCCTTAGAAAAGCTGGCGCAGGATCACGAACAGCACGAAGGCGATCGCGATCGAAGCCGGCAGCGTCAGCACCCAGGCCATCAGCATGTTGCGCACGGTCGACCATTGCAGGCCGGAACCATTCGCCGCCATGGTGCCGGCAACGCCTGACGACAGAACATGGGTGGTCGAGACCGGCAGGCCGAGATGATCGGCCGAGGCGATGGTGACCATCGCCACGATTTCGGCAGCCGCGCCCTGGCCGTAGGTCAGATGCGTCTTGCCGATCTTCTCGCCGACGGTGACGACGATGCGCTTCCAGCCCACCATCGTGCCGAGACCGAGCGCGATCGCCACCGCCACCTTCACCCAGAGCGGGATGAACTTCGTCGCATTGTCGACCGCCTTGTGGTAGTTCGTCACTGCCGAGAGATCGCCAGCGTCCATCGGCAGCAGCTTCTGCTTGTCGATCAGCTTCAGCGCCTCGCCGATCAGGTAGATGTCGTTACGGACGTTGCCGACGAGATTGGTCGGCACCGCTTCCAGCGTCGGGAAGGCGGCGACTTCGGCGCTCGTCTGATGGATATATTGCTGCAGGGCCGGCGTCGTCGCATCCGTCCAGGTCTTGTTCTTGACGGCGTTGCTGACTTCGGCCTTGTAGTCGGTGACGGTCACGCCGGGCTTCACATATTTGCCGAGCGCGGTTTCCACCTGAACCGATGCCGACTTGTAGGCTTCGAGATAGTTGACATCGGGCGTGCGGTTCAGCGCGAAGGCGGTCGGCACGAGGCCGATCAGGATGAGCATGATCAGGCCCATGCCCTTCTGGCCGTCGTTGGAGCCGTGGGCGAAGCTGACGCCGGTGCAGGTGAAGATCAGGATCGCACGGATCCAGAGCGGCGGCGGCTGATTGCCCTTCGGTTCGTCATAGAGCGCCTTGTTGCGCACCAGAACCTTCATGACCAGCAGAAGCACGGCAGAAAGACCGAAGCCGATCAGCGGCGAGATCAAAAGCGACAGGCCGATATTGGTCGCCTGCGACCAGTCGACGCCGCTCGTCGCCGTGCCTGCCGGCGCCAGGAACTGGTTGGCGAGGCCGACGCCGATGATCGATCCGACAAGCGTATGCGAGCTCGACGACGGCAGGCCGAGATACCAGGTGCCGAGGTTCCACACGATCGCGGCGATCAACAGCGCGAAGACCATGGCAAGGCCGGAACCGGAGCCGACCTGCAGGATCAGTTCCACCGGCAGCAGCGCCAGAATGCCGAAGGCAACGGCGCCGCTCGAGGTCAGCACGCCGAGGAAGTTGAAGAAACCCGACCAGATGACGGCGAATTCCGCCGGCAGGGAACGGGTGTAGATGACGGTGGCGACGGCATTGGCCGTATCGTGGAAACCGTTGACGAATTCGAAGCCGAGCGCGATCAGCAGCGCAAGGCCTAAGAGAATCCAGGGAACGGCAACTGCGGTCAGGTCGCGGGTGAGTGCATAGGCGACATATCCGAGGCCGCAGACCAGAACGAGTGCGAAGAGCGGCAAGAACCATTTGCCGGATGAATTCGAACTGTGGAGCGGGTGGGAAGCGTCGCTATGAACCTGGCTGGGGGCAATATCGGCCATGGCATAGTTCCTTATTCCGTTTTGCAAATTTGCCTTTTGTTAATAATTCCGCAGCGTGAAGCTCTCATGACGCCCCGCCTGCCTCTCCCCGTAAGGCACTGACATCAGGCAATATTAGTCGTCACACGCTGTCCGCCCTACGGATGAAAATACCCCGTCGCACGCCCCACCGACCGGAATGACGGGCCGGGAGCGACAAAAACACGCGACCGGCGAATAAATGCCTTTCCGTCCGAAGCCCCGGCGCTAAGTTCGGCATCTTGACGCGGAGTCTTCGAAACATGCCATCGACCGATCTCCTCCTGACCTTCAATGCCGGCTCCTCGACCGTCAAGATCGGCATCTTCGCGATGGATGGCGCTGCGGCCCGGCGCATCGGCAAGGGTGTGATCGATTTTCGCGCCGAGCCGCTCTCGCTCGGCCTGACGAAGGGATCGCAGACATTCGACATGCCATTGAAGGCCGAAGTGACGGATGACCTGCACGGCGTCATCGACGAGGTTTTCGCGCTTCTCGCCGATCATTTCGATATGACCGCCACACGCGCCGCCGGCCATCGCGTCGTCCATGGCGGCGACCGCTTCACCAAGGCGATCGCCCTCGACGCCGCCGCGATCGATGCCGTCGATGCGCTGACCCCGCTTGCGCCGCTGCACCAGCCGCAGGCGCTGCGTTTCATCCGCGCACTCCGGCATCTGAAGCCGCATCTTGCCCAGACCGCCTCCTTCGACACCGCCTTCCATGCCACGCAGGACGATCTCGTTCGCCGCTTCGCGATTCCCCGTGCCCTGCATGAAGAAGGTATCAAGCGTTACGGCTTCCACGGCCTTTCCTACAAATTCATCGCCGCTGAGCTTGCCAGCAAGGCGCCGCGCGCGGCAAAGGCCGTCGTCGCCCATCTCGGCAGCGGCGCCAGCCTCTGTGCGCTGGATCAAGGCGTCAGTCGCGATTGCAGCATGGGCTTTTCGACGCTCGACGGCATTCCGATGGCGACGCGCCCCGGCTCACTCGATCCCGGCGTCATCCTGCATCTGGCCGGTGAGAGAGAACAGTCCTTCGAGGAGATCGAAGACCTGCTCTACCACCGCTCCGGCCTGCTCGGCGTTTCCGGCATCAGCGCCGATACGCGCGAGCTCTTGAAGGACGGGCGGCCGGAGGCACGCCAGGCGATCGACCTTTTGACCCTGCGCATCGCCGGCGAAATCGGCCGCATGGCGGCAACGCTGAACGGCCTCGACACGGTCGTCTTCACCGCCGGCATCGGCGAGCATCAGCCGGAGATCCGCGCCGGCGTGGCGAAACGACTGTCCTGGCTCGGCCTTACGATCGACGAAAAGGCCAATGCCGCCAATGATTTCGCGATCGGCAGCGGGGAAAGCCGCATCGCCGCCCATGTCATCGCCGCCGATGAGGAACAGGTCATCGCCGACGAGGCGCTGTCTATTCTTCGCGGTGACTGATCCAGATCAACGGCAATTCGGCGCCGGCCGGTAGAATTGCCGTCGAACAGGTTTTCGAACGGGAGAAACCGATGGAAAAGCATGTCTCGACCGCCGCTCTGACCGATGCCGAACTCACCCTGATCGACCGCTACTGGCGGGCCGCCAACTATCTCTCCGTCGGCCAGATCTACCTGCTGGCCAATCCCCTGCTGCGCGAGCCGTTGAAAGCGGAGCACATCAAATCCCGCCTGCTCGGCCATTGGGGCACGACACCCGGCCTGAATTTCATCTATGCGCATCTCAACCGCCTGATCTGCGCCCGCGACCTCGACATCATCTACATGTGCGGCCCCGGCCATGGCGGGCCGGGCATGGTGGCCAATACCTATCTCGAAGGCACCTATAGCGAAATCTATCCCGGTATTTCCGAGGATACGGAAGGCATGCGCAAGCTCTTCCGGCAATTCTCTTTCCCCGGCGGCATCCCGAGCCATGCAGCACCCGAAACGCCGGGCTCGATCCACGAGGGCGGCGAACTCGGCTATGCCCTCGTCCATGCCTATGGCGCCGCCTTCGACAATCCCGATCTGGTCGTCGCCTGCGTCGTCGGCGACGGCGAGGCCGAAACCGGGCCGCTCGCTGCCAGTTGGCATTCCAACAAATTCCTCAATCCCGCCCGCGACGGCGCCGTGCTGCCGATCTTGCATCTGAACGGCTACAAGATCGCCAACCCGACCATTCTCGGCCGCACCGGTGATGACGACCTCAAGCGTCTCTTCGAAGGCTATGGCTACGAACCCTTCTTCGTCGAGGGGCATGAGCCGCGCGACATGCACCAGCAGATGGCCGCAACCCTGGACAAGGTGTTCGACAGCATCCGGGAGATCCAGAGGCAAGCCCGTGACGGCAAGGCCGCAGAGGCCTGCCCGCGCTGGCCGATGATCGTACTGCGCAGCCCGAAGGGCTGGACCGGCCCGAAGGAAGTCGACGGCAAGAAGGTGGAGGGCTTCTGGCGCGCCCATCAGGTGCCGGTCTCCAACTGCCGCGAGAATGACAGCCATCGCAAGATCCTCGAGGACTGGATGCGTGGCTATGATCCGGAAGACCTGTTCGGCGCCGACGGCCGGCTGAAACCGGAACTGCGCGCGCTGGCACCCGCCGGCGAACGCCGCATGGGCGCCAATCCGCACGCCAATGGCGGCTTGCTGCGTAGGGAACTGGATGTTCCCGATATACGCGACTATGCGGTCGATATCGGCAAGCGCGGCAGCGCCATGGTGCAGTCGACGGAGATTCTCGGCCATTACCTGCGCGACACGATGAAGCGCAACGCGGAGGCCGCCAACTTCCGCATCTTCGGCCCCGACGAGACGGAATCGAACCGCCTCGGCAGCGTCTTCGAAGTTACCGACCGCGTCTGGATGGAAGGAATCGAACCCTATGACGTCCACCTCTCCCGGGACGGGCGCGTCATGGAGGTGCTCTCCGAACATCTCTGCCAGGGCTGGCTGGAAGGCTACCTCTTGACCGGCCGGCACGGCCTGTTCTCCTGCTACGAAGCCTTCATCCACATCATCGATTCCATGTTCAACCAGCACGCCAAATGGCTGAAGGTGACGCGCGAACTCGAATGGCGAAAGCCGATCTCATCGCTGAATTACCTGCTGACCTCGCATGTCTGGCGTCAGGACCATAACGGCTTCAGCCATCAGGACCCCGGTTTCGTCGATCTCGTCGCCAATAAGAAGGCCGACATCGTCCGCATCTATCTGCCGCCGGATGCCAATACCCTGCTCTGGGTCGGGGACCATTGCCTTCGCACCTATGACCGCGTCAACGTCATCGTCGCCGGCAAGCAGCCTGAGCCGCAATGGCTGTCGATGGGCGAAGCGGTGAAACATTGCGAGGCCGGCATCGGCATCTGGCACTGGGCGGGCAACGAGGACGCCGCCGCCTCCCCCGATCTCGTCATGGCCTGCGCCGGCGATGTGCCCACAATGGAGACGCTCGCCGCCGTCGACCTGCTGCGCAAGGCCATCCCGGAGCTGAAGATCCGTACCGTCAACGTCGTCGATCTGCTGGCGCTGCAATCAAAGGATCAGCATCCGCACGGCCTGACCGACGCGGCTTTCGACGCGATCTTCACATCAGACAAGCCTGTCATTTTCGCCTATCACGGCTATCCCTATCTCATTCACCGCCTGACCTACAAACGCACCAATCACCACAACATCCACGTCCGCGGCTTCATCGAAGAAGGCACGACGACGACGCCCTTCGACATGACCGTCCTCAACGAACTCGACCGCTTTCATCTCGCCATCGAAGCCATCGAGCGTATGCCCGGCCTGAAGGAAAAAGCAGGCGAAGCGCTCGCCGCCTTCCGCGGCAAGCTTGCGGAGCATCGCGACTATGTCCGCGAATATGGCGAGGACATGCCGGAGGTGCGGGACTGGAAATGGCCGGCGGCGTAATGGATCCGAGGCTTGCGAATGCGCCTGAGGTGAATGCCCGAAACCTACGCGCCCTCGAGCCGGACCTTCTCCTTCACGCGCCAGACCCGCGGCGTTTCTCCGGTGTATTTGAGGAAGAAACGCGAGAAATAAGCGGGATCGGCAAAACCGAGCCGAAATCCGATCTCCTGGACGCTGCCGAGTGTAAAGACCAACTGGCGTTTCGCCTCCTCGATGAGTTTGCCGGCGAGCAATTCATGGGGAGTGTTGCCGGTCATCGACCGGACGATACGGGTCAGATGCGTCGGCGAAACGCCAAGCTCCCTGGCGTAGAAGGAAGCGGGCTTGTGCGATCGGAAATGGCGCTGAATGAGTTCGTTCAGCATTTCCAGCCGCCGCTCGTTCTCGTCGGGCGGAAGCTCGTGCGTGTTTCCCTGATGGGAAATCCTCGCTGTCAGCCTGAGCGCCAAGGCGACATAGGCAGCCAACACCTCGTTGCGGCCGCTGCGCCGGTTTTCGAATTCGTCGCCCAGCCGCCGCAACGTCTGCATGACATAGGCCGCCTCGGCATTCTCAGGAGCGAGCGGCGTCAGATGCGGTGTCGCCAGCCATTCGCCGAGCTGGCTTTTATCGCCGAGCGGATGGCTGAGATGGGATCTCAATAGGGTGATCACCAGGCCGTCGATATCGCGTGAAAAACGAAAGCCGTGATTGAGCCCGGGCGGCACCGTGATGACTGCCGGCGGCCGGATGGCATGGCTCTTTTCACCGAAGATCGCATCGCCCGAACCGCCTTCGATGTACAATATCTGAAAGAAACTTTCGTGGCGGTGCAGGCGAATTTCCCATTGATGCAGGCTGCTGCGGGAGCGAATTGTTTCGCAATGCAACCAAAAATCCGGCCCTCGGCCAGTATTCTCGCCGTAAAGCTCGTAGGTAGGAACATGTCTGCTCATAAGGCTCCTCGGGGGCTCCTCCCGCACCAATGTTCGATTAGTGCAATTTTTAGGCGGGGATGTCCATTGCTGCGGCAAAGACGGCACGGCAGAATCTGACAAAACGCAAAAATGCAGGGAGGAAGCATTTGCGAACTCAGGTCGCCATCATCGGTTCGGGACCATCCGGCCTGCTGCTTGGTCAGCTTCTGACCGAAGCCGGCATCGACAATGTCATTCTCGATCGCGTCAACAAGGATTACATCCTCGGCCGGGTTCGGGCCGGCGTTCTCGAGGAGGGCACTGTCGGGCTGCTGGATCAGGCCAAAGCGGGCGCGAGGCTGCATGCCGAAGGCCTGCCGCATGACGGTTTCTCACTGGCCTTCGACGGCCGCGACCATCGCATCGACCTGCACGAATTGACCGGCGGCAGGCGCGTCACCGTCTACGGACAGACCGAAGTGACGCGCGATCTCATGGAGCGGCGCGAAGCGAGCGGCTCCCTGTCGATCTACGATGCCGTCAATGTCACGCCGCATGATTTCGACGGCCATTCTCCCTTCGTCACCTATAGCAAGGACGGCGCAACACAACGCATCGATTGCGACTTCATCGCCGGCTGCGACGGCTTTCATGGCGCGAGCCGCAAGACAATCCCCGAAAAATCGATCAGGCATTTCGAGAAGGTCTACCCCTTCGGCTGGCTGGGCGTCCTTGCCGACGTGGCGCCGGTCAGCCATGAACTGATCTACGCCAACCATCCGAGGGGCTTTGCGCTCTGTTCGATGCGCTCGGCCACGCGCAGCCGCTACTACATCCAATGCGCGCTCGACGAGAAGATCGAGGATTGGAGCGACGATCGCTTCTGGGACGAGCTGCGAAGGCGTCTGCCGGCGCATCACGCCGAGGCATTGACGACCGCGCCGTCCTTCGAGAAATCCATCGCTCCGCTGCGCTCCTTCGTCGCCGAACCGATGCGTTTCGGCCGGCTTTTCCTTGTCGGCGACGCCGCCCATATCGTCCCGCCGACCGGCGCCAAGGGGTTGAACCTTGCCGCTAGCGACGTCCACTACCTTTTCTCCGGGCTGGTCGAACATTACCGCGAACGCTCGAATAGCGGCATCGACGCCTATTCGCAGAAGGCGCTTGCCCGGGTGTGGAAGGCCGTTCGGTTTTCCTGGTGGATGACGACGATGATGCATCGTTTTCCTGATACCGGTGATTTCGAACAGAAGATCCAAGAGGCCGAACTCGACTATCTCACCCATTCCCGCGCCGCCTCGACGGTGCTCGCGGAAAACTATGTGGGATTGCCATTCTGACGGGGAGATTGGCGACGGATGCAAGCCACGTTGAACACGGAGCTGGCCGTCCATTGTTTCCGCTCCAGTTCATAACCGTGTGAACATGAATTCCGGGATTTATTTCATTTTACATCACCATTTCGCATGACAAGCTAACGCTCAATTTTGAGAGGTTGGCGAATACGGCGCCGGGAGTGCGCCAAAAAAGGGAGAGAAGAGAATGAAGAAGCTGTTTCTGGCCGCCGTTGCGGCAATCGCCATAGGCACGAGCGCCTATGCCGAGAACATCAAGGTCGGCGTCATCGGCCCGTTCTCCGGTCCGTTCGCGCTCCAGGGCAAAAACTTCAAGGCCGGCATCGACGCCTATATGGCGGTCAACGGCAGCAAGGTCGGCAGCGACACGGTCGAAATCGTCTATCGCGACGTGCCGCAGGCCGATCCCGCCCAATCCAAGGCGCTGGCGCAGGAGCTGATCGTCAAGGAGAAGGTCCAGTATCTCACAGGCTTCTACTTCACGCCCGACGCCATGGCAGTGACGCCGATCCTGAAGCAGGGCAACGTGCCGATGGTCATCATGAACGCCGCCACCTCGGCGATCGTCACCAAGAGCCCGCTTGTCGTGCGCACCTCCTTTACCACCTGGCAGACCTCGACGCCGATCGCCAAGGTCGCCTTTGACGCCGGCGTCAAGAAGGTGATTTCGGTCGTCAGCGATTACGGCCCCGGCATCGACGCCGAGAATGCCTTCAAGGCAGGGTTCGAAAAGGCCGGCGGCCAGGTGGTCGAAGCGATCCGCATGCCGCTTGCGACCAACGACTTCAGCCCGATCATGCAGCGCATCAAGGATTCCGGCGCGCAGGGCGTCTTCGCCTTCCTGCCGTCCGGTCCGACGACGCTCGGCTTCGTCAAGGCTTACAACGACAATGGCCTGAAGGCCGCCGGCATCAAATTCTTCGCGCCGGGCGATCTGACGCAGGAATCCGATCTGCCGGCACTGGGCGATGCCGCGCTCGGCATTCAGACGACCTTCCACTACGCGGTGTCGCACGACTCTCCCGAGAACAAGGCTTTCGTCGAGGCGGCCGCCAAGGCGATCGGCAACAAGGCCGAACTCTCCTTCCCCGCGGTCAGCGCCTATGACGGCATGTATGTGATCTACAAGATGATCGAGGCGACGGGTGGCAAGCAGGATGCCGAGAAGGCCGTCGATGCGGTCAAGGGCCTTGCCTGGGTGAGCCCGCGCGGCCCGGTTTCGATCGACCCGGAGAGCCGTCACATCACCCAGAACATCTATCTGCGCGAAGTCGTCAAAACCGATGACGGAACCTACATCAACAAGGAGGTCCAGACCTTCGAGAAACAGGGCGATCCGGGTCTGGCGGCTGTGAAGTAAGCTCCGGCATCCTGATATGCGACGGGCTCCGCGATTGCCCCCGGGCAGGTTTCCGATCTCCGGAACTGCCCGGGCGCGCCGAGCCCGCCGCATTGAAGCAAGGTAGTTCCATGCAGACAGTCTTCAGCATAGCCGTCGATGCCTTTGCCTACGGCATGGTGCTCTTCGTGATATCTATCGGCCTTTCCGTCACCATGGGGCTGATGCGTGTCGTCAACCTCGCCCATGGCGCCTTCGCGATGATCGGCGGCTATATCGCCTCCTATGCCGCTCGCGACCTCGGCCTCGGTTATGCGGTGGCGGTCCTCGCCGCCATTGTCATCACCATCATCGTCGCAATCCCGATCGAGCGTTTCCTCTACCGCCGGATCTATGGCGCGCCTGAGCTGACCCAGGTGCTGATGACCATCGGCCTCACCTTCTGCATCATCGGCATCGCAAATTACCTGATGGGGCCGACGCTGAAGACCATACCGCTGCCTGGTGCGCTGCAGGGATCGGCCGATCTCGGCTTCCGCACCATTCCCCTTCATCGGCTTTTCGTCATCCTCTGCGGCCTGGCCGTCGCGCTCGCGCTCTGGTTTGCGATCGACAGGACGAGCTTCGGCGTCAAGCTGCGTGCTTCCGTCGACGATGCGGCGATGGCCGCGGCACTCGGCGTGCGCACCGAGATCATCTATGCGGTGAGCTTTGCCGTTGCCGTCGGGCTTGCCGCCTTCGGCGGCGTGGTCGGCGCCGAACTGCTGCCGGTCGAACCCTATTACGCGCTGCGCTACATGGTCACCTTCCTGGTCGTCGTTTCCGTCGGCGGCGCCGGCTCTATTCCGGGCGCGCTGATCGCCTGCCTGCTGCTCGGCGCGATCGATACGACGGGACGGTATCTGATGCCCGAATTCGGCGAATTCTTCTTCTATCTCGCCGTGATCGCAATCATCTGCGTCTTCCCGCGCGGCCTGGCCGGAAGGGCGAAATGAGATGGCGCTGGTGGTGAACAACGAAAACGGACGTCTCCAGCATCGGCGCAGAACCATCAGCCGCGATCTCGCTGGAATAGCGGTGATCACAGCCATCGCCGCGATCGGCTATTTCGCCTTCCCCGACAATCTCGCACTGCTGACCCGGATGATCACGATCGCACTGCTCGTCCTGTCGCTCGATCTCGTCACCGGTTATTGCGGCGTCGCAACGCTCGGCCATGCAGCACTTTTCGGGTCCGGCGCCTATGCCGCCGGGATCCTGTCGGCACATTACGGCATCAACGACCCGCTGCTGATGATGCTGGTCGGCATAATAGGCGGCGCGGTTGCCGGGCTGCTCTGCGGCGTCATTATTCTGCGTGCGCATGGATTGCCGCAGCTCGTGCTGTCGATTGCGCTCATCAACCTCTTCCATGAATTCGCCAACAAGGCGTCGTCATGGACAGGCGGCAGCGATGGACTTTCCGGCATCGCGCCGGATCCGGTACTCGGCCTCTTCGAATTCGATCTCTACGGTCACACCGCCTTCTTCTTCGGAATGGCGCTGCTGCTCATCGTCTTCGTGCTGCTGCGGTTCCTGGTCCGCTCGCCCTTCGGCATACTCTGCCGCGCCATCAAGCAGGACCCGCTGCGCGTTCGCGCCATGGGCGCTTCGCCGAAGGCCGCTCTCATCAGGATGTATGGAATCTCGGGCGCGGTTGCCGGTGTCGGCGGCGCCTTGAATGCGATCTCGACGCAGGTCGTCGGCCTGGACAGCCTGTCCTTCACCCAGTCGGCCGAAGCGCTTGTCATGCTGGTGCTCGGCGGCACCGGCTCTCTCTTCGGCGCGCTCTCCGGCACTGTCATCTTCATGCTCTTTGAAGACTACGTCTCGGCCGCCAATCCCTTCCACTGGCTGACCATGGTCGGCGCGCTGCTGATCGCCGTCGTGCTCTTTGCACCGAAAGGCCTCTATGGCACAGCAGCGGCCTTCATTCGACGCCGCACGGAGCAGCGTTCATGAGCCCGGTCTTCGAAGTCGCCAATCTCAGGAAAGCCTTCGGCGGCCTTGCCGTCACCAATGATGTCTCGCTGGCGATGGCGCCAGGCGATCGCATCGCATTGATCGGCCCGAACGGCGCCGGCAAGACCACCTTCGTCAACCTCGTGACCGGCAATCTGTCGCCCGATTCCGGCGAGGTTCGCCTCGGCGGCGATAGGGTGACGAAGGTCGATGCCATCGGCAGGGTCAAGCGTGGGCTTGTCAGGTCCTTTCAGGTGACACGGCTGTTTCAGGAGATGACGCCGGCCGAACATGTGGGGCTTGCCGTCCTGCAACGCGACGGCAAGACCGGCCATATGTTCGGAAATTTCCTGCATATGCCCGAGGTCATGGCCGAGGTCGACGAGCTCTTGGGAAAACTGGGACTGGCTTCATTGACGCATCGCAAGGTCAGCGAGATCGCCTATGGCCAGCAGCGGCTTCTTGAGATCGCCGTGGCGCTGGCGCTGAGACCGAAGGTGCTGCTGCTCGATGAGCCGGCAGCCGGCGTGCCGCAGAGCGATACCGGCCGCATCGAGCAGGCGCTCGCCGATCTGCCTGCCGATCTCGCCGTGCTGATGATCGAACACGACATGGATCTTGTCTTCCGTTTTGCGAAACGCGTCATCGTGCTTGCGTCAGGCGCAATCATCTTCGATGGCCTGCCTGAAGACGTCACCAAAGACGCGCGCGTGCGCGAGGCCTATCTCGGGAGCTATGCCCATGCCAGCCATATCGCTTGAGGTCGAAAATCTGTCGGCCGGATATGGGCCGACACGAGTGCTCGAAAGCATTTCTCTCTCCGTGCCGGCGGGCGCACGGCTGGCCGTGCTCGGCCGCAACGGCATGGGCAAAACCACGTTGCTGGCAACGCTTGCCGGCCAGACCAGACGCTACGAGGGCAGCATCCGCCTCGGCGGTTCGGATGTCACCACGGCGCCAAGCGCGACACGGGCGCATAAGGGCCTAGGATACGTGCCGCAGACGCGCTGCGTCTTCCCGACGCTGACGGTCGAAGAGAACCTTTTCGTCGGCTTGAAAACGCGACCGAAGACGGCGCTGGAGGAAGCCTATGCCATGTTCCCGCGTCTGAAGGAGCGCCGCCGCAACCTCGGCAGCCAGCTCTCCGGCGGCGAGCAGCAGATGCTCTCCACCGCCCGCACCATTCTCGGCCGCCCCTCCGTCCTGCTGCTCGACGAACCGCTGGAGGGCCTCGCCCCCGTTATCTGCGAGGAACTGATGGCTGCCTTTGCCGAGCTCGCCAAGACGGGAGACATGACCATCCTTCTGGTCGAACAGCGTATCCAGAGCGCGCTCGATTTCGCCGATCAGGTCGTCATTCTCGAACGAGGGCGACTGGCCTGGGCGGGAACGCCAGAGAGCCTCACCAGGGATCACCAGGTCGTCGAGAGCCTGCTCGGGGTCGGCGGGCTCCATTGACGCAGCGATCGGCAGACCCGCGGACCGTGCCGATCAACTCCCTTTCACCCAGTATATCGTCATTATGACGTCATCATCTGCCTGTCATTATTGGACCGCCCGAAAGGTTTCTGCAGGCCAAATTGGTGCATCGCCAGAAGAGGCGAGAAACATCCTGATCGATGAAACGGAATCCGCGCAGGACAGTGCATAAAATCCTCACTGATAATCACGATCGACGTCGATGCCGATCCTTTTAATTGGATGCCTGGTCTATAGCTAACCCAAGTCTGTTGGATTTGATGTTTGGAATCGACTTTAAGCTCTATGAATTTCCGTTGCCACACACCCGATAGGGTTGCATAGTTGAACATAGCATTACACGGGGGATAGAAATGGCAAACCACAAGCCGGTCGCAGGCGACGTATACCAGCCTATTTTCAACATCGACAACCCGATCGACGGCAACATCCTGGACAGCACCAGTTCCACGGATGCCGACGGAGATCGGGTGCGCCTCAACTTCGTGAACGGACAGCGAATTCCGCAGCCGGCCGATCCGGATGGACCTGCCACAACGACGACAATCGAGGGAAAATACGGCACGCTGACCGTCTATTCCAACGGCAACTACACCTATGAACTCGATCACACCAACCCGGTGGTGGCAGCGCTCGGCCCGGGAGATCAACTCGTCGACCAGTTCAATTTCAAGATCTCGGATGGCAAAGGCGCCACCGACTTCGGCCTGCTCAATATCGCGGTCGACCTGCCGGAACGCGGCGACGTCTTCGTCAATTTTGAGGATGTCGGCAAACACGACTTCCCCACGGGCTACAAGGGCTTCGATTGGGGTGCCTGGCACGATGGTGATGACGCAACGATACACAAGGAAGCCGACGGCAACCATTATTTGTCAGGCGGCGTGTTCTGGACACCCGTCCAAGCCGCCGATGGCGGCACCTTCCAGATCGAGCAATTCAGTGTCGCAAACGGCACGTCGGACTATGACAACGTTCTGACGATCGAAGGTCGGCTGAACGGCGATACCGTATTCTTGGTCACGGTCAACGTCACCGCCGACAGCATTCATGACCCGCAAGTGATCGATCTCAGCGCCTACGGCGCGATCGACTACCTCGTGCTCGACACCGAGCCCGTCATCACCGAAACGAGCGGCCCGGACTATTACGGCGCGCAATACGACAACTTCCATTTCATCGTTTGATGGATCCGGAAAGGGCGTCGTATCGCCGAAAACTTGCATCTTTTCCAAGCACGCTCTGCAGCGGCTGTCCGGTACCAATTTCTTGCGATAGCTGATCGCCCTCAGCCTTGCTAGCATTGGATCGTCCGAGGGGGGACGATTATGCTGGGATGGAGGAAATGATGCAGTCAGTCGGAATCATCAGGTTAGCGGCGCTCATGTTCTCGCTGGCCGTATGGGCTATTATTATCGCTACCTCATACCATCTTTGGACGACGAAGATGCCGATATTGCTTTTGGCGCTCTACAGATAGGCCCAAGTCCTCGACGTTAGCGGAAATCCGGCAGATCCGAGCTGACCGCGACCGCCGGAACCGGCTCAAAATTAAGCCGCAAAAATCGCTAATTCTGCAATTGAGAAAATGGTAGCGGAGGAGGGATTTGAACCCCCGACACAAGGATTATGATTCCTCTGCTCTGACCTACTGAGCTACTCCGCCACTGGTCAACGATACCTGCTCGCGAAGCGATGCCGGTTCGTGGGATGAGCGGCTTATAAGGTGCGCTTCGGCTTTGTGTCAAGCGCATGATCGAGAAAAACGGTGGGCTTTGTGGGGCGCCGTTTCCTATGGCTTTCAGGCGGCGACGGGGCTGGCCAAAAGCGCCTTCAGCGAAGCTTCCGCCGCAGGTTCGCGCTCGGAGCGCTCGATGAAGCCGCCGCCGAAGACGCGGGCATTGTCGCCGGGGGCGGAATAAAGCGCGCAGGCCTGGCCGGGCGCGATGCCCGCCTCGCCGACCGTCAGGTCGACATAGGTGCCGGTCGCATCGACATGCAGCACGGCGGGCGCCGGCGCCCTCGTCGAACGGACCTTGGCGTAGCAGGCGAAACCTGTGCCGGAAGCGGCTTCCGCAAGCGTCTCATCGCCCAGCCAATTGACGTCGCGCAGATAGACGCGGTGCGTCTCCAGTGCTTCCTTCGGCCCGACGATGACACGGCGCGAGCGGGCGTCGAGTAAAACGACGTAGAGCGGCTCGCCGGTGGCGATGCCGATGCCGCGGCGCTGGCCGATGGTGAAGTGCAGGATGCCTTCATGGGTGCCGAGCACGCGGCCGTCGAGATGGACGATGTCGCCGGCCAGCGCCGCATTCGGCTTCAGCTTGGTGATGATGTCAGAATATTTGCCCTGCGGCACGAAGCAGATGTCCTGGCTGTCGGCCTTCTTGGCGACGACGAGGCCCATCTCTTCGGCAAGCCTGCGGGTCTCGGCCTTCGGCAGGCCGCCCAGGGGAAAGCGGAGATAATCGATCTGTTCCTGCGTCGTGGCGAAGAGGAAATAGCTCTGGTCGCGGTCGGCATCGGCCGGGCGGAACAGCGCGCGACGGCCGGGGCTCTCCGGCGAAGGGTTGCGGCCTGAGCGGATATAGTGGCCGGTCGCCAGCGCATCGGCGCCGAGTTCCTTGGCGGTCGCCAGCAGATCGGCAAACTTGACGGTCTGGTTGCAGGACACGCAGGGGATCGGCGTTTCGCCGGCCACATAGCTTTCGGCGAAGGGATTGATCACCGTCTCACGAAAGCGCTTCTCGTAATCCAGCACATAATGGGGGATGCCGAGCGTTTCGCAGACGCGGCGCGCATCGTCGATATCCTGGCCGGCGCAGCAGGAGCCGGCGCGGTGAACGGCGGCGCCATGATCGTAAAGCTGCAGCGTAATGCCGAGCACATCGTAACCCTGCTGTTTGAGAAGGCCGGCGACGACGGATGAATCGACGCCACCCGACATGGCGACGACGACACGGGTCTCTTCCGGCTTCTTGTCAAAATCCAGTGTGTTCAACGATGATGCCAATTCTGCTTGGGTCACGATCCGCCCTTGCGCTGCAATTGCGGCGGATTTGCTGATCTCCGGCGGGATCGGCCGCCGTCTCTCGATGAGGGACCGATATAGAAAGGATTGCCCCCGGACGCAAGGGGCGGGCCTTCGGACGCCCGATAGTTTCGTATTCCCAGGCGAAAAGGGGGCGCAGCCGAAGCCGCGCCTTGGGAAAGCAGGGGGTGCGGCTCAGGTGCCGATCAGCTTGTTACAGGCGAATGCGATGCCCGGATTGGCGATGATGGCAGTCACGAGCGCCAGTCCGATTACCGAGAATGAATAGCGTTTCATATGCATCCTCCTTCCAGCCCGCGACAATTATGACGGTTCGGCCGCTGTTCTCAAAATAAAGAATGCTTGATGATGCCCGGCAACCGCCGCCGAAGGCAGCGATCCTCTATTCCTGCTCATGCTGGGGGCCCCATCTGTTCGGCTTCTGCAAAGGGCCTATGGAAATTCGGGGCGCCTCATGCCGATCCCCAGAGAGAGTATCGAAAAAATTAAATAAAATCAGACTCATAATCGAGGCTAAATCTTAAGCTTCCACCGGCGAAATAAGCAAAGCGGCAAGCTGCGATCATGATCCTGGTTTTCCAAAAATAATTGGAGCCATGGAACAATTCCACCGGTCGTACGTTGCCGGGCTACATCGATGTCGCAACCGAATGCTGAGGAGGGTTTCATGGCCAGGGTCGGCACGACAACGGATTACAGCAAGATCAGGCATTGGATCGAAGAGCGCGGCGGCCATCCCGCCCGTATCAAGAACGCGCCGGACAGCGAAACCGTCCGCGTCGATTTCACCTCGGAACCGCTGGACGAGATTTCCTGGGACGAATTCTTCCAGGGTTTTGACGGCAGCAGGCTCGCTTTCCTTCACCGCACGAAGGCGCAGGACGATGCTGCCCGTCTCGGCAGGATTGTCCGCCGACGCCGGCATCACTGAAGCTCATCGGTTCGTAAATAGCAAAAACCCGGCGCCGTTTCCCGCGCCGGGTTTTCGATGTTTTCCTTGGGAGGAGGAAACTCAGTCGATGTTGAAGGTCAGCAGCTTTGCCTGGCGGATCGCCTGGTGGGCCGTCAGCTGCGCAAGCACGCTGTCATCAACCTCGCCGTCGACATAGAGCAGCGCGATGGCGTCGCCGCCCTGCTTGTCGCGGCCGAGCTGGAAGTTGGCGATGTTGACGCCGGCAACACCGAGCGTCGTGCCGATGAAGCCGATCATGCCGGGGACGTCGGTATTGGTGATGTAGATCATATGCGAGCCGACATCGGCATCGAGGTTGATGCCCTTGATCTGGATGAAGCGCGGCTTGCCATCCGAAAACACGGTGCCGGCGACCGAACGCGTCATGCTTTCGGTCGTCACCGTCAGCTTGATATAACCGTCGAACACACCCGTCTTGTCGCGCTTGACCTCGGACAGCACAACGCCCTTTTCCTTGACCATGATCGGCGCCGAAACCATGTTGACATCGGCGACCTGCGGGCGGATGAGGCCGGCGAGCACGGCACTCGTCAACGCCCGTGTGTTCATGTTGGCGGTGATGCCGTCATAGAGGATTTCGATTTCCTTGATCGGCTCCTCGGTGACCTGGCCGACGAAGGCGCCGAGAACATCGGCGAGACGAATGAAGGGCTTCAGGATCGGCGCTTCCTCGGCGGTGATCGATGGCATGTTGATGGCGTTGGAGACCGCGCCCTTGACGAGGTAATCGGCCATCTGTTCGGCCACCTGCAGAGCGACGTTTTCCTGCGCCTCGGTGGTCGAAGCGCCGAGATGCGGCGTGCAGACGACGTTCGGCAGGCCGAAGAGCGGGCTTTCCTTGGCGGGCTCGACCTCGAACACGTCGAAAGCGGCACCGGCGACATGGCCGGATTTGATGGCTTCAGCAAGCGCTGCCTCGTCGACCAGGCCGCCTCGAGCGCAATTGATGATGCGCACGCCGGGCTTGGTCTTTGCCAGCGCTTCCTTGTTGAGGATGCCGCGCGTCTTGTCGGTCATCGGCACATGCAGGGTGATGAAATCGGCGCGAGCGAAAAGCTCGTCGAGCTCGACCTTGGTGACGCCCATCTCCTCGGCGCGCTCCTTCGAAAGGAACGGATCGTAGGCGACGACGTGCATCTTCAGGCCGATGGCGCGGGCGCAGACGATCGAGCCGATATTGCCGGCGCCGATGACGCCGAGCGTCTTGCCGGTGATCTCGACGCCCATGAATTTCGACTTCTCCCATTTGCCGGCCTGCGTCGAGGTATCGGCGGCCGGAAGCTGGCGGGCGACGGCGAACATCAGCGCGATCGCGTGTTCGGCTGTCGTGATCGAATTGCCGAAGGGCGTGTTCATGACGATGATGCCGCGGCGCGAGGCGGCCGGGATATCGACATTGTCGACGCCGATGCCGGCGCGGCCGACGACCTTGAGGTTCTTCGCCCCTTCGATAATCTTTTCCGTCACCTTGGTGGCCGAGCGGATAGCCAGGCCATCATAGTTGCCGATGACTTCGAGCAGACGGTCTTTGTCCTTGCCGAGTTGCGGTTCGAAATCGACTTCGACGCCGCGGTCGCGGAAAATCTGGACGGCGGTTTCCGACAATTCGTCGGATACGAGAACGCGAGGTGCCATTATGGCCTCCTTCAAAAGTGTTCAGCGATGGATGAAATAGGAATGCTGGGCTCCGCCCGATGGCGGAGCCGGATGCGATCAGGTCAGGCGGCAGCCTGAGCAAGCTGCGCCTTCTGGGTTTCGAAAGCCCAGGAAAGCCACGGCATCAGCTTCTGCATGTCGGATGCCTCGATCGTGGCGCCGGCCCAGATGCGCAGGCCGGACGGCGCGTCGCGGTAGTGGCCGACGTCATAGGCGACGCCTTCCTTTTCCAGCAGGCCGACGAGACCCTTGGCGAAATTCGCCTGGCCGTCGTCGTCGAGAGCGCTCACGTCCTTATCGACGATCTTCAGGCAGACGGAGGTGTTGGAGGCCGTTTCCGCCTTGACGGCGAGATTGGCGATCCAGTCGTTTGCGGCGACGAAATCGTGGATGACCTTGGCATTGGCATCGGCGCGCGCAATCAGCGCCTTGAGGCCGCCGAGGCCCTTGGCCCAGACAAGCGCATCGATATAGTCCTCGACGCAGAGCATCGACGGCGTGTTGATCGTCTCGCCCTGGAAGATGCCTTCCGTCAGCTTGCCGCCCGAGGTCATGCGGAAGATCTTCGGCAGCGGCCAGGCGGGCGTGTAGGTGACCAGACGCTCAACGGCGCGCGGCGACAGAATGATGACGCCGTGCGCGCCCTCGCCGCCCAGAACCTTCTGCCAGGAGAAGGTGACGACATCGAGCTTGGCGAAATCGAGTTCCTGCGCAAAAGCGGCCGAGGTGGCGTCGCAGATCGTCAGGCCCTTGCGGTCGGCGGGAATGAAATCGGCGTTCGGTACGCGCACGCCCGAGGTGGTGCCGTTCCAGGTGAAGACCACGTCGCGGTCGAAATCGACGGCGGAGAGATCGGGAAGCTCGCCGTAACCGGCTTCGAGCTTGCGCACATCCTTGAGCTTCAGCTGCTTGACTACGTCGGTGACCCAGCCGGCGCCGAAGCTTTCCCAGGCGAGCATGTCGACGCCGCGTTCGCCGAGCAGCGACCAGAGCGCCATTTCGACGGCGCCGGTATCGGAGGCCGGAACGATGCCGATGCGGTAATCCGCCGGCACGTCGAGAATTTCACGGGTAAGGTCGATGGCCTGCTTGAGTTTCGTCTTACCGACCTTCGCACGGTGCGAACGGCCAAGGGCCGCGTCGGAAAGGGCTTCGAGCGACCAACCGGGGCGCTTCGAGCAGGGGCCAGAAGAAAAATGGGTATTGTGCGGACGGATGTCCGGCTTTGCAGTCTTCGCCATGATGCTATCCTCTCAGATAGAAAGCCCTTCGTTGGGGAAGGGTGTCCCGCCGCCGGGTGTATGGATAGCAGGCATCATAGTCAAGATCGAAGTGTCGCAGAGGGAGGATATTTTGACGCAGGTGAACTTGACGGCACGAAAAAGCCGCCCGGTTCGGGGCGGCTTTTTGATGTAGCGAATTGGAATTACTTGTAGACCGGCTGCTGCAGCGGAATTTCCGGCGGCGGTTCATAGGCCACCGGCTGAGCGCAGCCACCGAACAGATAGCGGGCGCCGACGCGGGCTTCGTGGACGCTGAGACCCTTGTCGCGGCCAGGGCCGCCATTCTCGGCATAGCCGAACATGTTGCCGCCGTCGATATGCAGATAGCGGTAGCCGACATCGGCCTTGACGTTGCAGGTCACGTCGATCGAGGCTCCGGCCATGAGCGCGTAGGTGAAGCGCCAGTTGCCCTTGCCGCCATGGGTGACCTGATCGTCGCAGAAGCTGCCGTCATCGGCGCAGGCAACGTTGCGCAGGTTCTTCCACTTCACGTAGGAACCACCGATACCGGCGCCGACATAAGGTGTCACGTAGCCATAGGTGCCGAGATCGACATAGGCGTTTGCAAGCAGCGTGTAGGCAGTCAGCGAAGAACGGTCGCTCGACGTGCAATCCACCAGCGGGAAGCCGCACTGCCCGGATGTCGAGCCCTTGAAATCAGCCTGCGTGAGATAGTCGAACGTCAGATCGGTACGCAGATAGCTGTTGATCTGATAACCGACACCGCCGCCGACCGTCCATGCGTCGTCGAGGTCGGCATCGTCGAAATCGACTTCCGTGGCGTTGCTGCCCTGGAAATAGCGGGCGCCGCGCAGATCGGTGAAGGCATAACCGACATCGCCGCGCAGGTACCAGCCGGTCGCTTCGCTGACCGTCACCTCGGGCGGCTGCTCCGGGATAGGCTCGGCAGGGGCGAGATCCGCGGAATAGGCGTTTGTCGCGATCAACAATGCGGCAAAGATGCCGGACAAGCTTCTTTTCATGGATCCCACTCCAAAATCCCGTTGCGTCGGCAGGCTCAAGTCGCTGCCAATCTGGTACGCGTCGCATGGATAATGAATGGGAAACGTTAAAAGCTGCTTAACCACGCTTGTTTACCGTATTTCTTCGATCTTCCTGAAGAGGAGCAGGGATCGCGGCATTGAAAATCCGGTCTGCAGTAACCATACGATCTACGGGAGCAATGCGCATAACGAAAAGCCAGCGCACTCGCACCGGCTCAGTTTGTTGACAAATCTCGTTCTCTACTCGACGTCATCCTCGGCCTTGTGCCGAGGATCTGCCGCACCAACTGCAGATGCTCGGGACAAGCCCGAGCATGACGAAAGAGGGGTTGGCCGGCTCCGTTAGCCGTCAGAGCCGGCGCTCCCGTACCGGCTTCGATAGTCTTTCTGAGCGATCAGGCGGCGGTCCGGACGTTCGAGATCGTGCCGATCAGCTCGTTGACGATGCGCTCGATCTGGGCGCGGTCGTCGCCTTCGGCCATGACGCGGATCAGCGGCTCGGTGCCCGAGGGGCGAATGACGAGACGACCGCTCTTGGCGAGCTCGGCTTCGGCATCGGCGATCGCCTTCTGCACCTGGATATCCTCCAGCGGCTTGCCGCCGCTGATGCGGACATTGCGCAGGAGCTGCGGCACCGGCTCGAAACGGCGGCAGACCTCGCTGACGGTCCGGCCGGTGCGCTTCACTGCGGCCAGGATCTGCAGCGCTGCGACGAGACCGTCGCCGGTCGTGCCGTAATCCGAGAGCACGATATGGCCGGACTGCTCACCGCCGACATTGTAATTGTGCTGGCGCATATGCTCGACGACGTAGCGGTCGCCGACTTTCGTGCGGGCAAGCGCCATGCCGCGCTCGTCGAGGAAGCGCTCGAGGCCGAGGTTGGACATGACAGTGGCAACGATGCCGTTGCCCCGCAGCTGCTGGCTCTCGGCCCAGCTTTCGGCAATGACGGCCATCAGCTGGTCGCCGTCGACGATCGAACCATTCTCGTCGATAATGATGACGCGGTCCGCGTCGCCGTCGAGCGCAATGCCGATATCGGCGCGCACCTCATCGACCTTCTTCTGCAGCGCGACGGGGCTGGTGGAACCGCAATTGAGATTGATGTTGGTGCCGTTCGGCTCGTTGCCGATCGTCACGACATCAGCGCCCAGCTCCCACAGCACGGCGGGCGCCACTTTATAGGCGGCACCATTGGCGCAGTCGATCGCGATCCTCAGGCCCTGCAGCGTCACGTCGCGCGGCAAAGTCCGCTTGGCATGTTCGATGTAGCGGTCATGCACACCGTCGACGCGCTTGGCGCGGCCGATATCATCGGATTTGGCGAGCTGCGCATTCAGGTCCTTTTCGAGCAGGTCCTCGATCTCGGATTCGAGCTCGTCTGAAAGCTTGTAGCCGTCGGGCCCGAAGAGTTTGATGCCGTTATCCTCGTAGGGATTGTGCGAAGCCGAGATCATCACGCCGATATCGCAGCGCAGCGAGCGCGTCAGCATGGCGACGGCGGGTGTCGGGATCGGGCCGAGAATGAAGGCGTCGAGGCCGGCGGCGGTGAAGCCCGCGACCATGGCATTCTCAAGCATATAACCGGAAAGGCGCGTATCCTTGCCGATGACGACACGGTGGCGGTGGTTGCCACGGCGGAAGATCGTGCCGGCGGCAATGCCGACCCGCATCGCGAGATCCGGCGTCATCGGGAAGACGTTGGATTGGCCGCGAATGCCGTCGGTCCCGAAATAGCGTCTCTTCATCTGCACTCCTGCGTTTCGCGCGCCATTCAAGGCAGCGCATCCTTTCAAGCGAATCCGGCTTCAATGGGATGTCGTCAATCCAGAAGCGTGATTCATGCTTGCCTCAATTCAGCGGAATGCCACAAAATGCGGCGATCGGCACGTAAATTAGCAAGAAAAATGATTATATCCCGTTACCAATAAAAAGGCCGGATCTCCCGCCTGGGAAATCCGGCCGCCTCATTCAAGTTGGTGCCCCGGTTCAATGCGGCTGCGGTTCGAGGCCGCCTTCGGGCTCGTCGCCCTTGGTTGCAGGCCGTGCGCCGGCCTTCGGAACCGCCGAGCCGCGGCTTGGCGGCGAATCATCGCCGAGATCGCGGGACGGCTTCTCGCCGCGGATCAGCGCCTTGATCTCTTCGCCGGTCAGCGTCTCGTATTCGAGCAGACCTTCGGCAAGGGCGACGAATTCGTCGTGCTTTTCCGTCAGGATCGTGCGGGCCTGGGTATAGGCTTCGTCGATCAGGCGGCGCACTTCATTGTCGATCTTCTGCGCGGTTGCTTCCGAAACATTCTTCGACTGCGAAACCGAGTGGCCGAGGAAGACTTCCTGCTGGTTCTCGCCATAGGCGACCTGACCGAGCTGATCGGAGAAGCCCCATTGCGTGACCATGGCGCGGGCAAGCTTGGTCGCCTGCTCGATGTCGGAGGAGGCACCTGAAGTGATGTTCTCCTTGCCGAAGGTCAGCTCTTCGGCGACGCGGCCGCCCATCATGATGCAGAGGCGCGAGACCATCCACTTGTAGCTCATCGAGTAGCGGTCGCCCTCGGGAAGCTGCATGACCATGCCGAGTGCACGGCCGCGCGGAATGATCGTCGCCTTGTGCAACGGATCGGCGACGGCGACATTGAGCGCGGTGATGGCGTGACCGGCCTCATGGTAAGCGGTGAGCTTCTTTTCCGCCTCGGTCATCGCCGAGGAACGGCGCTCGGCGCCCATCATGATCTTGTCCTTGGCGTCTTCGAATTCCTGCATGGTGACGACGCGCTTGTTGCGGCGGGCGGCCATCAGGGCGGCTTCGTTGACGAGGTTCATCAGGTCGGCGCCGGAAAAACCGGGCGTGCCGCGGGCGAGAATCTTGAGATCGACATTCGGCGCCAGCGGAACGTTGCGGGCGTGCACCTTGAGGATGCGCTCGCGGCCGACGATATCGGGGTTCGGCACGACGACCTGACGGTCGAAACGGCCGGGACGCAGCAGTGCTGGGTCGAGCACGTCGGGACGGTTGGTGGCGGCGATCAGGATGACGCCTTCATTCGCCTCGAAGCCGTCCATTTCGACCAGCAACTGGTTCAGCGTCTGCTCACGTTCGTCGTTGCCGCCGCCGAGACCGGCGCCGCGATGACGGCCGACCGCATCGATTTCGTCGATGAAGATGATGCAGGGCGCATTCTTTTTCGCCTGCTCGAACATATCGCGCACGCGGCTGGCGCCGACGCCGACGAACATTTCGACGAAGTCCGAACCTGAAATGGTGAAGAAGGGCACGTTGGCTTCGCCGGCAACCGAGCGGGCAAGCAGCGTCTTGCCGGTGCCCGGAGGACCGACGAGCAGCACGCCGCGCGGGATCTTGCCGCCGAGACGCTGGAACTTCTGCGGATCACGCAGGAATTCGACGATTTCCTCGAGATCCTGCTTGGCCTCGTCGACGCCGGCGACGTCTTCGAAGGTCACGCGGCCATGCGCTTCGGTGAGCAGCTTGGCCTTGGACTTGCCGAAGCCCATCGCGCCGCGTGAGCCGCCCTGCATCTGCCGCATGAAGAACAGCCAGACGCCGAGAATCAGAAGCATCGGCAAAAGCGTGCCGAGATAGCTGAGGAAACCCGAAGAGCCGTCCGTTTCAGGACGGGCGGAAACCAGAACGTTCTTCGACTGCAGGCGATCGAGCAGGCTGTCGTCGATCACAGGCGAATAAGTCTGAAAGGTGGTGCCATTTTCAACATAGCTCCCGGAGACACGGTTGCCCGTGACCACGACTTCCTTCACGCGGCCCGCATCGACCTCACGCAGAAACTGCGAATAAGGGATTTCGCGGGAGCCCGTCTGCGCCGGCGCCGTCTGGAACATACTGAAAAGGGCGATCAGCAGAAGCGCTATGATCGCCCACAAGGCGAAATTACGTAAGTTAGGGTTCATTGAACTCCCCAGCACTGGAACAGCCGCCTCATGGCGACCGTCTTATTCTTCTCTAACATAGGGTTGCGCCGTGCGATTGCCAAGGCGATCCCCCAGGTCAGATGGTTTTTCCGTCAATACTTCTTAAAGGCGGCCTCGCATAGGGCGCCATCGCGAAAACCGCCGAAAGCCTGTTGGCAAAGATGAAATCAAATCGTGTCAAAAAGCGGTCGAAGGGTGCGAAATAGGGCGTGAGGTCGACCCTACGGACGGATTCCTCGGATAAAGGGGCTCCTTCGGCGGTTAAAGCCGGCGCGGAGGCGACGGCGCGCTTCCATGCCGCCTTGGGAAGGCGCTCAATATGATCCTCCCTCATTCCTGTGCTCGTCACAGGAATCCAGCCACCGCGCGCGGTGATTGACTCAATAAAGCGTGAAGGGTCTTTCGCGCCCAAGGACTTGGGCGCGCTGGATTCCTGTGACAAGCACAGGAATGAGGGAGCGCATGTTGCAGCCGCCTCGACTTCAATTGAAACGGTCGATCCATTCCACGCATAAAACCTTCCATCCCAAACCCCGGCCTCTCCCGGCTGCAATACCAGCGGCACCATCCCCCGGCTCTCGCGCGTGAGATAAAGCCCGTCACGCCTGAAATCGAAAACCACTCTGCCGGCGGTCATCCGTCCCGGTTCGCTGCCGGTGGCGAATGCAAGGATACGCTCCATATGCGCCCTCCCCGGCGCAAACGGCTGTCCGCCGAAAACAGCCGTCAGGCGCCCAAGCGCATAATCGAGGACGGCCCGATCCTGCCGCAGCCCATCAGGCATCACTTGCCCGAGCAGACCGCGGTGAAGCCTGAAATGGCGATCGAGCCATTCGGCGCCGCCGGACGACAGAGCCAACCGCTCCGCCCAGGCCGCACGAATATCCTTCTGCGCCGATGTATCGGCCGAAAGCAGCCGGCGCGTCCGCACGCGCTCATACTTCATGTCCTCGTTGCTGGGATCGTCGATCCACCCCGCGCCTCGCTCTCTCAGGAAAGCGCGGACATCTGCCCGGGTGGAAAAAAGAAGCGGCCGTAAAATCCAGAAACGTCGGTCGAAGAGCACCGCATCGGCAATACCCGTCGAAACCTGCTCTGTCCGCATGCCGAGCATGGCAAGTGTTTCGCGCTGGTCATCGAATGTGTGGCCGGTGACGATGAGATCGGCGTCGAATGCTTTCGCTGCCTCGGCCAGAAGGGCATAGCGCGCCTCGCGGGCCGCAGCCATGATGCCGGTTTTCGGCTTGTCGCCCTGCCAGACCAGGGTGGTGTGGGGAATGCCGCGCGATGCGCAGAGGGCTGCGACGTCTCGCGCCTCGTCTGCGGAACCGGCGCGCAACGCATGGTCGACGGTTGCAGCGCATAGGGAAATCTTGAGATGGGGCGCGGCCTTCACGGCTTCATCGAGAAGGAGAAGCAGGCCGGTCGAATCGCTGCCGCCCGAGATCGCGACGAGGATGCGCGCGGGGCTTTGAAGCGAGTTAAGAAACTGGAGGGTCGCCTGTTGCGGCGACGGGGCTTCCGGTGACATGCCGGAAGACCTTAGCAGGCGAGGCGCTTCTGCTCGCTCGCAACCTTGCTGATGACGGCACGCGAAGCCTTCGGATAACGCTTCGAGACTTCGCGCAACGTCGCGCAGGCCGTCTCCTTGTTGTCGAGAGCGGCAAGCGACATGCCAAGCTTCAACAGCATTTCCGGCGCCTTTTCGGAGGTACCGTATTTCTGGTGCGCATTGAGGAAGGTTTTGGCCGCCTCATTATACTTGCCCTGCGAATAGAGCGCTTCGCCAAGCCAGAAATTGGCGTCCGCCGCCCGCGCGCTGCTCGGGTAGCGGGTGATGTACTGCGTGAATTCCTGTTCGGCCGTGCTGTAATCGCCGGACAAGACGTGGCCATAGGCGGCCTTGTACTGGTCCGCCTCACCGCCGAGCGAGGCGGTCTGCTGCGGCGCTTTGGGGTTGGCATCGGGAATCGGCCCGGAACCGATTGTGGCATTATCGTCGACAGTTCCGCCGATCGGATTGCCGTTCTGATCGAAATCGATCGAGCCGAGCTCTTTCGGCGGCTGGCCGAGGCCGCTATTCTCAGCCACGCCGGCGGAGGGACCCGTTTCGGCTCCCTGCGGCGCTTGGATCACCTTGGCGATATCGTCGCCGCCCGAAGCTGCCGGAGCGGGATCGGTCTCGCTCTTCTTGACGGGAGCCTTGGCACCGCCGCCGCCGGAACCCGTCTTTTCAAGCTGCTGGAAGCGGAATTCATTGTCTTCCTGCTGCTTGCGGATCGTCTCCTGCATCTGCAGCAGCTGAAAGCTCATCTCCTCGATCCGCCCGTTCAGCTGTCGCAACTGCTCTTCGAGCTGCTGCACGCGGACCTCGGCGTCGCCGCTCTGCACTTTGACGACAGGCGGCGCCGCCTGGTTTTCCGTGGATCGCTCGCCGAGATGCAGCCCAAAGAACGAGGCGGAATAGGCCGCCCGTTCGCTCCCGGTCACAGCCGCGAGGCACAGCATGCCTGCCACGACAAGTTTCTTCATATGTATCGTCCTGTCCCAGTGATTCTTCGCACCTCGATGGCACGAACAGGAGATTTTTCCAATTGCTTTCAAAAAGCAACGGAGTCTGGCCAAAGTGTGGTCAAAAAGAAAAGGCGGCCCCTGCAGGGACCGCCTTCCGAAAGCGAACTGTATCGGCAAATTACATGCCGGCGCCGCCGAGAACCGTGACCGCGCGGCGGTTCTGCGACCAGCAGGAAATATCGTCGCAGACGGCGACCGGACGTTCCTTGCCGTAGGAAATCGTCTTCAGGCGCTGCGCCGGAACGCCGCGCGAAGCGAGATAATCCTTGGCGGCAGCCGCACGGCGGGCGCCGAGCGCGAGGTTGTATTCACGCGTACCGCGTTCGTCGGCATGGCCTTCGACGGTGATCTGGTAGTTCGGGTAGCGGGCGAGCCACTGGGCCTGACGGTCGAGCGTCTGCGAGGCATCGGCACGGATCGACGAGGAGTCGGTATCGAAGAAGATGCGGTCGCCGACATTGACCGTGAAGTCCTGGGCCGAGCCCGGCGTAGCGGCACCACCTGCACCGGCGCCGCCGAGGCCGAGATCACCGGCGCTGTTCGGCGGCTTCTTGGCGCAGCTCGCGAGAGCGAGACCGGCGATCAGCGCGATCATGACGGGGTTGCGGGCGAAATTCTGCATGCGGCTCATTGCCGGGGTGTGAATTCGGCTCATGGCCGGGTCTCCTTGCGATTTCAGGGTTTCCAGACAGTAACCGCACTCGGTTAACCGCCCCTCAATGACTATGGTTAACAATTTACTGATTTGTCCCGTAGTCGCCCGGTTTTCATGACTTTGGGGCGACATGAAGGCATTGCCGCGCCTGCTATTCCATCAGCGGCGACCAAGCCGGGTCGGAACCATAGCTCGGCGTCTTCACGAGCTGCTCGTTGTAACCGGTCAGATCGATCGAATAGAGCTGCGGACCGCCCGACCCCGCCGCCTGGCGGAAGAACATCAGCACGCGGCCGTTCGGCGCCCAGGTCGGGCCCTCATTGTGGAAGCCGGTCGTCAGGATGCGCTCGCCCGAACCATCCGGCTTCATCACGCCGATCGAGAACTTGCCGCCGGCCTGCTTGGTGAAGGCGATGAGATCGCCGCGCGGCGACCAGACCGGCGTCGAATAGGAGCCGTCGCCGAAGGAAATACGCGTCTGGCCGGAACCATCGGCGTTCATCACGTAGATCTGCGGCTTTCCGCCGCGGTCGCTTTCGAAGCTGACACGCGCGCCGTCGGGGGAATAGGAAGGCGAAGTGTCGATCGCCGCCGTCGAGGTCAGGCGTGTTGTCGTGCGCGAGCGCAGGTCCATCGTATAGATGTTGGAATTGGCATCCTGCTGCAGGCTCATGATCACCTTCTGCCCATCCGGCGAAAAGCGCGGCGAGAAGGTCATTCCAGGAAAATTGCCGACGACCTCGCGCTGCCCGGTTTCGAGCTGCAGCAGATAGACCCGCGGCTGTTGGTTGGCAAAGGACATGTAGGTGACTTCCTGCCGGCTCGGAGAGAAGCGCGGCGTCAGCACGAGATCGCTGCCGTCAGTCAGCATGCGCACGTTAAAGCCGTCCTGATCCATGATCGCCAGCTGGCGCTTGCGCTGCTGCTTGGTGCCGGATTCGGAGACGAAAACGACACGGGTGTCGAAATAGCCTTCCTCACCAGTGATCTGCTTGTAGATCGCATCGGCGATGATGTGCGCCACACGCCGCCAGTTCTCCGGCTGCGTATAGAATTGCTGACCAGACATCTGCTGTCCGGCAAAGGTATCCCAGAGGCGGAATTCGGCGCGAAGTCGGCCATCAGCCTCCTGGGTAACGCGGCCAGTCACCAAAGCCTGAGCATTGATGACCTTCCAGTCTTCGAAGCGCGGTGCAGCGTCCGGATTGGAGATCTTCTCGATGAAGGCCGTCTTATTGATCGGTGCAAACAGACCGGATCGCTGCAGGTCGGCAGCAATGACCTGCGAGACCTGCGCGCCCATATCACCTTGCAGGAAGTCCGTCACCGCGATCGGCAGCGGCTGGATATTACCCTTGTTGATATTGAGCTCGACAAGAGCGTTCGCCGGAGTCGTAAAGGCTGCGGCCCCGACCAGGCCGGCGACGACCATCAGGGCGCGGATGAGGGAACACTTGACCATGTCAAACAAGCCTTTCAGCACTTTATAGGTTCAGTTGGCTGGCGTCGAAGTTCAAAATGACTTCCTTCCAGGCATCGTATTTGTCTTTTGGAAACATCGTGTAAGGGGCCGCATGGATAATTGCGCGCAAAAATGGCATAAGCTCAGCATCTAGATTCCAAAATCGCTTGCGTCGAAGGTAAGAAGCATTTCGTTCCAGCCGTTCTCGCCTTCATACTTATCTGCCGGCAAGTTCTTGAGAGGAGATGATTTCATGACAGCGCGATAAACGCTGCTCTTAAGAGCTTGACGTGTCGAATCCGGCCCACCTGTCGCAATGACCTCTGGATCGCCAACCACATTCCCAGCTTGATCGAGTTGAAAACGAACCTTAAGCTGCACTTCGCTAGCACCTGCTAGCCCTGAAACAACACTCCAGTTGCTGGAAATCTGGCCCTTTACAGCATCCTCCTCGCTCTGGCTGAGTTTGGTTCCGCTGTTGCTCTTCTTGTTCCCCAGCGAGGCCTCCTGCGTCGAGCGCTTGGCGCCGCCGGCGGAAGGATCGGTCTTGTTCAGCAGAGCCGAAATCTCATCGGCATTGAAATCGCTCTTCATCGTCGAGGCCGATTTCGCCACTTCCTGCTTCTTGTCGGCCTTCTTCTTGTCCGTCGGTTTTTCGGCAGCCTTGGGTTCGTCCGCAGGCTTCTCAGGCGGCTTCTCGACAGCTTTTTGGGGCTCCGGCGGCTTTACCTGCGGCTTGACGACCGGTGTCGGTACCTTGTCCGGCAGCGCCTCGGCGTCCGGCTTCGGCGGCTCTTCCGGCTTGGCCTGCTCTTCCGGCGGCTTTTCCTCCGGCTTCGGCGGCGTCACTTCGACGGGCTTCGGCGGCGGAATGGAAGCCACTTCCTTCGGCTGCTCGACCTCGGTCTCTTCCTTGTTGACTTCCTTGACGTCGTTCGGCTTGGGATCGATCGTCGGCAGCGGCTTATCGCTCGAATTCGCCGCCGCGGCTTCACTATTGCTCGGCTTGGCGTTCGGGACCGGCGGCGTCTTCAGGTCGACATTGTTGTCGCCGGCATTCTCGGCCGGTTGCGCGATCGGCGGCCGCGTCGTCGGCACCGGCGCAGAAGTCTCCTTCTTCGGAGCCTTCTTGTCGCCTTGCTGCATCTGGGTGATGGATTCCACCGGCACCAGATCGACCGGCATCGCCTCGAAATCCTCCACCTTGAAGGATTCCGGCGCGCTCAGAGACACCATCGCCCAGGTGAGCACCAGGCAATGCAGAACAGCAGATGTGACGACGCTGGTCTTCATCTTGAACGCTATTGGTCCTTTTTCTGCTGCGTCACGAGGCCGATATTCTTGAAGCCTGCACCCTGGATACGGGCCATGACGTCGGCGATGACGCCGTAAGGCGCCGTTGCGTCGCCGCGCACGAATATCCGTTCGTTATAGCCGGTCGTGGCGATCGCCTCGAGCTTAGCGGCGATCTCAGCGGCCGGGATCGGCGTCTCCTGCAGGAACACTTCGCCGTCGTGCTTGACGGAGATGGTGATCGGCTGCGTCTCGGAATTCAGCGCCTTGGCCTGCGTTTCCGGCAGGTCGATCGGCACGCCGACGGTCATCATCGGTGCTGCGACCATGAAGATGATCAACAGCACCAGCATGACGTCGACCAGCGGCGTCACGTTGATTTCGGAAATCACAGCCCTGTTCCGACCGCCGCGACGGCGGCGTCCGCCGCCCCCGCCGCCATTGCCTCCAACAGCCATACCCATGTCAGAATACTCCGTTGGTTACTGAGCGGCAGCGCGCGGCTGCAGTTTCTCGTCGATCTGGCGCGAAAGTATGGCGGAGAATTCGTCCGCGAAGCCTTCCATGCGGCCCGAGAGCTTGCCGGCATCGGCAGAGAACTTGTTGTAGGCGATAACCGCCGGGATAGCGGCAACAAGGCCGATCGCGGTGGCAAGCAGCGCTTCGGCGATACCGGGCGCGACAACCGCAAGGTTGGTCGACTTCGAACCGGCGATCGCCTGGAACGAGGTCATGATGCCGACGACCGTGCCGAAAAGACCGATGAACGGGCCGGCCGAACCGATCGTTGCCAGTGACCCGAGCCGAGCGCCGAGAAATTCCGATTCACGTGACAGCGTCACGTCCATCGCCCGGTCGATACGCATCTGCAGGCCGATCGGCGAGCGGGCGCCGCGCTCGAAGGATTTCTTCCACTCGCGCATGGCGGCCACGAAGATCGCCGCCAGCCCGGTATTGTTGCGCTCCGACAGCGAGCGGTAAAGCTCTTCCAGCGACTGGCCCGACCAGAAGACCTGCTCGAACTTGTCGAACTGGCGCCGTGCTCGGCCATAGGCCAGGTATTTGTCGATGACGATCGCCCAGGTCCACACCGAGGCTGCGATGAGCCCGAGCATCACGAGCTTGACGACGATGCCGGCCTGCATGAAAAGCGACCAGAGGCTGACGTCCGTCGTTGCTGCTGCCAATCCTACTTGTTCCATTGATCCAAAATCCCCGAATCCAAACGCCCGGTGCTGGACCGGGCGGCACAAAATGATCTCGCAAGAAGTGTCCGGCGACCGCCGCCTAAAGCCCTGGTCAAGCTTCCAAGCTCATCTTCCGCCTTCTTGCCGTCAAATTTGGTCAAAGGAAGGCGTGCACCGCACAAACTCCGACTTTCCCAGTAAGACACTATTATGGTTAATAGATCGTTAGTGCTGGATTGTGACAGTAAGCCTGTATTTGGAAGGTTTCGTTCCATGGATTACTTGACCGGAGCAAGATCCGGCTGCCCGAGCGCTCATCCTGCGGCGCGGGAATTCCTTCACATATAACTCAAGTTTTGACAAGCCTGAACTCCAGGCTATTCGCCGCTATAGCGGCGTGCTGCCTTCCAGGAATTTCGCCGCCAGAGTTTCCGGCAGCCGCCGCGGCCGCCCCCGGGCGTTGATGACGGCGATGATCACCTTGGCGGCGATCAGCAGCGTCTCGCCCGAACGGATCTGCTGATTGAGCACCATCTTGGCGCCGCCAGCCTTCTCCGTATGCGTCAGGATCGTCAGCACATCGTCCATGCGCGCCGGGCTCTTAAAGTCGATCTCCATGCGGTGGACGACGAAGACCAGGCCTTCCTCATCGGCGCTGACGAGCTCGCGCTGTTCGACGCCGAGGCAGCGCAGATAGTCGGTGCGGCCGCGCTCGAGGAAATGCAGGTAGCGGGCGTGATAGACCAGGCCGGAGAAATCCGTGTCTTCATAATAGACCCGCTGGACGAGGCGGTGTCCGGCCTCCGTCAGCTCTCCCGAAATGGAAAAAGGGCGTTCCGTCATAATTTTCTCCAAACTTCGGTGCCCTCTTTGGCGCAACGCTTCCCGGCAGGCAAGCATTGAATGCCCGGCAGGCAGGCCCCGGCAGACAGGCATTGAATGATTGTCATAATTCCTAACTATTCCCGATAACGAACGAACCGATCAGGAGACGATGCGATGAAGATTGCGGTTATGGGCGGAGACGGTTTCATTGGTTGGCCGACATCGCTGCATCTCTCCGATGCCGGTCACGACGTCCATATCCTCGACAATCTCTCGCGCCGCTGGATCGACACCGAACTCGGCGTTCAGTCGCTGACGCCGATGGATTCGATCCAGGAGCGCACCCGCATCTGGCATGCCGAAACCGGACGCCGCATCCACTTCAATCTGATCGATCTCGCCAGGGACTACGAACTCTTGAAGAACTGGCTTTCCGAACACCGCCCGGATGCTGTCATCCATTTCGCCGAGCAGCGGGCCGCGCCCTATTCGATGAAAAGCGACCGCCACAAGAACTACACCGTCAACAACAATGTCAGCGCCACGCACAACCTCTTGAACGCGTTGACCGAGCTCAATCTCGACGCCCATCTCATCCATCTCGGCACCATGGGCGTCTACGGCTATTCCACGGTCGGCGCGGCCATCCCCGAAGGCTACCTGCCGGTCGGCATCGAAACGCCAGCCGGCGAGACGGTCAGCCAGGAGATCCTCTATCCCTCCAATCCCGGCTCGATCTACCACATGACCAAGTGCCTGGATCAGCTTCTCTTCCAGTTCTACGCCAAGAACGACGGGCTCAGGATCACCGACCTGCACCAGGGCATCGTCTGGGGCACGCATACCGAGCAGACGCGCCGCCACGCGCAGCTCATCAACCGTTTCGATTACGACGGCGATTACGGCACGGTGCTGAACCGTTTCCTCATCCAGGCGGCAATCGGCTATCCGCTGACGGTGCACGGCACCGGCGGCCAGACCCGCGCCTTCATCCATATCCAGGATTCGGTGCGCTGCATCGAGCTGGCGCTGAAAAACCCGCCGGCCCGCGGCGCGCGCGTCGAGATCTTCAACCAGATGACGGAAACCCACCGGGTGCGCGACCTCGCCCAGATGATCGCCAGGATGAGCGGCGCCGACATCGCCTGGCTGCCCAACCCGCGCAAGGAAGCCGCCGAGAACGAGTTGATCGTCCAGAACGAAAAGTTCCGCAATCTCGGCCTCGAACCG
Source organism: Rhizobium sp. L43 (assembly GCF_002531725.1). Classification (GTDB taxonomy): domain Bacteria; phylum Pseudomonadota; class Alphaproteobacteria; order Rhizobiales; family Rhizobiaceae; genus Rhizobium. Next base: position 65,312 of record NZ_NWSQ01000023.1, read on the forward strand.
ATCACGCTGGAAACAGGCCTGCTCGGCGAGATCGTCGACGTCGCGAAAAAATTCGCCTATCGCGTCGACCGCTCGCGCGTTCCAGCCGTCTCCGCCTGGACCAAGGACATCGCCGCGACGATCAATCACGATCCGGAAGGCAAGCGGCTGAAGTCGGTTTCGTGAACGGTGTCTTATTGTTGAAACCCTGCCAGTCCAACGATCTCCCCCTCATTCCTGTGCTTGTCACAGGAATCCAGCGCGCCCAAGTCTTTGGGCGCAGGAGAGTTATTCACGGCGCCGACGCGCCGTGGCTGGATTCCTGTGACAAGCACAGGAATGAGGGATGGCGAGGAGGTGGTCGGCTACGATGACCTCTACCTCAAACCTTGCCTACGTCACCCTCGTCACCAATGCCGACTACGCCATGGGCGCCACCGCCCTCGCCCACTCCCTGCGCCGCACCGGCACCAGCGCCGACATCGTCATCCTCCACACCGGCGGCGTCGATGCGGCCGCCCTCGCCCCGCTCAAGATCCTCGCCTGCCGCCTGATCGAGGTCGAGCACCTGCCGCTGTCTGCCGCCTTCAACGAGCGCCATGCCCGCGGCCAGCTTCACTCGGCCGCCCCCTTCACCAAGGGCCGCAAGCCGGATTTCCATTCGCCGCTCGACAATTTCTGCAAGCTCAGGCTGTGGCAGCTCGTCGAATACGAGCGCTGCGTCTTCATCGACGCCGACGCCCTCGTGCTGAAGAATGTCGATAGGCTGTTCCTCTATCCGGAATTTTCCGCCGCCCCCAATGTCTATGAAAGTCTCGCCGACTTCCGCCGCATGAATTCCGGCGTCTTCGTCGCCACGCCTTCGCATGACACATTCCGGCACATGCTCGAAAGGCTCGACAGAGGAGACATTTTCTGGCGGCGCACCGATCAGACCTTTCTCGAGACGTTCTTCCCGGATTGGCACGGCCTGCCTGTTTATTTCAACATGCTGCAATATGTATGGTTCACCATGCCGGAGCTTTGGGACTGGAAGAGCATTTCGATCCTGCATTACCAGTATGAAAAACCGTGGGAAAAAGATCATCCCAAGGCAGCGCGACTACAACCCTTGATCGATTTATGGCACCGTCTCCACGATGGCGGCGACGTGCCCGAGATCGCGGCGCTGAACAATCCGGAAGGGGCAGCATGAAGGTACTGGTATCTGGCGGAACGGGTCTCGTCGGCCGGTATGTCGTCGAAGAACTGCTGGCCGCCGGCTATCAGGTGATCGTCGGCGGACGCCGTGCGCCGCATCCGCGCCTCTTCTCCCGCCCGGTCGAGTTCGCAGCCCTTTCGCTTGATCCCGACAAGGATCAGATCGACATTTTCGACGACGCGTATTTTTTCGTCCACGCCGCCTTCAGCCATATCCCGGGCAAATACCGCGGCGGCGAGGGCGACGATCCCAAAACCTTCCAGAGGCTGAATCTCGACGGCACCGTCCGGCTTTTCGAAGCTGCCAAACGCGCCGGCACGCGCCGCTGCGTCTTCCTGTCCAGCCGCGCCGCCTACGGCGAACATCCCGGGGGAAGCGAGCTGACGGAGACGATGCTGGCCAAGCCCGAAACACTCTACGGCCAGGTCAAGCTCGATGCCGAGCGAGCGCTTGCCCACCTCTCCACGCCGGGTTTTGCCGGCGTGAGCCTGCGGGCGACCGGCATCTATGGCGATCTCTCGCCCAACAAATGGGACGGCCTGATCGCCGATTACCTCGCCGGCCGGCCGATTGCGTCACGTGTGGGAACGGAAGTTCACGGCCGCGACCTCGGGCGGGCGGTACGGCTGATGCTGGAGACGGAAAGCAACCGCATCTCCGGCGAGATTTTCAACGTCTCAGACATCGCGGTCGACACGAGTGATATCCTTTCAGCCATCCGCCGCGAAACGGGCTGTCGACACGCGCCGCCGCCGCCCGGCGATAGGATGGCGCTCAATCCCATGAGCACAGCGAAAATCCGCGTGCTCGGCTGGGAGCCGGGCGGAACCCCGCTATTCCAAGAGACGATGCGGCGGCTGGCCGCGGCACTGCCGGCATCCCCGAGACACAGGTCCACGCAAGTCTGATTTTGCAGGATGCACCTGAATTGCAATCGGGGCCCGAGCTGTCGGGATATTGTCCATGCAGATCGCAACCACGTCTGCCTCCATCATCTTGCGCGGCGCGTCTTCGGCAACGGCCATATCCGCCACGAGAGACGAGACCGATCAGGATGTGCTGAAACTGCAGCGCACTGCCCAGGCGCTGCAACAGATGCGGCAGACGCTGGCGAGCTCGGAAGACGAGGACAAGACGAAGGCGCAACGCAAGCTCGAAGAGGCACAGCAGCAGTTGGAGATGCTGCGCAGTTCCAACATGCCGCCTGAAGTGGTTGCCCGGCTGGCCGCAGAACTGGCACGCAAGGTCGGCACCGCCGCCTCCGAGTTCGCATCATCGGTGGCGACCGGGAGCTCGGCAGCCGTCGCCCCGGCAGATGCGACCTCGGATGCAACGGCGACCGCAACGAGCGGGGCCGATGCTGCGCTGACGGATACTTCAGGAGAAACCGGAACCACTGCAACCGGCTCGCAGGAACCGGACGCCGCCACCAGCGCCCGCAACGCCTATCAGAGCGTCGCCGAGGACGCCTCGAAATTCTCGAACATCTCGGCTGATGATCGAGAAACGATGGAGGAGTTCAAGGCGGTCGTGCGCGAACTCAAGCAACTGCTCGAAAAGGCGATGCACGACCTGCGGCAGCAGAACCGGCAGGCGGGAGCCAACGCCGTTCCTGATATGGCGGGTTTCTTCAGCGCCACCGCGACAATTCCGACAAGTATCGTCGTCTGACCTTCAGCCACATCTGGCGAAAAGGGCGTGAAACACGCGCGGCACTGTCGCATCCGGCATTTGCATCGCGCATCCGGCCGTCTATGCTCGGTCGAACTTTCCCATATCCGGCAGATCGAATGACCGCTAAAGAATTGAAAGCGCAGCTGCGCAACGAACGCCTGTCCGCACGCGACGCCATCCCGGCCGAGAAACGCGCCGCCAAAAGTCTAGCGATGGCTGATCATGCCGGCGAAGCCGTCGGTTTTACGCTGGGCACGATCGTCTCCGGCTTCCTGCCGATCCGTTCAGAGGCCGATCTCAGGCCGCTGATGGCGCGTTTTGCCGTGCGCGGTGCGCGGCTTTGCGTACCGGCGATCCTCGACCGGCAGACCATCGTCTTTCGCGAACTGGCGGAGGGTGCGCCGCTTGTCGATACCGGTTTCGGCACGGTCGGCCCCGGCGCGAATGCCGCCATTCTCGATCCCGAGATCATGCTGGTGCCGCTTTCGGCCTTCGATATCAGCGGCCACCGCATCGGCTACGGCGCCGGCCATTATGACCGCGCCATCAGCCGGCTAAGGCAAAAAGGCCTGCATCCGAAGCTGATCGGCATTGCATTCGACTGCCAGGAAGTGGCACATGTGCCCGCTGAGCCGCACGACATAAGCCTGGATGCCATCCTGACAGAAAGCGGCCTTCGCTTTTTTGCCTCTTGGATTGGATAGGGAATGCGGCTGCTTTTTCTGGGTGACATGGTCGGCAAGACGGGACGCACGGCGGTCTGGGATCGCCTCCCCGGCCTGATCTCCGACCTCAGGCTCGATTTCGTCGTCGTCAACGGCGAGAATGCCGCCGGCGGCTTCGGCATCACCGAAGACATTTTTCTGGAGACGATTAATGCCGGCGCCGACGTAGTGACGACGGGCAATCACGTCTGGGACCAGAAGGAAGCGGTCGCTTTTGCCGGGCGGCACGATCAATTCCTGAGGCCGGCCAACTATCCGCAAGGCACGCCCGGCCGCGGCTCCGGCCTGTTCTATGCCCGGAACGGCGCGCGTGTGCTCGTCGCCAACGTCATGGGCCGGGTCTTCATGCATCCCGAACTCGACGACCCCTTCAAATCGGCGGAAGTGATCCTCGCCGCCTGCCCGCTCAAGGAGCAGGCCGATGCGATCATCTTCGATTTCCATGCAGAGGCGACCAGCGAGAAGCAGTGCTTCGGCCATTTCGTCGACGGCCGCGCCAGTTTCGTCGTCGGTACCCACACGCATGTGCCGACGGCCGATGCACAGATCCTGAATGGCGGCACCGCCTATATGTCGGATGCCGGCATGTGCGGCGATTACGACTCTTCACTCGGCATGGACAAGGAAGAGCCGCTCAATCGCTTCATCTCCAAAATGCCGAAGGGCCGCATGGAAGCAGCAAACGGCCCCGCTACGATCTGCGGCGTCGGCGTCGAGATTTCCGATAGAACGGGATTGGCTGAAAGGATCGCTCCGCTCCGTCTCGGACCGCGGCTTGCCGAAACGGTGCCGGAGTTCTGGCGGTAATCCACGCGCAACACACAATTGTGAGCACCCCTGGCCTGGACCACTGCGACCTCATGCCGCATCCTCCCGCCGCCAATTCGAAGTGATGGAGCGCCGGAGGGTGGCATGAAGCCGCAATATCTTGTTCTCGCTATCGCATGCCTTGCGGCCTTCGCCGCGCCAGCTCCTGCCGGAGCGGAGGAACATCGAACACCCGTCAGCCAGTGCCAGGCGATCGCGCAGAATGTCCCGAAGGTAACCTTCGCAAGCTTTTCCGGCACGGCACCGTTGACGCCGGCCGTCTCGGAAGGCGAAGACGTCAAACTCACCTTCCTCGGCCATTCCACCTTCGAGATCGAAACCCCCGGCGGCATCGTCATCGCGACAGACTATAACGGCTGGTACAGGCCGGCAACGATGCCCGACGTCGTGACCATGAACAAGGCGCATACGAGCCATTTCACCTTGGCGCCCGATCCTGAAATCAAGCATGTCCTTCATGGCTGGAGCGATGTTCCAGGCGAGAAGGCCGAGATCAAACTCGTCATTGGCGATGCCTATATCCGCAACGTCCCGACAGATATCCGCTTCAGCTATGGCCTCGGCGGTTCGCAGGAGAACGGCAATTCCATCTTCATTTTCGAAATCGCCGGCCTCTGCATCGGCCATCTCGGTCACTTGCACTATGAGCTGACGGATGCCCATTACACCGAGATCGGCCGCCTCGATGTCGTGATGGTCCCGGTCGATGGCGGCCTGACCATGGGCGCCGACAGCATGAGCCGCGTCATCAAGCGGCTACGCTCGTCGTTGATCTTGCCGATGCACCGGCGCGGCCCGCCGGTCGACGCCTTCGTTTCGATGTTCGGCAAGGATTTCGATATCGCCAATGCGCCCGATGACAGCATCACCGTCTCCATGCGCACGCTGCCGAAAAAGCCGCTGATCTATGTGCTGAAGGGTGTGCAATAGAAAGGCCGGCTGCTTTTTCCGGCCTTTGCTCGTCAGGCGAACTGCAGGTGACGCTTGATGCCGACATCCGGCATCTTGTCGTCATCGAGATTGGCCTTGGCGATCTCCCAGCCGAATTTCAGTGCGTTGCCTGTGGAAACCCAGATCTCGGCATCGTCGACATGCAGGGAAAGCATGGTGAGCTTAGGATCCTTCTTGCCGCCGTCATACCAGGCAGCAATGATTGAACTCCAATACTCCTCGATCTTAGAAGGGTCAGGACGCACGTCGATCACACCGGCAAGGCAGGCGTGATAGTCGTGATCCTTGCCGATGACGCAGAAATGCGCGCGGCTGCCGGGCTTGATGGCGCGCACGATATCGGCATCGGTCTTGGTATAGAACCAGATCGTGTTGGTGGTGGGATCGGCATGCGGCGCCATCGGCTGCATGTGCATGTCCAGCCCGGAAATCCCAAGCATGCCGGCATGAACATCGTTGACCTGATCCCAGAGCTGACGTGCTGGCTGTTCCTGCGCATCGCTGAGACTTGCCATGACCGTTCCTTTCCATTGGATGGGGTTCGGTTGAAACGCCATCCCCTCGCCTTTGTTCCCCGCAGAAGCAGCGGGCGACGTCGTCTTTTCAGCGTGCGGGAATATGCGATAGTGCGCCTGACCGAGAAAGGATCACCATGCGGCCAAAACATGCGATTCTGACTTTGATTTTTTGTGCAGCCTTTGCGCCGACAGACCTTGCGGCAGAAAAGACCTTCAAGCCCGACCAGAATGGCCAGGTCGTCTTCGTCGCGCCCACAAGGAATATCGGCTGTGTCTATACGCCAAAGGGCGGCGTCGAAATGTACGTTCCCGAAGACGGCGGTCCGGAGCTTGCCTGCGAGCGAAAAGAGCCGCTCTACGTCCGCCTCATCCTGTCGGCGAGCGGCAAGGCCACTATCTTCTAGATGGTCGGCGATACCGCCTGCTGCAGCGAGGAACATATTCTCGACTATGGCGAGACCTGGAGGGGTGGCCCCTATTCCTGCACCTCCGGCACTGAGGGGCTGCGTTGCCGACGCCGGGACGGACATGGTTTCTTCGCCAGCCGTAGGCGGTTGACGGTTGACTGAGACGGGCGGCAGGCCCGCGCATCGTGTGGCAAATCCACCGCTTTTTCCTTGAACGGGTGCCGTTTCGCTCTTATAAGGCGGCCCATTCCGAACAATGAGACGTGAACAGGGGTGCCATGGCTGGCCATTCACAGTTTAAAAACATCATGCACCGCAAAGGCCGTCAGGATGCCGTGCGGTCGAAAATGTTCTCCAAGCTTGCGCGCGAAATCACCGTTGCCGCCAAGGCCGGCCTGCCCGACCCGACGATGAACGCCCGCCTTCGCCTGGCGATTCAGAATGCCAAGGCCCAGTCCATGCCGAAGGATAATATCGATCGCGCCATCAAGAAGGCAGCCGGCGCCGACGGCGAAAACTACGATGAAGTCCGCTACGAGGGTTATGGCCCGGGCGGCACGGCGATCATCGTCGAGGCCCTGACCGACAACCGCAATCGCACCGCCTCCAACGTCCGCTCGATCTTCACCAAGGCCGGCGGCGCGCTTGGCGAAACCGGTTCCGTGTCCTTCTCCTTCGACCATGTCGGCGAAATTACCTACAAGCTTTCAGCCGGCGACGCCGACAAAATGATGGAAGCCGCAATCGAAGCCGGCGCCGACGATGTCGAGACCGACGAGGACGGCCACTACATCACCTGCGGCTTCGAAACCCTCGGCGAAGTATCGAAAGCCCTGGAATCAAGCCTCGGCGAAGCCGAAACCGTCAAGGCAGTCTGGCGCGCCCAGAACAACGTTCCGGTGGACGAGGAAAAGGCGCAGTCGCTGATGAAGCTCATCGATAGCCTGGAAGACGATGACGACGTGCAGAACGTCTATTCGAACTTCGAGGTTTCGGAAGAAGTGCTGGCGAAGCTCTCGGCCTGATAGTTCAGGCAATCATCAATCGAAAACCCGGCTGTGACGCCGGGTTTTTTGTCTGTGGAAGATGAATCTTCGGCCGGAGTACCGGCTGCGAAACCCTATGCGGCGGCCCGCATGAAATTTCCCAGCCCCGCGAACAGTTCCACCGACCTCAGCCGCGCCTCGATGTCGTGGATCGGCATCGAGATGATCACCTCGTCGGCCTGCGTTTCCTTCAGAAACGCCGTCAATTTCGCCTCCGCCGTCTGCGGCGACCCCACCACGGCGTAACGCAGCGTGTGTTCGACATTCATCTTCTCCATCGGCGACCAGAAATTTTCCATATCGGCCACCGGGCGGGGGAACGGGCCACGGACATTACGGCGCAGGTTGACGAACTGCTGCTCGGCGGAGGTAAAATGGTAGCGCGCTTCCTCGTCCGTTGTCGCCACCGCGCCCATGACGCCGACCATGACATAGGGCTTGTCGAGCGTCGCCGAGGGCTGGAAGCGGTCGCGGTAGATCGCGATCGCATCGAGCAGCATGTCGGGCGCGAAATGTGAGGCGAAGGCATAGGGAAGCCCGAGCATGGCGGCAAGCTGGGCGCTGTACAGGCTGGAGCCGAGCAGCCAGATCGGAATATGCGAGCCATTGCCTGGAACCGCGAGGATCGCCTGGTTCTCGACCGGCGTGCCGAGCAGCTGCTGCAATTCCACCACATCGTTCGGGAAGCTATTGGCGCCGGCTTCGAGGTTGCGCCGCAGCGCCTGTGCCGTGCGCATATCGGTTCCCGGCGCCCGCCCGAGGCCGAGATCGACACGGCCGGGGAAGAGCGCCTCCAGCGTGCCGAACTGCTCGGCGATGACGAGCGGCGAATGATTGGGCAGCATGATGCCGCCGGAGCCGATGCGGATGCGTGTTGTCGCGGCCCCGACATGACCGATGACCACTGATGTCGCGGCGCTGGCGATCCCCGGCATGCCGTGATGCTCGGCGAGCCAGAAGCGCTTGTAGCCGAATTCCTCGGCCTTCCCAGCCATCCGTGCCGAGCTATCGAGAGACTGCCGGACACTGCTGCCTTCGGCAATGGGGGAGAGGTCGAGTATGGAGAAGGGAACCATGGGAAACCTGCCGGGCGGTTTGAAGGATGCCGTCTATGTAGGTTGCCGCCGCTGCCATTCCAAACCATGGACGCAACAAAAAGGGCCGCGCGAACGCGACCCTTGCCAAAGGTCAGAAGCCACGGCTTAGCGGTGACGGCGCAGCACATGCACCTCGGCGCTCGGCTGGTGGAGGCCCTGCGGCAGTGTGAAATTGCCGAGCTGGCGGTCCATTTCCAAAGCTTCCGTCGCCAGCCGGTGGATCGCTTCCGTCGTCTCCTCGACCATCGAGGCGTTCTGCTGCGTCATCGCATCGAGTTCGGCGACGGCGCTGTTGATCTCACGCAGCGTATTCGCCTCCTCGCGGGTCGCACCCATGATCTCGGTGATCTGTCCGTTGATCGCCTCGACATGGGCGCCGATGCCGGTCAGCGCAACGCCGGCCTTTTCCACAAGCGCCACGCCGCTTTCGACCTCATGCGTCGATTTCTGCAGCAGGCTGGAAATCTCCTTGGCGGCACTCGACGAGCGCTGGGCCAGTTCGCGCACTTCCATGGCGACGACGGCAAAACCCTTGCCCGATTCACCGGCGCGCGCCGCCTCGACGCCGGCATTGAGCGCCAGCAGGTTGGTCTGGAAAGCGATGTCGTCGATAACCGAGATGATCGTGTTGATCTGGCGCGAAGAGGTCTGGATCGCCTCCATCGCGGCGATCGTCTCCTGCATGATCTGGCCGGAGCCGGTCGTCTCCTTCTTGGCGTCGCGGGCGATGCGCTCGGCCTGTTCGGCCCGCTCGATCTGCCGGCGGACGGACTGGGTGATGGCGCTGATCGCATTCGCCGTCTCGGTGATGGAGCCCGCCTGGCGCTCGGTGCGCCCGGCAAGTTCGTCGGCGCCGGTCCGCATCTCCTCGGAGCCGGCGCGCACCGCCATCGAGTTGCCGCCGATTGCAGTCATGGTTTCGCTCAGCGTCGCGAGTGCCTCGTTGAAATTGATGCGCAGGCTTTCGAGTTCGTTGGGGAAGCGGGTATCGATCTGATAGGCGAGATCGCCGCTCGCAAGATGATGCAGGCCCTCATCGATCGCCTCGACCACCTGCTGCAGCGTCTTCGCCTCGGCCTCGCGCTCGGCCAGATTCTGCTGGCGGTCGTGCTCGGCCTGCAGGCGCGTCTGTTCGCTGGCCGTTTCGAGCTCTCGGCTTTCGATCAGCGACTGCCGGAAGCGGGCGAGCGCGTTGGCCATCGTGCCGATCTCGTCCTTGCGGTTCAGGCTGCCGATCTCGCTGTCGAGCTTGCCGTCGGCAACATCACGGGTGACGCCGGCAAGCCGTGCGAGCGGCGAAAACAGGAAATTGGTGACAAGCCCGGTCGCGACCGCCATGACGACGAGCACGCCGATGCCGATCATCGTCAGCAGCGTGGCGATCTCGATCGAGCCGGCATTGAGTTCGCTGAGGAGCACGCTCTCGACCACGAGGAAGCGGTCGCCGCGATAATCGATGCCGCGGACATAGGCGCGGGCCGCGCCGTCTGCCCGGCTGAAATCGGCAACCGTCATCGCCGAACTGGCAAGCGCGCTCTGGATGAAGGTGAAAGGCGTCGCATCGAGCATCGCAAGCTTACCGGCCGCATCGAGACCGATAGCGGACCCATCGCCGGAGACGATCGCCGCCCGCGCCGTGCTGCCCTGGACAATGCCCTTGGCGAGGATGCCGGTGACGATCTCGTCGCGCACCTTGAAAAGGATGATGCCCTTGGCCGCCCCGAGCTTGATGATCGGCACGGCATAGAAGATCGCCGGCTTGCTGCTGCCAACATCGACGCGAAGGCCGGAAAAACCTGTCGGCGCGGCATCATCGGTCGCCTTGGCGGTATTCTCGATCGCCTTGGCAAAAGCGATGCCGGCGCCGGTCGCCTTCCAGGCGTCCGACTTCAGGTTCTCGGCGAAGTCGTCCTCCTTCTTGTAGGAATAGAGGACCGTACCGTCGAGATCGGCGATCAGCAGGTCGCTGAAGGCGGTATCCTCGAGGTCGCGGGCGACTTCGCCCTGTGTCTTCTCGTGGTTCGAATAATAAAAGCCGCTCGGCCCTTCCGGCTTCATCAGTTTCTCGCGCTGGTCGGCCGGGTTGGGATTGCCCGATATGAAAACCTTCTTCAGTTCGGCGCGGGCATCGCCCGAGGTCTTCTCGATGGTCTTCCAGCCGCTTTTCAGGCTGGTGATCGACATTTGCAGCGCTTCGATGCGCGCGATGGAATTCGCCTGGTTTTCGAGCTGCGTCAGCTGGTCCTGCAGCATGTCGCCGCGAAAGATCAGCACGCTTTCCTTGGCCTTCAGCGCCTGCTCGTCGGAGATCCGGCTGCTGGCGAAATAGCCAAGCACGTCGATCACCGCGATCGACAGCATGGTCAGCAGAATGAATGTGGCAATGACCTTGAAGGACAGGGATTGAAATCTCTGTGCCATGTACTACGAACCCCTCTGAACGCGTCTGCCAGCCTCGGCACACAGCGCATGCCTGATCACTGACCTGTAAACAGAACATCGGGGGCTTAATCTTTGCGAAAAGAAGCCCCTCTCGTATTGACGACTAGATTTCAGGCATCTGTTTTAATTCGCGGTAAATGGCGCGGCCTAAATCCATGAGTGTTTTTGTTTTGTTCACATATCGGTGGCAGTTATTTCGCAAGCGCTATAGGTTGAACCATGCAAAATACGATTCGCATCGTCGGCATCGATCCCGGACTGCGCCGCACCGGCTGGGGAATTATCGACACGCTGGGCAATTCCCTCCGATTTGTCGCCTCCGGAACGGTGACCTCCGATGGAGACATGGACCTCGCCTCCCGCCTCTGCCAGCTGCATGACGGATTGGCGGAGGTCGTTCACAGCTATAAGCCGGATGAAGCCGCCGTCGAACAGACTTTCGTCAACAAGGATGCAGTGGCGACGCTGAAGCTCGGCCAGGCCCGCGGTATCGCCATGCTGGTGCCGGCCCGCGCCGGCTTGCCGGTCTCCGAATATGCCCCGAACGCCGTGAAGAAGGCCGTCATCGGCGTCGGCCACGGCGAAAAACACCAGATCCACATGATGTTGAAGATCCTGATGCCGAAAGTCGAATTCAAGGGTGACGACGCCGCCGACGCCCTGGCGATCGCCATCTGCCATGCGCATAATCGCGGCAGCAACCGGATGCGCCAGGCGCTGGCCGGCTAATCTGTTCTTGACTTGTTCCCATTCGATGATAAGTAATACCTCAGAGGTATTACCATGCGCGTGACGGAAAAAGGCCAGGTGACGATTCCCAAGGACATCCGGGACCGCTTGAAGATCGGACCGGGATCCGAGGTGGATTTCGTTGCCGATGAAAGGGGTGCACGCCTGGTTGTTCTATCCAGCAGGATAGAGCCGTCGCAGGACGATTTTGAATCCTGGCTCGGCAGCATGAGCGGGACCCTCGACACCAGCGGCATGACGACCGATGAATTCATGGAATGGTTGAGGGGACCACGTGATGACCTCGGTCCTCGTTGATACGAACATTTTCATCGATGTCTTCGGGCCGGATAATCCTTTCAGGGAATGGTCCGCGCGGGCGTTGAGTGCATTGCGTGCGGATTCGCAATTCATCATGACACCTGTCGTTTGGGCGGAGCTGGCAAGCATGACCCCGCGCGAGGAAACCCTTACATTTGTGCTGTCGCGGTTAAACTTGATCCGCGAGGCCCTGCCGTTTTCCGCCGCCTACCGGGCCGGCATGGCGCATGCGCAGTACCGGAGGAGCGGTGGCTTGCGCGAGCGCACCCTGCCGGATTTTTTTATCGGTGCGCACGCCCTCGTTCGATCGCACCGCCTTCTGACGCGCGATGGCGCGCGCTACCGCTCTTATTTCCCGGAATTGGACATCATTTCTCCCGAAACGCACTCTTGAGAGACCGCGCCCCATGATCGGCAAGCTGAAAGGCACCATAGACGAGATCGGCGAAGACTATGTGCTCGTCGATGTGCACGGCGTCTGCTACGTCGCCCATTGCTCGGCCCGCACCCTGTCCAAGCTCGGCTCGGCCGGCGAGGCCTGCGTGCTGTTCATCGAGACTTATGTGCGCGAGGATCAGCTCAAGCTCTTCGGCTTCATGACCGCCTTGGAGCGGGAATGGTTCAACCTGCTCCAGAGCGTCCAGGGCGTCGGCGCCAAGGTGGCGCTTGCCGTGCTCTCGACATTGACGCCGGGCGAACTCGCCAATGCGATCGCCCTGCAGGACCGCGCCGCCGTCTCCCGCGCGCCGGGCGTCGGCCCGAAAGTGGCAATGCGCCTCGTCACCGAGCTTAAGAACCGGGCGCCGGCCTTTGCTGGGGAAGCGATCAATATCGGCCTCAAACAGGAACTTGGCGAAGGTGTCGCGGCCGCACCAGTTGCCGACGCGGTTTCCGCACTGACAAACCTCGGCTACACCAGAGACCAGGCGGCGAATGCCGTTGCCGCGGCGATGAAGACGGCCGGCGATGGCGCGGATAGCGCCAAGCTGATCCGGCTAGGGTTGAAGGAACTGGCACGTTGAAGGGCTGAAAAACCGATGATTGGATGTCGAGACGGCCGTCTTTTGGTGTATTGGTGTGACAGGTTTCAAAACGGAATGAGAGCATGAGCGAACCCGCCCGCCTGATATCACCGGAAAAGCGGGGCGAAGATCTCGATCTCACATTGCGCCCGCAATCGCTGGACGAATTCACCGGCCAGGCGGAAGCGCGCGCCAATCTCAAGGTCTTCATCGAGGCGGCGAAAAACCGCGGCGAGGCGCTGGACCATGTGCTTTTCGTCGGCCCGCCCGGCCTCGGCAAGACGACGCTGGCGCAAATCATGGCGAAGGAGCTCGGCGTCAACTTCCGCTCGACATCAGGCCCTGTCATTGCCAAGGCCGGCGATCTTGCCGCCCTGCTCACCAATCTCGAGGAGCGTGACGTGCTCTTCATCGACGAGATCCATCGCCTCAATCCGGCTGTCGAGGAAATCCTCTATCCGGCCATGGAAGATTTCCAGCTCGACCTGATCATCGGCGAAGGCCCCGCCGCGCGCTCGGTGAAGATCGACCTGTCGAAATTCACCCTGGTGGCGGCCACCACCCGCCTCGGCCTGTTGACGACGCCGCTGCGCGACCGCTTCGGCATCCCGGTGCGCCTGAGCTTCTACACTGTCGAGGAGCTGGAGCTGATCGTGCGCCGCGGCGCGCGGCTGATGAACCTTGCGATGACCGAGGAAGGCGCCCGCGAGATTGCAAGGCGCGCCCGCGGCACCCCGCGCATCGCCGGCCGGCTGTTGCGGCGCGTGCGCGACTTCGCCGAGGTGGCAAGGGCCGAAGCCGTCACCCGCGAGATTGCCGACGAGGCGTTGACCCGCCTGCTGGTCGACAATGTCGGTTTCGACCAGCTCGACAAACGCTACCTCAACATGATCGCCGTCAATTTCGGCGGCGGCCCGGTTGGCATCGAGACCATTGCCGCCGGCCTTTCCGAACCGCGCGACGCGATCGAAGACATCATCGAGCCCTACATGATCCAGCAGGGTTTCATTCAGCGCACGCCACGCGGCCGTGTTCTGACCGCAATCGCGTGGAAACATCTGGGAATGCAACCGCCTAAGGATATGGAGGCTGCGCAGTTCCGGCTGTTCCAGGAGGACAACTGAGTGATCACCCGCCGCGGATTTTTCAAGGTTCTTGGCGGCGGTATCACCGGCGTCATGGCGCTCGGCGGTTACGCCTTCGCCTATGAGCCGCTGGCGCGTCTTGCCGTCGCTCGCTACCGGCTGACGCCGCCGGGATGGACACCGGGGCTGAAGCTCCGCGTTGTCGCGCTCGCTGATCTCCATGCCTGCGAACCGTGGATGTCGGCAAGCCGCATTGCCGCGATCTGCCACCGGGCCAACGAACTCGAAGGCGATGTCACCGTCCTGCTCGGCGATTATGCCGCCGGCATGAACATGGTCACGCAATATGTGCATTCGAGCCAATGGTCGAAAGCGCTCGCCACCCTGCAAGCCCCGCTCGGCGTCCATGCGATCATGGGCAACCACGATTGGTGGGAGGATCGGACTGCACAGAAGAACGGCGGAATGGAAACCTTCGGACACCGGGCCCTCGCCGACGTCGGAATCCCGGTCTATGGCAACCGCGCCGTTCGGCTTGAAAAGGACGGCCGCGGCTTCTGGCTCGCAGGCCTTGAAGATCAGCTGGCGCTGCTGCCGGGCCGGAAGTGGGGTCGCACGCAGATGCTCGGCCTCGACGATCTCGATGGAACCATGGCCCAAGTGACAGACGATGCGCCGGTCATCCTGCTCGCCCATGAGCCCGATATCTTTCCGCGCGTGCCCGAGCGCGTGTCGCTGACGCTGTCGGGCCACACGCATGGCGGACAAATCCGCTTCCTCGGCCGTTCGCCGATCGTCCCCTCGCGGTACGGCAACCGCTACGCCTATGGCCATATTGTCGAGGAGGGGCGTAATATCATCGTGTCCGGCGGGCTCGGCTGCTCCATTGCACCGGTGCGCTTCGGCGTACCGCCGGAAATCGTCGTGATCGATCTTGAATAGGAATGCCATGGCCAAGCGCACTCTCATCCGCCTGACTGCCGGCGCTGAGCGTTTCAACTATCGCATCGCCGGCCTCGGTTTTCGCGATGGCCACGTGCTCGTTCACCGCGCCGTGCACGAGCCCTTCTGGACCTTTCCGGGCGGCAGGGCCGAAATCGGCGAGACGTCGGAAGAGACGCTAGAACGGGAGATGGTGGAGGAACTGGGCGTCGAGGTCACCGTCTCCCGCCTGCTCTGGGTCGTCGAGAATTTTTTCCACTATGAGCAGCGCGACTGGCATGAACTCGGCCTCTATTATCTGATGGACATCCCGCCGGAATTCCCCTTCGAGCCACACGAAATCATCCATCGCGTCGAGGACGGCGACAACCATCTCGAATTCAAATGGGTGCCGGCAACGCGCCAGGCCCTGACCGCACTCGACATCCCGCCCTATTTCATCGCCGATGAAATCGAGGCCCTTCCCGTTGCGCCACGTCATCTCGTCTGGCGGGATGGCAACCTCGATGGCAAGAACTGACCCACCAGAAACGCTGGAAGAGGAGATGCGCCGATGCCGACCTTCGACCCCGTCAGGCCATTCCGCAAACTTGCCTATAACAACGCCCTTTCCAACCATCGTCTGCTTCAAGCCTGCACGGCATTGAAGCCCGGCGAATTCGAAGCGCCGCGCGTGAGCTTCTTCCCCTCGATCAAGGAAACCTTGAACCACATCATCACGGTCGACTGGTTCTATGTCGATGGCTTGGAAGGCGGCACGCTCGGCTTCCAGGCTTTTGAGGTCGACGAACCGTTCGACGACGTTTTATCCCTTGCGCAAGCGCAGGCGAAGGTCGATCAGCGCCTGGTGGCGCTTTGCGAGGCCCTGACGCCGGAGAGGCTCGCCTCGACCGTCAGCCTCCATCGCGGCGCCCGCATCCAGGAGGAGCGGATGGAAGACGTGCTCACTCACCTCTTTCAGCATCAGACCCATCATCGTGGCCAGGTGCATGCGATGCTCTCCGGCACCAGCGTCGTGCCGCCACAGCTCGATGAATTCATCGTCGCCGACGATGCGCGATTTCGCGGCGGGGAACTCGCCGACCTCGGCTGGAGCGAAGAGAGGCTAATGCGCTGATCGGACGCGCGGCGCTTTAGTTCTGCAGCCGCCTCTTCAGCCCGTCGATGATCGTCTTGGTAAGGAGGTCGTAATTCTCGTCGAAATGATGGTCGCCGGGCAGTTCGATGACCTCGGCGCCGCTCTCCTTCACCGCCGGACAGGCGACATCGTCATCGTCGTCCTTGCCGTAGATGCATTGCACGAGCTTCGGATCGATGTTCTTCAGATCGCTGACGGGATCGCCTCCAGCCCCATCCGTTTTCTGGCCGAGCCAACCGAGTACGGAGATGACGTAGTCGACTTCGTGCGAGAGCGACAGCAGCGACAATTGCGCCACCGCCGACTTTTCGGCTGGTTTGAGGAGCTGATAGGTGGCCGGCACGACATCGGCGCCGAAGGAATATCCGACGAGCAGCACGTGCTTCACCTTCCACTGCTTTCGGTAGAAATCGATGATCTTCGAAAGATCGGCGGCGGTCTCCCCCGGCTTGCGCTCCGACCAGAAATAATGAAGCGAATCGACGCCGACGACCGGAATGCCTTCCTTCTGCAGCGTGGCGCCGACCTCCTTGTCGATGTCGCGCCAGCCGCCGTCGCCGGAATAGATTACCGCCATCGTATCGAGGGCGGGGGTCGCCTCGAGGATCGCCAGCGGCAGGCCGAGCGGATTGCCGAAGGCGCCCGAGGCGGTGACGAGATCGTCGAGCGTATCGCCAAACACCGTCTGCGCATCGTCGGTGGAATCACGGATCTCGATCGCAGCATGGATCTTCTTCAGCGCTTCGGCATGCGTCCGGCCATCCTTGTCGGCATTGGGCGTGAAGACGGTGACGATCGGATCCGGCAAAGCGCCGTCGCTGAGGCCATACACGGTGCGTTGGCCGACGACCTGCTTGGAAGCCGGCGTGCAAAGCCCCTGGGCGAGCGGAATGCCGGCCTTCGGATCGACGGCGAGCGTCTGGCCGATCGTCGCATCCGGCGTCTGCGCGGCGATCGCCAGCGCCAGGGCCCCGCCTTCGCCGATGCCGGCGACGATCGGCAGGTGATAGGCACTGTTGCCGGTCGCGCGCTGCACCTGCTGGCTCAGCGACTCGATGTCCGAAACCATGTAGACGCAGCCGTCGTTGAGGCTGACGTCGTATCGGCTGAGCGCCTTCATATAGGAGGGAAAGTCGACGCCGATGACGACGGCGCCTTCGGCGACCAGCCTGTCGGCCTCGGCCTTCTCAAAGTCGCCCCAGCCGGCGGCATCCGAAATCAGCATCACCGTACCCTTCACCTCCCCTTCCGGCAGGAAGATGTGCGGCGACGGGATGAGCCCGGCTTCGAAGCTCTGTGTGGTCTTTTCGGCGGCATCAGCCGGTGCGGCCGCGAGCATGCAGGCGCATGCCGTGGCAAGAAGGATTGTCCTGATCATTTTCTCACTACCCCTTTCAATCCGCCCCCGATCAGAAATGTCGCGTCCATCAACGCGATCATCGGATTGCCCCCTCCGGATACCGCAAGATAGCGCGGTTGCCAGTGCGGATGAAACTTGGATTTGAATGCCCGAAGGCCTTTGAAGTTGTAGAAGCGCTCGCCGTGTTCGAAGACGGTGCTGCCGATGCGGTCCCAGACGGGCGCCGCCTCACGTTTCGACATGCCGGAGAGGGGCGCCATGCCGAGATTGAAGTGGGTGAAACCCTGACCGCGCAGATATTCCATGATCTGCACGAAGAGAAAGTCCATCGAGCCCTTCGGCGCGTCCGGCGAGAAGCGCATGAGATCGATCGTGCCCTCCTCCCTGGATTCGGTGACGAGGATATTGGCGAAGGCGACGATCCTGCCGTCCTTTTTCAGGATGCCGACCGGCTGCGAGGAGACGTAATCGGCATCGAAGGCGCCGAGAGAAAAGCCTTTTTCCTTGGCGTTGTGATGCTCGAGCCAGGCCGTGGAAACGGCGGAGAGATCATCGATGACCGAGCGCACGTTCTCAGGTTCGACGACGGCGAATTCCAGCCCGTCGCGCTGGGCGCGGCTAGCCGTCTGGCGAAGGTTCGCCCATTTGCCGCCCTTCATTTCGAATGTCCTGAGATCGGCCACCGCCAGTTCGCCGAGTTTGAAGGCGCGAAGGCCGGCATCGGCGCAATGGGAAAGCAGCGCCGGCGAGATCTGATAGAAGACGGCCCGGCAGCCGGCGGCGCGCGCCGCTTCGACGAAACGCCAGACGAGTTCCTGCACGGCGCGATGCTCGCCGACCGGGTCGAACAGCGCAATCCAGGAGCGGCCCTGCCGGCCGTACATGATGAAGGCGTCACCTTTTTCCGAGAACATGATGCTCTTGTCGCCCATGCGCACCAGATTGGCGTCGGCGTTGCCCTGCTTCATGACGATATCGACGGCACGCGACAGCGCCTCGTTCGTCGCCGGTTCCGGCCGGAAGGTCGCCGGCCGAAGCAGGCTGAAGATGGCGATCGCCGACGAGATGATGGTGATGCCGAGCACGGCGCGTAAGCCCCGTGGCGCCTCGGCGGTGAATTCGAACTGCCACCAGAGCTGGTTGCTGTATTCGACATCGCGATAGACGAAGAGCAGGATGACGACGGCGCCGACGACGATGACGGCGATCGCCATCAGCCAGGACGCCGTCAGCGCCTGGTTAAGCAGCGAGGCATGGCGGGTAAAGAGCCTACGGCTGACGAAGAGCCCGAAAATGAGGAAGGCGAGAAAAGCGGCTTCGACGAGCGCAATCGCCTTCAGGAGTGACAAGGTCAGTGCGGCAACAGCCGAGAACACGGCCACCCACCAGGCACCGTCGAGTCGCTGGCCAAGGCCGCGCGCGGCGACGACGAGCGCGAGTCCCAGCAGGCTGGAGAGGAAATGCGCCCCTTCGACCAGCGGCAGCGGCAGATAGTTGGAGAGGAATTCGAGGTTCTGGTCCGGCGTCGGCGTGACGCTCGAAAATACCAGCATGACGCCGAGCAGCAGCGCGAGGGCCGACAGCAGCTGCGGCATCAGCCGTCCGCCGATGCGCCGCACGCTGGAGGCGGCCGGATGGTCGACGAAACGACGCAACTCGGCGGCCGAGACCGCGAGCACGGCGATCAGCAGCGGCAGCACATGGTAGACCAGCCGGTAGAGCACCAGCGATCCGAGCACGGCATCGATGTTCACCGCGCTGCCGAGCGACGCGATGATCACGGTCTCGAACACGCCGAGCCCGGCCGGAACGTGGCTGAGCACGCCGAGACCGACGGCGATCGCATAGACGGCGAGGAAGACCGGCCAGCCGATTGCCGTCTGCGGCAGCAGCACGTAGAGCACGGACGCCGAGGCGGCAATATCGAAGGCGGTAACGAGGAACTGCCGCGACCAGGTGCGCGAATCCGGCAGACGAACTGCCACAGGGCCGAGATTGAGCACGCGCCCGTCACGGCCGATGATCATCACAGCGCCGAGAATGGCGACGATCGAACCGGCGATCAATCGCAGGAGGAAGGCGCTGACGCCGATGAGCGGGCCGATCTCGTCGGCGATGATGATGAGGGCGATCGCCGCAACGCCCGCCAGCCCGAGGCCGAAGGACAGCGTCACGAAGGCGATGATGCGACCGATATCCTCCGGCGAAAGCCCGAGGCGCGTATAGGCGCGGTAGCGGATCGCACCGCCCGAAAGCGCCCCGAAGCCGGCGGTATTGCCGACCGCATAGGCGCTGAACGCCGTCAGCGCCACATGCGGAAAGGGCAGCCTCTTGCCGATATATTCGATAGCGTTGAGATCGTAGAAGATCAGCGAAAGGAAACTGAGTGCCGTGAAGAAGAGCGCAAGCAGGATCGCGCTCGGCTTGGTCGCCGCCAGCGCATCGACGACGTCGTCATAGCGCACCTCGTTGGTGAGCTGCATGATCGCATAACCGACGAGACAGAAGACCACGAGTGTCGCGGCTGCCATCAACGGCGTCCTGTAACGCCTGAAAAGCCCGCGAAAAGAAAAATCGTCCGTTTCTTCCATCTCTTCCAACTTGCCGTAACCCGACATCTCGTACCTGCCGCAATTGGCAGCATGGCGGGAATCATTTTCGAAAGACGTAACATGAGAGGCGCATAAGCTCTATGAAACCATGCCGCCGCTACTCCAAGCCCCGCCGCCTGCGCCTCAATCATCCCCAATTGGGGCGAATTTGCGCAGGTCGACGTAACGCTCCATTGCATTTTCGTAAGCTTGGGCCGAGCTTTGCCCGGCAACGGGATTCGAGGCAAGGGAGAACGGTTTGATATGCAGGACGGTCCAGCCTTCATGATGCTTGTCCTCGGCCGTCTGTTGCTGGGCGGCCTCTATGTCGCTGGAGGCATTCATCATTTTTTCGTTATCGTGCCGCTGACCGACGCGATCGAAGCCCGCGGCATTCCTTTTGCGAAATGGGTGCTGCTCTCCGGCAGCATGTTCCAGATCGTCGCCGGCATCCTGTTGATACTGGGACTTTTCGTCACGGCGGCGGCATTCGGCCTCATCGTCTTCACCCTTGCCGCCACGATCATGCTGCTGAATTTCTGGGATATGCAGGGAACGGCTCGCCAAAGCGCGATCAACACCTGGAAAACCAATATGGCGATCATCGGCGGCCTGCTGATTGCAGCCGCCGGGGCGATGTGAGGGTTTACGTCGCCGGCTCGCTGCCGGCCCGCGCATGCGCGGCATAGCGCGCCACGGCGGCATCGACCTCCGCATCGCGATCGCCCGCCACCTGCACCGTCGGCACGGCGAATTCGATGCCGTTTTCGTTGAAGGCATTGCGGATCATCGCCAGCGCATTGCGGCGGATGACGAATTGCTCGCCGGGTTTGGTCATAATCGACAGCCGGATTTCGATCGCGAATTCGCCGAACTGTTCGACACCCTTCATCTTCAGCGTCTCGATGATATGAGGCCCGAATTCCGGATTTTCGAGCAGCGTCTGGCCGATCTGCTTGATCACTTTCTTCGCCTTGACAAGATCGGTGTCGTATTTGACGTTGAGGCTGATCTTGTCGATCGTCCAGTCGCGGTTGAGGTTCTTCACCGCGCCGAGTTCGCCGAACGGCACCGTCGTCAGCGGCCCGCGATGATGCCTGAGCTTCACCGAACGCAGACTGAAAGCTTCGACCACGCCCTTGTGGCTGCCGCTTTCGATATATTCGCCGATACGGAAGGCATCGTCCCAGAGATAGAACATGCCGCTGATCACGTCCTTGACGATCGTCTGGGCGCCGAAGCCGACCGCGACGCCGACAACACCGGCGCCGGCGATCAGCGGCCCGATCTCGATGCCGAGGCCCGAGAGCACCATCAGAACGGCGATGACGGCGATCACGACGGCAAGGATATTGCGGAAGATCGGCAACAGCGTGTGTATCCGCGCGCGTTTGGCCTTCTCCTCGTCGGTTGCTCCGCCATCCATGGATGAATCGAGCAGCTTGCCGTTGATATAGGCCTTGATGACATGCCAGAGCAGGTCGGCGGCCAGCAGGATGACGATGCCGCCGATGATACCGCGCGCGATCTTGTCGGCCATCGTATCGCCGGCGGCCATCGTATCGGCACCGACGCCGAGCATATGCCCGAGCCAGATGGCGGCAACGGCAATAATCAGCGCCCGCACGCCGCGGTCGAGCAGCACCGTCGCGATCCGGCGCGTGGCAAGGAAGCTTGCTTCGGTCTGCTGCAGCGATTTCACCGCAAGCGTCGAGACGGCAAGCACGCGCGGCAGCAGCAACACGTAGATGCCGAGCCAAAGCAGCCAGTTGAAGCCCGCCACCCAGATGCTCCACAGCAGCAGGAAATAGACGGTGAACGACCAGGAGACCCCGTGACCGCGCTTCTCGTCCTTGTGGGGCCGCGACCAGACCGCCTCGATCGCGATCAACAACAGGCCGATACCGAGGAAATAGCCGATCAGGAGCCGGGCGCTCGGGGAGTAGCCGAGCGGCTCCATCGACTGGATCAGCGCCCAGCCGAAAATGAAATAGATGACGAAAATCGCGCAACGGCGATACCAGAAGAGCGCGATGGCGCGCCCCGGCATGATCGGAGCGGTGATGCCTTGCCGCTCTTCCTCGGCCCGTGCCAGCCCGATGAGATCGACCAGCACGCCGCCGAGGCAGATCGTAAAGCGCTGGACGATGAGTGCAACGACGCAGACGATCGCGATGCTCTGGCTGAGCGGTGGCCAGCTGAGGCTGAGAAGCGTGAGCACCGTTGCCGCAGCGAAGATCAATGCCGGAATGACGCGCGGCGCCAGATGCATACCCGCCATCTCAACCAGCCGGCGACGCCGGCGGCGGAAGGCATAACGGGCAATGCTTTCGACGATCCCGCCGAACAGGAAGATCGCCAGGAACTGCGCCACCATGCGCGGCCAGCCGGTGGCGGTGATTTCACCGAGGAACAGCGAGGACGCATTGCCGATCTGCGAGGGCAATGCCATTGCCGCATCGGAGATCATCGAAACATGCCGGCGGGCGTGCTGCAGCAGACCCGACAGGATCGACATCTGATTTTCAGACGCTGCATCGGCCGCAGGCGTCGCAGCCATCTGCGTCGACATCCACTGTTTGACCTCGGGCGTCTGCATGAGCTGCATCATCTCACGCACCTGGGCCGGTGGGGCCGCCGCGGCCGGCACTTGCGCCGGCGGCGTTTGGGAAAAGCCAGGCGAAACCGCCGAGAAAAGCGCAAGCAATGCCAGTATGCCGAATAGGACGGCCTTCAAGCCCCCTGCCATGCCACGCTCCATGACCGCCTCCAACGAAATGTCGGCCGCTTGTACAAAGCAGCGCCGACATTGTGCAATGGATACTCGCGACCGTTGCCGCCAGCAAGCAGTAGGAAAACCATACCGATGGCTAGGAAAGGCCAACGTCGCCGCCACCTCGAAACGAAGCGCTGCGCTCACCATTTCGGGAGGACGGCTTTGTCGGAATGGTGCGGAAAGTCGCCTGCCTTCAGGATTTCGGAGCCGGCTTTTCCACATGGCCGCCGAAGCCCGCGCGCATCGCCGACAGCACCTTGTTGGCGAATTCGTCATTGTCGCGCGAGGAGAAGCGGCCGTAGAGAGCGGCACTCAGCACCGGCGTCGGCACGCTTTCGTCGATTGCCGCCATGATCGTCCAGCGGCCTTCGCCGCTATCGGAGACGCGGCCGGCATATTTCGCCAGCGCCGGATCGGCATGCAGCGCATCGGCCGTGAGATCGAGCAGCCAGGAGGTGATGACGCTGCCGCGGCGCCAGACTTCGGCGACATCCTGCAGGTTCAGGTCGTACTGGAAGTGCTCCGGATGGGCGAGCGGCGCGGTTTCCGCATCGACTTCATGCGAGGCGGCGCCGATATTGGCGTGCTTCAGGATATTGAGGCCTTCGGCATAGGCGGCCATCAGTCCATATTCGATGCCGTTATGCACCATCTTGACGAAATGGCCGGCGCCATGCGGGCCGCAATGCAGGTAGCCTTGTTCGGCGGTGCTCGCCGCAGCCGCTTCGGCGCTCCGGTTCGGCGAAGCTTCCGTCGTGCCGGCGCCGGGCGCCAGCGTCGCGAAAATTGGCGAAAGATGCTGAACGGTGCCCTTCTCGCCGCCGATCATCAGGCAATAGCCGCGCTCGAGGCCGAAGACGCCACCGCTGGTGCCGACATCGACATAATGGATGCCCTTGGTGATAAGTTCGGCGCCGCGGCGGATATCGTCGTGATAATAGGAATTGCCGCCGTCGATGACGATATCGCCATTCTCAAGCAGCGGCGCCAGGCTCGCCAGCACCTTGTCGACGATCGCCGCCGGCAGCATCAGCCAGATCGCCCTGGGGTGGGTGAGCTTCGAGACGAATTCCTCGAGCGAAGCACTGCCGGTCGCACCGAGGCCCGCGAGCTCGGCAACGCTTTCCGGCCTGGCGTCGTAGACGACGCATTCGTGACCGCCTCGCATCAAGCGCTGGACCATGTAATTGCCCATGCGGCCCAAACCAACCATGCCAAGCTGCATAATGAATCTCCTGAAATCCGAGACGAAGTATCGAATCCGGAAATTAGCACCCGCAGTGTGACAGGCAAGCGAAGTCTCGGCCTTATCGGCGAATGCGACGATTGCGCCGCCGATCTCCTGCGGCCGATGCGCTCGTCAAGCGTCAGGCGCGCTGGCCGGCTCGCCCTTCATTTCGCTGAGGAACATGCCCTCGCGCAGATTGATACCGTATTCGACGAAAGCCTTCATGCAGCACAGCATCTGCGTCCAGCCTTCACAGTTTAGATAGGTGCCGCGCCGGCCGGCATCGTCTTCACGCCAGCCGGTTTCGGCGATGGTCACCAGCGTGCCGCCATCCTCCAGCGGCTTGAAGTTCATCTCCACCATCGTCTTATAGGTCGCCTTATCTTCGCCGGTGCCGCCGTCCCAACGGAGCACGATGCGGCTTCCGGGCACGAGTTCGACCACCTCAACCGCCGCATCCTTCCACCAGGTTACCGTCCTGCCCTGGACGAGTGGCGCGCTCGCCCCGCCGATCGTGGTGAAATAGCTGCTGAGCTTCTTCGGGTTGACGACGGCGTCGAACACCTCTGCGACGGGACGGCCGATGCGGCCGGAAACACGGATTCCGAGAGACATGGCACTTCTCCTCTTCTCCATTGCACCTGTTTGTCATTGTACCCGGCATCATTATGTTATAAAAACATAACATGTCAAGCGAATCAGAAGACGATCCGGTTTTCAAGGCGCTGGCCCACCATCGCCGCCGCGAAATCCTCGACCTGCTCAAGGATGGTCCTCGGACCACAGGGACGCTTTGCGAGATGTTTCCGCAGATGGACCGCTGCACGGTAATGCAGCATCTGAAAGTGCTGGAGGAGGCAGACTTGGTCATCGCCAGGAAGGAGGGCCGCGAGCGCTGGAACCACTTAAACAGCCTGCCGATCAAGCACATCTACGACCGTTGGATCAGCGCCTATGCCGGTCACGCCCTGTCGATCCTCGACCGGTTGAAAGGCGATCTTGAGGGCCAGCCGGAATAATGATCCCGCTGGCAGGTCGGGCGCCGCCCGAACTGCCGACGCTCCGACCATCTCGGAGCCTGCAGCTTTCCTGCATTCCCATGCATAATTTATGCGTTGTCCGGGAATGCCCGTCTTTATAGCCTCCGCCTCCTGAATGGTCGGGAGGCGATGCGATGACGATACTGGTGACGGGAAGTGCGGGCCATCTCGGCGAGGCGCTGATGCGCACTTTGAGGGCCGAAAGCCGGCGGGTGCGCGGCATCGATATCAAGCCCTCGGCTTTCACCGATATGGTCGGCTCGATCGGTGATCGCGCTTTCATCCGGCAAGCGGTGTCAGGAATCAGCTGCGTCATCCATGCCGCGACGCTGCACAAGCCGCATGTGGCGACCCATGACAATCGCGATTTCCTCGACACCAATATCGCCGGCACGCTGAACCTGCTTGAAGAAGCCGTCGCCGCAGACGTCGCAAGCTTCGTCTTCACCAGCACCACCAGCACCTTCGGTGCGGCATTAACGCCGGCTGCCGGCGCACCGGCAGCATGGGTGACCGAGGACGTGCTGCCGGTCGCAAAAAACATCTACGGGGTCACGAAGCTCGCCGCCGAAGGTCTGTGCGAACTCGTCGCCCGCAAGTCCGGCCTGCCGGTGGTCATTCTCAGGACATCACGTTTCTTTCCCGAAAACGACGACAATCCAGACATTCGCAGCCGCTATCCGGCGGAAAATGCGCAGGCCAACGAGCTTCTTCACCGCCGCGTCGATATCGCCGATGCGGTCGGCGCCCATCTGCTGGCGCTCGAAAAAGCGCCGGCAATCGGCTTCGGCCGCTATATCGTCTCCGCCACGACGCCGTTTTCGGTAAGCGATCTTGCTGCGATCAGGCACGACGCGCCTGATGTCGTCGAACGGCTGTTCCCGGGTGCAGGCGCCCTCTATGCATCACGCGGCTGGAAGATCTTTCCAACGCTCGACCGTGTCTATGTCAACGCACGTGCAAGGCGGGAACTCGGCTGGCAGCCGCGATATGATTTCCGTTTCGTGCTCGATTGCCTGCGAGACAACAGGGAATGGCGCAGCCCTTTGGCGCTTGATGTCGGCTCGAAAGGTTACCACGACGTGGTCTTTGCCGAAGGGCCTTATCCCGTGGGATAGGGCAGCAAGCTGAACTGCGGAAAGGCGAAAGCCCGACATTCTCTCGGCATGGCCTTTTCGCTGCAAAGCGTCATCCAGATATCATGAACTCGTCATAGACCGTCTGACGGGGATATGGGGCGGCGAAATCCAGGGCGTGTTCTGCCATCGGGAAATCGAATCCAGGGCCGGGGTGTCATTTGAAGCGGTGTCCAGCCTGGGCGGGCCGCTGCAGGAACGCTTTGACCGAGAGGGTATTTCATGAAGAACATCAGATCATACGCGCGGCTGTTCGCCGCGATTCTTGCGGCATCCGCCGCCATTCCGGCCGTCGCCAGTGCCGAGAATTCCGCCACTGTCGGCGGCCTCACCTTCGTCAACAAGGGTCTGGTTGGCATCGGCCGCATCCCGGCCAACCAGCGCGACAAATTCGGCGAGACCTTCGGTTCCGGCTCCGGCATGGCGATCGATTCCGCCGCCTGGAGCCGCGACGGCGCCGGCTACAAGGGCACGCTCTATCTGCTGCCAGACCGGGGCTATAACGCCGTCGGCACCGTCGACTATCGCCCGCGCTTGAACACCATCTCGATCGGCTTGACGCCGACCGCTCCAGGTGCGGCACCCGAGGCCGGCAAGGAACAGTCGGGCGTCGACGCAAAGCTCGTCGATTCCACGCTCTTTGTCGACGACAAGGGTGGCGACATGACCGGTCTCGACCCGGAATTCGGCGTGCGCGCCGCTGCCGGCGATTTTCCGCCGCTGCCGCAGGCGATAAACGGCAAGATCGCCCTCGACAATGAAGCCATCATCCGCATGGCCGACGGCACCATGTTCGTCAGCGACGAATACGGGCCCTATATCTACCGCTTCTCGGCCGACGGCCATCTGCTCTCGGCCACCCAGCCGCCGAAGGCGCTTTTGCCGATGCGCAAGGGCGCGTTGAGCTTCGCCTCCAACAATCCCGGTCCCGGCGCATCCGCTCCGGACCCGAAGAATCCGGAGACCGGCCGCCAGAACAACCAGGGCCTCGAAGGCATGGCGATGACGCCGGACGGCAAGTTCATTGTAGCAGTGCTGCAGTCGGCCGCCCGCCAGGACGGCGGCGATTCCAGCTCCACCCGTCAGAATACCCGCGCCATGATCTATGACGCCGCCGATCCCGATCACCTGAAACTGGTGCACGAATGTGTCGTCCCCCTGCCGGTCTTCAAGGACACCAAGGACAAGACGACGATCGCCGCAGAGAGCGAAATCGTTGCTCTTTCCGACAGGACCTTCCTGATGATCGCCCGTGACAGCGGCAACGGTCAGGGCCTGAAGGGCGATACCTCGCTTTACCGCAAGATCGACATCGCAGACCTTTCCAATGCGACCGATATTGCCGGCAGCGATTTCGATGCCGGCAAGCCGATCGCGCCGAAGGGCATCGTCGACCCGTCACTGAAGCCGGCGACGCTGACACCACTCATCGACCTCAACGACAAGGCCGACCTTGCCCGCTTCGGCCTGCACAACGGCGCACCGAACGACAAGAACAACCTGTCGGAAAAATGGGAAGCCATGGGCCTTGCAAGCGTTCTCGACCCGAACCTGCCGGACGACTACTTCCTGTTCGTCGCCAATGACAACGACTTCCTCACGCAGGACGGTTTCCAGGTGGGCGCCGCCTACAAGGCGGAAGGCGGTGCCGACGTCGACACCATGTTCCAGGTCTTCCAGGTCACGCTTCCCGGCCTGAAGAAGTAACCGATGTGCTGAAAGAAGGCGGACGCGTTCTGCATAATTCCTTAATTCGATTCCGATTTAAGGATAAAATTATGCAGCCGTTCAAAGTGCTACAGCGTCCTTTGCGCGTCTGAAAAGACCCGCGGCGCTGTAGCCGCGCCCGCCTCCACAGCCGTTGTCTTCGTCAACGAAAAAAGGGAAAGGTGCGATCCACGACCACCGATGGATGTTTACGATCCTGGGTGCCTACAAACGTAGGTGGGCGCCGTGTGTCCAGGCCCACGGGCCTGGCCAGGGACAGCTCCCTTTGGATCGAGTATGGCCCCAGGGATTGTGGTTCCTGTCGAGAGGCGCAGACCGCACCGCGTTATATAAGGTCGTTTGCGCTGGCGCGCCAGTGGCGGCGGCAAGTCGTCTCTATTTAATTAAGATCAATTGAGTTCGGGGGCGGGCCGGCCGTTCAGCTTGTCGGTGATGCCGCGAATGCGGGTTGAAACCTCGCTGAGTGCTGCCGCAAGATTTTCTTCGGTGCGAGCGGTGGCCGCAAGCACCGTGTCGCGGTTGCCGCGCAGTGACTCGAGTTCGGATTCCAGCCCGGCGACGCGGCGTGTCAGCTCGGCAATCTCGTCCATGATCATGATACCGGCCATGACGGTGATCCTGAGATCGCCGATTTCCCCGAACTGCCCCTTGAGATGGCCGACATAGTGGTCGAAGCGGGTGGCGAGATCGGTCAGGTGATCCTCCTGCCCTTCCTCGCAGGCCATGCGATAGGCCTTGCCGTCGATCGTTACCGTCACCTGCGCCATGCCAAACTCTTTCTATAAGAGCATGATGTCGAAAAGTGTGAGCGGTTTTCGGACGACATCATGCTCTAACTTTTTAAATTAGAACAGGATTCAGATTTTGGGCCTGGCCTAAAATCATCCTGTTCTAGCGATCCAGAACCGCGCGGATCGTTTCCATGGCCGTCACCAGCCGCCGCGACACCTCGCGATTGACCTCTTCCAGCCGGTTGGCGCGGAATTCGGCCTGGTCGAGCTCCTGCGCCAGCCGGGAGCGGTCGGCGTGCACGCGCCGCACCTCGCCTTCGATCTCACCCTGCTCGCGCTGCCGCTCGACGCGCATGTCGACGGCGTTTTCGAGGCTCGAAATCGCCTGCCTCAATTCGTTGAGCGCTGCTTCCATGGTTTTGCCTGTGGGCATCATGCCTTCTCGATTCCCGCGCAGGACCCGCGAATCGACACGCCGCGCCGATCCTGTGATTTCAAAAGGATATGCCGCTCGCAAACGGCCCGTCAATAAATCCTGTCACTTGCCCACCGGCCTATCCTGTGGATGAGCACTTTACACATGATCGCCGCACGAGATTCGTCATTTGTACAATCGCGCGATCAAATGTCAAAAATCGCTGCTGCCTGCCCGGATTTGGCGTCCCATTTATTGACTTGCCAGCGCCAACTGCTATGTGTCTGCCGCTTTCACTCGATGGTCTTGGAGGCTCGAGGCCATCCCCCCGACACCCGGAACTTGCGGAAAAGCCATGACCTCTCCCGAACAACATGACCGGATGGCGAATGCGATCCGTTTTCTCGCCATGGACGCCGTCGAAAAGGCGAACTCCGGTCACCCGGGCATGCCGATGGGCATGGCCGACGTGGCGACGGTCCTGTTCACCAAATATCTGAAGTTTGATCCGAAGAAGCCGCACTGGCCGAACCGCGATCGCTTCGTGCTGTCGGCCGGCCATGGTTCGATGCTGCTCTATTCGCTGCTCTATTTGACCGGCTATCCCGATATGACGGTCGAGGATCTGAAGCAGTTCCGTCAGCTCGGCTCGAAGACCGCCGGCCATCCGGAATATGGGCACGCCACCGGCATCGAAACGACGACCGGCCCGCTCGGCCAGGGCATTGCCAATTCCGTCGGCATGGCGATTGCCGAACGCAAGCTGCGCGAGGAGTTCGGCTCCGAGCTTCAGGATCACTATACCTATGCGATCTGCGGCGACGGTTGCCTGATGGAGGGCATCAGCCATGAAGCCATCGCGCTCGCCGGCCACCTGAAGCTCAACAAGCTGATCCTGTTCTGGGACAACAACTCGATCACCATCGACGGCGCCGTGTCTCTTTCGGATTCCACCGATCAGATCGCCCGTTTCAAAGCCGTTCATTGGAACACGATCGAGATCGACGGTCACGATCAGGCTGCCATTGCCGCCGCAATCGAAGCCGCCCACAACTCCGATCGCCCGACCTTCATCGCCTGCAAGACGATCATCGGCTTCGGCGCCCCGAACAAGCAGGGCACCCATAAGGTCCATGGCAACCCGCTCGGCGCCGAGGAAATCGCAGCCACCCGCAAGGCGCTGAACTGGGAATCCGAAGCCTTCGTCATCCCGTCGGACGTGTTGGACAGCTGGCGTGCAGCCGGCGCCCGCTCCGCCGATCTCGTCACGGCATGGGAAGACGGCCTCGCCAAGGCTCCGGCCAAGGCCGAATTCAGCCGCCGCATGGCGGGCGAACTGCCGGAAGGTTTCGACGCCGCGATCAGCGCCTACAAGAGAAAGCTCGCCGAGACCAAGCCGACGCTTGCCACCCGCAAGGCTTCGGAAGACGCACTCGAGGTGATCAACGGTTTCCTGCCGGAAACGCTCGGCGGCTCGGCCGACCTGACGCCGTCGAACAACACCAAGACCAGCCAGATGCACTCGATCACGCCGACGGATTTCGCCGGTCGCTACATGCATTGGGGCATCCGCGAGCACGGCATGGCATCTGCCATGAACGGCATCGCGCTGCATGGCGGCCTCATCCCCTATAGCGGCGGCTTCCTGATCTTCTCGGATTATTGCCGCCCGCCGATTCGCCTTGCTTCGCTGATGGGCATCCGCGTCATCCACGTCCTGACGCATGACTCGATCGGCGTCGGCGAAGACGGCCCGACGCACCAGCCCGTCGAACAACTCGCCGGTCTGCGCGCCATCCCGAACCTGATGGTCTTCCGTCCCGCCGACGCCACGGAAACGGCGGAATGCTGGCAGATCGCCGTCAAGACGCACAACCGTCCTTCCGGCCTTGCTCTGACACGCCAGAACCTGCTCGCCGCCCGCACCGAATACAGCGAAAAGAACCTCTGCGAACAGGGCGCTTATACGCTGGCCGGCAATGCCGACGCCAAGGTGACGATCTTCGCCTCCGGCTCCGAAGTCGAAATCGCCGTTGCTGCCCGTACCGCACTCGAAGCCAAGGGCGTCACCGTCCGCGTCGTATCGGTTCCCTGCACGGAACTGTTCTTCGAGCAGCCGGACGCCTATCGCAGGGAAATCCTCGGCAACTCACCGGTCAAGATCGCCGTCGAAGCCGCCGTTCGCGAAGGCTGGGATGCGTTCATCGGACCGGAAGGCACCTTCATCGGCATGAAGAGCTTCGGCGCTTCCGGTCCGGTCAAGGACGTCTACAAGCATTTCGGCATCACTGCCGACGCCGTCGTTGCAGCCGCAGAAGCAAAGCTTTAATGAGGGCGCCTTGAGGCGCTCTCCATCTCCTCAATTCCAGGCCCTTTCTATCGGGCCCTACTCTATCGGGAGTGAATGAACATGACAGTCAAGGTTGCCATCAACGGCTTCGGCCGCATCGGCCGCAACGTCCTGCGCGCGATCGTCGAATCCGGCCGCACCGACATCGAAGTCGTCGCCATCAACGACCTCGGCCCGGTCGAAACCAACGCCCACCTGCTGCGCTACGACTCGATCCACGGCCGTTTCCCGGCAACCGTGAAGGTCGAAGGTGACACGATCATCGTCGGCAACGGCAAGCCGATCAAGGTTACGGCGATCAAGGATCCGGCAACGCTGCCGCACCGCGAACTCGGCGTCGACATCGCGATGGAATGCACCGGCATCTTCACCGCCCGCGACAAGGCCGCCGCCCACCTGACGGCCGGCGCCAAGCGCGTCATCGTCTCGGCTCCTGCCGATGGCGCTGACCTCACCGTCGTCTTCGGCGTCAACCATGACCAGCTCACCAAGGAGCACCTGGTCATCTCCAACGCATCCTGCACCACCAACTGCCTGGTGCCGGTCGTAAAGGTTCTCGACGACGCCGTCGGCATCGACCACGGCTTCATGACCACCATCCACTCCTACACCGGCGACCAGCCGACGCTCGACACGATGCACAAGGACCTGTATCGCGCCCGCGCCGCCGCTCTTTCGATGATCCCGACCTCGACAGGTGCAGCCAAGGCCGTCGGCCTCGTTCTGCCGCACCTCAAGGGCAAGCTCGACGGCACCTCGATCCGCGTTCCGACCCCGAACGTTTCCGTCGTCGACTTCAAGTTCGTCGCCAAGAAGGCGACCAGCGTCGGCGAAATCAACGAAGCCATCAAGGCTGCGGCAGACGGCAAGCTGAAGGGCATCCTCGGCTACACCGACGAGCCGCTGGTCTCCCGTGACTTCAACCACGACAGCCACTCCTCGATCTTCGCAACCGACCAGACGAAGGTCATGGAAGGCAACTTCGTGCGCGTCCTGTCCTGGTACGACAACGAGTGGGGCTTCTCCAGCCGCATGTCCGACACCGCCGTCGCCTTTGCCAAGCTCATCTAAGAGCCTGACGATCGACGATCGCAAGCGGCCCGGGAAACCGGGCCGTTTTGTTATCCACGCTCATGCCGCATCATTTCCCATTTCCAGCACCGGATTTGGTAGGATAGGCGACCTTGAGCATTCGACATGCACAGACCGCCGTGACCTGCTCGGTTCCGAAGTCGGCGACGGCGTCATCGATAACCCCTGCAGCCGCATCGTCGTCTGGGGGAGATAAAGAGAGATGGATGGATTACTTTACCGTTGAAATCGCCGGCCGTGCCGTTGCCAGCTTTCGCTCGGAAAATGCCGAGGAAGCGACGCATTTCTTCGAGGCGGAAGACTTTCGCGACGATCTGACCATTCTGGAATCCGAAGGCAAGCCCCTCTGGGACCGCAAGGCGACCCTGAGTTTGCGCAAGGCGACCGCCGAGGAAGCAAGCGAAGTCGAGCACGCCTATGAATTCGACGACGATCCCGAACGGACGATCGAGGACGAATTCGTCGTTTTCCTGGTCCCGGTCGCGGATCTGACCGACGAGGGCGACGACACGGAAGACTGACCGGCGATCCGCATCTTTTTCCGGTTTTCGCCACATCGAAGCGACGCGTTCGATGTGGCGTTGCCGCTTGCAGAATAGGATGTTGCCTCATGGATTGGCCATCCGCTGGCCAGGCGTGATAGATTGAGGAAATGAGCAGCACGGCACAATGGCTGACATGATCCAAGGAGGTGATAAATGGCAGAGGCACAAAAACGCTTGTCCCACACCACCCTCAAGCGGCGGCAGCGGTTTCACCCCAAGCGGGACGTCAGACCTGCCGTTCTGGCAAAGGCTAATCGTCTGGTCATCTGGGTTGCCGCGTTCATCAGCCTCTCGTTTCTCGCCATCGTCATACTTCAGGCCGTGTTGAGATAGCAGAGCAACAGCCGGCCGCTTCTGAAAATCTACAGCTGGTTGCGCGCGGCGGCCGGATTTCCTACCCGAGAAAAATCTCGGCGTTCATTTCAGCGCTCCTGCATCCCGCCCTCCAATCCATTCCTAGTCATTGGACAGGGCAAACGGGCCGCGTGAACGCAGGAGCCTGTCTTATCCTGCTGCCGTTTGCAGATGTCGGCAGGAAAAATTCGTGCCTATCTCTTTTGCCCTGCTCTCGCCTGATTTTCCTATACATTCTTTATAGAGAGTTTCTCCCGTAGCATTCCACGTCGGCTGGCCGTCCGGCAGCCGTTCAGCAGCATGATGCAGCATCGCGACGAGGTTAAGCCGCAAGGCCTACCCTTCTCTGGCGTTTTGCCGTTTACTGATGGACCGCCGCGGGTGAGGGAGAGTTTGGAAGTAAGGCGGATCGGCCCGGGGTGGCCGCCAAGCAGTCGTTGGAAAGGGGTGGGCATGGAAGCGTTCTATATCGTGGTGCTGGTTTCGACGGCGCTCGTGCTTCTTGCCGCTTTTTCGAGCCTGCTCGCCTTCCGCTTCGGCGCCCCCCTGCTACTGCTCTTCCTGATGATCGGCCTTGCCGCCGGTGTCGACGGCCTCGGCATCGAGTTCAGCAACAATTACCTCGCCTATATTCTCGGCTCCATCGCGCTGGCCGTCATCCTGTTTGATTCCGGCTTCGGCACGCCGATGCAGGCCTTTCGGCTGGCGGCCGTACCCTCGCTGGCGCTCGCCTCGGTCGGCGTGCTGATCACCGCCTCGCTCTTTGCCTTCGCCGCCATGTGGCTTTTGAATTTCACCTGGCTGGAAGGCCTGCTGCTCGGCTCGATCGTCGCATCGACGGATGCCGCCGCCGTCTTCTTCCTGCTGCGCATCGGCGGCATCAACATCCGCGACAAGGTGCGCTCGACGCTGGAGGTCGAATCCGGCACCAACGATCCGATGGCGATCTTCCTCACCATCGCTCTTGTCGAGGTGCTGGCGAGCGGCGAGCGGTATGCCGGCATCAATATCGGTATGCTCGCCATGTTCGTGCAGCAGATGGGCCTCGGCGTCATTCTCGGCCTGCTCGGCGGCATGATGATCGTGCTGATCGTCAGCAAGCTCGATACCGATCGCGGCCTGACGCCGATCTTCGTGCTGGCGCTTGCCCTTCTCGTCTTCTCTTTCACCGGTGCTGTCGGCGGCAGCGGCTTCCTTGCCGTCTATGTCGCCGGTATCTACGCCGGAAACCGCAAGATGCAGGCGATCGGCACCATCAAGCGCTTCCAGGACGGCATGACCTGGCTCGCGCAGATCATCATGTTCCTGGTGCTTGGCCTGCTCGCCACGCCGTCGCAATTCCCGGCTATCATCGTCCCGGCCATTCTGCTTGCCCTCTTTCTGATCTTCATCGCCCGACCCTTGGCAGTCTGGCTGTCGCTGCTTCCCTTCGATTACACGCAGCAGGAGATCGGCTTCGTCGCCTGGGTCGGTCTGCGCGGCGCCGTCTCCATCCTGCTTGCCATCATGCCGATCCTCGGCGGGCTCCCGAACGGCCAGATCTATTTCAACACCGCTTTCATCATCGTGCTGGTCTCCCTGCTCCTCCAGGGTTGGACCATCAAGCCCGTCGCCAAGAAGCTCGGCCTGATCATTCCGCCGCGCATTGGCGCCGTCGACAAGGTCGAGGTCGACCTGCCGGGTGCGGCCAACCACGAGCTGCTCTCCTACCGCGTCATCAAGGATAGCCCGGTGCTGCGCGGCGAGCGCATTCCGCGCTGGGCGACACCCTCGCTCGTCATCCGCGACGGCAAATCGATGCGCTACCAATATGCCGGGCGGCTGCGCGAGCACGATCTCGTCTATCTCTTCATCGTCCCGAGTTACTCTCGCCTGCTCGACCGACTCTTCGCCAGCCGTGCGCCGGTCGATGACGACGATGCCGAATTCTTCGGGGCCTTCGCGCTCTCCCCCGCCCGCCCCGCCGCCGATCTCGACGCCGCCTATGGCCCCGGCCTGCTCAATGAATCCGAAAGGGGCCTGACGATCGCCGAGCTGATGCGGCAGCGCCTTGGCGGCAAGGCCGATTATGCCGACCGCGTCCGCCTCGGATCGATCATCCTCATCGTTCGCGATCTCGACGAGCACGACCACATCACCTCCGTCGGCATGTCGCTCGAAGCAGTCGAACCGGCAATTACGCTGCCGATCTTCCTCAATCTCAAGGACATCATCCAGCGCATCCGCGACCGGCTGAACGGGCGTCGGAACCGCGAAACCAAAGCCTCCGAAGCCGCCCCGAAAGCCCCGGCCGGACACGAGGAAGGCACACGCGAAAACGGCCGCTGAACGCCTTGCGTCTCGAATGATCCTTGCTATGGTCGGCGCAACTTCCGCCAACCAAGACTGGATCTGCCCCATGCCTTCTTTCAAAACCCTCGACGATCTCACCGACATCCGCGGCAAGCGCGTTCTCGTCCGCGTCGACCTCAACGTGCCCGTGAAGGACGGCAAGGTCACCGATACGACGCGCATCGAGCGTGTGGCGCCGACGATCCTCGAATTGTCCAATAAGGGCGCCAAGGTCATCCTGCTGGCCCATTTCGGCCGGCCGAAGGACGGCCCCTCGCCCGATCTGTCGCTGTCGCTGATCGCCCCTGATGTCGAGAAAGTGCTTGACCATGCCGTGCTGACGGCCTCCGATAGCATCGGCGAGGCCGCCGCCTCCGCCGTCGCGGCGATGAAGGACGGCGATATCCTGCTCCTGGAAAACACCCGCTTCCACAAAGGCGAGGAAAAGAACGACCCCGACTTCACCAAGGCGCTTGCCGCCAACGGCGATATCTATGTCAACGACGCCTTCTCCGCCGCCCACCGCGCCCATGCCTCGACCGAGGGCCTTGCCCACCACCTGCCGGCCTATGCCGGCCGCACCATGCAGGCCGAGCTGGAGGCGCTGGAAAAGGGCCTCGGCGATCCCGCCCGCCCTGTTGTCGCGATCGTCGGCGGCGCCAAGGTCTCGACCAAGATCGACCTCCTGATGAACCTCGTGAAGAAGGTCGATGCGCTCGTCATCGGCGGCGGCATGGCCAATACCTTCATCGCCGCCCGCGGCACCAATGTCGGCAAGTCGCTCTGCGAGCATGATCTCGCCGAAACCGCCAAGCAGATCATGATCGAGGCCGCGACATCAGGCTGCGCCATCATCCTGCCGGAAGACGGCGTGATTGCCCGCGAATTCAAGGCGGGTGCCGCCAACGAGACGGTCGATATCAACGCCATTCCGGCCGATGCCATGGTGCTCGACGTCGGCACGAAATCCGTCGAAGCCATCAACACCTGGATCGAACGCGCGGCAACCCTCGTCTGGAACGGCCCGCTTGGCGCCTTCGAGATCGAGCCCTTCGATGCCGCAACCGTCGCTGCCGCGAAATACGCCGCCGGACGCACCACGGCCGGCAAGCTCACCTCCGTTGCGGGTGGCGGCGACACCGTCTCTGCCCTGAACCATGCCGGCGTCGCCGACGATTTCACCTATGTCTCCACAGCCGGCGGCGCCTTCCTCGAATGGATGGAAGGCAAGGAGCTTCCCGGCGTCGCCGTTCTCAATGCAAGCAGATAATCGCTAGAGCCTGATTTGACAGGTTTTACATGTGGATAGACCGCGGAGGCCAAGCGCTTTTCGCGGTCTTTTGCTCAAGAGCCGGAAAAAATCCCACATTTTCAAACGATTGAATTGATTTCAATCGTTTCAATGACTTAGGCTTCCATTTTCCTCTCTATAAACTTCTGTTATCGCCGTCCTATATTCTTAAATCGCCGATGTTTAATGCAGTGGAGAGAACGAGATGAGTGAACGACTGGAAGACATTGCAGTGCAGATGGTTACGGGCGGCCGGGGACTGCTTGCAGCCGATGAATCGACCTCCACCATCAAGAAGCGTTTCGACACGATCAATCTCGAATCGACCGAAGCGAGCCGTCGCGATTATCGCGAAATGCTCTTCCGCTCCGACGAGGCGATGAAGAAATATATCTCCGGCGTCATCCTCTATGAAGAGACCCTGTTCCAAAAGGCCGCGGACGGCACGCCTTTCGTCGATATCATCCGCGCCGCCGGCTCCATTCCCGGCATCAAGGTCGATACCGGTGCCAAGCCGATGGCCAAATACCCCGGCGAAACCATCACCGAAGGCCTCGATGGTCTCGCCGAGCGCCTCGCCCGCTATTATGAAGCCGGCGCCCGCTTCGCCAAGTGGCGCGGCGTCATCGCCATCTCCTCGTCGCTGCCGACCCGCGGTTCCGTCCGCGCCAACGCTCAGGCGCTGGCCCGTTATGCCGCACTCTGCCAGGAGGCCAAGATCGTTCCGATCGTCGAGCCGGAATGCCTGATGGACGGCAAGCCGGGCGACCACAATATCGACCGCTGCGCCGAAGTCACCGAATCCACGCTGCGCATCGTTTTTGAAGAACTCGCCGATGCCCGCGTCAGCCTCGAAGGCATGATTCTGAAGCCGAACATGGTCATCGACGGCAAGAACGCCCGCAAGGCCTCGGTCGGCGAAGTCGCCGAACGCACCGTGCAGGTGCTAAAGCGCACGGTTCCGTCGGCGGTTCCCGGCATCGCCTTCCTCTCCGGCGGCCAGTCGACCGAAGAGGCGAGTGCGCATCTTTCCGCCATCAATGCCACAGCCGACCTGCCCTGGTTCGTTACCTTCTCCTACGGCCGCGCCCTGCAGGACAGCGCGCTCAAGGCCTGGAACGGCAAACCGGAAAACGTCGCCGCCGGCCAGCGCGAATTCACCCACCGCGCCGAGATGAACAGCCTCGCCGCCAAAGGCAGCTGGAAGAAGGACCTGGAAAAGGCAGCTTGAGTTACCTCTGAGCATCAGCCCGGGCCGTAACCACAGCGTTGCGGCCCCTAGCCAATCCCTTTGCCTCCCTCATTCCTGTGCTCGTCACAGGAATCCAGTGCGCCCAAGTCCTTGGGCGCGGAAAACTTTTCCCCTTGAGATATGACTCATTCACGGCGCAGACGCGCCGTGGCTGGATTCCTGTGACAAGCACAGGAATGAGGGAGTTCGAACCAATGCGCTCCTCCTCCAACGAACCGGTTGAGAACGTCTCGCAGAGACCGCTCCCCATCATTGTCACGGCGACAAGAAACCGCTTCGTCCCGTCAAAGTCCGTGATTATTCATAGCGGCCCGCCACAACAGGAGCCGCGATGAACACCCTCTCCTACGTCACCGTTGATGTCTTCACCTCCACCCGCTTCGAGGGCAACCCGCTTGCCGTCATTTCCGATGCGCGCGGTCTCAGCGATGAGGCGATGCAGAAGATCGCCACCGAATTCAACTATTCCGAAGTCACCTTCGTCCTGCCGCCTGATGACCCGGAGAACTCCGCCCGTGTGCGTATCTTCACCCCGACGATGGAAATCCCCTTCGCCGGCCATCCGAATGTCGGCACCGCCTATGTGCTCGGCCAGCAGGCGGAAATCTTCGGCAAGCCGGTCGGCGATACGCTGCGCTTCGAAGAAGAAGCCGGCATCGTCGAAGTCGACCTGAGACGCAGCGGCGGAAAGATCGCGGCCACGGCCATCCGCGCGCCGCAGCGGCTGACGATCGGTGAGACCATTGGCGAGGAAACCATCGCCGGCTGCATCACGCTCGAACCCGGCGCCATCGTCGCAACCAGCCATGCCCCGGTCTTTGCCTCCGTCGGTCTGAACTTCGCCATTGCCGAATTGAGCGGGCTTGAAGCGCTGGCCGCCGCCCGTCCGAACCTTGCCGGGTTCCAGGCGGCTGCCGGCCACCAGACGACGAGCGGCCACGACTTCTCGCTCTTCGTTTATGCCAGAACAGCTGAAAATCCATGGACCATCCGCGCCCGCATGTTCGCGCCGCTCGACAACGTACCCGAGGATCCGGCAACCGGCAGCGCTTCGGCCGCTCTCGGCGCCTATCTCGTCTCGCTTGCACCAGACGCCGATATGAAGGTCCGCATCACCATTGAACAGGGCGTCGAAATGGGTCGCCGCAGTATCATCGCCCTCGATGTCGTGAAATCGGGCGGGATCGTTACCGATGTCGTCATCTCGGGAAGCTGCATTTCCGTCATGCGAGGCGAGATCATCCTGCGGGACTGACGGCCACATCGAGGCTTGAATCCGAGGCCTACATCAGGAAGTCGCGCAAGAGCAGGTCCAGTGCCCAGACACCAAAAGCGATCAGCGCGATCCTCCAGAAATCCATCCGCCGCCTGAGGCCGGGAAGCCCGAGCGGCTTGATCAGCTGTATCGCCATGGCAAGGATGAGCAGCAAGGCTATCAGCTTTGTCATGCTTTATTTTTTCCGTTTTTCGGAATGTCACAGGACGGACATTTTTCCGCGCGAACAAGAGAATCTCGACACGCCGTAAAGACATTCCGGGGCACAATCAATCATCTTGGGGCTGGGCTGACGCAGGTCGTGCCTTATGTCCATTGCAAATCGCTGAAGACCGAGTCTGGGGAAATGAAGAGAAATCTGCTGTCCGTCGCCGCGCTGCTGTTTGGCACGCTCTTCCTTTTCATGGGTAATGGCCTCCAGGGTATCCTGCTTCCCGTGCGCGGCAATCTCGAAGGTTACGCCACGACGACGCTCGGCCTGCTCGGCACGTCATGGGCCGGGGGCTTCGTCATCGGCTGCCTGGTGGCGCCGAAACTGGTGCGCCGCGTCGGCCATGTCAGAGCCTTTTCCGGCTTCATCTCGATCATCGCCATCATCGCGCTGGTCAGCGGTATCATCATCGATCCGATCTGGTGGGTGGTCCTGCGCGCCGTTACCGGTTTCTCCACCGCCGGCACCTCGATGATCATCGAAAGCTGGCTGAACGAGCGCGCCAGCAACGAGAGCCGCGGCATGATCTTCTCGCTCTATATCGGCATCACCCTGCTCGGCGTGGTCGGCGGCCAGATGATGATCCCGCTCGAGGATGTGCGCACGCCGGTGCTGTTTATGATCTGCGGCATCTTCTATTGCATCGCCATGCTGCCGACGACGCTGTCGACCGCCGCTTCGCCGCAGCCGCTGAAGGCGGTGCGCCTCGACCTGCCGGCGCTCTATCGCAACTCTCCGGTCTCCTGCCTCGGCATTCTGCTCGTCGGCATCGCCAACGGCGCCTATGGCACGCTCGCCCCTGTATTCGGCGCCGGCGCCGGCCTCTCCGACACCAGCATCGCCATCATGATGAGCTCCACCATTTTCGCCGGCGCCATGATGCAGCTGCCGGCCGGCCGCCTTTCCGATCGCATCGACCGGCGCTACGTGCTCGCCGCCATGTCCGGGGTCGCCGCCCTTGCCGGCCTGTTGATCTTTTTGCTGCACCCGACGTCGCCCGCCTTGCTGATCGGGCTCGTCGTCCTTTACGGCGCCGTGGCCAACACGCTCTATCCCATCGCCGTCGCCCACGCGAACGACTTCGCGGCATCGGAGGATTTCGTCAAGGTCTCCGGCGGCCTGCTGCTGCTCTACGGCATCGGCACGGTGATCGGCCCGACGATCGGCGGCCCCGTCATGTCGGTGATCACCCCGCATGCGCTTTTCCTCGTCACCGCCGTCGCCCACGTGCTGATCACGGGTTACGCTATCATCAGGAGCCGCATCCGCGCCGCCGTCCCGGCCAGCGACCGCGACGCCTATACGACGATCCCGACCGGCACCTCGCCGATGCTGACTCCGGAAAGCATGTCGCTTGCCGATCGCGGCACCGGCAAAACTCCTGAAACCGGGAAGTCTCCCGAAAGCGGTGATCCTGCTGTAAAGTTCGGCTGAGCAATTTCACGAAAATGCGCAGCGGTTTGCGTCCGGAATTGCTTTAAAGCGATAGAGCAGCAAACGGAGGACGAACCATGAGCTTCATCGACGACGACCGGCCGCAGAAAAAGGTCGCCCACGAGATCGGCGCCGATCTCTCCATGCTTTCGGTGGACGAGCTGAAGGCGCGAGTCGAATTGCTGAAGACGGAGATCGACCGTCTCGAAGCCGAGGCCGCTCGCAAGGCCTCCGGGCGGCAGGCGGCGGAAAACTTCTTCCGCTCGTGATCTGCGAAAAACTCCTGAAAACAAGGCTATAGGCTTGCAAAATGAGCCAGCCTCAAGTCTTAATCCGGCACAATGTTAATAGAATATTAAGCTTTATAAGATATTACTGTACTCATCCAGATTTTCTCTGGATTTCAGACAGTTTTCCAAGCGGTGAATTGGTCTGATTTTTCTCCCTGTTTTACCTTGAGAGCCGCTTTTGCGGCTCTTCTTTTTCCTATGGCCGGCGCACTTCCACGAAACTGTGGAGATTAACCCTTTCTTAAGAAACGGCTTGCGCATTTGGGCTAATGATACCATCTTAAAGTCATAGAGATCGGCACAGGAAACTTTTCCGTCTGCGCCGGCGTTACCTGAATATAAAGTAGCTGCGTGCAACAGGGACTATTGCGATGTCGGAAGTTGGATTGAACACGATCAGTTTTGCAGGCCGCGCTGCTGCATCCTCGCAGTTCAAGGCACTCTATGGCGAAGGCATGTCGCTGGTCGAAGAGACTGCCGCCTATCTCGATGGCCAGGGCCGCGCCGCCTCCAAGGTTCTGCCGCGCATGGCCTCGGTTCTCTACGCCGCAGAATCGATGCGTCTCACCACCCGCCTGATGCAGATGGCCTCCTGGCTGCTGCTGCAGCGCGCCGTCAACAATGGTGAAATGTCCCGCGACCAGGTACTGGCCGAGAAAAACAAGGTCCGCCTCGACGGCTTCAACGTCGATCGCGCCGCACCCGGCTGGGGCGACCTGCCGGAATCCTTCCGCGACCTCGTCGAGCGCTCGCTGCGTCTGCAGAACCGCATTGCTTTGCTCGACCGCGAGATCTACCGCCCGTCCGAAGCCGTGATCGTTCATGATAATCAGAACAGCGTCCAGGCCCA
Source organism: Rhizobium sp. L43 (assembly GCF_002531725.1). GTDB lineage: Bacteria > Pseudomonadota > Alphaproteobacteria > Rhizobiales > Rhizobiaceae > Rhizobium. Next base: position 107,698 of record NZ_NWSQ01000023.1, read on the forward strand.
GCTTTCCCTGCTGCAGACCGCCTTCGGCAACAACTGACCGCATCGCGAGAATTCGATACAGACCGGCTGCTCCCCGCGCAGCCGGTTTTTTGTTGCTGCCAAACACTGACGTTCTCAGCCAGCATAGATCGGGTAGGAGGGAGCCTTACGGCGCCCCTCCTCCCACACCACCGTGCGTACGGTTCCGTACACGGCGGTTCATC
>NZ_NWSQ01000024.1 GCF_002531725.1 Rhizobium sp. L43
GAGCGGAACACTTCGCCGCCCTGGAACCAGGAGATGAACACCGTTTCGAGCGGCTCCGGCACCGAGAACTGCTCACCATACATTTCTTCGTTCTCAAGCTCGAAATGCTCGCCGATACCGGCGGCAATCGGATGGCGCTGATTGATCGTCCACAGACGCTCGCGCTCACCCGCCTCGCGCCATTTCAGCGCGCAGGGCGTGCCCATCAGCCGCTTGAAGATCTTGGAGAAATGGCCGGAATGCAGCACGAGCAGGCCCATGCCCTCCCAGACGCGCTTGGCGACACGCTCGACGACGACGTCGGAGACTGCGCCGTGGTCCTTGTGGCCCCACCAGGTCAAGACGTCGGTTTCGCCAAGGCGGGCTTCGCTGAGGCCGTGTTCCGGCTCCTGCAGCGTCGCCGTCGTCGCCGAGATAGCGGGATCTGTATTCAGCGCGGTGGCGATCGTCGTGTGCATGCCTTCGGGATAGATCCCCCGGACGATTTCATTGGTATTCTCGTGGATATTCTCTCCCCAGACGACGGTGCGAATGGCCATGATGTGCTCCTGTGGAACCTGGAAGTATCGATAGGCGGGAAAGCAGATGAATTCAAAGCGCTTTGGAAAACGCAGCTGGCTGCGCCTCCGTCTCCTCCGCGTCCAAGCAACACATAGCCCCTTGTCGGTATTTTGACAAAGGGGAAAATTTGCCGGCGGAGGATCGAAAATCCGCCCGGCAATACCACAGCAATATCAATGTGAAACGGATTTCGAGAACAGGTTGACGACCATAACCCCCGTTATGATCAGCCCGAGCCCGACGATGGCCGGCAGGTCGAGGCGCTGCTTGAAGAAGACCAGGCCGACCGAGGAAATCAGCACGATTCCCAAAGCGCTCCAAATCGCATAGGCGATACCGACCGGGATGCTTTTCAGCGTCAGCGACAGGCAATAGAAGGCAGCCGCATAACAGGCGACGACGAGAACCGTCGGCCCGATGCGGGTGAACTGCTGCGACAACTGCAGCGCCGTCGTGCCGATGACCTCGAGCACGATGGCGGCAAATAGCAGCCCGTAGACGGCAGCCTGGCTCATGGCGAATTCCTTTGCGGACTATTTCCCGGTCAGTTCGACAAGGCGACCGATGAGATCCCGCCTCAGAACGTCGTCGATATCGTGGCTTTCCAGCGTATCTGCAAACCACAGGCCGTCGGCGGCAAAACGCACGACCTGTGCGTCGAGGGAGGAATCGGTGCCGATGTACTCCTCCGCTCGCGCCTGCACCCACTGGCGCCAGCGAAGACGCAGCCGGGGTTCGGCAAGAAGCGCGATCGTTACCTGCGTCCAGCTCCTGGAATCGTCGGGACGATCCTTGAGACCGGATACCGCCCTGAGATAGGCACGGGTGAAGCGGCCCTGCGGCTGCGGGTCGCCGCGCATCAACTCCTCAATATCGGCGTCGAATTTTTCGAGCAGGCTCTCGAACAGCGCATCGAGCAGCGCATTCTTCGTCGGGAAGTGATGCAGCAGCCCACCCTTGCTGACGCTGGAGGCGGATGACACCGCATCGAGCGTGACGGCGGCCATGCCGTCGCTGGCGGCAAGGCGCGCGGCGACTTCCAGCAACTGCTGGCGCACGAGAGCCGGTTGTTTCTTGCGATGGTGAGCGTTCGACATGCAAATAAAAGATACCGTCCGGACGGTTTTGTCAAGAAGAATCGATTGGAACCCCTGTGGTGCCGGGATTATGCGCGAAATGCCGCGGCAGCTTGATGACAGTTGCGATCGTTTTCCGAGAGGTGCATGAAGAGGCGGGGATAATGCTATTCAGGGATGGTTTCGTGACGGAGAAAGTCACCACACTCTACGAGGCGATCGGCGGCGATCCCGTCGTGCGGGCGCTGACGCACCGCTTCTACGAACTAATGGACAGGCTGCCGGAGGCGAAAAACGTGCGCGCCGTGCATCCGCCGAGCCTTGAGGGCAGCGAAGAGAAATTCTACGAATATATGAGCGGTATCTCGGCGGCCCGCCGCTTTATACCGAAAAGCGCGGCCATCCGCGCCTGCGCAGCCGCCATTTCGTCGCCGAGATCGGCCCTCTCGAGCGCGACGAGTGGCTGCTCTGCTTCCGCCGCGCCCTGGACGAGACGATATCGAGCCAGGCGCTGCGCGATCTGATCTGGGCGCCGGTCGAGCGCCTCGCCTATCACATGCAGAACAAGGCCTCAGACAACAAGGCCCCTGACGATAAGGATTGACCATGAGCTTGAACGCGCGTCTGGAGCCGGTGCTCTATCTCTTCGCCGGCCTGTTCGGCGTGGCCGGCGTAGGGCTTGCCGCCCTTGCCGCCCATGGCGGCGGCGAGGCCAATCTTGCCGCATCCGCATCCGCCATGTGCCTTGCCCACGCCCCTGCCCTGCTGGCATTGGCTCTCGGCACCGGCAGGCTCAGAACCGCCTGGCTGGCCGGTTTCCTGATGATCTTGGGAACGCTGCTTTTTGCCGGCGATCTCGTTACCCTGCGTTTCACCGGCTCCGGCCTATTCCCCTATGCCGCCCCGACCGGCGGCTGGGCAATGATGCTTGGCTGGCTGGTTGTGGCGGCAGGTGCCGTGTTTCGTGTCAAGGCTTGAGAAACGCTTTGGAACCCTGACGTCTTGTTTCCGGGGATGCGGTACATGAGAATATTCATCCACAAATTGACCGCTGATGGAAGGCGCCTACCTCTCCTCCCTCATCCCTGTGCTCGTCACAGGGATCCAGCGCGCCCAAGTCCTTGGGCGCGAAAGACTCGTTCATTGCAAGGAGTCAATTCACGGCGCAGACGCGCCGTTGCTGGATTCCTGTGACGAGCACAGGAATGAGGAGAGCGGGAACGCCTCGCCTTCCATGCACGAAAACTGCATCAATCAAATGCCGTCGACCACATTGAAACCTTCGAAAACCGGCGGTCCCTTATACATCGCCTTACGGTCGCCGGCATTGCGGTGCGCCGCGCGAAAGCTCTCGGACTTCGTCCAGTTCTGAAAATCCGCTTCGCTGCTCCAGACCGTGTGCGAGGAATAGAGCGTATAACCCTCCTCTTCGCTGACCTTGCCGCGCAGCAGGCGGAATTCGACGAAACCGGGCACCTCGGCGAGAGTGGAATCGCGATTGCGCCAGACGGTTTCGAAATCACCCTCGCTCCCGGTTGCAACCTTGAAGCGGTTCATTGCGATATACATGGAATCTCCTACGCTTTCCTCTCGCCCGCCCTTGCCGCACGCGAGGGAAAGGCGAGAATATTATTGCCGTTTGCCGCCGCCTGGCCAAGCGGCCTTGTTGCGGCTTCTCCCGGCATGCGCGCTTCCCAGGTCGGGAACAGCGTCACATTCTGGTAGATCTGCTGGCGTTCGGCATGCTGCTGGAAAAGTTCATAGAGCTCGGGCACGAGACCCTCGCCTGTCTGCGCGGCGAGCTTGTGCAGGCCGATCATGGTGAAGCCGTCGGGGCGCTGGTCGTTCATCGGGCATTGTCTCGTTCGTTCATCGTCTGCAGCGCACGCTCCAGGCTGGACTTGCTGCCGTTGCGCAGCGGGATGAAGGCCTTGCCGAACTTCTTGCAGCCGGTTTTCACCCGCAGGCAGGCATCGTGGCTGATACAGTCGATCGGGCAGAACACGCAGTCGACCGAGGGAAGCACGGTATCGATACGGGAAACCGCTTCGCGCAAGCCGCCATCGTGATGAATGAGCTCGGCGCCGAAATTGCTGCAGATCTGCCGAAGATGCGCCACCTGGCAGTCACGGCCGCCGACATAGAGGAAACTGCGGCCATCCAGTTTGGATCGTCCGGTGGATGCCTGGCTGGCGTCCTCGCCCGCGCTGTCGCGGACCTCCCGGTTCGAACCCTTCTTGCCCTTGCGAGCCATATACCACCCGTTCGCTCGTTGATCGTCACACGATTCCTGCGTGTGCGGGTGGCACCTTATTAAACTTGATTTTTAGAGTAAAGTATAAAGTTGATTATTTTTATCATATTATCTGGTGACCTGAACTTCCTGGGTGAAAGTCCAGCTAGGCTTGCCCCACTCCGAAGGCAGCGGCGGAAACGGCGCCGCGCGCCGCACACCATCCAGAACAGCTTTATCCAACTCTGCAATACCCGAACTGCGAGCAACGGAGACCGACGCCACCCTGCCTGTTCCGTTAATCGTCAATCGAATCCCTACGGTCATACCGCCGCTCTTGTTTTTGTATTCATCAGGCACGCGAACAGCGCGACGGATCCGCTTCTGTATCTTACCAGGGTAGTTGGCTACGGCAGCACTTCCCATACCATCAGTTCCGCCTGTCGTGGTCGACGTGCCGTCAGTTTGCGGCCCGTCCTGGCCGTTGACCACGCCTCTCCTCGACTCCTCACGATCTGAGCCCTCTTCCCCACCAGCAGGCTTGGCCTTCTTCTGAGGCTGCTTCTTTTCAACCGGTTTCGGTTTTTCCGCTTTCGGCTTCGGTTTTGGCGCCGGCTTGTCTTCAGGTTCCGGCGAGACTTCGACAGGCTTTACTTCTTCCGCCGGAATTTCGGTGGGCTGTACAGCCGTTGGCACCACTTCTTCCGGTACCATTGCCTGCGCGATATCAGGGTTGGGCTGTTCGGGCGCAGCCGTTGCCATCGGCTGAACGACAAAAGATTCTGCAGGGCTCTCGGAGACAAGCACCTCTGGCTCGGCAGCGACAACAGCCTCAGGAGAAACCCGCGTAACTTCCTGCACCGACTGAACGATCTCCACCGGCTGGGTCTGCTCCGGCGGCACGGTCGTGGCATCTAGTTCGGTGGCCTTCTCCGATTGAACTGTATCCGGCTCAACCTCCTCCGAAGCAACTTGCTCGGGCTGCCGCTCTAACTCCCGATCGCCGGCCGATGTCTGGTCAACGTCAGAGTCGCCATACACGACAACGCTGACAGCCTCACCAGCATCTTCAATCGCTTCGTTCGGCGGCGTCGGCATGAACACGCTAAGAGCGACCACCAGACCAGCATGAAAGAAGAACGAACCGACACACGTCAGCATCACCCGCCGCCGCACCGGCGCCTTTTCATCCTCCTGCTTTTCCACCGCCGCATCCATCGGCGGCGCGGCAGCGGGAGCCGTCGGCGCAGCTTCCGGATGATCGGGAAAAGAAGGTATCTGCGCGAAACGCGCATAGTGGACCACCGCCTCGCCGGCCGGCTGCCGCTGAACATTGCGTAGATCGGAAAGCTCGTGGCCGGGATGCATGCCGGGAGTATTGTCGTTCAAGCTGCCGTCAGCGTCCGGCTCCGCGATGAGCACCTGTCTCGATCTGGACTTCGCTGAAATTGCCATTGTGTATGCCTCGGACAGCCTGAAACATGTCCGCCGGGGTTCATCCCCGGCGTATTCTTGAGCAATTCCAGCAAAAGTGCGCAGCGGTTTTGCATCCGGAATTGCGTGAAAACAAAGAGCTAGAGCATTTCCCGCATGGAAATGCTCTAGCCCTCGAAGGGAACTGAAATCTGCGAGCGGGTGACGAGACCCTTCATGCATTCGCCGGCAGCCGGCCCGTCGCAGACCGGCGTGTCGTTGATGAGGATGCGCGTGACCGTCTCGCATTTGACATTCGGCATGTCGAACTGGCGCACGCGCTTCTTGCCCTGCGGCAGATCGCGGAAGTCGAGCACGGTGATGCGGTCGACGGCATTCTTGTCGTTGAAGAAGGCGAGCTCAAAGGAGATCTTGTTGATCGGCGCCTGCAGATTGTTCTCGGCGACGAAGGTCATCATGCAGCCCTTTTGCGATGGCGCCAGAGCATTGAGTTCGACACCCAGCTTGGCGCTTGCCGCATCCTGCGCCTGGCATACGCTTGAAACCGCCATCACCATGCCGGCCGCAACAGCCGCAAACCTAACCGTCATCATCTTCTCCGCCATTGTCGCGAACCGCCGCCAGACGGCTTCAAATCAGCAATCTCAAAAACTTGACTGCATTAGTCTCCTATTGCGTCTTTAAAAAACTATGAGTAAGAAAGTCAAGATAAATGTCATCACAACCGGGGACCCCTGATCCCCGGCCCCACGGAATTGCCAAACCGAAATGATGGTTGAAAAGCCAGATAACTTTAAGCACGTGCCGCTGCAGAGCGAGCCTGCGGCGCAGCACCGGATCGTCGAAAGCGCGGATCTTTTCCGCGGCACGAACGAGATCATGATCAGACATGACGGCTTGGTCTATCGTCTGAAGATCACCCGTCAGGGCAAGCTCATTCTCAATAAGTAGGGTAAGACATGACCGAACAGACAAGACCGGCGCCAGCCGAAATCCGGGCGTTTCGCGCCGAAAATCCAAAGATGCGCGAGCGCGAGATCGCCGCCCAGCTGAAGATATCGGAGGCAGCCCTTGTCGCCGCCGAAACCGGCATCAGCGTAACCCGCATTGACGGCAGTGCGCTGAAGCTTCTCGAACGCGTGGCCGGCCTTGGCGAAGTGATGGCGCTGTCGCGCAACGAAAGCGCCGTGCACGAAAAGATCGGCGTCTTCGAAAACATCAAGAGCGGCGCGCAGGCCGCGATCGTTCTCGGCGAAAATATCGACCTGCGCATCTTCCCGAGCCGCTGGGAACATGGTTTCGCCGTCTCCAAGAAGGATGGCGACCAGGTGCGCCTCAGCCTGCAATATTTCGACAAGGCGGGCAGTGCCGTGCACAAGGTGCACCTGCGCCCGAATTCGAATGTCGAGGCCTATCACGCGATCGTCGCCGAGTTGAGGCTGGAATACCAGTCGCAGGACTTCGTCGAGGCTGAGACCTTAAATGCCGTCGACGAAACCGCCGACGTCAGCCGCGACGAGCTGCGCGACAATTGGAGCAAGCTCACCGATACGCACGAGTTCTTCGGCATGCTGAAGCGCCTGAAGATCGGCCGTCAGGCGGCCGTGCGCAGCGTCGGCGACGACTATGCCTGGAAGCTCGACAACACAGCGACGGCTGACATGATGCATGCCTCGGTGAAGTCAGGCCTGCCGATCATGTGTTTCGTCGCCAATAACGGCATCGTCCAGATCCATTCCGGCCCCATCTTCAACGTGCAGGCCATGGGCCCGTGGATCAACATCATGGATCCGACCTTCCACCTGCATCTGCGCCAGGATCACATTGCCGAGACCTGGGCCGTGCGCAAGCCGACCAAGGATGGGCACGTCACCTCGCTGGAGGCTTACGATGCCGCGGGCGAGATGATCATCCAGTTCTTCGGCAAGCGGCAGGAAGGTTCAGACGAACGCGCCGAGTGGCGCGAGATCATAGAAAATCTGCCGCGGGCAGCCAGCGTGGCCGCATAAGGATCATAGTGATGACGATGCGTAACAATCTGCGCCGGTTCCGCCCCTGGCAACTGGCCCTGACGGCTGTTGTCATGGCACTGCCGCTGATCCCGTCGGCGCCGACGGTCAAAGGCTTCGCCCTCGTCCGCGCCGCCCATGCCGAGGAAAAGAAGCTCGACACGTCGCGGCTGGTTTCGGTCGGCGGCGACGTCACCGAGATCATCTATGCGCTCGGCGAGGAAAACCGGCTGATCGCCCGCGATACGACGAGCCTTTATCCGGAGGCAGCGCTGAAGCTGCCCAATGTCGGCTATATGCGGGCGCTCTCGCCGGAAGGCATCCTTGCGATGAACCCGACCGCAATCATCGCCGTCGAGGGTTCCGGGCCGCCGGAGGCGCTGACCGTGCTAAAAAATGCCAGCGTGCCCTTCGAGATGGTGCCGAACGCCTTCACCCGCGACGGCATCATCGCCAAGATCGACCGGGTCGGCACGCTGCTTGGCGTGCCTGACAAGGCGAAGGCGCTTGAAGAAAAGGTCGCGGCCGATCTCGACGCGGCGATCGCCGATGCCGAAAAACGTCCGGAAGCCGAGCGCAAGCGCGTTCTCTTCATCCTCAGCGCCCAGAACGGCCGGATCATGGCCTCGGGCACCGGCACGGCGGCCGATGGCATCGTCAAGCTCGCCGGGGCCGTCAACGCCGTCGGCGCATTCCCCGGCTACAAGCCGCTGACCGACGAGGCGATCATCGAGGCCAAGCCCGACATCATCCTGATGATGAACCGCGGCGATGGCGCCGGCACCAAGAACGAGGACCTGCTGGCGCAGCCGGCGATCGCGCTGACGCCGGCTGGCGAGAAGAAAGCGATCATTCGGATGGATGGCGTCTACCTGCTCGGCTTCGGCCCCCGCACGGCAGCCGCCGCGCGGGATCTCAACACGGCGATCTACGGGGGCTGATCATGGCCCTGCCGCAAGCCATGGAACGAGGGCGACACTTCCCGATGGCGGACATTCGCGCAAGCCGGCAGGCGGGCGACAGGACACGGCTTGCCTTGCTGGTTATCGCGCTGCTTGTCGCCGGCTCGGTCTTCTCGATGCTGTTTTCGGTGACGACAGGCGCTTCGGATGCCTCGATCCTCGATGTCATCAGCAACATGGCCGGCTCCGATACGGCGCTCAGCACGCGTGACCGGATCATCATCTTCGATATCCGCCTGCCCCGGGCGATCCTCGGCTTCCTGATCGGCGCCTCGCTGGCGGTCTCCGGCACGGTGATGCAGGGCCTGTTCCGCAATCCGCTGGCCGATCCCGGCCTCGTCGGCGTCGCCTCCGGCGCAAGCCTCGGCGCAGTCACCATCATCGTGCTCGGCGGCAGCCTTGCAGCCCCGCTCACAGCACTGCTCGGCATCTACGCCCTGCCGGCGGCCGCCTTCGGCGGCGGCCTCGTCACGACACTGCTGCTCTACCGGATCGCCACCCGCCACGGCCAAACCTCGGTGGCAACGATGCTGCTTGCCGGCATCGCGCTCGGCGCGCTTGCGCTGGCGCTCACCGGACTGCTGATCTACATGGCCAACGACCAGCAGCTGCGCGACCTGACCTTCTGGAGTATGGGCTCGCTTGCCGGCGCCACATGGACGAAGATCGCCGCCACCGGCCCGATCATCCTGTTGTCCTTCGCCGCCCTGCCCTTCATGGCCCGCGGCCTCAATGCCATCACCCTCGGCGAGGCCGCCGCCTTCCATATGGGCGTGCCGGTGCAGCGGTTGAAGAATGTCGCGATCGTCGGTGTAGCCGCGGCGACCGGTGCCTCCGTCGCCGTCAGCGGCGGCATCGGTTTCGTCGGCATCGTCGTGCCGCATATCCTGCGCATGGCGATCGGCCCGGACCATCGTTTCCTGTTGCCGGCCGCAGCACTGCTCGGCGGCTCGCTGCTGATCTTCGCCGATGTGCTGGCCCGCACTCTGGTCGCCCCGGCCGAGCTGCCGATCGGCATCATCACCGCGGCGGTCGGTGGGCCGTTCTTCCTGTGGATCCTGCTGCGGCAGCGTTCGCGTCTTGCCCTGTGAGCGGATGTTGGGAGTGACGTTCAGATGATCGAAGTGTCCGGCGTCTCCGTGCGCCTTTCCGGCAAGGCCATCATCAGCGACGTCGCGTTCACGGCAAAGGCGGGCGAACTGACGGCGATTGCCGGGCCGAACGGCTCCGGCAAGACGACGACGATGAAAGCGATCTCCGGCGAGCTCGCCTATGGCGGCTCGGTGCGCATCGGCGGCGACGAGGTGAAGGAACTGAAACCCTGGCAGCTTGCCGCTGTTCGCGGCGTGCTGCCGCAGGCAAGCACGATCTCCTTTCCCTTCACCGTGCGCGAGATCGTCCGCATGGGCCTGACATCGGGCCTCAACCTCAATCCCGACAAATCAGAGCAGACGGCGGCGGCAGCGCTTGCCTCGGTCGACCTGACCGGTTTCGAAGGCCGTTTCTATCAGGAACTCTCCGGTGGCGAGCAGCAGCGCGTGCAGCTTGCCCGCGTGCTTTGCCAGATCGCCGAGCCTATGGTCGACGGCAAACCCTGTTGGCTGCTGCTCGACGAGCCGGTCTCAAGCCTCGACATCAGCCACCAGCTGACAATCATGACGCTCGCCCGCAACTTCTGCGAACGCGGCGGCGGCGTCATCGCCGTCATGCATGATCTCAACCTGACGGCGCTCTTTGCCGACCGCATCGTGCTGATGAAATCCGGCCGCCTCGCCGCCGCCGGCAGCATCGGTGACGTGCTGACTGACGAAACCATGCTCTCGGTGTTCGGCTGCGCGCTCAGGATCAACCAGGTACCATCAGACGGCACACCCTTCGTGCTCGCCCACAGCGCCGTTTCCCGCCGCTGAGCCTGCCGGTACGGAACTTTTGACCGTGCGACACGTTTTCGGCAGTGATCTGGGTCAATGCCGGGCGATATGATTCATGCAACGGACGGTGGTGACCCCAGTGCGATTTAGGCGGGCTTGCGCGCGCCCCAGCCAATGGAGACAGCCATGAGCTATTCTATTTTCCAGTCCGGCCGCAGCCGCCGCAACGGCACCTTCCACAATTTGGAATCCGGCATCGAGGAGCAGATCGAGGCGTTGCGCGACGAACTCGCGGAACTGACACGCCTCGTCGGCAAGAGTTCGCGCCACCAGGGTGAAAAAATCCGCAGCCAGGCCGGCGCCGGTTATGAGGAATTGCTCGGCCGCAGCGAGGATCTGCTGCGCGAATTGCAGCGCGGCTATGAGCGCGGTACGACGGAAATGCGCGCGACCGTGCGCAAACATCCGCTGGCAACGATCGGCGCCGCTGCCGCTTTCGGCCTGGCCATCGCTTTCCTCGCTCGGCGCTGAGGACGCGCGATGCTGTTTTCGATCCTCAGTGTGCTGACGGGCGCAAGCGTGCACCGGACCGTTGCGCGCGCCAAGCGCAATAGCATCTTCATCGCGCTTGCCGCACTTTTTCTCCTCACCGCCTACGCGCTTGTTGTCGCCGCGGGCGCCATCTGGCTCGCCGGCATCTACGGCGCGCTCGGCGCCGTTCTCTTCCTGGCCGCTTGCGCGCTGCTGATCGCCATCATCGCACTGGTGGTCATGGCGGTCATCAATGCCCGGGAGAAGCGTCGCGCCCGCGAACGTCGCGCCGCGCTGGAATCCTTCGCCACTGTCGGCCTCGGCCTTATCCGCGCCCAGCCCCTCCTCACCGCCGGCGTCCTAGCGGCCATCGTCGCGGCGAATCTGGTGGGGTCGAAGCGTGAGGATTGAGGGGGGACTTACTCCGCCTCACGTACCAACGCTAAGATTAGGCAGATCCACCCACCCCACCCTCCCTCATTCCTGTGCCTGTCACAGGAATCCAGCCACGGCGCGTCCGCGCCGTGAATGAACCAAAAGACTCTCAACAGGATAAGTCTTTCGCGCCCAAGGACTTGGACGCACTGGATTCCTATGACGAGCACGGGAATGAGGGAGGAGAGGTAGTTGCCTTGAACAGCTATGGATGACTTGGGTACGCGTCCTTCCCCCGATCCTACAAACCAAAAAAGCCGGCGCCCCGAGGGACAACCGGCCTTCCTCCCAAATATAACTCTCTATCAGAACGCAAACGCCTTCGACGTCAGCGGCGCCGAGGTGGCATCGGGGCCGAAATCGGCCTCGCCTGAAATCTGCAGCAACTCCTGCAGCCGTTGGCGAGCCCGGTTGACGCGGCTCTTGATGGTGCCCACGGCACAGCCGCAGATTTCGGCCGCCTCCTCGTAGGAAAAACCCGAGGCACCGACGAGGATGATCGCCTCACGCTGGTCCGGCGGCAACTGGTCGAGCGCCTTCTTGAAGTCCTGCAGATCGAGCGCACCGTATTGCGAGGGGTGCATCGCCATCGATTCCGTGAACAGGCCGTCGCTGTCCTGCACCTCGCGGCCGCTCTTGCGCATCTGGCTGTAAAGTTCGTTGCGCAGGATCGTGAAGAGCCAGGCCTTCATATTGGTGCCCATCTCGAAATGATCCTGTTTGGCCCAGGCTTTCATGATGGTGTCCTGGACGAGATCGTCGGCACGATCGTGCCGCCCGATCAAAGAAATTGCGAAGGCGCGGAGACTTGGGAGTGCCGCCAGCAGTTCCCGCTTGAAGCTGGGTTGCGCTTTATCTTCCATGCAGATGATCCTATTCGGCCATTTTGGCGGAAGCCATCATTTCGGCATGGTCAAGCTTTTCGAGAAGATCGAGAAAACGATCCGGGATCGCCTCCTCCTGCGCGGAGGCATACAGCGACCGCAGCCTGACACCGATCTGATTATTCGGGTCCAGGATATCGCTTGCCCGCAGCTCCAGCTTACGCTGATCGGCTGCTTCTTTCTTGCGTGTCGTCATCAATTCGTCTTCTCGCCGGTTGTCTGTTGGGGCGTGCAGGGGATCAATCATGATTTCAACCATCGACACCGAGCCTTCTATTGTCGATGTCCCTGGCATTTTTTGCTTCATGGGTCAAAACGCTACGCCCTTTCCTTGTCGGCTGGAATAATGCGGCGCGACAAAAAAAGTTCCTGCCGTTCCGGAACTTTTTTAGCAAGACGACGTTAACCGGTCATTGGAGCCAATGCCGGCCTGTATACGGGAGCCCTTAATGACACTTTCCACTCGAATCGCGCCGCACCTTCCTTATCTGCGCCGCTATTCCCGCGCCCTTACCGGCACTCAGACTTCGGGTGATGCCTATGTCGCCGCCGTACTCGAAGCCATCATCGCCGATCTCACGATTTTCCCGGATACGGCGAATGACCGGGTGGCACTCTACAAACTGTTTACGCAATTGTTTGGTTCCACCGCAGTCCAGATTCCGGAGCCGACATCGCCCTATGCCTGGGAACAGCGCGCCACGCTGAACCTTTCGAAGGTTTCACCGGGCGCCCGTCAGGCCTTCCTGCTTGCCTCCGTCGAGAATTTCCGCGTCGCCGAGATCGGCGAAATCCTGGAACTCGACGAACAGGACGTCATGCGCCTGCTCGACATGGCCTCGCAGGAGATTTCCCGTCAGGTCGCGACCGATATCATGATCATCGAGGACGAACCGCTGATCGCCATGGATATCGAGCAAATGGTCGAAAGCCTCGGCCATCGCGTCACCGGCATTGCCCGCACGCATGCCGAGGCCGTCGCACTCTACAACAAGACCAAGCCGAGCATGGTCCTGGCCGACATCCAGCTTGCCGATGGCAGCTCCGGGATCGACGCCGTTAACGACATCCTCAAGACATCGAGCGTCCCGGTGATTTTCATCACGGCTTTCCCGGAAAGGCTTCTGACCGGCGAGCGCCCCGAACCGACTTTCCTTGTCACCAAGCCCTTCAATCCAGACATGGTCAAGGCACTGATCAGCCAGGCTCTCTTCTTCAACGAATCGACCAGAGTTGCCGCCTGAGACGCAATTCTTCGGCCTTCGGAACCAAATCGCCAAAACAGGCGTTCCGGTGCTACCGGGACGCTCCGGTGGCTTTAATGGTTTTTGCAGCGCTTTGTTCTAGAGTTGACAGGCGGAGCCTCGAGGGCGCTCCCTTCAGCGAGGTTCAAGATGTCACAGGGAAAGGCGGCCGAGTGAATAGGACTGAACCATTGTCCGGCATGCCTTTTACCTTCGAAGGCAAAGCCGCAATGATGGAACGCGCGCTCGGCAGCGCCGGGATTTCAATCCTCTGCCAGGATGCCCGGCTTTCGATCTTCTACGCCGAAAATCTGCCGCCGCATTTCGCGGCACTCTTCGCACCCGGCGGCAGCGACGCCGCTCTTTTCGGCGACGCGCATGGGCGATATCTGACAGCGCTGAAACACAAGGTGCTGGAAACCGGCGTCCCCAACAATGCCGAGGTCGAGATCACCGTCGACGGCGAAATGCGCACCTATGAACTGAAAATCCAGCGAACCAGTGAGCGCGGCAAATATGGTCTTCTGTCCGTCATGGCTGAAGTCACCGAAAGCCGGCATCGCGAAAAGGTGCTGAAATCGTTGCTGCGCGAACTTTCGCACCGTTCGAAAAATCTTCTCGCCATCATCCAGGGCATTGCCACGCAGACCGCGCGCAACACGCTCTCTCTCGACAGTTTCCTCGGCAAGTTTCGCGGACGGCTGCAATCGCTTTCCAACTCGCAAGATCTGATCACGGATTCGAGTTGGCGCGGCGCCTATCTCTTCGAACTCGCCGAAAAACAATTCGCCCCCTATTGGCCGGAAACATCGGGCTCCATGCCGATCTATGGCATCAATGCCCATCTGACCCCGAATGCCGCCGTGCATCTCGGGCTCGCCCTTCACGAACTGATCGTCAACTCCGCCTCCTACGGCGCGATAGCAGGCGGCGCCGCCTCGATCACGCTGAATTGCCGGGAAGCCATGATCGGCGAGAGGAAGGCGATCGAGGTTGCCTGGGCAGAGGTGCTGCAAGATCAATCGGAAATTCACGAATTCAGCGACAACAGCTTCGGCCGCACCGTGCTGGAGCGTGTCGTACCCTCGTCCGTCAACGGCAAGGCGGAGTTGAGCCTCGCTCCCGGCCGCATCGAATATCGCCTAACCATTCCGGAAACCGAATTCGAAATCTTCAAACGCCTGTGAAAGCCCAAGGATAACGGAAAAACAGCCGGTGCGAGGGCGGCGCACCGGCTGTCTTCACTCACCGGGAGGGGACCGTGAGTACGTCCGGATAGTGGGTTGGGGGCGCGCATGTTGGGTCGATGCGATCACCATCCGGATATCGCAATAACGACGACATCAAATATTGGTTCCCCGCCGAACGAAAAAAATTCGACTTTTTTGAATCTTTTTTCGGATCCCCTTGCCCCGCCCCACGCTCAGCCATTCCACTGATCCGGTCCTGTCGAAATTAATGCAGAAAACAGTTGCTTAGCCGAAGGCACGCCAGTGCAGACCGTCAAAATTTTACCGTTTGATAAATTTTTAAACCTGAGTTACCTTTTTCCTCACAGGCCGTTTACCAATAATGAGGGAACTTCAATGGAACGACTGGAAACCGGGATTCATGCCGGCCGGCTGTCGCCTGCCGAGTATGAGGCTAATTTTTCCGATCTTCATCCGCGCCTCGACAATCACGAGGCGCTGGTCGCAGCCGACCGCTGTTATTTCTGTTACGACGCGCCGTGCATGACGGCCTGTCCCACCTCGATCGACATTCCGCTGTTCATCCGGCAGATCTCGACCGGCAATCCGCTCGGTTCGGCCAAGACGATCTTCGATCAAAACATCCTCGGCGGCATGTGCGCCCGCGTCTGTCCCACCGAAGAACTCTGCGAACAGGCCTGTGTGCGCAACACGGCTGAAGAGCGGCCCGTCGAGATCGGCCGCCTACAGCGTTATGCGACCGATGCCGCCATGCAGGCCGGCCGGCAGTTCTACGCCAGGGCCGAACCGAGCGGAAAGACGATCGCCGTTGTCGGCGCGGGCCCGGCAGGTCTTGCCGCCGCCCATCGCCTGGCCGTGAAAGGCCATTCCGTCGTCATCTATGATGCCAGGGAAAAATCCGGCGGCCTCAACGAATATGGCATCGCCACCTATAAGACGGTCGACGATTTCGCCCAGAAGGAAGTCGATTACATCATGTCGATCGGCGGTATCGAAGTTCGCCAAGGCGCTCTTCTCGGCCGCGATTTTTCGCTTTCCGATCTGCAGGCGCAGCATGACGCCGTCTTCCTCGGTATCGGCCTTGCCGGCGTCAACGCGCTGCGCATCGACGGCGAGAACCTTTTAGGCGTCGACGATGCCGTCGATTTCATCGCAGCGCTCCGCCAGGCCGAAGACAAGAGCGACATCGCCATCGGCCGCCGGGTCGTCGTCCTCGGCGGCGGCATGACGGCGATCGACGCCGCCGTACAGGCAAAGCTGCTCGGCGCCGAGGAGGTGACGATCTGTTACCGCCGCGGCAAGGAGCAGATGAACGCCTCCGAATTCGAGCAGGATCTGGCAAGCTCCAAGGGCGTCATCATCCGCCACTGGCTGGCGCCGAAATCGATCCTGTCGCAGGACGGCAAGGTTGCCGCCATCGAGGTGGAATATACGAAGCTGCTCGACGGTCGCCTTATCGGCACCGGCGAAACCGGCGTGATCGCCGCCGACCAGATCTTCAAGGCGATCGGCCAGAGCTTTGACGCGGCGGGCCTCGGTTCGCTGCGCATGGAATCCGGCCGTATCGCCGTCGATGTCGAAGGCCGCACGTCGCTCGACGGCGTCTGGGCCGGTGGCGACTGCGTCTTCGGCGGTGACGATCTTACGGTTTCCGCCGTCGCCCACGGTCGCGATGCGGCTGAATCCATCCATCGCACCCTGTCCGCAGCAGCCGCTCCGGCTGTCGCGGTTGCCTGAAGGGGAGAATGAACAATGGCTGATCTCCGCAATAATTTCGTCGGCATCAAATCCCCGAACCCGTTCTGGCTGGCGTCTGCGCCGCCGACCGACAAGGCCTACAACGTCGAGCGCGCCTTCAAGGCCGGCTGGGGCGGCGTGGTCTGGAAGACACTGGGCGAGGAAGGCCCGCCCGTGGTCAACGTCAATGGCCCGCGCTACGGCGCGATCTGGGGCGCCGACCGCCGCCTGCTCGGTCTGAACAACATCGAACTCATCACCGACCGCGACCTCTACACCAACCTGCGGGAAATGAAGCAGGTGAAGATGAACTGGCCGGACCGGGCGTTGATCGCCTCGATCATGGTGCCTTGTGAGGAACAGGCCTGGAAATCGATCCTGCCTCTCGTCGAAGAGACCGGCGCCGACGGCATCGAGCTCAATTTCGGCTGTCCGCACGGCATGTCGGAGCGCGGCATGGGTTCCGCCGTCGGCCAGGTGCCGGAATATATCGAAATGGTCGTGCGCTGGTGCAAGCAGTACACCCGCATGCCCGTCATCACCAAGCTGACGCCCAACATCACCGACGTCCGCCGTCCTGCGCGCGCCGCCAAGGCCGGCGGCACCGATGCCGTCTCGCTGATCAACACGATCAACTCGATCGTCTCCGTTGATCTCGACAACTTCGCCCCCAACCCGACGGTCGGCGGCAAGGGCAGCCATGGCGGTTATTGCGGCCCGGCGGTGAAACCGATCGCGCTCAACATGGTGGCCGAGATCGCCCGCGATCCCGAAACCTACGGCCTGCCGATCTCCGGCATCGGCGGCATCACCACCTGGCGGGACGCCGCCGAGTTCCTCGTTCTCGGCGCCGGCAACGTCCAGGTCTGCACAGCGGCCATGACCTACGGCTTCAAGATCGTGCAGGAAATGATCACTGGCCTTTCCGACTGGATGGATGAAAAGGGCCACAAAACCCTCGACGACATCACCGGCCGCGCCGTGCCCAACGTCACCGACTGGCAGTATCTCAACCTCAACTATATCGCCAAGGCGAAGATCGACCAGGACGCCTGCATCAAATGCGGCCGCTGCTACATCGCCTGCGAGGACACTTCGCATCAGGCGATCACCAACGTCGTCAACGGCTTGCGCCACTTCGAGGTGATGGACGAGGAATGCGTCGGCTGCAATCTCTGCGTCAGCGTCTGCCCGGTTGAGAACTGCATCACCATGGAGCAGCTTCCCGCCGGCACCCTCGACAAGCGCACCGGCCGCGTGGTCGACCCGAACTACGCCAATTGGACGACGCACCCGAACAACCCGATGGCCCGCCAGGCGGCGGAGTGACGGCTTTGCAACGCCGCGGAAAAGATCGATCCGCGGCGTTGCCATCTTGCCAGCAACGTTCGAAGCGCCAGGCCAGTCTACCCGCCGAATGACTTCCGATAGGCATTGGGGCTCGTCCCCAGTCGCCTGCGGAAATGATGCCGCATCGTCGCCAGCGTGCCGAAACCGCTTGAGATCGCGATGTCGTCGAGCGAGACGGCGAGCTGCTTTTCGAGAAGATCGCGGGCATGCCGCAGCCGCTCCTTTAGCAGCCATTCGCCGACGCTGAGACCCGTCGTCGCTTCGAAGCGCCGCTGGAAGGTGCGCATGCTCATACCCGCTCTTTTGGCAAGCAGGCTGATCGGCTGGTCCTCGGAAAGGCTTTCGCGCATCCATTCGATCAGCGGCCCCAAGCGGATGCCCTCGCGTTCCTCGGGAACCGGCGCGTGAATGAACTGCGCCTGCCCGCCTTCGCGGTGCGGTGGCACGACGAGGCGGCGGGCGACGCTGTTTGCCGCCTCCGAACCGAAATCGCCGCGCACCACATGCAGGCAGAGATCGATGCCGGCAGCACTGCCTGCCGCCGTCAGCAGGCTGCCCTCGTCCATGTAGAGAACGTCGGCATCGAGCGTAATGTCGGGATAACGCGCGGCGATCGAGGCGACATAGCGCCAATGTGTCGTCGCCCTGCGGTTGGCAAGCAGCCCGGATCCGGCAAGAACAGCAACGCCCGAGCAGAGTGACATGATGCGCGCACAGCGCTGATGCGCTGCCCTCAGCGCTGCGGCAAGCGGTGCCGGCACCGGCGCATCGATCGCCCGCCAGCCGGGCACGACGATCAGGTCCGCCTCATCAAGCACTTCCAGGCCCTTGTCGACCGCGACCGTCAGCCCTCCGGCGGCGCGAAGCGGCCCCGGCTCGATGCCGCAGACCGAAAAGCGATACCAATCCTCCCCCATCTCCGGGCGCGGCAGACCGAAGACCTCATAGGCAATGCCGAATTCGAAGGTGCAGAGCCCGTCATAGGCAAGCGCCGCGACCAGCGGCCCTTTCGTCTGCTGTGATGAGGAGTTTGGCATGATCTTTACGCTGTCGGTCATGATGGCCAATTTCGCAAAGCAGTAACATCGGCGATACCAGACAGCAATGACAACATGAAAGGAAAGACTGATGCCAAGCCCTGTCGCAGAAATCCCCGCCGCCGCCGCTGATATCGCCGCCGCCCATTTTGCCGCCAAGCTTGCCTTCGAGACCGATTGCTCCGACGTCCATGCCGCCTTTGCGTCTGAAAAGGTCGACTTCGTTCTTCTCGATGCACGCTCGCCGACGCTCTTTGCCCAGTCCCACATTCCCGGCGCCATCAACCTGCCGCATGGCAAGATGACCGCGCACCGCATGTCGGCCTGGCCCGCCGACGCACTGTTCGTCGTCTATTGCGCCGGCGCGCACTAGCGAATTGTGCGTTCGGCAATGCGCGCTTTTTTAACACCCGCCGACGTAGGTTGGGACAAGCGCGGATGGCACAATGACAAAAGCATATTCCTACATTCGAATATCCAGCAAAAAGCAGGTTGATGGTCTCGGCATCACCCGCCAGATGGAAAAGACCCTCAAATATGTGAGGGACAACAATCTCGAACTCGACACCGATCTACGCGATGTAGGTTCCGGCTATCACGGCGACCACGTACGGTTTGGTGCACTCGGCGGATTTCTCAAACTGGTCCGAGCCGGTAAAATCCCTGACAACTCGACACTGATTGTCGAAAGCCTCGACCGACTTTCCCGCGAAGACGTATTGACCGCGCAAAGTCAGTTCATCGACATCCTGCGCGCTGGTATAACAATCGTCACGCTGCTTGATAATCAGGTCTACCACAAAGACCGCGATTTCACTCAGCTGATTATGTCGCTCTCGATTATGAAGCGGGCGAATGACGAAAGCCAAACCAAGCACGAACGCTCGACCTACAATGTGAAAAAGAACCGCCTGGAAGCACTTGAGGGCAAGCCCCGGCAAGTGCAGACGATTGTGCGATGGATCGATCAGAAGAAGGTTCCGGGCACAGAACGTGATTTCGAATTTACCCTGAACAAGCACGCAGACACGATCAAAGAGATATTCGAACTCCGCGATATCGGTATGGGTGCGAGGTCGATTGCGAAGCATCTGAACGACCGCAATATACCTGTGCTGAAACCCGGCATGTCGAAAACACAGAAATGGAAAGACCCGATTATTCGGCTGATCCTGCAAAACGAGGCAGCAATCGGAACGTACCATGTGTTTGAAACCGTCGACGGCAAACGCGTGCCAATGGGCGAGCCAATCAAGAACTATTTCCCTGCTGCTGTTGATGAAGACCTGTTCTGGCGAGTGCAAGGCAAAAACAAACAGCTGACAACAAGAGGTGCTAAAGGCCGCCACCACACGAACCTGCTCTATCAGTTGTCCCGTTGCAGCGTTTGTGGAAGTCGGATGCGGATCAAGCATTCCGGTGGCATAAAGAAGGCGGGTGATGACCCTCGCTATCGGCTTTACGCTTGTATGGGCTATGAGGTGATGGGCAAAAGCGTTTGCAACACGCAGCGCAAGTCGGTCCCTTATGAACCGCTAGAGAAAGCAGTCCTCGACAAAGCGACCGAGTTTTATCTGGCAAGTGATCTCGCTGGAACGCTGGCGTATCGCGAAAGCGACCTGAAACGAATGATCACGCAGCTATCCGAGCGGATCACCAAAAACGAGAAGAAGCGGGCCAACTTCGTCGCAGCCGTCGGTAGCGCAGAAGATGCAGCGGAACGGCTCGAATATCAGAACCAAGCCTCCGCAATGCGTCAACAGATCGAGGCTGACAAAGCGGAATTGACAGAGCATGAAATCACGCTTCGTCAGATCACGGAGCAGGAAGCCGAGCGCAGCAATGTTGCGGAAATGATCGCAATGGAACGGCTCAGATGGACCACCGGCACAGATGATGAAATCCTGCAAAGCCGGTCACGAGTAAGTCTGGCCCTGCGTAAGTTTATCAGCCGCATTGAAGTCAACTTGGATCAACAGGAAAGCATCGTCTTCGTAGCTGGCGGATTGAAGGGCTATCGCTTCGATAGCGCTGGTGCGCTGACAGGCCGCTTCGATCTGACCTCAAGTTTCAAGGCCATCGACGGCGAAACTCCGTGGACACAAGAGCATCTTACAAATCACATGGATGCACTAGGCTTCTCCGACGTGGAAAAGGCGACCGCCAAGGAAGCAGCCGCCCAAATCCTGTCTCGCGCAGGTATCACCCCGCAAGCAAAGCCAAAACCGCTTCACTTTGAGTGAAGCCTTACACTTTAATGCACGCGAGCAACGCGACGTTACGCGGACGTGCTTCCGAGCCACCATCCGATGAGATTGAGTGACCGTGCGCAGGAACTGTGCCGGTGCCCATAGTGGTCGTAGACTTCGGTTTGCCCTGTGCGTATGGCGTACCACCGGCCTGCGTTTCCAGACTATCTTCAGTACTCGTATAAGCAGTTACCGATAGACCCCAAGGACCGTTGCTCGCAGTAGCGCCACCGTGGCTGTGAGCCAAGTTTTGCGAAGACTGTGCAGAACCCAGAGTTCGACCCGAGTCAACACCACGACCGCTATCAAGACCACGAACGAACTCACCACGCAGATCAGGAACGTTGAACGTATTTGAGCCATCGCCCGCGCCAAATGTTGTGCCGATTGCCGTGAACAAGCGAGAGTAGGTAGTGCGAGAAACAGCCGCACCATTCGCCGCCAAATAGCCAGTCGGAGCAGTTGCCTGCGCGACGTAGATAACAGTGGAAGCAGGAACGATGGTATCCAGGATCGCTTGCAACCCGCTGATTGTTGCAACGTCCTGCGTACCTGTGTGGTTTGCACGAGCCTGATACCAAGAGCCTTCTTGACCATCCAATTTATCCGAGTCCAGGCCAGAGCCTGCACCGTCGTTGGCCGTGGTAAACACTGGCAAACTGTTGATAGTCATACCGGTTGTCGCTGCAACAGTAGTTGCCGCAACACTCGTTGCTGTCACAGAAGTTGCAGACACAGAAGTTGCTGACAAGCCAGCGAACGATTGATTAGCCGAGGTCGTCAACAAGCGGAACTTTGTGCCATCATAAGTGACCGTGATCGGAACGCCTGCAATGAGATCGCCAGCGGTCAATGCGCTGCCATTGTTCTGTGTCAGCGCCTTAGCGGGCATTCCATTGATGCTGAGGGTTGCTGCGCCTGTGTTGGTCGCTGATACAAAGAACGAGAAGAACGCGCCCTTATAGTAATCGTCAGGCGGGACATCGTAAGTCAGCGCATAGGCATTACCTGAATTGGTGCAAAGTCCACGTGCGTTTTCACGGTCGAATGCGCGTTTCTGTGCACCCATGCCAGCGCGGATAACAGCGGGAACCGCGCTAGGAGCCTGGCCCGGTGCGATACCGTTTGGGCTTGGGGAAGTGTTCTGAGAATCGCTCTCATTCCACCTTGGGTCTGTATAATCTACCATTGTTCACCACATTTTCTTATTGTTGTTGGGGTGCTTCCCGGCCTTGTGACCGGGGCATTTTGTTATTCGGAGTAGCCAATCTCCCGTTGGAAATCGTTGATTGCGACGGCCAGTGCAGTATCGCTCGTGCTTGCTGCGAGTTTCGACAGCTGCTCCAAGTAGGCCCTTGTGCCGCCCTTCTGCATCTGCGCTTGAGGCAATCGTGCCAGCAAATTCACAGTTTCGGGGCTCGTGAGCAATTTTGCTTGCCAACGGTTGAGACCGAAACGACCGGCCTTACCCGCTGCAATACCGAGAAGCGCTTTCGGGCCGCCGAGAACCGCACCAAGCAGGCTTTTGCCGTCTGCGAGGTTTAACTCTTCAAGCGCATTTGCTGCTTTGTTCGTACCGCTGTGATTGTCGAGGCGTCGATAGCCCTTCATGTTTTCTGCAATGCGTGCGAGACGGTCCAAGTCCTGACGATACTGCGCACGCGCTGTGCCGCTGAACAACGCGCTCTTCGCCTCGTCACTCATCTTCGCCCAATTGCGGAGCATCGTTGTAGGATTGAATTCGCCGGAAGCATCGATGCCCATGCGTTCGACGGTCGAACCGGTCAGGGTGTTCCACAATTCCGGCCCACCTTCGCTGCGCTCGATCTGACGACGAACCGCATTGATACGCGTACCGCCTTTGTTGACCTGTGCGAGAACCCAATCCGCTGCCTGTTCCGGCGTCTGTGCGCGTAGGATCGGATCGAGCGTGTTTTTTGTACCGAAAGCACTATTCGGATCGTTGGTGCGACGGAAACGATTGTTTGCTTTTTTCCAATCCTGCAAAGCGTTGCCACCGATAGCCTCGGCGGTTTCGCCCATGTCCTTCCCCATAGCTGTATAGAGACCGGATGCATAATCTCTCGTGGCCTGATTCATAGAAGGGTCGTTTGCGATCTTGCCGATATTTGTGCGGGCTTCCTTTAATTGATTAAAGTTGATGCCAGCGCCTAGATCATCGACAACCGCTTTCGCCTGTGTGATCACATCATCAAGGGCTTTGCCGTTATTGAGCGCTGCGGATTTGGTCATGCCAGCGCGTTCGGCCTGTAGACCATCAAGGAACTGACGAGTATTTGCGCCCGTTGCGGGACCATCACCAATCGATCTACCAGCCTCTTCGTACAGGTAATCGTTGCGTGCTTTGGATGCAGTTTTTAATGCTGCGGCTTGATCCTTGAGGGCTTGGCCGAGTTCCTGACGTGTCATCGTCTGTGGTGTAAGCCCGTTAACGATGCGGTTCGCCTCGTTATCCATCGCGCTGAAAGCACCTTCAATGCGATCCTGAATAGGCTTGCCCGCGCGTGTTGCTGCGAGTGCTTGTTCGCGAATAGCCGTGTTAGGATTACCAGCGACCATACCAGCGGAGGGCTCGGCTCCGATTGCTCGGAGGTCAGTAGCACGTTCACCAGCAAGGGCGGCATCATCGGCAGTTCCGACGAGAATGTTACGACCACCTGTACCGAATGTGTTTTTTACAGCGCGAGCGCCACCGCGAATGATTGGAGCGGCAACCACACCGACGCCCTCGCCCGCTGCGTTGATAAGGCCGGTCTTTGTTGCGTCCCATACTTGCTCGCCAGCTGTACGAGTGTCCTCGTTGCCGAACAGGTAGTTCAAACCGCGCTGTGTCGCTTCACGGCCTGCTGTTGCGCCAAGGCCAGCACCAAGCATACCACCGGTTACCGTACCCGCTGCTGTACCTGCGAGTGGAATAATGGAACCACTAGTGCCACCAGCAATGCCGCCGCCAACTGCGCCACCGACTGCACCGACACCCTCACCGATTTCAGGAGCAATACTCGCGAAGTCACCCAATGAAGGTATCCAACCCGGCTGATTATAAATCATCGTCTTGCCGGTCTTCGGATCGCTCATGATGAAGTTGTCATCATCCAACGGCTGCGCATCCGGGTAGGACTTGCGCAGAGCGGTCAAACGGTCTTCCGGCTTATCGAGCGCGCCGACTTGTGCACGCACCAGCGGAGGCGCTTCCATGCTCGGATCGATGTCTTCGGGATTGAGTTTTTTCGCGGCTGGCTCAACGATAGGATCACTCTCCCACGGAGCGGACGCATTGTTGTCCTCTACGATGGGATCGTTTTCCCACGGCATGACTTGGCGATCTGTTTTTGTCGCGCCGGTAACTACGGGATCAACTACGGGTGCCTTCTGAGGCAAACGGCCAATACTAACCATTATGCGCTCCTCCCACTGAACATCGAGAGGTATTGCTCCCACGGCTTGTAAGTCTGCTTAGGTGCGGTCATCTGAGTGAGTTGAACGGGCTGCGACTGCAACAGGCCACCACGCGGGGTGTCATCCTGTGGCTGCGGCTGGTTCATTGCCATTTGCGAAAACTGCAGAAGCCCCGGAAGGCCCTTGTTTCCTGTAAGGCCAGGGATATCAATGCCTAGCAGTCCCTTCGATGCGTCCGCTGTTGCAGCGGGTGCGCTTGCCGTAGCGGACGGCGCTCCTGTGGACGCTGTGACTGCATCCGCTGCAATAGGCGCACTGGTAGGCTGCGCTGCTGCAATTTGCTCGGGCGTCATGCCGAATAGCTGACCAGCGTAACCGAGACGGCCCGAGTAGTTGTGACCACCAGTCGGATTGTCAGCGGACCAACCTTGCGGACGTTCGTATCCGATGAATGCCTGTGTGGCGCTTGGCACGTCCTGCGCAGCCTGTAGGCGTTTCCACGCGGCACTTTCAGAACCACCGCCGTTGCCGCCTGAGCCCTGCAATTCGTGCATCACGAAATCAAGTTGGGTATCCAAGTTGTTGTAGTTGTCGCCGCCGAATCCTCGCAGATTGCGGGCGCGATCACCATTCCACTGGGCAATGCCGATACTGTTTGAGCCGTCACGGCCATCGCCACGATTGATGGCGCCAGTGTTCAGGCTGCTTTCACCGTAGAGATTGCCGACAACGCCAGCGGATTGTGCCGGAGATAGTCGGTACTTGTCTTGCAAATAACGGTATGCGTATTGCGCGTTCTGGTTCAACGCCATTCTCACCTCGTCCCGTTTTCCGGGCTTCTTGTCGCGGCCTCTTTTGGGCCGGTTACTTCACGTACTTATCGCTTTGTGCGTTTCACGCCTTGCGGATCGAGATAGACCGTTCCGCTTGGCAACTTCTGGAAATCATCAACGCCGCTGATCTGCGGAATTGCCGCTGTGTTGGTGCTGCCCGTAGGCTGCTGATCTGGCTGCGACTGACCGGAGCCCTGCGACATGAACTGTTCGTAGTTGTCCTTGTCGAAGGTGTAGGACCAGTTGCGGAAATCGTCAGTCTGACCCGAACCCTTCCAAGCCTCGTACTTCGCTGCGTTGTACTGAGCGATGCCACGGAGGCGATCACCAATGTCCTTGAGTGCAGCGGGGTTGAGGTTGCCGTTAAGCACGCGATCCTGAATGGACGCCAAGTCTCTATCCGACATCGCACCTAGACCACGCAGGCTTTCAATTTCCGTCTTGATCTGATCCTGCATGAGATTGTCGAGTTCCTGACGCTTCGAACCACTGAAGTTGTCGCCGGGAAGAACGTTGTCCAATGTCTTCGCAAAGCCGTTGTAACCGCCAGTTTGGAACCAGCTGTTGCGGTTGATATCGCCTGCGATAGCCTGCATACGATCCACCGTGCCCACGGTCTGCGCTGTGCGGCCCGCTGCCTGTGCGAGCGCTGCTTCCGCTGTGCGCTCGTCCTTCACAACAGGATCGCTCATATTTGCCTTTGTGCGGCCCGGTGTGTCCTGAACCAGACGGTTGATCACAACGGGATCGGTGATGACGTTGTTCAAGCCATCCTTGTAGATGACGTTACCGGTCGCGTTATCGAATGTAGAGGAGTAGCGAGCGTTCGACTTCGGATCGATGTAAGCACCTTCCTTCTGCAAGCGGTTAGCCTGACGCTTTGCATCGGCCTGCTTGTCCAAGTAGGAGCCGAAACCAGTGTCGGATTGCGTTGCATCGTAATTGCGCTGATCGTCTGTGCGGACCTGACTTTCTGTGCCTGCCTGACCCGCTGCCTTCGTCGCGTATTCACTGCGAGAAACGCCCTCAATCGTACCCGGTGCGTTGGTATAGTTCTGCCCATTCCAAACCAGCAATTTCTGCGCAGCCTGATTATCCAGGTAGTTCATCTGATCGAAAAGTTTGCCCGCCATAGCGCTATCGCCCTGCGAAGCATAGAAATTGTAGTCTGCGTCTAGCTGCGCACGTTGACGGTTAATCTGTCCAGCTAGATCATTTGTCGGAGCGGATGGAGCAGCAACAGGCGAACCACTGGCAGCAACCGGACCAGCGGTAGCGCCAGCGTTGCTACCTCCGTCAAAACCTGCGCCACCGCCCATGCGATTTTTAAAATAGTTCTGTCGCGCTGTTTCCTGAGCCTGAGCCTGCTTCAGTTTGTACTCGTCCTGCGCATTCGCCACACCGTAGCGGGCTGTCTGCGCATTCTTATATGCGCGATCCGCTGCGCCGTCTTTCGCACCCTCGTAGAAGCCAACACCATTCGAGATAGCGCCACCGAGATTACCGAGAAAACTTGTCGGCTTATCGGAAGGACCGCCAGCTGCCATCAAACTACCGGACGCACCGAGAAGGCCGCGCAACACTGCCTGCTTCTCGTCCTCGTCTTTAAACTTGAGCAAACCACCGAACGCGCTTGCGCCTTTTGGCTTATCAGCAGCCAACATGCCCGGTGCATCCGGGAATTGACCTGTCAGACCCGGCTGTGTCGGGCCCGTCGGATTAGCGAAACTCGCATACTGCGGAGGAACCGAAGCCGTTTGCGTCGGATCAGGTTGAGCCTGCGGAGGCGGATTGAATGTCTGCGGAACCTGCACATCAGATGGTGGCAACTTCACATCGCCACCCGGTGTAACAGCGGACATTGCACCGCCCATTGCGCCCGGAGGCAAGCCCTTAAGCGCAGCAAGGATTTCTTCAAAATTACTGAACATATGCAGTTTCTCCAATTAGAGCGCGACCGTCGATGCGCTTGAAACCATCGATTTCGCGAACCGCGTGCGGACGTGTAATTTCGACTTCCTGCGCCATCGGACCTTCGTAGACTTGGCCGGATGGATCGTTTTTGTAGGTGAATTCATAGATGCGGGTACCGTTCAGCATGTAGCCGACGAACACGATGTTCTCTTTTGCGCGAATATCGCAGAGCATGCCAAAGATCGATGCGAGCGAACCGATACCGCCCAAAGCAGTCGAAAGACCATTCGAGAAAACCGGCTTCGATGTGGTCTGCGAATTGAAGCCACCAGTCGTTGCGAGACCGATCATCTGCGCGGCGTTGTTGATGTCCTTGTTCTGGTTGAAATCCCACTTGTTGATATCGGCCTGCTTGAGCATGTCCGCATAAGCGTCCTTCTGCGCACCGACACCCGCAACCTGATTTGCATCGTAGTAATCGTTAGCACGCTGATCGCCCGCCATGCCTGCGCCCTGCAACTGCGTCTGAGCCTGACCCTGCTGACCAGCCATAAGACCGGAAGCCGCCTGATTGCGACTGTCCTGCTGACCCTGCAAAATGCCAGCGAGCGAATTATTCGCGCCGATCTGCGTGTTTGCATTCTGATCGTAAAGCGAACCGATACTCTTCGAGGCGTCGATCTGGTTCTGGCGTTCTGTTGCGTAATTCTGGCCGTAAATGTTCTCGGCATTCTTCGCCATCGCGTCAGCGGCGGTCTGTTCGGCCGTGTTGCGAACGCTTGCGTATGCGCCGGAACCGTTGCGACCGCCTTTCGCAAATGCGCTGTCGATGCCCGGTGCAATGTTGTTGTTGAAATCAGATACGACCGAGGCGTTAGCGTTCTTCACCATCTGATCGAGGTAAGGATTGCCGTTGAGGTAATCTCCGTTCGCCGTACCCTGCAACAGTGCCTGACCCGGATTAGCGCTGCCCTTCAAAATATCGGATAGCGACTGAGCATTGCCAGCTGCGCCGTTTGTAAACGTCGTTCCCGCCGCAAGTGTGTTTGCACCCGCTGGATTGAAGGCCGAGCCGGTCGTCACGCCATTTACAGCATTTTGACCGTTCTTGATGATCTGCGAACCGTCAGCTGCCGTGTTGAGAATGCTCTGCTGCGCGTTCTTCGTTTCGTTGGAAAGGTCGATTACGGTCGAGCCCGGATAGTAATTTGGGTTACCGTTTTTTATTGCAGACTGAGCGGAAGCAAGCGCATCTTTGATGTATGGCTGAGCGTAAGCGGGTGCTTCCGTAGTGGTCTTAGTTTCTGTCGTTTTTGGTGTACTTGCCATTCTCAAAATTCCTTAAACATGACGATGGATGAAAATTCGAAGCCATGGGGAGTAAGCACGCGCTCCCATCCACGACGGCCAAAGAGGACAAAGCCCTCGCAGCCATTTGCTTTAGCCCAGGTCGAAATGACCTCTTGCCCCTCGCCTAAAATCTCTGCGAGATCGCCGCCTACGAGATACAAAATGCAGACAGGGCGATTATCCCAATCCATGTTCTGCGTGACCGCTGCGCTGGCATCGCCAGTCCAAAGCGCATAACTGCCGTTAGTAATGCCGTCCAAAACGGCTCGCTCATCAGCATTTGTCGAATGCTTGAGGGCTTCACTCAGCCAACCACGAACACGGGGATATTCCGTTTTGAATTCCTCAAATGTCGTGATCCGTTTAATTGCCATTGTATCCAAATAAGAGTGCGAAATATTCGACGCCGGTCTGACACCAACCTGCACCGGCAGCGGTGATCTTCGCTTGCATCCGATGATGCGTGCGGGATGGCGCGAGGTTCGATGTAAGGGTTGAGGCGTTGCTGTAAGTGGTCGAGTAAAATGAGAACGATGGGTTCGCCCGCATCTGCGTCGTGAAATAGATGTCGTTGTAAATGAACGCGTTCGCAGCGTTGTAGCCGCTAATAAAGACGTTGCTGTAGAACTGATACCAACGCTGACACTCAGCGAGTTCATCGCCCTTGAGGCGGTAAGGGAATGGATCAGCTACATCGCTGGCATCGCCTTGAAGCAGGCTGACGCGCGCAAGATCGAACGTCCCGGATTGCTGCCCGAGATTGACCGTTCTCGCATTGAAGGTCGAACCTGCTTCGAACCAAAAGTTGACGTCGAGCGTATCCGTTCCATCCGTTCCAATCGTCTTAGCGGCTATCGACGGAATGCTGACGACTGCCTGAAACTTCTGCCATGCCGTTGTGAGATTGAATTTCTGAGAACCGATCCCCGTAACCGCCGCACTCGGTGAGCCGCCAGTTCCGAAATTTTGGACAAACTCGATTGCGATGCTGCGGTTAGTGTCGGCCTTCGCCCAGAAAGTCAGAGTAGCCGTCTTACCCGCAAGCGTGCTGACGTACTCAAGCGACTGGCGCTTGAAGACCCGGTTGCTAGCCCCGGCCACACTGGTAACAACGGTGCGCGAGAAGTCCGCTGGGAAACCCGGAACGTCGGTCTGGCCACTGGCGAACGTCTGCCACGAATGGACTTTCGTAGAGCCGATATTGCCATTGTTCCAGCGATCATCGGAACCGAAGCCGTCGAAGTTTTGGCTTGTATTGATCTGCCACCAATAGAAATCGCCATTGGTGATCAGGTTATTCCAAACGTACTGCTTTCGATTGTCGTAGTCCGTCTTGGACAGAGCATCCAATGTTGTACGAGCAGCTGCCGCACTGGTGTCATCGAGTAATGTTTTAGCGAAAGACGAAACGCCGAGTGTGGAAAGTGCTGTCGATGCGTCTGCATCATCGATCAGCGACTTACCAAACGTCGAGAAACCCAAATTGGTCTGCGCCTCGCTGGCATCGTCACTGAGCAAAACAGAAGCCATATACGGGCTCGCAGGCAGAATGGTTCCAGCCGCATCAACTAGTTGATCGGTCAGTACCTTCACATCACGAGGTGTATGGTTTTGTTTGAGTTTCAGCAATTTACCGGCTCCTTTCCGACTTCCCGTATTTACCGGAAGCCAGCAGGAACAGCGTCGTATTGGACACTGGAGGCCTGTTTGAAATCGCCCGTAAGTGTCAGGCGAATGCGATGGTATCGACCGCCCTGGCGGATGTTTGCCCAGCCGCTAGTGTTGGGTGCAGCCATCATACTCCACGAGATATCGCCCTTTGGAAGCAAGCGAGAGCCCACATTCACAGCAACCGAGCCGTTGCCATCGACAAACGGACGAACACGCAGAACGTTAGTGCGATCACCTTGAATTCTGGGGTTCATCGCCTGTAGCTGCTGGATAGTGAAGTATTCGGCGGACTCAATTGTGCCGGTGCGATTTGTGCCGGTGAACAGATAGATTGCGCCGGAAATCGACATGCCCGACAACTGACTGTTGCCACCTGCCCAAACCGGGCTATCGAAGGGCGCTGGCAAATTCTCGATTGTACCGAAGATATCCAGCTGCGCGATAGTCCAAGGCAGCGTCACGCTGTTGAACAGAAAGTCGATGCCTGTTTCTGCGTCCGCTTCTGTCCACTCACCTAGCGAGTAGTTGAAGATGAGCATCTTGTCGGGCGTACCGGCAATCGAGTCATTGCTGGAATAGCACCAGTAGATGAGTTTCTTGGCCGGATCAGCCGCCGCGCTCATGTACTTGTATTGGTCGGTGTTCACATAGCGCAGGAAGTATTTGTCTACGCTGCCCTCACCGATGCGCTTCAACTGCGAAGTGCCGTCGAACATGTACCAGCCATCATCACTGAGGAAGTAGGTCTTGCCCTCCACGGTGATGATACTTTCGGGAACTGCGCAGCCTTTATCGGTGATGATTTCGTCAAACTGCCAGATAAGCGGAGTTCCGACGTAGGTCATTTTCACAACGCTGTTGCGCGTGAAGATTGTCACGTCTTCACCGCCTACGATGCCCTGAATGACACCGGAACCGCCGTTGATGTCCTGAAAGTCTGCCTGTGTGGTGAGTGAGAAATCCCAACTCTGAGGCTGATCGAGACCGGACCAGCGAACACGATAGGGAATATCGCCGTCGAATGGATCATTAGTGTTTGCGACGACCACGAAGCCGCGAGCGTTGCAGATATGCTTTGCGCGAACAAGCGTGGTCAGGTCATCAAAACGCTCATCCTCGTTCATATCGATGTATTGAGGGTAATTGACGAAATTCGTGCCGATTACCCACGATCCGTACTTGGTGAAGTTCCATTTCTCTGTGCCCGTAGTGTACGGATCGGTTCGGGAAACATCCTGCCAAGAGAGGTCGCTGGGATTGATCTTGAACAAGCCCTCTGAGCAACCCGCATAAACGCGACCATTGCCGTTGATATCCTGACCGCTGATAGCGCCGAGAGGACGCGAAGGCAGCGAAGCATCGGAGAACAGACTAGCGCGCTGCATCGGCTCATAGGCAATCGAGCCATTGAGGGCGCCGAGCGCAGGCAACACGTTGCGAGCCACGGTCACGCCGGGATTGTTGAGCGCAGCAATGTCAGGACGCCATGGGCCGAAAACGCTATCGATTACCAATTCGACAACTCCTCAATGATGGTGTTGCCGGAAGCCGTCGCTAGTGTGTGATCACGTTGAACTGCGCTGAGAGCGTCGGAAGTGAGGTTCTTCTCTGCTTGTTCCGCATCAGGGTCTTTCAGCCAGTGATAGGCCTGTGCAAGCGAAGCGCGGAGATAGACTGTCGGGAAACGTGTAAGCAGCCAGTTCGTAGGATTTGTGTCGCTGAGAGCGGGCAGACGAGCGAAATAGTAGAGGTCCACCACATAATCGGTGGAAGGCACAGGGCGGATTTCCAACGTGTTGCCGGTGACGACATAGCCGAGTTCGCCCGTATTGAGGTTTGGATTGCGGAAACTCAGAGGCTTCGCATAGCAACCGTTGACGAGGATTGCGCGGCCTTCCTGATAGTCATCGGGTAACGTGGGAGACTGTCCAGCCAGCACGTTAAGTGTCTGCTTCTTCTCCATCAGGTAATGCTTGAGCAAAGGGCGCAGTGCTTCCTCTGCGAGTGTGATGCAGAGGTCCGCGGGTGCACCAGCACTGACGGTGTAGGAATCGATTGCGGAAATGAGATCGGAATAGGTTTGAAGGGCCATTAGACCCTCCAGTTGTTCGTGCGCAGTTTAGCGAAATCACCGTCATTGAGGCGGCGAGAAAGAGCCGCCTCATCGTGGGTGATCCCCTCGCGTTCCCACTCATAGTGGAGACCTAGAGGAACGCTGGCGATTTTGACCATTTCGCCGTGGCTACCAGTAGCGTTGAAATCGGATGCTTCGCGGGCGTTTCGTTCAAGCACGGCGCGGACGTTTTTCCACTCCGTGCGGATGATCATGCGGTCACCGTCGCGGGTGATGTAGACAGTCTTGTCTTCGTCATCTTCCCAAACAAGCGTACCATAAGGTACAAGATCACCGATTGTGTAATTCAAAGTTGTATCGCTGGACATAGGTCGCCTTTGTTCTTGTTTTTATTGGCGATAATAATGGGGCCAGTATTTTGCTGGCCCCATTTTAGTTCATTACTGGACGTCTGCGATCTTCGCGTTACCCTTTTCGTTCAGGCATTCCAGCGTGTACTCTTCGATCAACTGCTTGCGGTCGGAGTCACCCAACTTAGCAATATCGTTTGCCTTCATCGCGCGGAGAACCGCAACGTTCCAAAGCGACACGTCGAGGGCCAGAACAGTAGTTGTGCTCATCCAACGGTGAGGAATGATCTGCTGCTTACCGAAGTTGCCAACGTAGTAGTCAACAGCGCCAGTGATAGTCTTGTCTTTCGCCTGCTGCTGCTTTGTAGCGTTGCCGGTGAACTGAGAAATCTTCTCCTTCAGCGGGGCCGGAGCAAAAGTCTTAGTGACGTTACCGCCAGCGACCCAAGCCTTCTGGATGCCATCGAGATAGAGGGCTTCTGTGAGATTACGCAAAGTACCCGCCGTAACAGAGCCTACAGTGTTGCCGGAAAAACCAGCTGTAGAACCGCCTGCGCCGTGCAAAGCATTTGTCTTGATCCAAGCCTCTGCACCGCCGAGAGCACGAGGTGTAGAGCCGCTACCGGCATTGGATGCATGAGCAGAAGCGATGAGTGCTTCCTTGGAACGCTTCAGTTCGGCCATACCTTTAGCGACCTGATAGGGCATCATGTCCTTGATGCTCGCTACTTCAATCGCGCGGGCTGTACCAGCAACCTGAACTGTCTTTGTACGGATTTCCGTGTAGTTACCGAGACGAACCGGAGCAACTAGAGTTGCAGAAACGGCGTCTGCACCGTCAACAGCGCCTGCGCTGATGTCGATTGCGCCGAGTTCGTCCTGAGACCATTCGTGATACTTGCCGGAAGCCTTTGTGGAACCGATGGCATCGAGGATTGGGTGATCCTCCGGGCTGATGTCGCTAAGAACGTCAGAAAGGTCCTCGCGAGCCGTTGGGATTTGATATGTATTCAAAGTGGGCATTTTTGCCTTCTCCTTATTATTTTAGTCTGTGCATGAGAACTGCTGCGGCGTCTTCAAGACTGCCGGAGCGCTTAAGTGCTGCTTTGCTCTTCGCGTAAGCCGACTGAGAACCCTTTGTGCCAACCGGGGAAGAACCCGGCTTTGCTAGAAGTGGCTTTTCGTCCACGACCTTCACTGCCTTTGCCTTCTGTGCTTGCAGCTGATCAAACTGCATGGCTTTGTAGGCGATGCTGAAAAGTGTCGGGTTTGTCTCGCGACTGATCGCATCGGCTGGAATGCCCGCTTTGACGAGATATTCGCCTAGCGCGACGGCTTTGCCGGTTTCAGGTTTCGCTAGTTCAGGATGCATTTCGTGCAGGCGACGTTGACCATCGGCCAATGCCTGCTTGAAATAAACTTCCTGTCGAGCGACTTCCTGCTTTTCCAGTTCGGTGCGTTCGTGTCGAACTTTCGCAATCTGAGCATGACGTGCCGCCCAAAATTCCTTCTGCGCAATGTATTCGGCAGGATCATCCTGCGCCAACTGTGCCCAGTTCGGTTCTTGTGGGAGGTACGAGGCAATCGTGCTCTCCAAATTTCGGAGGTGTGCGATTGCTTGGCCGCGAATGTTGTCGACCTGGGTGTCTACGCCGCGTTCTTTTTCCGCAAGCGCTTGGGTCTTTCGCGTATAATCGGAGTATCGAAGGTTAGCCTCTTTCCACTGCTTGCCGGTGATTTTCTCGCCATCGATTTCGAAAACGAGGTCATCCGCAATCTTGATTGGGGCTACTTCGGCTACTGCCGCTTCATCTTCTTCCGTTTCTAGTCGCTCGTCCGAGTCCTCGAGGGATTGTTCGTCGGAGTTTTCGAATACGTCGTCGGACGGTGTTGAAGTCTCTTCGACTTCGTCCTCAGCACTTTCCGCATTCACATCGGTTGTAGCGTTGCCGCTGCCTAGAATACTTTCAATGCGCTTTGCCGCGTCTTCTAGCGACTGGCCAATTCCACTTTCGGAGTTGCTGGCTTCTTCCATTAGTTGCTCCTAATTTGTTGTTATTATTGTTATTTTGTTGTTCATTATTTAGCTAAAACGTAATTTTATTGCGCGTTGGCCGAATAGTGCTTGGATAGTTCAGCCTCGTTCATGTAACCGGCGAATTTGCCCTTCAACCGGTTGAGAACATCCAGTTCCAAACGGAGGCGTTCACGGCCTGCGACATCTTCAAGTGGGCTGGTAGACCACGCGTTGAACAGGTCTTTCATGACTGCTTCCCACGCGGCCTGATAAACAGGATCGCTACAAATGCGGTCGGCTTGCACGCCGCGCATGATGATTTCTTCGTCTGTCATTCCGCTCCCTTATTGCTGTGGTGGCATCTGCGGCATCTGAGGTGCCGGCTGCTGCTGTGGTTTCGGCTGCATCGCCGCGATCTGCGCAAAGCCGCGCTGTAGCGTGTCGCGCTGCGCTGCCTGCTGAGATTCAATGTGCGCGAGATCGACTTGGACCGCGTACTTTCCGGCAATCTCTGCTGCCTTCAAATCTGTGTCCGCTTCGTTCTTGTCGCGGATGCGGTCGTCTTCCATGTAAAGATCGAGCAGTTTCAGATCATTCTTTGCCTTGTCCGCTGCTGCCTTGCGCTGCGTCTCCGCTTGGAATGCCTGTGCCTGCAATTCCTCTGCCGATGGCTTGTCCTGCTTAGGCTGTGGAGGCGCCTTCGACGGATCGTTCACGAATGCCGACGAGTTCTTGAAACCGGCGTTTTCGAGCATCGCAACGACTGTGTTGTAGATGTTCTGTTCGGTCGCCAATGGGCTCTGCGCTGCAACAGCCTGTTGCTGTAGGCCGAGCATTTTCTCGTACATTGCCTGATTATAGTCGCGGTTCATGATGCCGAAGGCGACCGTCGTATTCATGTCCATATCTGGATTCCAGTTATCGACGGAGATCGGGACAAAGTTATTGGTCAACCGCTTGATGAGCGCTTCCGCACCTTCTGGATTGTTGCGGAGCAGATCGACGATAACACGGAACATGTAGCGATAGCCGGTGTCCGCGAAAAAGCGGATACTCAACTCTATGAGCAGCTGCATGGAGTTGCTGCGCTGGCTCAGGAAGGCCGAACTTGTTGACTGGAAATCCGCACCGGAAACAGCCATCATCGAGCCACCAACGCCGGTTGTGTAATCGATGTTCTGCTTGATCGCCTCGATGAACTGCATCGACGCTGCGCCATTATAAGGCGTATTGAGGAAACTGACCGCTGCGCTCGGATCGCCATCACTGCGGATGATCTTGCCGGGGTGCGGGTTCAACAGGTCATCGAAATTCGGAATAGCCTGCATGTTGACGACCTTCTGCGGGTTCACAGAGGCGTTCAGGCCGTCGATATTTGCGCGCATGATATTTGAGATCAAGCGCTGGTCGTCACCGATCTTGTCCGCAACGCCATGACCAAACAGCGTGTTGGGCAGCGGGAACGGGCAGTAGGCCGCATACGGGAAATATTCTGAAACCTCCTCAACGTTAAGGAGGACACCAGAATGCTCTATGTCGCCAGCGATGGTCAGGTGAACGTATTCGCGCCAACCGTCACCGTCGATATCCATTCGGGTATAAACTTCGTACAGATCGACCTTATCTTTGTTCTGGCGTCCTAGAGTAAAACCAACTTGCTTGGCACGCTCCTGAGCGATGCCGGTATCATCTCCGTCTGACCGCTCGATCAGATCCACCTTTTCTTTTTTGTGACCCATTTCGAGGAGCGCCGCGCGGTCAACGACACACTTATGGCCTTGGAGATCGGCCTTGATACCACCGGTCTGCTGGTCGAAGTCTGCGTCTTTGGATACGAAGAAATCCTCTGGCTTGATGTTCTTAATTGCCATCTGCCAGGTATTTTTACGACGGCGGATTTTGAGATCGCGGAGCATTGGCAGCTGCACGCCCATCTGTGTGAGCATTTCTGGGGTCAGTCCCTGCTGCACTGCTTCTGGTGGCAGCGGCGCCGGGTATGGTTCGCCAACGCGGT
The DNA here is from genome assembly GCF_002531725.1 of Rhizobium sp. L43. Classification (GTDB taxonomy): domain Bacteria; phylum Pseudomonadota; class Alphaproteobacteria; order Rhizobiales; family Rhizobiaceae; genus Rhizobium. The sequence goes on from NZ_NWSQ01000024.1 coordinate 36,468, forward strand.
TGAGTATCTTCAAGTCACCGTCGTCTTTTTCATCTTCGGTGACATATTCGGCTAGTTGTTCTTCGGGGATGCCCTTGATGGTTTCCGGTGGACGCCAGCCCTTGTCCTGATGAAAACCGACGTGGACGACACCCAGACCGGTGATATTGCCGTTCTTCATCCACGGTGTGAGCATCGTGGCATGGGAATTGAGGTTCCGAACAATCGCGTTGACGACTGTCGTCATCTGCTGGGCGAGAGGAATGTCTTCGTCGTTCTTGGTGGTAAACTCGACAACCTTCGTTTGACTATCCAAGACCCGGAGTTGCTGTGCAGTGAGCCAGTCAACACGCTCGGCAACATCAGGACTGACATACTTGGAACGGCCCTTGAGCGGATCAGGCTTGCCGTCTTTTGCACGGTCCGAATCAAACAGTTCGCGATTGTAAAATTCGAGGCCGCGATCCTGCTTGTTAGCGATCGCGTCTTGCGAAAATCCAACGGCGTCTTGAACCTCTTTCGCGATATTGCTCAGGACTTCTTCGTCGCTCAGGGCCTTCGGTTCGGCCTTCTTGTTCGCCATTAATGCCTTTCACGGACACTTTGCGTGCCTCTAGTTCTTGGATCGCTCGACTAATCGCCGCTGTGGCGTTGTCGATCGCTGCGATCAGCGCGGAATTATCGTTTGTCATGGTTCGCTCCCTACTCCGCATATTTAGTCGGAGCGCCGGATTATCGGCTCATTCGTAAATGCCGAGACCGGGGTAATCGATTGGCTTCGACCAAGCCCAACCTTTCGCACCGCCAGTCTTTGTGCTTGCAAAGGTAAGACAAAGCGCGTCGGCCAAGTCCGGAGACTTTTTGTTGCGCTTGCGAATTTCCGGCTTGCTTTCGACTTTGATCTTGCCGCCGTTTTCGTAGTCGTAAAACGGGAGGGTCAATTCCTGCTGCAAGTCAGGATCATTCGGGATGGAAACTCCGCCTTCGATGAACCATTCGCGGCACATCCACCACAACTGGTCACGCATACGCGAATACAGTTGAGGATCGCGGGTCGGGCTACTCTGAGCCATGACCTTTCGGACCGGCACGCCCATGTTGAACAGCATTGTATAGACGCCATAGCCGGGGCCGTTCGCGTCAACGCAAATTTCGACAGGGCGCTGCTGAATTGGGGTGACGCGCCACTCATCGTAAACGGCCTGAGCCAACTGCACGGCATCGAGATTACCGAAATCGATAGGCTTTTCGGGAACCACGTTATCGTGACGTTTCACAAGAATTGATCGGTCCTTACCGCCACCGTTGGGATCGAGACCCCAAATGATAGGACTGTCAGCAGGTGCAACCGCGTCCTCGTTATTCATCGCTTCGATGACCGCTGAGGTTGGAATGACACCACTAGTCGAACCGATGGGAAACTCGCCCTCGACCATAACGCGGTACTGGTTTGTTCCCGCTCCACCATATAGAGCCGTGAACGCGGCCAACTTCGAAGGCGTCATATTGGGGTTGTCGGACATACGGCCATGCACCTTCGCCCATGCCTTGCTAATGTCCTTGTGTTCCCAAGTGTCGTAGAAAAAGCCGCTCGTGTAGGCAGGGTTTGAAACCACCACCAGTTTCGGATTTACGTCCGACATGATGTTCTCAAGATTCATGAAAACGACATTCGGGACGTCGGCGGCTTCGTCTACCAGAACGAAATTGTTGGTCGCATGAATACCGCGAACCGTACCCAAGTTGTCCTTGTTCGCCGCGCTGTAGGTGGCGAAGCACTCGTTGCGGCTTGAAATTCGATAGGCGCGTGATGGGGTGTACTCAAATTCCTCGGCAAGAGCCTTCGGAATGAGATTGTAAAGCATACCAACCTCGTTCCAGAGGTTGTCTTGAATTTGCTTCTCAGAGGGTCCGAAAATATTGACCTTCACATCGTTGAAGCAAAACAGCGCCCACCAGACCAGAATCGCCATGACGCGGGTCTTGCCGAAGCCAACACCGCCTTTGAATGTGATGTGGTCGTTTGCAATGAATTTCTCGAAGAATTCTAGCTGCTTTGGACGGAGGGCGTTTTGCCCTCCGAAAATAGTAGTCGCGAAAAACTGAGGGTCGTTTCTGAAAGCAGCGAGCAATTTCTGCATCTGCTGCGGAGTAATATTTGCCACAATACACCGAAGTTGTTTGAACTCCGATATTTATGGAAAACTTAGGAATTAACGTATTTCTGTTGTTTTTCTTGACCTTAGCGGAGTTTGGCTAAATCCTTAGAGCAGTTGTTACTTGCAAAAGGAGAGTTTTATGCTTCATCTAGGCTGGATCGGTACGATATTTTTACTGCTCGCCCTATACATGACATGTGAACACTGGTTCATGTTCTTCAAGGCGATCTGGTGGACGCTCAAGTGGATCGTCGGCCCGGTAGCGGGAATTGGCTTACTTTTATATGGAATGGCCCACAACACGCTGTGGGCAATGGTCATCGTCTACGCGTTTGATGCCGCTCTGCTGCTATTCGGCGCTTACATGGTCGTCTATTACTGCCTGATCAAAATGGGCTTGGCCAAGCCTGCACAGAAAGCCGATTAACTACGGCGACGAGGTTTGCGAACCGGGGCTCTATGCGGCTCCGGTTTTTCATCCTCTGGGCAATCGATGGGCGGGACGATGATAGCTGGCGGCTCTTGCGGATTTACCGCATCGGCTAGACCCTTGAGACTTGCTTCCGTTGGCAGTCGGGGTTTCTCCGACCAATTCTGAGCCATCCGCACGGCTCCTTCGGCCAATGACATTCCAATGATGCCGATGCCAAATGCAACGGCGTTGGTCGTTGAGAGATTGGTCGCATCTAGATTCATCCACTGCACAAACAGTGGTGTCAGGTAGACCGCGCAGAACGTTCCGACGAAACCACCTGAAATCTTCTCCCATTTGGAAGCACCCTTATTGAGCAGACTGCGGACGCCTGCCCCGGCTACACCAGCTACAAAATGGGTGGGATTGATGCCGATGGAGAGGAGAAACGCGGTAACAGATTCAAGCAAAGCGCACCGCCTGGAGCCACGTGTGCGCGGCGATGATTAGGTATTTTTTGAACATTCTGCCCTGTCCGATCCGTTTAGTAGTCGTCCCATATTTAATCGGAACAGGCGGAATGGAGGCTCAAATAGAAGCCAACCAGAAGCCAAAGTGTAAGAACGCACGGAAACAGCGCTTCCGCCTAAATATGGCTTTAGGGAGTGCTAAATGAGCAAAATTCGCTTCGTTATCGCGGGCGGTCACATGCGAGGTGAAATCCTCGGCCAGATCGAGAACAACCCGCAAAAGTCAGAACTAGAGAACATTCGGGATTGGGTAGAGCGCCGATACGGCGGCTGGATCACCAAGCACATGAGCGATGCATCGCCGTGGACATTCGTCTCCGTGGATTTCGAAACCACTGATAAGGGCGAGAAAGAATGCGTCTTCTACTTGGACTTCGAAAACCCGAATGATGAAGACGCCTTCATCCGCAACGTCGGTGGCAAGATCATTCCATCGGAGGTGCCGGATGACGAATGAGCGAAAGGAACTGCTAATCGAATTGCTCACCGAGTTCGTCAGTTCGAAGCGCGGCAAACCCCTGTCTTGGTGGATACCATTGCAACAAGCCACCGAGGCAGTGATTGAAGAGGTGAAGCGTGACCGATAAACCAAAAGTCGTCGGCAAGCCCTTCGCCAAAGGACAGTCGGGAAATTTGAATGGCCGACCCGCGATCCCACCGGAAGTGAAGGAAGCGGCAAAAGCGCATACGCTGCTGGCAATCGAAACCCTCGTGGACGTGATGAAAAACGGGAAGAACGAAGCGAGCCGCGTGAACAGTGCGGTTGCAATGCTGAATCGCGGATGGGGCGCACCCACACAGCAGGTTGATGTCGAACACACACATAAGCAGGATTGGTCAGCGCTGCTCAGCGCGTTGGACGCCCACAATGTGGCAAAAACCCTCACTCGGAGTGAAGCCCCGGTTATCGAAGGCAATGTTATTGAGGCCGAGCTGGTGAAGGACATAGAGGACTGAATGTCCTCTACAGAGGATACAGGCTAGCTAAGAATGCCGTAATCCTTGCCCTTTAGAATGTAACCGACACCCTTTTTGTTCTCGATTCCCAATTCTGGCCCTGCCCTCCACAGCATTGTCGAGAGAACCATTTCGGGATCTTTCCCCCATATCTTAATCCCCTGCCGGTCAAGGGACTTGTAGATTTCGCTGCGCGACAAAGGCTTGTCTGAATCCTCAAGCATCTGCCGTACGATCTTGGCAACCTTCTCCTTTGAAGGGTTGATTCTCACTTTGCCTTTGACGCGGAGAGTTATTTTTTTCGGCTTATCCACCTTTTCCACAACGGGCGACACAGTGAGCGAAAGTAGTTCACTGTATGTTCCTTCCATGTCGGAAATTGCCTTTTCGAGACTATCCAGCTGCGCCTTTGTCTTGTCTCGCTCTTCATATAATTGATTTAAAAGAGTTTTTAGCGATTCAGCAATATTGGACGTCATGACCGGGCTCCCCTATGTGTGTCGTGAATGTATGGGAATATTCCCGTTATTTCAATGACTTTATGGGAGAACGGTTGAAACCGGAATGTCCATCTTGCGCGGAATGGATTCCTTCGATACTCTTAATCATCTCTTAATGGGGTGGAGTTGTACGGGTCTGGAACCCAAAGGCTCCACCCCATTAAGAAATACCGAATGGCGAGTTAGAACCCAGAGGTGTCTCGCAAGCCATTCGGGGATACGGTCATGCCGAAGCAGACCTCTTTCTTGGCGGTTTGAGTCTAGCAAAGGCATCCGGTCTGGTCAAATGCGAGACATCCGATGGAGGGGCTTATGCCCTCTAAGATCTCTCGTGCATGCCATTGGGTACACTCTTATGTCCGCTTTCGGTTCGGCCGTCTCGAACACGTCAGGGCGCATTGGAGGTGCTGCGGCTAAGCACTAACTGGGGGTGGCGCGAATGCCACCTCCATCATTTTCAAAGGGTGCGAATAGATGATGCATGATTTCGCAAGGCGGCGGGACGCAAGAGAAACATTGGATCGGGTGTTCGCTGCAATGAGCGCTGCACCTGTTAGCAAGCAGCCGCCATCATTTTACTTCCTTGAGAGCCATCTCGAAAAATTAGAAATTTATGATCCTGAGAATGCAGAGCAGTGGGCGCAGCATTACGGCATGATCATCCGCCAGCTGGGCGAGTTCCAGACGCGTTCCCCGTACTGGCTCGCGTATGAGTGGGACAGCGGTTGGGGCAATCACGACTACATTATCAAGGTTCGCCAGCTGTACGGCGGCATTGACATGATCTGGTCCAACATCCTTGAAGGCACGAACTGGCGAAGAACGAATTTTATGTTCGTATGTTTTAGCGAATGGCCGCTCGCTAAACGCTTTCGCTTTGATCATGAAGCGGATGGAACCGACTATCGAATTGAACGGCGAACCAACGTCTGAAAAGTTTAAAAATCATATCAAATGGTTGGCGATGTATAGGACTTTTTAGAAGGGCAGGCAGGGGGGTCAAAGGGTGCGGTCCTGCTAGGAAAACAGTCGCTGGGACCAGTAGAGCCCCGTTCGCTACGGCCCTGCCCTCACACGCTGCACAGTAAGCGCCAAGCAGAAGCCAGCCAGTGATATGTCTGAGGTTCGGTAAGACACTAAGCCGTAGAGTCCAGCAGACATATCGTCCTTGCGCGTTAAGCCCTTGCTACACCAGCGTACAAAAACGTGCAGCGCGCCAGTCCTGAGGTAATCTGAGGACCCTCTGATAGCGCAGCGCTGCTTAGCCAGGCCATACGTTGCAGAGCATGGCAAAGCCCCCGGTTTCCCGAGGGCTTCCATCCACTTGCGCAAGTGGACTGCTGTTTACTTCTTCGCCTTCTTTGCACGTCCAGCCTTCAGCCGAGCCGACCGTTCAGCTGAGTGCTTGGCGATCACCGCTTGCAGTTTGTCATCAGCGGCGATTGCTTCCTTCGCTGCCGTCAGGATCGCAACCACTGCATCGAGATCAGCAGCGCGGAAGAGTTTCGAACCAGCGACCTCGAAAGCATTGCGACCGATCCGAACCACATAACCATCACGATCCTTGCGGAACCACAGCGACCGCGTTTTATGGGTTTTACCGTCCTTGACCTCACCAGCGAGTTTCACCTGTTGATCCAACTTGCTGTAGAAGATTTCCAGCGGGCTCTGCCCACCAACTACGCCTGCGGTTGCCGCTGATTTGAGAAGTTCCAGTGCGTTTGCCATTGTCTAGTTCCTTTCGATCTAGGCCTGCGTTATTGCCTGCCCACATCATCCGTCCAATAGCCTTTGATTACTCAGGGCAACCGAAGACTTCCTAAAAGTTGAATTATTTCAAACCGTTACGGCTTAGCAGTCGGACTACCTGCCCCGTACCCCATTGGGCACCACGTGGCGTCCGTATAGCGCGATCATTAAGTGCCTTAGCAATTGCTGCTGGACTGTCGATGCCGCTGTCTATGAGCCCCTGTAGGACTTCCGCTAGCGAATCCGCAAAGGTGTTTGCTTCCTCTACTCGGGCAGCATTTGTGCCCCATTCCTGCCCCCTCGCCCGCTTTGCTGCGATGGCAACCTTTGTCCGGTCCGCGATCATCTCGCGTTCCTTCTCCGCTACAGCTGCCATTATGTGGAACTGGAAGTTATCCGCGTTGGGCATGTCACAGGCTTTAATCGGAACCCCCGACTTGAGCAGACCGGATATGAAGTGAACATCGCGAGAAAGCCGGTCCAACTTTGCAATGACCAGCACGGCTTTATTTGCAGCTGCCAGCGCTAGGGCTTTTGCCAACTCGGGCCGATCATCACGCTTGCCAGATTCGACCTCTGTAAACTCGGCGAGCGGATCGCAACGAGTGTAATCGAGAACAGCGCGGCGTTGCGCTTCAAGCCCTAGACCGGACTTGCCCTGCTGTTGAGTGGAAACGCGGTAATAAGCAACGTATTGCATGACAACCTCTGACAATGAATGTGCGTTCTTTGTCTGCTGCCGAAAAAACTAAAGGGCGAGCGATCTTTTCGGTTGCCCTTTGCCCCGAGTGGAAATAACGCGCGTGAAGGTTTGGCCGGAAAGTCTGGCTCGTGCCAGGGCGGTGCGGCTGGATGTGTTGATTTAGCCGCTGCCTGCTGTTGATTATTCCACAAGGACTGTTGAGCCGTAGGGACAGTTTCCGTTTGCTGTTGTGCCGCTGATCCTGTCGCTCTCTTAAGCGTCATGACCTTTTCCCCTGATACTCGTATTGCAGATGTTCCACGTCTGTTCTATCTTTGTTGGATGCTCAAGCCTATCACCGAAGAGATTATCTCACAGCTACAAACGCGGGTTCCCAATGGAGATCCGATCGATCTCTTGTTGATCGGACCTGACCTAGTTGCTCAGGGTTATACGCAGGATGAGATCGTGTTTGCGCTGGAGAATTTGGCTCGACAGAAACAGATCGAGTTTGCCGGGGGAAATCGCGTGCGGCTCATCGTTAAATGAGTGAACCTCTCACCCGAACACAACAGATGATCGCTGCCCAACCACTCTGCGTATTTTGCGGAGGAACTACTCGGGCAACCACACGTGAGCATATGCCTTCTCGGGTTCTGTTTGATGGGAAGCACCGACCCAAAGGACTAGAGTTTCCCTCTTGCCAGCCATGCCAAGATTCCACCCGAAAAGCCGAGACTGTATTTGCCGTATTGTCGCGGTTTTATCCCGATCCGACCACCCGCATTCAACGCGCCGAATTCAAGAAACTGATGCGGGCAGCCGAACAGCACAATCCGGGTTTCCACGCGGAAATGAACACCGATCAACTCGGCCATTTGCAGCGGTTGGGTAATCAGGCTGCTCTGCTTCCCTCGTGGAATTTCCTCAATGTCGGCGGGCCTATCTGCACTAAGTCTATCAGTGCGTTTGCGGTGAAACTCGGGCTGGCCCTTCACTATGAGATTACCCGCTGCATTGCGCCGAAGGGTGCCGTGGTTGTCGTTGCTCGGTTCAGCAATGTCGATGCGTTTACCGGCGACATGCCCAAGGATGCTCTCGGCTTGTTCGGTGAGGGTCAGACGTTGGAAATGGGCAAGTTTCGGGTTGCCGATCAGTTCGAGTATTCCAGCGTGTACGCAGGAGATACGATGAACATGAGCGCGCACTTTGCGACGTTTCGTATGTCGATGGCCCTGCTATTGCTCGTCTGCCACACCGAGGCGGATATCCCCGATGGCGTCCACGGCGACCGCTTCTACGTCTGATATGGAAACACCACCCGTTTGATCGAGTGGTGGCCCAAATATTGTTACTCGTTTTGGATTTGCCCTAGGAAAGTTCATCCAAAACCAATGCTCAGAAAAGAGGATACCTTTTCCGTGCTTATTTATGCGCCGATCACTGTGAAGCCTGTGGGAATTGTCCCTGTAGTCTCACCAGCTGCAAATCGTGAGGTGATCTCGCAACCGCTGTTCAAGATGAACCCAACTGGATAGAGCGGGCCTGTGCCCAATGCGGAGATATCAATGCCGCCCATGCCTGTTGCGGGATCAGCAAGTGCATCGCCGTTCCAATTCCCACTATTCCGTCGGAACCAAACCAAATGTGCATCTGCATCGAATGCTATGGCGATTACGTCGGTGTCTAGGATTTGTCCCATCGTGGCGAGGTTCGTGCCATTATATCGGATTTCCCCTTCATTGCCCATGTAGCCGATGGAGTTCGGGTCATTGCCGATGTCGTTCCAATTTGCGAACAAGTTGCCAGCGAAATCGATATTCATCAGGCCGACGCCGGTTGTGGTATCGACAACCTTGTGTTGGGTTTCGAAATACCACTTGCCCTGGCTCTTTCCCCTCGCCCCGCGTACACTGGCGTTGGTGAAACCCTCGACGGGCCAATATGCGGTGCGATCTCCGTTCTTCAAAGCGAGTTCGCTGGAACAATCGACCTCAAACCATGTTGCCGGTAGTTCGACTCGCGCAGTTGGGCCTGCAATAGCAGCGGCTACCACCGGCTTATAAATGGCGGCCAAAACCACATGGCCCGCCTGTGTAGGGTGAACCTTATCCGCGTCGTAGTATGTGAGGTCGTCAGCGTCCGCGATCTCATCGAAATGCGGATCACTGCCGAAATCGAAAATGCCATCGGCGTCCAGATCGGAGTTCCAATACTGCCGGATAAGTTGGTTCAATAGGATATCGCCGCCCCACTGACGATACTCGTTTGCGTCCTCGTCCGTAGCGATGAGTGTACCGATTAGTCGGCGGTCGAAACCCTTGGCCTTTGCCTTATGGAGAACGCTGCGCAGGTTCAGATAGATTTCTTTGTCCGCGTAGGTGAGGTTTTTATCGTTCGCCCCTGCTAGGATCGTGAACACGTTGAGGTCCTTGCTAGCGTCATATTCGGCACCACTACGCGTGTCGAAATCCTCGTTCATCTGCAACGCAAGTGTGCCTGTCGTGCCGATGTTAGCGAGCGTGATTGTCGGGGGATTTGGAATACCTGCGACTGCGACGGCGGGGTACGCATTTGTCTCTGGGTTATCCACGAGGTTGCCAGCGGTGATCGAGTCGCCTTCTGCGACAAGTTTCACGCTGTTAACCGTGGGAGCCGATGAACCCCCATGATTCCACAAATTGAAGCGCCACTTAATGCCCATTAGCGACCGCCAAGAATTGCTCGCACTGTGGCAGCTGCACTTGATGGGCTCTTCGCATAGACCTTGTCAGTTGTAGCCAGATCAATGCTAACCGAAGTATCGCGTTCCCGCTGTAGAACGATAAAGTCGTTGCTCGTAACTGATGGTTTTGCGCTTGCGATTGCAATCTGTACGCTCGGAGTAGTTGGGTCGATCTGCAAGCCGATTGTCGCTGTAGTCGATCCATCTGCTACAAGTGTCCAATCCGCATTAGTTGCGGTGATAGCTGGGGTAGTTGTTGCCATAAGTGTACCTCGAAATTGATATCCCTCTATTTACCTACTTCGGGTAAATCCGCCACTTTAGGCCCTACTTGCGCGTGTAACGGGCGTTATCGCCAGCCGTCTCCGCCAGCATCAGCCAGCACTGAATCCCAGATAGTGCCGTCCGCGTAACGCACGGCGACAAAGCCTTCTCCGCGCTGTCGATCCTCAATCATGATCCATGGGCCATCAGGTTCGCGGGTGAATGCTTCAAGGCGGATGCTCTGTCCGGTTTCTGGATCGAGCGGGTTTGGGGCGTCGGTAATCGGTCGCATTGGCTTCTCCTTGGCGATTACGGGGTGGCGAACAAAGTGGCTTCTGCTGCGCGGCGACGAGTAAGGCCAGCGAGGACTTGACCGCCTGCCTTGTTCCATCGGGCAAACTCATTGGCTGCGCCAGCGAAGTCCTTGGCGTTGACCTTCTTCAACAAGGTGCTTGCCGCAAGGTTCGCGCTGCCGCAATTGTAAGTGAACGACACGAGCGCGCCGAATTGGTTCGGCGTAAGTGGGACTTTGACTAGTCCGAGAACGGCTTTCTCGAATTGCGCGACATCGCGCGAGAACAGCCTGTCGGCTTCACTTTGAGTGATGGTCTTTTTGCCGATGTCGGATTTCTTGAGGCCCTTGGTCGTGCCCCATCCGATGGTTGGAACGCCGATAGCGTCCGCGTAGCAGGTTAGTTTGCAAGCCTCGAAAGACTTGATGAGTTGTTCAGATGCACTGTTAATAGCCATCCAGTATATACCGAATGACGCAAAGAAAAAGCCGCTGCGGATTGACCACGCAGCGGCTTTAGTGGGTGACGAGAGATCGAATTAAATCGTCACATGATTATCGTATTGCCATCGATTGGCCTCTGCAAGAGACCGTTAGACAGTCTTCTTCTTGCGAGGTGAAGCCTTCTTCTTTGGCGCTTCTACAGTGATCGCTTCGACCTCTGCTGGGGTGGATTCGGCCACTGGCGTTTCCTCGACCGGCTCGACTGCTTCTACTACGGGTTCTTCATTTACCGGGCCTGCCAAGAATACTTCGAGCGCCGGACCTACGACTGTAATGCCGTCGCGGTCATTCCAAGTCGTCAAGTTGTCATCGAGAACGATGGTCTGAACGTTGTCACCAGCCTTAAAGTTGGCCCAGTCTACGAACTCGCCGCCCTCTGCGCGGGTAAACTTGAGCGGCTTTAGAGCACCTGTGTCGCCTTCGAAAAGTGCAAAGTCCTGAATTGTACGGTCACGTGTAATGATCATTTTCTTATCCTTTTTGTTCTTATGAAAATGTTGTTTCAGTTAGTTATTGCCCGCCACCATGAGCAAGTTTGAAGAGCATCGCCTGCTTCTTGTCGGGGAACGCTACCTTGATTTTTCGAAGATCCGAATCCATACCGATGCCGTGCAGCGCCTTGAACTCTGCCAGCACTGGTTTCATAGATTCACCGAATTCAAACACGTCGACCTGACCAATCAACTCGATCCAGAAACGCACAATCTTTGGTCGGTTCCAAAACCAAACCTGCTTGTCCCACTGTTTGTCGACATCTCTTTCGTTGAACATGAGTTGCTTGTAACGGTCTGCGTTTTCGATTTTCATGCCTCACCTCCATCGTAGGAGAGTTTCGCAACAATGAATCGGTCACCTCGCTCGAATGCATCGAGCATATGCTTCAGGTACGCTTCGCGTTCATCGTAGGGCCGATGGGTTTGATCGTCTATGTAATCAGCATCTTTGTGCGCTGCGTACCAATCCGCCATTTCACAAAGTTCGTCACGGATTACCTTCCAATGCTCTGCATCCACACGTTCCTCGAATTTTGCAATGTCGGCCTTTGTCGCAAGAGTCAGAATACGCTCGACTGCGGGCCGAGCGTCTTTGTAGAAGTGCTTAAAGATTGAAGCAAAGCCGCCCATTGCTTTCATCGCACTTTGTGAAGGCCGTGAGGTGTTGGCGTAGCCGCCACTGCCAATCAGTGCTTCAAGGGCTACTTTCCTCTGCGCTTCCAATTCCGCGATCTGCTTAGCGAACGAATTTCCGTTCGGATTATTACTCATGATCAAGCCTCCTTCGCCGGGATAGCGATACAAGTGCAGCCCATCGCCGTGATGATCACGTTGATCGCCGTTAGCTGTTCAACGCTGAGGTCTTCACCACGGCGACCCTTCACCCACTTATGAGCGCGGGCAAGTTTCTCGGTTACACCGTCGAGGACTTCACGAAGCGTGCTGAACTTACGCAAGCGGCTTCCCCAAATCCCGCTGCTACGGTCGAGGATATTATTCAGTGTGATAAACGAGGTCGGATCGCTCTTGTCGGTCCTCATGATGTTCATCGCACTCACGTAGGATAGAAGTTCCGCGTGCTCGGCATCGCAAAGGCGAACGTATCGGACGTTTCGCTGGGTGTGCTTGGATGGTCGCTCAATGAGTTCACTTCGGGCTACAAGCGTTGCCGGGGCCGTTGCCTGCGTGGGGGTGGTTTCAAAAATATCCGCGATTTGCATGGGGTGTTTTCCTTCTTCTTAGTTTTATTTCTGATCGAAAAATTTCTGAACATAACGCTCGTTGTTCGAGCGTTCTTCCTCGTTGAGCCTTTCCCAAAAGGCTGCAATCTTGGACGCTTCTGAGGAGACTACTCTACCGGGATGCACGTTGATCAGATCGTCAGGCGTAGTCTTCGGCGGAAACAGACTGTCGATTTTCGCATGAAGATCCAAAATACGGTCTTCAAGATAGGACTGGTTCTCGATGACTTTTTCGATGTCGAATGCTGCATCACGCTCGTAGGAAGTTGTAGTCAACGATGATTGTGACGGCCTATAATTAATCTTCTTGTCCATCGTCCTACTCCTGCGCCAGCTTGGCGAGTAAAACGTCCTGACCGTCGAGCCACGCGTCGGTCAGGTTAGTGAAACTTGCCAATTCGTTGGACAGAATATTGTTTCGAGTAAGTACAGCCGCAAAGTTGGAGACTGTTCCTTGCTCACTAATGGAAAACGAGACGGAATTTCCTCTTGATGATGCCTCGCTCCTTACATAACAGTATGTGGTCCAGAATTTGCGAAGCACTTCAAGCATCGCCGCATCATTCCGCGACACTCGGACGGTAGCTGCGCGGACACGTGCCATACCTTCGAAACGAGCCGCGACATGCTCGGGACTTTGCTTGCGCCCTTTGAGTGCTTTCGAACGGCCCGCATCTAGTGCAGCGCGGTGTTCCGGTGTTAGTTTTTCGCCTTTCTTTGCCATTAGGAGTTACCTCCCTCTGCATTTCTCTTACGAATATAGCCGAGAAAGTCGGTGTATTCCTCGTCGGTACCAGAGAGTGCAGCGCTAACCTTTTTGCTGAACTCCGTCTCCTTCATCGACTTCATGAACGGTGTAATTGGATCTTCACCAGCAAGGTGGCGCTCGATGATGCTGAGACGCATCGTTTCAAACTCTGCTTTTGTGTCGATGGATGAATTTTTAAACTTTGCCATTGGGAGTTTGCTCCTTCTTGTTATCTACGTTATTATTTATCAAATTTAACAAATCTGGCAGTCAAATCGCAATATATCTTTGCCTTTACTGCCAGCTTCTGGCTGCGGGTCGAGTTCTCGTCTAAATCAATCGGATGGGGACAAAGAATAATTTTTGGAATAGCCCACAAATTATTTTAATTTGGCATAGCCATTTCTTCCAGAAGTGGGGGAAGTGGGGCAGAGTGGGGGAAAACGCTCAATTTCCAATTAGCCGGAAACAGAATGACATGCGAAATCGCATCTAATGAAAAGTGACCCACTTCCCCCACTTCCCCCACCCTAAGACGCTAGAAGCACTGGAAAATAAGGGTTTTGACAGGGTGGGGGACACCAATCCAGCCACAAAAAAAGTGGGGCACTCCCCCACTTTTTCTTAGCTACGGCGATGTCAGAAGCCAGGACGATCTCTGTCAGCTTGGGATATAAACATTTGCCCCACCCTGCGATCCGATCGACCAATTTGTGACCTGACCGGAGCGGATCAGGCGAACCATTTCCTTGCTGAAATTGTTCAAGTCCCAAACGCGACCAGCCGTGTAAGTCTCAGCCCACGGCTTGAATTCGTCGTAGAGTTCCTTCGCCTTCTTGCGCTTGCCGATCCACGACGACGGAACCTTATGCTCGTCAAGCCACTGCTCGACCACAGAACGCTCCCTGACGTATTCCTGCTGCTCGCGCAGCTGGTCAGTAATGCTTGTGGTGGGGTCCGCTCCATGCTCGTCTACGGAGTTCCACAACAGGATGGGATTGAGCCCCTTCGTCAGCGACCAATCCGGCGTAGAGGAATAACGCAGCGCGACAAATCGGCGGTTACCGGTCTCGTCTCGGATAAGCTGGTTAAGTTCCTTGTTCGAGCAGCCGATGAATGTTGCGTTCTGGCGATACTGCACATTCGAGTTCGTGCGCATCGGGCGACCGGTCACGCTCGGCGCCGTGATCTTGTTTTTGACCGCATCGATATCCGCTTTACCGGCGAAACCCATCTCGTCCAGAAACAGCACGTAATTGCGCCACTGCTCGGTGTTGCGGTCTTCCTCAATCATTTTAAAATCGGTCGCACCTGTCAGTTCCTCGACCGGCTGCAACATGATATCGCGCACGAACGTAGACTTGCCCACGCCTTGCGGACCCAAAATCACCGGCATCAAGTGATTGCTGATTGGCAGTCCGATCATCTTGCGCTTTACCTGCCAGATGAATTTTTGCAGAACCGCCACAACGAAAGCCGCTGACGTCTCGGAAACCTCAAACTGACTAGCTACTGCATCCCATGCATCTAGCTTATCCTTGGCCTTCGGAGAGCCCGTAAAAGCGATCTGCGCGAAGACATCGACCACACGGCGATTCAGCGCCGTTTCAAACCATTTGTCGATAGCATCGGAGATTTCAGAATCACGGAAACGCAGCCCGAGTTCCGCAGCCTTCAATCGGAGATCGCGGCCTAGCGTAGCGATATTGATCTCGCTGTTTTCGATGATACGGGCGATGCCGTCGATGGTCTTATCCTTGCGGGCATCCGCTGTGACCTCGACTCCATCGAGTTGCGCAGGAATCTCCTGCTTCATAATCTGCTGGTAGTTGACGCTGATCTTGTTGTGGGCGATCCACTTATCCACGTATTCGACGGCAGTCTTGGGGATGTAGCCGAGTTCTCGCTTGATGCGAGCCTGCTTGAGCGCGCCTGCGTATTCGGCTTTGTCACAGATCGAGTTGTCGAGAAACCACTTCTTGACCGCCTTCATTTCAGGGCGCAGATCTAGCTGTATTGCGGTTTCGAAAACGTCGATTTCCTTGCCATTGGCAAACTGCGTGCGCAGTTCCTTGACAATCTCGTCTTCAAAATTGTCGGTATTATTAGGTTGTCCAGACATTATAATCTCCTTGATAAAGAAAAACCCTGCATCTGTCTGGAAACATGCAGGGTCTTCACTTGATTCATCTTGGAGATAAGTGCTTCCATCTGCCGATAGTCTGTAACGACCTCGTTTTCCAGACAGAAGCATTACGTTCTATTTATTAATATACGCTCAAAGGCGCTCGAAATGCGATATTTTTGTTTGATTTGCCGCGCATCCATTTGGTAGATGCGCGGCAATCTGTTACTTGAACCAGCGGCGAGTGTTCGCCTTGATCCAAGCGTCTACGGGCTCATAATCCCCATTGAGCGTCACGTCGTCTCGCGAGATAGGTTTGACCCGCTGGACGACCTTCGACCCCTTCAGCTGCTTCGTCCGACTGACCGGATTTTTGAACTCGTAAAGAGGCTTTTGGCGATTACTACGCATCGGCCCACCTCACTTCTGGCTCTTCACGAAAGCACGCCACGCCATCAAAAAGATGGGCGTGAGTGCCATCACGTCATCCTGATCGAACAAAGCGACGGCGGATTGATCGATCCCTTCATTTGCGAAGGTGAACGGTTCGCTCGGGGATGGACCGTGCAACATCATAAAAACCATATTGGCATTCATGACGAAGTATTGGCCGTTGGACTGGAGATAACGCAGCTGCGTTTTTCCAGCTACATCGACTGAGAACCCAGTCGCATCAGCCACGATCTGCGTTTGAGCCATTTCTGGGAACATGCTCGCGGCGATCTGATCCGCAGCTGCATTGATCGAGTGGAGTGGGAAGAGCAAATAAGGCGCGTTGATCGGCCCATTTGGCACCTGCACCCATCCAGAGGGGCAGAGTAGTTCTGTCCGACCGGGACCGCTGAAACTGAAGCAGTAGTAATCGCCTTGAGGCTTGGACTTATTCTCGACCGCAAACCCAAACAGTTTGTAGCCGAGTAGCCACACATCGTACTGATCGCCGAGTGGGCTGAGAGGATTATGAGTTATTGTCAGATTGAAAGACATTCTTTCGCCTTTGCTCTCGCTTGTTATCAAGCCCTTTCAGGGTCTTGACGCCCGGAGCAGACCTCCGGTCGGACCAAAGCATTGACTGCCCACACGCTGGTAACGCGCCGATTTGAACGGCAAAGTCTCAGCAGCAGAGCACTTGCGAAAATGTCATATCAAAGAACAGTCCCGAGGGACCGCCGTTTGTACCATATCGACCCAATACGGCAACGATTTGCGTGAATTAAGGTTATCTGGGCGTTTAGGAAAACAGTCGCATTTTATGCGTCTGACATGGAAACACCGGCACAAGCTGCCGGTGTCCTATTAGCGTTCTTCTGCCAGCACGTGCAGGATAATCTCTTCCCCATCGGCCCACGCCTTCAGCGTCGCATATTCCGAACGTGTCAGGGTTGGTTCCCACTCGGGAAATGCGATGTTCGCGTGACGAGTGCTGCCTGGGGTGAAATGGACGTAATTTTGGGAATAGCCGCCGAGTTGTTGCATAGCCGCCTGATACTGCGATTGCGCCGCTTGCTGCGCCTGTAGTTGCGTTCCAGAGAGCATAGCGTTGAGATTATTGATCGCAGCGGATTGCGCCTCTCGGTGAGCCTCATACGCGGCTTTATCCGCTTCTAGTCGGTCCATGATCTTGCCGAGAACCTTGATCGCTGCGACATCGTTGCGGGTGAATTCTTGGGTCATGCTGCACCTCCACCGTAACGGGCGCGGTGCGCTGCTTGAGCCAATCGGTCAACGCGTCGGTTTATCACCTGCCGCAACTTGATCTCCGGCAATTCGAAGAACCAGCAATGGCGGAGACGGAATACGTCTTTGATATGCTCGGGCTGATCAGACCATTTGGGATTGCGGGAAGTTTTTTGGGAACTGAAGTCGGCCTCTGCTTTTCGCTCGGTCCAAGGCGTCACGGTCCTGAGTTTCAGGTCATGCCAGAATCGCTTACGAGGAAGCAGGGCGTTCCATTTGTGCTGAACTGCGATATGGCGAGCCCAGTCGCCACGTGTGGTTACACCGGCATCGTTTCGTGCTGCATGGTGGTCTAAGCAGCCACGCAGGAATTGTCGTTCGGCGTTGAATTCGAGATAATTTGTCATTGGGATTTCGCTCCTCTTGTTATTGCTGTCCGTATTTACCGGCCAAAGAAAAACCCCCTCTGCCGGAGCGTTGGCAGAAGGGGCAACCGTCTTAGGGGTGCAGGGCCATGACTAAGCCGCTGCGCATGTATTTAGTTGCGGACTTCAGCGAGCCACTGCTTGAGGCTCAATGTGCGGGAATCCTCATAAGGCGTAACAACCTCCGAGTTCCGGCCTTTGCGCTTTACCCCTTTGATGACCCGGCGTGTCACCGACAGGTTATTGATAGTCCACGGCTTCGTGGCGTCGATCCGATCCACAACAACAGCGGCGGCGCCCATTTCGAACCGATCATTCCGAAGCGGGCTCTTACGCCAGTAGGCGAGCCAGTCAGGCATGGAGATTTGAAAATCGTCACGATAGCGACGCAAATATATCGAGTGTGAGCGGGTGAAATGGGCTTCTTGGGCGTGGTTCATAGCGGCTCCTTTTTCCTTATTATGCAGCCGCAGGAGTTGAACCGTCGATATTCAAGACTACGGGGTCAGCCTTATGCCGACCCCGCTTGAGCAGCCAACACGTCAACGACGATGTCGCCAATATTTACCGGGACTAAATACGGATGATGGATTAGCCCTGCATAGGCTTTCTCATTGTTTTTCCTTCGACCCTTCCCACGGTTTGTCATGGTGGGAAGGGTCTTTTCATTTCGCGAAACCGCCGACGATCACCTCACTCGTGATGATTTGCTGATGGGCACGAGCCGCTATCGTATAAGCGGACAATGGGAACTTGGCCGTGAAATGCAGATCGCGTTCCACACGAAGACCGCCCGGCCCTCTTAGTTCTTCCAAATCACTCAACAAGACGTAGCCGAGTTCGGGCGAGCCTAGACCGAGATCGCAAAGGCCGAAAAGTAAATCTTCATCACCTCGGTCCATGTCCGTGATCAGCCATCTTGCTGATGCCCAGGGCGTGAACAGTTTGACAACCGGGAAATGATCCCCATCACGGTCCAGATTGTTGCGGAAAAGTTGTTCGCGTTGTTCGAGTGTTACCAGCAGCATTATGCGGCCTCCGACTTCATGCCGAACACCTCAATCGGATATCGGCGTTCGTTCAGCCTACGCCACGCGCGCCAGCACTCGACACTAGGAAAAGTGCGATCAAAACGTTCTGCTGCCATTGTTCCCCACACCCGAAAAGTCTGCTTCGTTTCTACTTGTGTCTGCATTGGAATGCTCCGTGTTTCAACTACAAGTCGAACACTAAAGCCGTTGTCCAAAGAAGCGAGCAGTTTATTCCAGTTTTTGGAACCTTTTTATCAGTGAAATCAGTGGCTTAGAAATAGGTTGAAACCTAAAACGCACAATTGTTATATGCAGCGGCCCGCATTGCAACGGCGCTGATAAGGCCGCACTTCGCCTCTCCCGCCTCGGCCTGTCCGTGAAACTGATGATCGGCGGCATGACCGGCTGGGCCGATGAAGGCTTAACCTTCGAACAGGGCGTTCCCGCCGCGGCCTGAGCGGCCTCCCTTCTTCCTGACAGCGTCGCGCGTCTTTGTTCAGGCGCGCGGCGCTGTAGCAATTTGAAGGAATTATGCAGTCGGGAGAAGAGAAAATCGCTACCGTCAGAACTCGACGACCACCTTGCCGAAAGGCCCGCGGTAGAGATGATCGAGCGCCTGCGGGAACTCGTCGAAGGCGTAGAGCTTGTCGATCACAGGCTTCAGCCCGGTCTGATCCACTGCCCGCGCCAAATCTTCAAGCGCCCGGCGATGGCCGACGGAAATGCCCTGCACGACAGGCGCCTTGAGCAGCAGCGGGGCGGCCTGGCCGGAGACCTCGAACCCTTCGAGCACGCCGATCACGGAAATGCGGCCATTGATCGCCACCGCCTTCAGTGCCTGGTCGAGATGCGGGCCGCCGACAATCTCAAGCACGTGATCGGCGCCATAATCGCCGGTCAGCTGATAGAGCTGCTCTACCCAGTCGCCCTCGTGGCGATTGATCGCGTGATCGGCACCGAGGGCGATGGCGCGCTCGAGTTTCTCCGCGCTGCCTGAGGTAATGAAGACCTCCGCACCATGCGCCTTGGCGATCTGCAGGCCGAAAAGCGCCACGCCGCCGGTGCCTTGCACCAGCACCTTGTCGCCGGCCTTAAGACCACCGCGTTCGATCAAGGCGAACCAGGCGGTCAGACCGGCGCAGGGCAAGGTGCTCGCCTGCGCCGCATCGAGCGTATCAGGCGCGCGCGAATACCATTCCTCGGAAAGCACGGTGTAATGGGAGAGGACGCCCGGATAGAAGCCGCCGCGTGTCTTGTAAGGCGGCGTGCGCGAGTCGCCCAGCCCGCGCCCATCGATCCAGTCGGGCGAAAAGGTCGAGATCACCCGGTCGCCCGGCTTGAAACGGCTGACCTCGGGCCCGACCGCCTCCACGACCCCCGCCATATCGGAACCCGGTACGAAGGGAAATTTCAGCGGCAATCCCATACCACTTTCCATCACCAGCCGGTCGCGGAAATTGAGCGAGACGGCTTCCGTCCGGACGAGGATCTTGTTTTCCGACACCGGTTCGAGCGTGCGCTCGCCGATCGCGAGGTGGCGGTCCGATCCGACCGCATCAATCTGCCATTGCCGTGTCGTCTGCATTGCCTTGCTCCTTGTCGATTGCAGGGAGCAAAACATATCGTTGAATATTTCGCACCAGTTGCGATATTAATTCACCAGAATGGTTCCATGGAGGCAACAAATGGAGCAATTGAAGGGGATCTCGATCTTCGTCGAAACTGTCGAGGCCGGCGGCTTTTCGGCTGCCGCCGACCGGCTCCACCTCACCCGCTCGGCTGTCGGCAAGACGATCGCACGGCTCGAACAGCGCCTCGGAGTGCGGCTCTTCAACCGTACGACGCGCATGCAGAGCCTGACCGAGGAAGGCCGCTTCTTCTACGAGCGCTGCCTGCGGGCGGTTGAGGAAATCCGCCTCGGGGAAGCCATGCTGGAATCCGGCCGGCGTGACGTCCGCGGCCGATTGCGCATCTCGATGCCTGTGCTTTTCGGCCGCCACTGCATCGCGCCGATCCTCGCACGCCTGCTCGATGACCATCCGAACCTCGAACTCGACCTTTCCTTCAACGACCGTATCGTCGACCTGCTCGAGGACGGCTTCGATCTTGTCATTCGCAACGGGCCGTTGAAGGATAATCCGGATCTGATGGCCCGGGCGATCGCCCGCCAGCGCATGACCGTCTGCGCATCGCCCGCCTATCTGGAAAAATATGGGGCGCCGCAGACGGTCTTCGATATTCCGCGGCATGAAGGCATCGTCTACAGGCGGGGCGATGATGACAAGGGTTGGATCTTTCCCACTGCAACCGATCCCGGGCGGCGGCTGGTGCCAAAAGCGCGACTGCGGCTCGACGATCTCGCTTCGATTTCCGATGCCGCCGTCGCCGGACGCGGCCTAGCCTGGCTGCCTTGCTGGCTGGTGCGCGCGGAGGTGCTGGCTGGCCGGCTCATTCAGCTGCTGAAGCAGGAACCGGCCAATGTCTTTGATGCCCATGCCGTTTGGTTGCGCTCCCCCGTCATGCTGCCGAAAGTGAGGCTCGCAATCGATACGCTGGCCGCCAGATTACCGGCAATGATGGGCTGAACGTTCGGTGCTGATCGCCAATGGTGGATTGCAGCCGCAAGGTGACGAGAAACCTATGTTATTCCTAGGCGTTTCTCTGGAAATAACCCGATGCCGCAGTATATCCGCTAGTTCGTCGTCCTTTGTGGCGCCTGCCACATCACTCGGAACACGGTCAGCATGTCACTTCGCAGCGCCCTCCGCGCACAAACAGCAGATTGCCACGCCGCGGTCGACACTCTCTTCGGCAGTTTCAACCTCTCACGCCGCGAGGATTATAAGGCGTTCCTGCGCGCTCATGCCCGGGTCGTACCATCCGTCGAACATGCGCTTGAGCAAGCGGGAATCGCCCAGCTGCTGCCCGACTGGCCGGAACGAAGGCGCGCGCACCTGCTCGCTGCCGACATAAGGGCGCTCGACGATCGATTGCCCGCGCTGCTTCCGCAACCGGCATTGCGCTGCAAAGCCGCGATCTGGGGCGCCGCCTATGTCCTTGAAGGCTCCAAGCTTGGCGGTGCGCTGCTCAACAAAGCCGTAGCTGATCACCTGCCCAGCAGCTACCTCAGCCTCCAAGGCCCGAGGGGCGCCATGCGGCTCTTCATAGATCGTCTCGACGCGAGCAATGTTGACGATCTCGCCGCGGTCTCGGCGGCCCGCGATGTCTTCGATCTTTTCCTCAAGGCCGGGCAACTCGAACTGGAAGCCGTCCCATGAGCGGCACGCCTGAACCCGTCGATCTCACCAATTGCGATCGCGAACCGATCCACCAGTTCGGCGCAGTTCAGCCTTTCGGCTTCCTTTTGGTGATATCCCTGGACTGGATCGTCACACGCGCCTCCGCAAATCTGGTGGAATTCCTCGGTATTACTCAGGCCGACGCGCTCGGCCGCCCTGTCTCCTCGGTGATCACACCCGAGGCCCTCCATACAATCCGCAACAAGCTTACCACGCTGCGCGGTTCCGACGTCGTCGAGCGCATGTTCGGCATTGCCCTGACGCCCGATCAAAACCGGTTCGACGTTGCCGTACATCTGAACGAAGGTCAGGTCATCATCGAAGGCGAACGCTGCCAGGAAGACAGGCACAACGCCCCTTCGCTCTCCATGCGCAGCATGATGTCCCGCCTCGACCACGCGGAAACAATGGAAGCTTTCTTCCGAGAGGGAGCAAGACAGGCGCGCGCCCTGACCGGCTTCGATCGGGTGATGGTCTATCGTTTCGACGAAAGCGGCTCCGGCGAAGTGGTGGCGGAAGCCGCCCGGGCCGGCATCGGCTCGTTCCTCGGGCTGCACTATCCGGCGTCCGACATTCCGGTGCAGGCGCGCGCGCTTTATCTGCGCAACCTGTTCCGCATCATTGCCGATATCGACGCCCTGCCCGTGCCGGTCCTTCCGCACCTTGACGCGCTTGGCCAGCCGCTCGATCTCTCCATGTCGGTATTGCGTTCGGTCTCGCCGATCCATATCGAATATCTGAAAAACATGGGTGTCGGCGCATCGCTTTCCATATCGATCGTCGTCGACGGCAAGCTCTGGGGCCTGTTTGCCTGCCACCATTACAACCCACGTCTGCCTTCGGCCCAAAGCCGCTCCACCGCCGAACTCTTCGGCCAGATGTTTGCCTCGCGCCTTGAAAGCCGCGAACGGCGGTTGGCTCTCGACTACGAAACCAAGGCACGCCGCATCGCCGACCGGCTTCTGACTTCCGTGGCAGACAATGCCAGCCTGCTCGACGATCCGGCCTGGTTGATCGAGGCCCTCGCCGACGCCATTCCTGCCGACGGCATCGGCGTCTGGATCAACGGCCGGCTGGCCGTTGCCGGCATCGGGCCGGATGAGAGAAGTTTCGCAGCCCTTGTCCGCCATCTCAACCGCAACGCCGCCGGCCGCATCTATGCCGTCGACAGGCTCACGGAAACCTATCCGGATCTTGAGGTCGACGATGTAGTGGCAGGCATGCTCGCCATCCCGATCTCGCGTTCGCCGCGCGATTACGTCGTGCTCTTCCGTCAGGAGCTGGTGCGCACCGTCCGCTGGGCCGGCGACCCGCATAAGCCGGTGGAATACGGACCCAACGGCCCGCGGCTGACGCCACGCAAGAGTTTCGAGGCCTGGTCTGAACTGGTGCGCGGTCGCTCGCTCCCCTTCTCGGAGGCCGAGCGCCGTGTCGCCGAAACGATCCGCGTCACGCTGATCGAAGTGGTGCTGCGCCTGGCCGACGAGGTCAGCATGGCGCGCCAGATGGCAAACGAGCGCCAGGAACTGCTGATCGCCGAGCTGAACCACCGCGTCCGCAACATATTGAGCCTGATCACCGGGATCATCCGGCAATCGCAGACGACCTCGGTCAGCGTTGGCGACTACATTCGCCAGATCGAGGGCCGGGTCCAATCGCTCGCCCGCGCTCACGACCAGATCACCCGC
The DNA here is from genome assembly GCF_002531725.1 of Rhizobium sp. L43. Taxonomy (GTDB): domain Bacteria; phylum Pseudomonadota; class Alphaproteobacteria; order Rhizobiales; family Rhizobiaceae; genus Rhizobium. The sequence continues at coordinate 59,949 of NZ_NWSQ01000024.1, forward strand.
GACCACTGGGCACCCGCTTCGCTCAGGCAATTGCTGCTGGCCGAGACCGCCGCCTATCTCGGGAAAAATGCGCAACGCATCAAGATGAGCGGCGACGACGTCCTGCTCGAACCGCAGGCCTTTTCCACCGCCGCCCTGGTTTTCCATGAGCTGATGACCAACAGCGCCAAATATGGCAGCCTTTCCGGCGCCGGCAGCGGCACGGTCGAACTTGGCTGGCACCGCGATGACGAAGGCAATCTGCGCATCGGCTGGCGTGAAAGGGATGGTCCGCCCGTCATCGAACCCACGCGCCACGGCTTCGGTTCGACGATCATCCGGCGCTCGATTCCCTACGACCTCGGCGGCAAGGCGGAGGTCCGCTATAGCAGGGACGGGCTCGAGGCGGATTTCAATATTCCGGCGCGTTATGTCGTGGGCCCGACGAGCGAACGCTCACATTCAGCTCCGGTCGGAGCAAGCGAACGCAACACGGTTCACGACAATCACCAGCCGCTCTTCGGCCTGAATGTGCTGCTGGTCGAAAACAACCTGATCATCGCCATGGACGGGGAGGAAATCCTGCGCCGGCTGGGCGCCGAAGTGGCAACGGCGCCCAGTGTCGCGGAGGCGATGGAAATCCTGGCCGGCCAGTCCTTCGATCTGGCGCTGCTCGATGTCAATCTCGGCGATGAGACGAGTTTCGGGATTGCCGACCGGCTGGCAGCCGACGGCGTGCCCTTCGTTTTTGCCACAGGCTATGGGGAGGGCATTGCCCAGGCGAACAGCCATTCCGACGCGCCCGTGTTGCAAAAGCCCTATACGATGGAAGGCGTGACGGACACCCTCGCCCGGATGCCGCTTGCCAAAAGGCAATAAAGGTCAGCTCTCAAGACCATTCGGTCGCAGCCCGCCAATAAAGAGCTGCTCCAGAAACCGCGCCGCATCCTCGAAGCGCCCCTCGCCGGCATGTTCCTGTCCGAGCACCGCGCGAACCTGGACGTCGAAATCCGCGTAATGCTGCGTTGTCGACCAGATGGAGAAGATCAGGTGGTAGGGGTCGCATTTGACGATCTTGCCCGATTTCGCCCAGGCGCGGATGACCTCCGCCTTCTCGTCGACCAGCTCCTTCAGCGGACCCTTCAGCTCGTCTTCGATATGCGGCGCCCCCTGCAGCACCTCATTGGCGAAGAGCCGGCTTTCGCGGGGAAAATCGCGCGCCATCTCCAGCTTGCGCCTGATGTAGCTGCGGATTTCCTCCTCGGGATTGCCCTCGGCGTCGAAGGCGCGCAGCGGCTCCAGCCAGGTGTAGAGCACCCGGTCGATCAGCGCCCGGTGCATGGCTTCCTTCGTGCGGAAATAATAGAGCAGGTTGGGTTTCGACATGCCGGCCACTTCGGCGATCTGGTCGATGGTCGAGCCGCGGAAGCCGTTTGCCGAAAACACGTCGAGCGCCGCCTCCAGGATCTGCTCTTCCTTCTCCTCCTGGATTCGCGTCCGCCTCAGGGTTTTCGCTGCTCTCGGTATGGTCACAGGCTGTTATTTCCCCTTGAAATTCAACTTCTTCGCTCAAGTTTTAGCGGAAGGCATCCCCTGCCGCTTTCTTGAGCAACTGCCCTTATTTTTATCGGCAATTTTCGTGATTTTCGTCTTGAGCCCGGCGGTGGAAGTTGTAATGTTTACCAATCGGTCAAATTATCCGCCAGATGAAAAACAAAGGCAACTGGCGATTTTCCGGCGCTCGACAAAACCAATAAGGGGGCGCAGGAAGGACCACGGGAACAGGCAGGCATGTCCCTTCGCGTGACTGCCGCAAACAGGTGAGGGCATAGGAAATGGTGGCAGCACCAGGCGAGAACATGCGCGTCAATGGCGACCGTCTCTGGGACAGTCTCATGGACATGGCGAAGATCGGCCCCGGCGTGGCCGGCGGCAACAATCGCCAGACGCTGACGGATTCGGATGCGCAAGGCCGCAGCCTTTTCAAGACATGGTGCGACGAAGCGGGCCTCTCCATGGGCATCGACCGCATGGGCACGATGTTTGCCACTCGCCCCGGCACCGACCCCGATGCCCTGCCCGTCTATGTCGGCTCGCATCTCGACACCCAGCCGACCGGCGGCAAATATGACGGCGTGCTGGGTGTGCTTGCCGCCCTCGAAGTCGTGCGCACCATGAACGATCTCGGCATCAAAACGAAGCACCCGATCGTCGTCACCAACTGGACGAACGAGGAAGGCGCGCGTTTTGCCCCCGCCATGCTGGCCTCAGGCGTCTTCGCCGGCGTGCACAGCCTGGATTTTGCCTATAACCGCAGGGATCCCGAAGGCAATCTGTTCGGCGACGAACTGAAGCGCATCGGCTGGGTCGGCGACGAAGAGGTCGGCGCCCGCAAGATGCACGCCTATTTCGAATATCACATCGAGCAGGGCCCGATCCTCGAAGCCGAGGACAAGCAGATCGGCGTCGTCACCCATTGCCAGGGCCTGTGGTGGCTGGAATTCACCCTGACCGGCAAGGAGGCCCACACCGGCTCGACGCCGATGAACCTACGCGTCAATGCCGGCCTCGCCATGGCCCGCATCCTGGAGATGGTCCAGGGCGTGGCGATGAGCGAGCAGCCCGGTGCCGTCGGCGGCGTCGGCCAGGTGTTCTTCTCGCCGAATTCGCGCAACGTCCTGCCGGGCAAGGTCGTCTTCACCGTCGACATCCGCTCGCCCGACAAGGCCAAGCTCGACCGCATGCGGGCGAAGATCGAGGCGGAAGCGCCTGAGATCACCGATGCGCTCGGTGTCGGCTGTTCCATCGAGGCGATCGGCCATTTCGAGCCGGTCACCTTCGATCCGAAACTGGTCACCTCGGTGCGCGATGCCGCCGAACGGCTCGGCTACAGCCACATGAACATCATCTCCGGCGCCGGCCACGACGCCTGCTGGGCCGCCAAGGTCGCGCCGGCGACGATGGTCATGTGCCCCTGCGTCGGCGGTCTCTCTCACAACGAGGCCGAGGAGATTTCCAAGGAATGGGCGACGGCGGGCGCCGATGTGCTGTTCCATGCAGTGGTCGAGACGGCGGAGATTGTGGTGTGATGGCTAGCGTCGCGCCCGGAGCCCCCTCATCCGACCCTTCGGGCCACCTTCTCCCCGCTGGGGAGAAGGGAACGGTGCACGTTGCGGCTTCCCCCTTCTCCTCTCGGGGAGAAGGTGCCCGGAGGGCGGATGAGGGGGCTCCGGGTGCGACGAAAATTATCAAGCAGGATATCCGGAAACATCGCACCGACAAAACCGACCAGGCCAGGGCTCTTCGCCGCAATGAAACCGAAGAGGAATACCATCTGTGGAGCGACCTGCGCTCCCGCCGCTTGAACGGCTATAAGTTTGCAAGGCAAGTTCCTCTCGGTCCGTTCATTGTCGATTTCCTCTGTCGCGAAAAACGATCGATCGTCGAAGTCGACGGCTTCCAGCATGCCGAAAGCGTCACCGATCAACGGCGAACCGAATGGCTCAATGCAAATGGCTATTCGGTCCTGCGCTTCTGGAATCAGGAAGTCTCTCGCGAAAGACGCTCGGTACTCGAAACAATCCTGGCAGCATTGGAAGGCCGGTTTGAAGCCAGCAAGGAGACGCTCAGCTTCTATTCACCAGCCGAATCTACAGACAAGAACGGGGAACGACCATGACCACAGTCATCAAGAACGGCACCATCGTCACCGCCGACCTCACCTACAAGGCTGACGTGAAGATCGACGGCGGCAAGATCGTCGAGATCGGGCCAAACCTCTCGGGCGACGAGACGCTCGATGCCACCGGCTGCTACGTCATGCCGGGCGGCATCGATCCGCATACCCATCTCGAAATGCCCTTCATGGGCACCTATTCCTCCGACGATTTCGAGAGCGGCACGCGCGCGGCCCTTTCCGGCGGCACGACGATGGTGGTCGATTTCGCCCTGCCCGCCCCCGGCCAGTCGCTGCTGGAAGCGCTGACCATGTGGGACAACAAGTCGACCCGGGCCAATTGCGATTATTCCTTTCACATGGCGGTCACCTGGTGGAGCGAGCAGGTGTTCAAGGAGATGGAGACCATCGTCCGCAACAAGGGCATCAACACCTTCAAGCACTTCATGGCTTACAAGGGTGCACTGATGGTTGACGATGACGAGATGTTCGCATCCTTCCAGCGCTGCGCCGAGCTCGGCGCGCTGCCGCTGGTGCACGCCGAAAACGGCGACGTCGTCGCCTCGATGTCGGCAAAGCTGCTGGCCGAAGGCAATAACGGCCCCGAGGCGCATGCCTATTCGCGGCCCGCCGAAGTCGAGGGCGAAGCCACAAACCGCGCCATCATGATCGCCGACATGGCCGGCTGCCCCGTCTATATCGTCCACACCTCCTGCGAACAGGCGCACGAAGCGATCCGCCGCGCCCGCGCCAAGGGCATGCGCGTCTACGGCGAACCGTTGATCCAGCACCTGACGCTCGACGAGAGCGAATATTCCAACCCCGATTGGGATCACGCCGCCCGCCGGGTGATGTCACCGCCCTTCCGCAGCAAGCAGCACCAGGACTCGCTGTGGGCGGGCCTTGCCTCCGGCTCGCTGCAGGTCGTCGCCACCGATCATTGCGCCTTCACCACCGCGCAGAAGCGTTTCGGGGTCGGCGATTTCACCAAGATCCCGAACGGCACCGGCGGCCTCGAAGACCGCATGCCGATGCTCTGGACGCACGGCGTCAACACCGGCCGGCTGACGATGAACGAATTCGTCGCCGTCACCTCGACCAACATCGCCAAGATCCTCAACATCTATCCGAAGAAGGGCGCGATCCTCGTCGGCGCCGATGCCGACATCGTCGTCTGGGACCCGAAACGCTCGAAGACCATCTCGTCCAAGGCCCAGCAGTCGGCGATCGATTATAACGTCTTCGAGGGGAAGGAAGTGACCGGCCTGCCGCGCTATACGCTGACGCGCGGCGTCGTCGCGATCGAGGAAAGCACCATCAAGACCCGCGAGGGCCACGGCGAATTCGTCCGGCGCGAACCGGTGACGGCCGTCAGCAAGGCGCTGTCCACCTGGAAGGAGATCACGTCTCCGCGCAAGGTGGAGCGCAGCGGCATTCCGGCGACCGGCGTCTGACGATGGAGCGTCGCGAAACGGCCATCAACCGGGGACCGCTGCTTTGATGCCGATGACCTCACGCCGGCACCAGCACGTCCAGTTCCGGCAGAAGTACGACGCTTTCCTGCTCGTTCGGATCGGTGCGCGCGATGATCGCCGTGCACGGCGTGCTGCTGAGGTTTGCCGGCAGGTGCGGCACGCCGGCCGGGATATAGAACAGTTCGCCGGCATGAACGACGACGTGATGCTCGAGCCGATCTCCGTACCAGGTATGCGCCTCGCCGGAGAGCATGTAGATCGCCGTCTCGTGCGCCTCGTGCAGATGCGCCTTGGCGCGGACGCCGGGCGGGATCGTCAGCAGGTGCATGCAGATGCCCTTGGCGCCGACCGTTTCGGCCGCGATCCCCTGGAAATAGCTGAGCCCCTGCTTGCCGTCATAGGCATGGTTGGGGCGAACGATGTGGCAGGTGGGCTTTGATGTCACGTCCATCCTCATCCTCCATGAAGTGTATCGTCGATAAAACCGGCGGTAATGATAGCACGCAAACCGCGTTCCCGCGGCGAAAACAAGACTGGTCGCATTGATGCAAACACCCTCCGTCGTATCCGCCAAGGATCTCTGTCTCACCTACCAGGCGAATGACGGCCCGGTGCGCGCACTGAGCGATGTCAATCTCGATGTCCGCAAGGGCGATTTCGTCTCTTTCATCGGCCCGTCGGGCTGCGGCAAGACAACCTTCCTGCGGGTCATCGCCGATCTCGAGAAGAGCACCTCGGGCGAGATCTCGATCAACGGCATGACGCCGGAGGAGGCCCGCAAGGCCCGCGCCTACGGCTATGTCTTCCAGGCGCCGGCGCTCTATCCCTGGCGCACCATCGAAAGCAACATCGCCCTGCCGCTGGAGATCATGGGTTATGGCGGCGCCGACCGGGCGAGGCGCATCGCCGAGGCGCTCGACCTCGTCAGCCTTTCCGGCTTCGAAAAGAAATTCCCCTGGCAGCTTTCGGGCGGTATGCAGCAGCGCGCATCGATCGCCCGCGCACTCGCCTTCGATGCCGACCTGCTGCTGATGGACGAGCCCTTCGGCGCGCTCGACGAGATCGTCCGCGACCATCTGAACGAAGAGCTGCTGAAACTCTGGACCCGCACCAACAAGACGATCTGCTTCGTCACCCATTCCATCCCCGAGGCGGTCTATCTCTCGACCAAGATCGTGGTGATGTCACCGCGCCCGGGCCGGGTGACCGACGTGATCGACTCGACCCTGCCGGCCGACCGCCCGCTCGACATCCGCGACACCCCCGAATTCCTGGAAATCGCCCATCGCGTTCGCGAAGGGCTGAGGACGGGGCATAGCCATGAGGTATAGGGCGTTGAGTTCGAGGGTTACCCCCCTCTGCCCTGCCGGGCATCTCCCCCACAAGGGGGGAGATCGACATGCCGAAACGGCTTCCCCAAACAACGAAAGGCCCCTGATCCGGCGCGGGAGCAGTGGGGACCGACGCGCTATCCTCTTGCCAATCTCCCCCCTTGTGGGGGAGATGCCCGGCAGGGCAGAGGGGGGTGTCGCCGCACTCAACACCACATGGGAGCAAATCCCATGAAGTCAGACACCCTCAAGAACAAGATCATCCCCGTCACCACCATCCTGCTCGCTCTCATAGCCATCTGGTATGTCGCCGCCGTGCTCATGAACGCGCCGTTCCAGCGCGACATGGACGGCCGTGCCGGCGTCACCCCGACCACCTTCGAATTTATCGGCAAGACGCTCGCCCAGCCGAAGCCGATCCTGCCGGCGCCGCATCAGGTGGCGCAGAACGTCTATGAAAACACCGTCCTGCGCAGTCTTTCGAGCAATCGCAGCCTAGTCTATCATAGCTGGGTGACGCTCTCCTCCACCCTGCTGGGTTTCGGCTTCGGCATGCTGCTCGGCATCCTTCTAGCGGTGCTGATCGTGCATAACCGCGCCATGGACCGCTCGCTGATGCCCTGGCTGGTGGCGAGCCAGACCATACCGATCCTTGCGATTGCGCCGATGATCGTCATCATCTCCTACAATGTGCTGACCGGCGACAATGCGATTGCCCATCTGCTGAACCTCGATTCCGACGCCTCCCGCCTCGTCTCCAAGGCGCTGATCTCCACCTACCTCTCCTTCTTTCCGGTCGCCGTCGGCATGGTGAAGGGGCTGCGGTCGCCTGAGATCATGCATCTCGACCTGATGCGCACCTATTATGCCAGCCCGACGCAGACGTTCTGGAAGCTGCGTGTTCCCGCCTCGATCCCTTTCCTCTTCACCTCGATGAAGGTCGCGATCGCCGCCAGCCTCGTCGGCGCCATCGTCGGCGAGCTGCCGACCGGGGCTGTCGCCGGAATCGGCTCGAAGCTGCTCGCCGGCTCCTATTACAGCCAGACCATCGATATCTGGGCAGCTCTGGTCGCCGGATCGCTGTTGGCGGGCTTCCTGGTTGCGATCGTCGGCATTGCCGCAAAGATCGTCGACCGCGCCATGGGCGGGAGGCCGGCATGAGACATCTGACCTTCTCCTGGCAGGGCGTGACCGCCCTCCTCCTCTGCTTCGCGGCGCTGATCACTCTGCCGCTTCTGGCCGAGGGCGCGGCGCGGCCGCTCACCGACGGCACGACAAGCCTCGTCTTCATCATCGTCATCGCGGCCGCCCTGCTGTCTTTTGCGCCGCAGCCGCCGTCCTACCGCGCCACCGTGCTGTTCATCGGCGCGCATGGTGCTGCCTGGATGCTGCTTTCCGCTCTTTCCGGCAATGAGGGCATGGCGACGCGGGCCTTCTTCCTGCTGCTCTTTTCCTGCTGGTTGCTGGCTTGGCGATGCGTTACCGAGCTGTCGAAACTGCAGCCCGTCACCACCTTCGGCAAATCGACACTCCAGTTGCTGATCCCGGCAATCTTCGGCGCCTGGATCCTCATCCTCTGGGAAGCGGTCACGCGCGGCGCCGGCATCCCGTTCATCATCCTGCCGCCGCCGAGCGCCATCGGCATACGCATCATGGCCTCCCTGCCGATCCTCGGTGCTGACGTCAGGCAGACGATCTTCAAGGCGGTGCTGATCGGTTATATCGTCGGCTGCCTCAGCGGCTTCGCTGTGGCAGTGCTGGCTGATCGCATCACCTTCCTGCGCCGCGGCCTGCTGCCGATCGGCAACATGGTGTCGGCCCTGCCGATCATCGGCGTCGCCCCTGTTATGGTCATGTGGTTCGGCTTCGACTGGCCGTCGAAAGCCGCCGTCGTCATCATCATGACCTTCTTCCCGATGCTGGTGAACACCGTCGCTGGGCTGGCAGCCTCCGGCAGCATGGAGCGCGACCTGATGCGAACCTATGCCTCGAGCGACTGGCAAACGCTGCTGAAGCTCAAGCTGCCGGCAGCCATGCCCTTCATTTTCAACGCACTGAAGATCAACTCGACGCTGGCGCTGATTGGTGCCATCGTTGCCGAATTCTTCGGAACGCCGATCGTCGGCATGGGCTTCCGCATCTCCACCGAGATCGGCCGCATGAATGTCGACATGGTCTGGGCGGAAATCGCCGTCGCGGCGCTGGCCGGCTCGATCTTTTATGGCATCATCGCCCTGACCGAACGGGCGGTGACGTTCTGGCATCCGTCTATCCGTGGTGGCTAGGCGCGCACGGGGTTCGAAAATGAGCCCGGGCATAACTTCAGAGGGTAAGGATAAGAAAATGAGAAAGTTGATGGTTGCAATGATGGCAAGCGCAATGTCGCTTGCAGCAGCCCATGCGATGGCCGCCGACAAGGTGGTGCTGCAGTTGAAATGGGTCACCCAGGGCCAGTTCGGCGGCTACTACGTCGCCAAGGACAAGGGCTTCTACAAGGAAGAAGGCCTCGACGTCGACATCAAGCCCGGTGGTCCCGATATCGCCCCCGAGCAGGTGATCGCAGGCGGTGGCGCCGATGTCATCGTCGACTGGATGGGCGGCGCGCTGGTTGCCCGCGAAAAGGGCGTTCCGCTTGTCAACATCGCCCAGCCCTACCAGAAGTCCGGCCTGGAAATGATCTGCCGCAAGGACGGCCCGGTCAAGACCGAAGCCGACTTCAAGGGCCACACGCTCGGCGTCTGGTTCTTCGGCAACGAATATCCCTTCTTCGCCTGGATGAACAAGCTCGGCCTGTCCACGGAAGGCGGCGCGAACGGCGTCACCGTGCTGAAGCAGAGCTTCGACGTGCAGCCGCTCGTCCAGAAGCAGGCCGACTGCATCTCCGTCATGACCTATAACGAATACTGGCAGGCGATCGATGCCGGCTTCAAGCCGGAGGAACTGACGGTCTTCAACTACACCGAGATGGGCAACGACCTTCTGGAAGACGGCCTCTATGCGATGGAGGACAAGCTGAAGGACCCGGCCTTCAAGGAGAAAATGGTCAAGTTCGTCCGCGCCTCTATGAAGGGCTGGAAATATGCCACTGAGAATCCCGACGAAGCCGCCGAGATCGTCATGGACAATGGCGGCCAGGACGAGAACCATCAGAAGCGCATGATGGGCGAAGTCGCCAAGCTGGTCGGCGACGGCTCCGGCAAGCTCGACGAGGCGCTCTATGCCCGCACGGCAAAGGCGTTGCTCGACCAGAAGATCATCAGCAAGGAGCCCGCGGGCGCCTGGACGCACGACATTACCGACGCCGCTTCCAAGTAGTTCCGGCAATATTGCGAAGGCAAACGCGCGGAAGATTTTCCGCGCGTTTTGTTTTTTCCGCGCAAGGTGGAAAAACGCCTTGCAACTGTCGCATTTATCCGGCGTCAAACGTCATGGGGTAGAAGCGCGATCAATCTTCGTAATGTTGACATAACCTTGCGGTGATTGATTGACGTCGGAATGGTCATTAATATCGCCTCATGGGGAATTGTTTTCTGCCGGACTTGTAGATCGAGCAAATCGATACCACCTACAAACCGAATTTGCCGACGAGGGATGAAGACGGCAAAGGATCGGCGGATACCTCTGAGAATGCAGGAAGGGCAGTGGCCTGATCGCGCGCTGAGTGGCAGACGCGCGAGTTCGGCCAACCTTATCATAAGATTGGACGAAGACGCATGGCACGCAAGCCGATTGGAATTCTAGGCGCCGCTACCCTTTTTGCAGCGGCCCTTGCTGCATCAACTGCATTTTCGCAGGAAAAGCCGGTCGAAAAACCGCAGCAGAACCTGCCGGCGATTGTCGTCACCAAGGCGACGAACCGGACGCTCGTCGATCGTGTCATCGGCACGGGAACGGTCAAGCCCGTCGAGGAAGTCTATATTCAGCCGCAGGTCGAAGGCCTCTCCATCCGCACGCTGAAAGCCGATATCGGCGATAAGGTCCAGGCGGAAAGCACGCTGGCGACGCTCAACGACGACGCGCTGGTGCTGGAGAAGAGCCAGATGATGGCGACGAAGGCCAAGGGTGAGGCAAGCCTCGCTCAGCTGCGCGCCCAGCTCATCGAAGCCCAGGCCAATGCCGAACAGGCCAGGCAGCAACAGGCCCGCTCCCAGGAAATGGGCAAGAAAGGCACGGTTTCCACCGCCCAGGTCGAGCAGGCCGATGCAAACGCCGCCGCCGCCAATGCCCGCGTCGTCTCTGCCGAACAGGCGATCGAGGTCGCCGAAGCCGATCTCAAGGTCTTCGACAGCCAGATCGCCGATGCCGATCTGAAGCTCGCCCGCACCGATGTGAAGACGCCGGTCGCCGGCACGATCTCGGCCAAGAACGCCAAGGTCGGCGCCATTGCCGCCGGCAACGGCGATCCGCTGTTCACCCTCATCCGCGACGGCGATATCGAGCTTGTCGCCGAAGTCGCCGAAAGCGATATCGTCAGAGTGATGGCCGGCCAGAAGGCGACGATTTCCCTTTCCGGCAGCCGCGAGAAGCTCTCCGGCGCCGTACGCCTGGTGTCTCCGACCGTCGATCCGACCACCCGCCTCGGTCTCGTCCATATTTCCATCGACGATGACAGCAAGGCGCGTTCCGGCATGTATGGCAGCGCCGAGATCATCGTCCGGGAGACCGAGGGCGTATCGCTTCCCCTGACCGCCGTGCTGACCGGCAACGAAGGCTCCTCCGCCCGCAAGGTCGAGGACGGCGTGGTGAAATTCGCCAAGATCGAGACCGGCATCCAGGACGGCGCCTATGTCGAGATCGTGAATGGATTGAAGAGCGGCGACGAGGTCGTGGCCAAGGCGGGTGCCTATGTCCGCGACGGCGACCACATTACGCCGGTGCGTGAACAGCCCCCGGCTTCCAACTAAAGAGACCATCCGATGAATTTTTCAGCCTGGTCCATTCGAAATCCGATCGCGCCGCTCCTGGCCTTCTGCCTGCTGATATTCATCGGCATACAGTCCTTCAATAAGCTGCCGATCACGCGCTTCCCGAACATCGACGTGCCGCTCGTTTCGATCAGCGTGACGCAGAGCGGCGCTTCCCCGGCCGAACTCGAAATGCAGGTGACCAAGGAGATCGAAGACGCGATCGCCTCCATCACCGGCATCGACGAAATCTCGTCGACGGTAACCGACGGCAGCTCGCAGACCAACGTCATGTTCCGGATGGAAGTGCCGACGGAACAGGCCGTGCAGGACGTCAAGGACGCGATCGATCGCATTCGCAGCGATCTGCCGGCGACGGCCGAAGCGCCAATCGTCACCAAGGTCGATGTCGAGGGTCAGGCAATCCAGACCTTCGCCGTTTCCTCGCCGGCTATGTCGCTGGAAGAACTCTCCTGGTTCGTCGACGATACCGTCAAGCGTGCACTGCAGGGCCAGGCCGGCATCGGCCGCGTCGACCGTTACGGCGGCGCCGAGCGCGAAGTGCGTATCGAACTGACCCCCGGCAAGCTCGATGCCTATGGCATCACCGCCGCAAGCGTGAACCAGCAGCTGCGCGGCACCAACATCGACCTCGGCTCCGGCCGCGGCCAGGTGGCCGGCAGCGAGCAGGCGATCCGAGTTCTCGGCGATGCCCGCAATGTCGCCGAGCTCGCCGACACGACGATCGCGCTGCCGAACGGCCGCTTCGTCAAACTGTCCGATCTCGGTGTCATCAAGGACACCTATGAAGAGCCGAAATCCTTCTCGCGCTTCAACGCCACGCCGGTTGTCACCTTCGGCGTCTTCCGCTCGAAGGGCGCCAGCGAAGTCAGCGTCGCCGAAACCGTGGCGCAGAGCCTCGACAAGGTGCGGGCCGAAAACCCGAACGTGAAGATCGAGCTGATCGACGATTCGGTTTATTTCACCTACGGCAACTATGAAGCCGCCATCCATACGCTGCTCGAAGGGGCGCTGCTCGCCGTCATCGTCGTCTTCCTGTTCCTGAGGAACTGGCGCGCGACGCTGATTTCGGCCATTGCCCTTCCGCTGTCGGCGATCCCGACCTTCTGGATCATGGACATGATGGGCTTCTCGCTGAACCTCGTCAGCTTCCTCGCTTTGACGCTCGCAACAGGCATCCTCGTCGACGATGCGATCGTCGAAATCGAAAACATCGCCCGCCACATCAAGATGGGCAAAACACCGTACCGGGCGGCGATCGAGGCGGCGGATGAAATCGGCCTTGCCGTCATCGCCACCACCTTCACGATTATCGCCGTCTTCGTGCCGGTTTCCTTCATGCCGGGCATTCCGGGCCAGTACTTTATCCAGTTCGGCCTGACGGTTGCCTTTTCGGTCTTCTTCTCGCTGATGGTCGCGCGCCTCATCACCCCGATGATGGCCGCCTATCTCATGCGCGCCGAAGACGGCGTCGACGACCATCACGACAATGACGGCCTTCTAATGAAGGGCTATACGCGCCTTGTCACAGGCACGACCCGCAAGTGGTATTGGCGTTATACGACGCTGATCGTAGCCCTCCTCTTCACGGTTGGTTCGGTCGTGGCGCTGTTCATGTTCGTGCCCGGCAGCTTTCTGCCGACGGAAGACGCTTCGCGCATCGTTCTCTCCGTCGAACTGCCGCCCAATGCGCGGCTCGACGACACCGAAAAGACGACCGATGCAATCTATGACAGGGTGAAGGACATCAATGGCGTCGAAAGCGTCTTCGTCCTCGGTGGCGCATCGCCGAAGGGCGATCTCGAGCTGCGCCGCGCGACCATCACGCTGGCACTTCACAAGCTCGACCAGTCGTTGATCAAGAAGGTGGTCAACGACGTCTTCGGCGCTATCCCGGTCATCGGGCCGAAGCTGCCGAAGGTGGAAGTCCACGGCCGCGAACGCCCGCAATGGGACATCGAAACGGAAGTCTACGCCAGGCTACGCGATATTCCCGACGTCCACATCCTCAAGCTCAACGACCGCGGCGAACGTGGACTCTCCTTCAACTTCCTCTCCAAGAACGAGAAGGACCTGAACGACGCGGTCGGCATTCTGGAATCGAAGCTCCGCGCCGATCCGCTGCTCGCCAATGTCAGCGCAGACGGCGCCCTGCCCCGTCCGGAACTGCAGGTCTACCCGCGCAAGGACGAAGCTGCCCGCCTCGGCATCACGCCGCAGCAGATCTCAGAAACGATCCGCGTCGCTACCATCGGCGATGTCGATGCCGCCCTTGCCAAGATCTCGCTCGACGATCGCCAGATCCCGATCCGAGTCCAGGCGGCACTCGACATGCGCCGCGATCTTGCTGCCCTCCGGGCACTAAAGATCCAGACTGCCAGCGGCGGCACCGTTCCGCTCGCGAGCGTTGCCAATATCGACTATTCGGAAGGCGTAAGCTCGATCAAGCGCAACAACCGTTACCGCGTCGTCTCGATCGGCTCCGACCTGCCGCAGGGCGTGGCGCTCGATACGGCCTCGGCCCGCTTCCGCGAGATCGTCAAGGAGGCCAACATCCCGGCCACGGTGCATCTTGCCGAAAGCGGCGACACCAAGGTGCAGACCGAGATGCAGCAGAGCTTCGTCAACGCCATGTTGATGGGCCTCCTGCTGGTGTTGACGGTGCTGATCCTGCTCTTCAAGGACGTGATCCAGCCCTTCACCATCCTGTTCTCGCTGCCGCTTGCCATCGGCGGTGTCGCGGCGGCTCTGATCCTTACCAGCAATCCGCTGTCCATGCCTGTCATGATCGGCATTCTGATGCTGATGGGCATCGTCACCAAGAACGCCATCCTGCTCGTCGATTTCGCGATTGAGATGCGCCACCAGGGCATGGCCCGCGTCGAGGCCATGGTCGAAGCCGGCCGCAAGCGCGCCCGGCCGATCATCATGACCTCGATCGCCATGTCGGCGGGCATGCTACCTTCCGCGCTCGGTGTCGGCGAAGGCGGCTCGTTCCGCGCGCCGATGGCGATCGCGGTGATCGGCGGCATCATCGTCTCGACGGTGCTCTCGCTCGTCGTCGTGCCTTCCTTCTTCCTGATCATGGATGATCTGTCCCGCCTGCTCGGCTGGGCCTTCGGCCGCTTGGTCGGCAGGAAGGATCAGGAAGAGTTACCGCTGTCGCGCGAGGATCTCACCCGCGTCACCCGCGAGAACCGCAGCGATATCGACTCGCTGGACGAGCGTCTGACCGCGATCGAAAAGCCGGAAGACAAACGCAAGAAGGCCAACGACACCAACGTGCTTCGCCTGCCGCCCTTCGCGGCCGAGTGAGCAAAGGCTCAGGAAATCAAAGCGGGCCGGGAGCGATCTCCCGGCCCGTTTCGCTTTGCCTTGATGGATGCGGCAGACGGGACGGATTTCTCCTTGCCGTCGGCGCCCACCTCCTTGACCGCTCAGAGCCCACCCTGCTCCCTGAGGAAGCTGACGATCGCGTTGATACCGTCGCCGCGCTTCATGTCGGAGAAAACGAAGGGACGCGTCGCGCGCATGCGCGCCGCATCCCGGTCCATCACCTCGAGATCGGCGCCGACATAAGGTGCCAGATCCTTCTTGTTGATGACCAGCAGATCCGAGCGGGTGATGCCGGGCCCGCCCTTGCGTGGGATTTCCTCGCCCTGGCAGACGGAAATGACATAGATGGTGATATCGGCAAGATCGGGCGAAAAGGTCGCCGCCAGATTGTCGCCGCCGGATTCGATGAAGACGACGTCGAGATCGGGGATCCGCTGGTTGAGACCGGCGATCGCCTGAAGGTTGATGGTCGCATCCTCGCGAATGGCGGTGTGCGGGCAACCGCCCGTCTCGACGCCGACGATGCGGTCCGAAGGCAGTGCCTGCATGCGCACCAACGCTTCGGCATCTTCGGTCGTGTAGATATCGTTGGTGACGACGGCGACGGAATAGTCGTCACGCATCGCCTTGCAGAGCTTTTCCGTCAGCGCCGTCTTGCCCGAGCCGACCGGCCCGCCGATGCCGACGCGCAGAGGTCCGTTTCTTGATTTCATCTGTTTTACTCCAATCGAAGCCCGATGATAGCGACGCCGCCGGCGCGCGCCACCGTCAAATGACTTAGAGCGGTTCAGCTGACCACTCTAAGCTTTTATTTTTACGCAATTCCGGACGATCACGAGCGGAACAGCCGCGTCGCCTGCGTCTCGTGGCGCAGGCTGGCAATATCGGCCTGCACCGTCGCCGAGCCCAGATCATCGAGCGTCGAGGCCGCCGCGCGCCGGGCGACCTCCGCGATACGCTCTTCGAGGCCAGCAAGCACTGCAACGCCATCCTTCTGCCCGGCGACTCCGAGACGGATGCCTGATGACACCGCCTGCGAGGCATAGGCGTGCAGAAAAACCGCAAGCACCTTCTCAGGCCCTATGCCATGCGCGCCCGCAACTGCCCCGACCGCAATGGGATAAGCGGCCTTGCGGGGCAGCCTTTCGAACACCTCGTTCGGCCAGGCCCGCGCCGCCGCCAGGAAGGCGTCTCCGAGCAGCATCGTTTCCTGATGGCGCTCACGCGATCCAGCAAGCGCCTCGGCGAGTGCGGCGACGTCGGCAAGGCGCGCGGGTTCTGCTTGGCCCCTGTGGCTTTCGGCCAGAAGCACCGCATCGTTCCAGACCGACCCATGGTCGATCAGCGTGCCGATCCAGGCCGCAAGCGAGGCCGCATCGGTGACGAGTCCGTCGGCCACGGCCCGCTCCAGCCCACCCGAATAGGCAAAGCCGCCGATCGGAAAGGCCGGCGAGAGCCATGCCGTCAGGCGCAGCAATGCCTTCAGCTCAGAGTCCCCGGTCATCGGCTCTCAGTCGTGCTTATGATCATGATGTCCGTGATCATGATCATGATCGCGACCGTGGTCATGATCACATCCCGGTCCATGCACATGGTCGTGGCCATGATCATGTTTGTGGTCATGCCCGTGGTCATGAGCCGCATGGCCGTGATCGTGCGAATGCCCGCCATGGGAATGGTAGGCTCCGCGCGCCGGCTGGAAGGGCTCGTCGATATCGAGGACGGTGGCGCCGAGCCCCTGCAGCATGGTGCGGATGACGTGGTCGCGCAGGATGACGATGCGGTCCTCCTCGATCTGCGCGGCGAGATGACGGTTGCCGAGATGCCAGGCAAGCTCGACCAGATGGGTGCGGTCGCGGCCGCGAACCTCGAAGAGTTTCTCATCGGCCGCGAGGATCTCGATCAACTCGCCATCGTCGCGCACCAGCAGGTCGCCATTGGCGAAAAGCACCGGGTCCTTGAGATCGAGCATGACCATCTCGCCATTTTCCAGATGCAGCAGCTTGCGGCGCAGATGGCGCAGATCGTGCGGCAGCTTGACCTGGGCGGTCGGATGGGAGGAAGGGGTTCCGGCGGGAAGATAGGAGGTAACGCGCTGCATGATATGTCCGTTTTGCTGAGGCGACCACGCAAAATAGCCTCTCCCGACGCAAGCACCAATGGCCTTTTGCTCGCAACGGGGATTTTATATTCCGTAAGCCTGCATCACGTTGTCGCTCTCGGCTCCCCGGCCCTTGGCATCGAGGCTGTTGTCGACGAGCCCGTGCCAGGCGTGATGCAAACCTTCCCGCTCGTGGACGACGCGATTGCGCCCGAGCGCCTTGGCGAGATAGAGCGCTCGGTCTGCCGAAGCATAAACCGCCTGCTTGTTGCACCCGGTGCCGAGATCGGCAACACCGCCGGAAACGGTGATGCGAATATCGTGGCCCTCGGCCGCGATCGCGCCGCTGGCGATCCGGGCCCGGACACCCTCGATGCGCTCCATCCGCGCCTCCAGCGGCTCGCCGGAGACGATGACGCCGAACTCCTCCCCACCCAGCCGTGCGACGACGGACATCTCATCGAAGGCGGATGTGAGCATGGCCGAGACGGCGGTGATGACGGCATCGCCGCAGGCATGGCCGAAGCGATCGTTGATCGCCTTGAAGCGGTCGACATCGAAAATGACGAGCGAGGCGTTGCCCTCGGTATTCTCGAGCGCCTCTGTGAAGGCACGCCGGTTCAGCAGGCCAGAAAGTGTGTCCGTGCGGCTGAGCTTTTCGAACTCCGCCCGCGACAGCGTCAGCTCATGCAGGGCAAAACCGGCAGCCAGCGACAGCATGCCGGAAACCGTCCCACCAACGAGCCAGGAAAAAATGGCGCCGAAGCCGATCGCATGCGAGAGCGTCACCGGCAGCAGCCCGAAAAAGCCGAGCGGCGGTATCGTCAGCGATATGATGACGCCGGAGAGAATGACGGCAAGAAAGCTCATCTTCAGAGCGAAGAGATAGACGTTCCTGCGATGTTGAAAATTGCCGAATTCGGCCTGCAGCGACATCCAGTTACTCATGAGAATCAACCTTCCTGCCCGGCGTTGCAAGGCATTGATAAGAGCCCAATTGCTGCGGGTGTCTTAATCGACTCGTTAAAATTCGACCGGTTTTGGACGATTCCGTCGGCAGATTTTTTCTAGCAGTGGCTGCAAACGTCCAATCCCTGAATCGGACAGGACAGGGTGTCATCTATGTCATTGACGTAAAATGTCTTTTTCGGCCTTCACGAGGGAGCTGTTCCAGAATGGTTTACCTGGGGAAAACACAGGGTTTCTCAGTGATTTTTACAACCGGACGGAGAGTGTTGTTCACAATTTCGTTTACGAACGGACCGCTCGGCGAATGCTTCAATTGTAGACAGAAAGAGATAACCGCAATGATTGTGGAAGCGGATTCCATAGGCCGGTCCGAAGCCCCGCCGACCGGAGTGCTGCGGCAGTCCAGGTGTTGCAGCCGACGAGAGCGTTGAAGTATCCCTTGGCCTCGAAGAACCGGTCGATCTCCCCGTAACCCGCATTCGGAATCGGCGCGATCTCGCCCGCGTCGCGAACGAAGCTGTCCGAGATAAAATTGATTAGCCGCGCCAATTGATCGTCACTGACATCGAATGCCGCAACGGCGGGCTGCGGCTCGGTGATGTGACCGGCAAGGTCCACGTGCAGCACCGAACGATCGATCGTCAGCGCCCGCAGCACCGGCAGCGGCTTCAGCTCCGCCCAGGTCGGAGTCTCCAGATAGAAGGCACGGCCGCCCCAGCCGACGATGAGCCATTCCGCATTCGGATGGCCGAGTGGAAAATCGGGATTGTCGAGGAAGGAGAAGGTGGCGCGCGTCTTTTCGTCGAGCGGAATGGCAATATCGGTATGGATCGCTCCCGACAGCAGGAGAATCCGATGCGTCGCCGCCACAGACGACGCCTCGACCGGGGCAATCAGCGGCCGGGGAATGAAGGTTCCGCAGGCCGCCAAAAATACGAGCAGCAATACGATCCGCAGCAACCAGCGGATGCCCGTCCTCATCGGAACCACCGGTCACACATCGGGCGTGCGCCTAAAACAGGAAATAGCGCTGCGCCATCGGCAGCACCGTCGCCGGCTCGCATGTCAGCAGTTCGCCGTTCGCCCTGACTTCGTAGGTCTCCGGATCGACCTCGATCTCCGGTGTCAGATCGTTGTGGATCATCGATGCCTTGGAGATGCCGCCGCGCGTATTCTTCACCGCCACCAGCTCCTTGGCGACACCGAGCCGGCCCTTCAGGCCGGCGTCGAGTGAGGCCTGGCTGACGAAGGTGACGGAGGAATTGGTGAGGCTCTTGCCGTAGGAGGCAAACATCGGCCGGTAGTGCACCGGCTGCGGCGTCGGGATCGAGGCATTCGGATCGCCCATCGGGGCAGCCGCGATCGAGCCGCCGAGCAGCACCATGTCGGGCTTCACCCCGAAGAAGGCCGGATTCCACAGTACGAGGTCGGCACGCTTGCCAACTTCGACCGAACCGATTTCACGGCTGAGGCCGTGGGCGATCGCCGGATTGATGGTGTATTTGGCGATGTAGCGGCGGACGCGGAAATTGTCGTTGTCACCCTGTTCCTCTTTGAGCCGGCCGCGTTGGCGCTTCATCTTGTCGGCCGTCTGCCAGGTGCGGATCGCCACCTCGCCGACGCGGCCCATGGCCTGGCTGTCGGAAGAGATGATCGAGAAGGCGCCGATATCGTGCAGAATATCTTCCGCCGCGATCGTCTCCTTGCGGATCCGGCTTTCGGCAAAGGCGATATCCTCGGGGATCGACGGCGACAGGTGATGGCAGACCATCAGCATGTCGAGATGTTCGGCGATGGTGTTGACCGTATAGGGCCGCGTCGGATTGGTGGACGAGGGAATGACGTTCGGCTGGCCGCAGATCTTGATAATGTCAGGCGCGTGGCCACCACCCGCCCCTTCGGTATGGAAGGCATGAATGGTGCGGCCCTTGATGGCGCCGATCGTATCCTCGACGAAGCCGCTTTCGTTCAGCGTGTCGGTGTGGATCATCACCTGCACGTCGTACTCGTCGGCGACTGACAGGCAGCAGTCGATGGCAGCAGGCGTCGTGCCCCAATCCTCATGCAGCTTCAGCGAGGTGGCGCCGGCCAGCACCATTTCGGTCAGCGCCCCCGGCAGCGAGGCATTGCCCTTGCCGGCAAAGGCAAGGTTCATCGGGAAGGCGTCGGCGGCCTCGATCATGCGCGCGAGATGCCAGGGACCGGGCGTGCAGGTGGTGGCAAGCGTGCCATGCGCCGGCCCCGTGCCGCCGCCGAGCATGCAGGTCATGCCTGACATCAGCGCTTCTTCGATCTGCTGCGGCGCGATGAAGTGGATATGGCTGTCCATGCCGCCGGCGGTGATAATCTTGCCTTCGGCGGCGATCGCCTCGGTGCCCGGGCCGACGATGATATTGACGCCGGGCTGCATGTCGGGATTGCCGGCTTTGCCGATCGCAACAATGCGGCCGCCCTTGAGCCCGATATCGGCCTTGTAGATGCCCGAATGATCGACGATCACCGCATTGGTGATGACGGTATCGACCGCTCCGTCCGCCCGCGTCACCTGGCTCTGGCCCATGCCATCGCGGATCACCTTGCCGCCGCCGAACTTCACCTCCTCGCCATAGGTGGTGAAATCCTTCTCGATCTCGATGAAGAGCTCCGTATCGGCAAGGCGCACCTTGTCGCCGGTCGTCGGTCCGAACATGCCGGCATAGGCGGCGCGCGAGATCTTATAGGGCATCCATCAGGCTCCGTGGGAGGAAGAAACAAGCATTTTTCCGCCGAGCCGCGTTAGGCGGCCGGCGGCAATACAACTATCGACAAGCTGCCGTTCAGCCGCGAACGGGTGCCATTCCCAGCCGGCATGGCCGAAGCCGGCCAGCGACACCTCGGCCTCGGCATATCTCTCCAGCACTTCAGCAATGACGATCATGCCGCTGCTCGGCACCACATAGGGCTGCGGATCAAAAGCCGAAAGCGATGCGTCGACGGCTTCATGAACCGATTTGTCGATGACGACGTGTGTCTTGCCGGTATCGGCGCAGAAGGCAGTGAACGCATCGGTATAGTCGTCGCAGAAATCGTCGAGTTCCGGATGCGAGACGGCAAGCGGCGCTCGCATCGCGGCAAACGTTTCCGGATCGCGCACGCTCCAGATTTCGCCAGCCGAAACGACGCCGGGATGGGCGCGCCACTCGGGCGAACCGAGCATCGCCTTTGCCGGCCGGCCGGTATTGCAGACCGCAACGGCATCCGTGCGGCTGCCACCGGCGCCATAGGAGCGGCAATCGTTGAAGCGGATGACGAAATCCGCGGCATCGATGATGCCTGCCATTCCTTCTCCGATCTCGCCATTGCCGACGATTACGATCTTCCTGATCACCTTAGTTGCTCATCGTATCTGCGAGCTCTTTCAGCTCCTTGGTACGCTTGTCGGTAATATTGGCGAGACATCCGGCGACCAGCATCGGCTCCATCGTGCCGCCGCGCGCCTGGAAGCCGAAGGCGTCGCACTCGGCGTCGCGATAATCGATCCAGGCGCGTTGCGCCTTGACCAGCGCCCGCTCCGCGCCCTTCATGTCGCCGTCGAGATCCTTGTCAACCGCCGCAAGAGCCGCGCGGGTCTTCTTGTATTGCGCATTCAGGGCCTTGTCGGCGGCCTCATGGCGCACCGCCTCGCAGGACGTCATGTCCGATTGCGTCTTGGGATTCTGGCAGTCGATATCTTGAGCGCAGGCAGCACCTGCCGTCAGCAGGATCGCCGTGCCCGCGAGGCAGATATTCAACCGCATATCTCTCTCCCGTTATCCTAAAGCTTGCCCATCACCAGCTGACGGAAGCCGTAGACCTCGCGTTTGCCGGAAAGCGGGATCAGCGTCACCGAGCGCGTCTGTCCCGGCTCGAAGCGCACCGCCGTTCCCGCCGGAATATCGAGCCGCTTGCCATGCGCCGCGGCGCGGTCAAAGGAAAGCCCGGCATTGGTCTCGGCGAAATGATAGTGGCTGCCGACCTGCACCGGCCGGTCGCCCGTATTGGAAACTTCCAGCGTCACCGTCGGTGCACCGGCATTCAGTTCGATGTCACCGC
The DNA here is from genome assembly GCF_002531725.1 of Rhizobium sp. L43. Taxonomy (GTDB): domain Bacteria; phylum Pseudomonadota; class Alphaproteobacteria; order Rhizobiales; family Rhizobiaceae; genus Rhizobium. Next base: position 81,812 of record NZ_NWSQ01000024.1, read on the forward strand.
TTGCGGCAATGATTTCGCCCGGAATCATCTCGTTCTCCTTCAAGCTGCCTTGGGCGCGCAGCCCTCGGCTTTCAGCACGCGTTTCGTTGATGCCGGATTTTTGGTGAGCATGGCGGCCGGCCGGATGGGTCTCGCGACGAGATTGCCGCCGCAATTCGGGCAGGCCCCCTTCAATACGCCATCGGCGCAATCGGCGCAGAAAGTGCATTCATAGGTGCAGATCCGCGCCTCGGTGCTCTCCGGCGGCAAATCCTTGTCGCAGCATTCGCAATTGGGCCTGAGCTCGAGCATGCTCTCTCCCTACCGGATCGGTTCGTGCACGGTGACGAGCTTGGTGCCATCCGGGAAGGTCGCCTCCACCTGAACGTCGTGGATCATCTCGGCAATCCCCTCCATCACCTGATCGCGGCCAATCACATGGGCGCCGGTCTCCATCAGCTCGGCGACCGGACGACCGTCACGGGCGCCTTCGACGACGAAATCGCTGATCAGCGCGATCGCTTCGGGATAGTTCAGCTTGACGCCGCGCTCCAGCCGCCGCCGCGCCACCATCGCCGCCATGGAAATCAGCAGCTTGTCTTTTTCTCTCGGAGTGAGGTTCATCGCTTGCCCATCTGCTTCATAGTCAAATTCATAGATTCCAGACTTTCGGCACAGGCGCACCGTTGCGCAAGACGGAAATGACCGGGATCAGGATTTTTCTCAGCGCGAAGCCGTCTGCTGCCGCAAGGCGAACGACGAGCTTGTCGCTCCAGGCGCTTGCCCCGCCCATCGTCCCTTCGACGAGCGGCCGCACCTTGCCGAGATGGGCTTCCGCCAGCGGACTGGTATAAAGCAGCGTTGCAAAGGCCACCTGCCCGCCGAGCACAGCCTGGCGCGCGGCCAGTGCCGCGATACCCTCGGAAAGTCTGAGCTCCTCGGCATGGATCAGCCGGCCCGCGCGGCGGATGCGCCAGCGGTCGCGGAACAGCCCCGTCTCCACCGTCTCGCCCATCGCCTTGCGGCCGAGCAGCACGGCCTCGACGGCCAGAAATTCGGCGCTGTCGTCAAGATCGACATCCAGTCGGCGGAAAAGTGCAGCCCGATCGAAGAGGATCGTTTCCTGCGGCAGCCAGTCGACGCGGGCCTGGGCTCCGACCTTGATGCTGGTCGTCACCTCGGCGATGCCGGCCGATGCCTTGTAGATCTTCTCGCAGGCCTGTGTGGTGACGTCGATGCGCGTGCCGGCGCCGGCATCGACGCTCCAATCCATCCGGTCGCCGCCCGTCAGCCCGCCAGCGGTATTGATGATGACGGCTTCCATCGAGCCATTGAAGGTATCCGGCAGGCGGATCTTCGCCGCGCCCTCCTGATAGAGCTCACGGATACGCGTGCGGCCATCGAACAGCTTTGCCGCCAGATGCCCGCGTCCCTCCGCTCTTTGCGGTCTCGTGCTCACCGCCGCAATCGTCATATCGTCCCTTTTTGGTCGCGACCCCGGGCTTTCGCTCAAGCGCGGGGATAGCGGAAAGTAAGCAATTCCCATGCCGTCCAGGGATGCCCGCAGCGGCGGCAGGGGATTTGCGAATTGCCGCATCCCCTGCCGCAAAAAACGGCGTCTGCCGATCAGACAGTCAGATGGCGGCGAGCCTCCGGCGTATCCAGCGTTTCGGCAAGCCCTTCATGGACGATCTCGCCACGATCCATAATGTAGACGTAATCGGCAAGCTCGCGGCAAAAGTCGAGATATTGTTCGACGAGCAGGATCGCCATCCCGGTGGAATCGCGGAGATAGCGGATCGCCCGGCCGATATCCTTGATGATCGACGGCTGAATGCCTTCGGTCGGCTCGTCGAGCACGAGGATTTTCGGCCGCGTCACCATGGCGCGGCCGATCGCCAGTTGCTGCTGCTGCCCGCCGGAAAGATCGCCGCCGCGCCGCGACAGCATCGACTTCAGCACCGGGAAGAGACTGAAAATGTCGTCGGGAATATTGCGGTCACGGCGGCCAAGCGGGGCAAAGCCGGTTTCGAGATTTTCCTTGACGGTCAGCAGCGGGAAGATCTCGCGGCCCTGCGGCACATAGCCGATGCCCTGCTTGGCGCGGGCAAAGGGCGGCAGGCCGTTGAGCCTGGTGTCGTTGAAGGTGACGGTGCCGGCCGACAGCGGATGCTGGCCGGTCACGGCGCGCAGAAGCGAGCTCTTGCCGACGCCGTTACGCCCCAGCACGCAGGTGATCTTGCCCATCTCGGCCTTGATCGAGATGCCGCGCAGCGCCTGGGCCGCGCCATAGTGCAGATTTGCGTTTTCGACTGTCAGCATCCGTTCACCCGTTCCCCATCAGTTCATCAGCGTGCGCCTCAGCATCTGCAAGGCGTGCTCCTGTTCTTTCGTTCTTTCGCCGCCGGTCTCGGCCACCTCCTCGGCAATGCCGATCAGTTGCTGACGCTCCTGCATGTCGAGCATCTTCAACCAGAGATCCCGGAACCGGCGGATCGGATCTTCGGGACTGGTGACGTTTTTGGACGCCCATTCGCCGAAAACCAGCACCTCTTCCATGTCGCCCGGCCGGATGATGCCTTTCATGCGGCTGCGGATGACCTCTTTCGCAGCGTCGAGATACATCGGCTTTTCCTTGGCAAGGCAGAAGAAAAAGGCCACCGCCGCAATCGCCGGATCGGCGATCGAGGCCAGCGGCGCGACCTCGGCCTGCTTGCGAAACTTTTTGCGCTTATAAGCGCCGCGCATCCGTTCGACGGAATCGATGATCTCGTTTCCTGCCTCACGCACCATTTTAAGACGCCAATACCAGATGACCGCGCCGCTGATCGCCGCGACCAGAATACCGAGAAAAGCCATGATGAAACCCCACAATAAAACCCGCCCGTTTTAGAGCGTTTTCTTTTGTCAGGTTCAAGCCTGTAAGTTGCATTGATCACCGCCCCAGATAATTCTCGATCACCTTCGGATCCGAGCTGACGAAATCGATCGACCCTTCCGCCAGCACCGAGCCCTCGGCAAGGCACGTCACCTTGACGCCGAGGTCGCGGATGAAGCCCATATCGTGCTCGACGACGACCACCGAGCGGGTCCTGGCGATATCCTTGAGCAGGATCGCGGTTTCCGCCGTTTCCGCATCCGTCATGCCGGCCACCGGTTCGTCGACGAGCAGCAGCTTCGGCTCCTGCGCCAAGAGCATGCCGATCTCCAGCCACTGCTTCTGCCCGTGCGAAAGGTTGGCGGCGAATTCGTCGCGGCGGTGCGTCAGCCGCACCGTTTCGAGGATCTCCTCGATACGTGCCTTGTCCTCGCCCGAAAGCCGGTAGAACAGCGTCGAGAACACGCCACGGCGCCGGTTCAGCGCCAGCTCCAGATTGTCCCAGACCGTATGGCTTTCGAATACCGTCGGCTTCTGGAATTTGCGGCCGATGCCGAGCTGGGCGATGTCGGCCTCGTCTTTCCTGGTGAGGTCGATCGTGCCGTTGAAGAACACCTCGCCTTCGTCGGGCCTGGTTTTGCCGGTGATGATATCCATCATCGTCGTCTTGCCGGCGCCGTTCGGGCCGATAATGGCTCTGAGTTCGCCGGGCTCGATGACGATCGACAGCGAATTCAACGCCTTGAAACCGTCGAAGGAAACCGAGACGCCGCTGAGATAAAGCACGCTGGTGGGTTTGACATCGGGAATCATCGTGCTCACTCCGCCGCCTGGATTTTCGGTTCGATGCCGTCTTCCTGCACCGCGGGCGGGACCGCAGCGGAGACGGCTTTCCGTTTGCCGAGATATTGCGCGATCGTGCCGACGACACCCTTCGGCAGGAACAGCGTGACGGCGACAAAGAGGCCACCGAGCGCAAACAGCCAGAACTCCGGAAAGAGACCGGTGAAGATCGTCTTGCCGCCGTTAACGAGGATCGCGCCGATGATTGGGCCGATCAGCGTCGCCCGTCCACCGACAGCCGTCCAGATGACGACTTCGATCGAGTTGGCGGGAGCGAATTCGCCGGGGTTGATGATGCCGACCTGCGGCACGTAGAGCGCGCCGGCAATGCCTGCCATCATCGCCGAGACGACGAAGGTCAAAAGTTTGAAATGCTCGACGCGGTAGCCGAGGAAGCGCGTGCGGCTTTCGGCATCACGCACGCCGACCAGCACCTTGCCGAACTTCGAACGAACGATCGCCGAGGCAAGCAGCAACGACAGCGCCAGGAAGATCGCGGTTGCCGCAAAGAGGGCTGCACGCGTGCCGTCGGCCTGGACGTTGAAGCCGATAATATCCTTGAAATCGGTCAGGCCGTTGTTGCCGCCAAAACCCATGTCGTTGCGGAAGAAGGCGAGCAGCAGCGCGTAGGTCATCGCCTGGGTGATGATCGAGAGATAGACGCCGTTGACGCGTGAGCGGAAGGCGAACCAACCGAAAACGAAGGCAAGCAGGCCGGGCACGACGAGAACCATCAGCGCCGCAAACCAGAAATGGTTGAAGCCGTACCAGAACCAGGGCAGATCCTTCCAGTTCAGGAACACCATGAAGTCGGGCAGAACAGGATCGCCGTAGCTGCCGCGGGTGCCGATCTGGCGCATCAGATACATGCCCATCGCATAGCCGCCGAGCGCGAAGAATGCGCCGTGGCCGAGCGAGAGGATGCCGCAAAAGCCCCAGACGAGATCGAGCGCAAGCGCCAGCAGCGCATAGGTCAGATACTTGCCGAACAGCGACATGATATAGGTCGGCACGTGCAGCGGGTTGGTCGGCCCGGTCATCAGGTTCAGGACTGGAACGAGAATGGCGACCAGAAGCAAGAGGGCGATGGCAATGACGATCTTGCGATCGAGAGACCGGAGAAGGAAGGCCGTTATCATGCTTCCACCGCCCTTCCTTTGAGTGCGAAGAGCCCGCGCGGACGCTTCTGGATGAAGAGAATGATGAGAACAAGCACCAGGATCTTGCCGAGCACGGCGCCGGCGAAGGGCTCGAGGAACTTGTTGACGACACCGAGCGACAGAGCGCCGACCAGCGTGCCCCAGAGATTGCCGACACCGCCGAAGACGACGACCATGAAGCTGTCGATGATGTAGGACTGGCCGAGGTTCGGCGAGACGTTGTCGATCTGGCTGAGCGCCACGCCGGCAATGCCGGCAATGCCCGAACCGAGCGCGAAGGTGAAGGCATCGACCCAGCCGGTGCGGATCCCCATCGACGAGGCCATGCGCCGGTTCTGCGTGACGGCGCGCATCTGCAGGCCGAAGGCGGAGCGTTTCAAAAGCATGAGCAGCGCCAGGAACACGACCATCGAGAAGACGATGATCCAGAGCCGGTTCCAGGTGATGGCGAGCCCGCCGAGATCGAACGCGCCGGACATCCAGCTCGGATTGCGGACCTCGCGATTGGTCGGGCCGAAAATACTGCGCACCGCCTGCTGCAGGATCAGCGACACGCCCCAGGTGGCGAGCAGCGTTTCGAGCGGCCGGCCGTAGAGATAGCGGATGACGGCCCGCTCGATAACCAGACCGACAAAGCCGGTAAAAACGAAGGCGGCCGGCACCGCAAAGGCCAGGGAATAATCGGCCAGTTCCGGAAAGGCCGCGGCGATGTACTCCTGCACGACATAGGTCGTATAGGCGCCGATCATCACCATTTCGCCATGCGCCATATTGATGACGCCCATGACGCCGAAGGTGATCGCCAGGCCGATCGCCGCAAGCAGGAGCACCGAACCGAGCGACAGACCATACCAGACGTTCTGGATGACGTCCCACAACGCCAGGTCGCGATTGATGGAGCTGATATTCGACTGGATCGCCGGCTTCAAATCATCGGGCGCGGTTTCGAGCGTGGTCGTGAGAATGGTCAGCGCATCGCGATTGCCGCGCGCCGCGATCGTATCGATTGCAGCCTTCTTGTCCTCGACGCTCGCATCCGTCTTCAACAGCAGCACGGCGCGCGCCGCTTCCATCGTAGTCTTGATCTCCGCGTCCTTCTCGGTCGCAAGCGCCGAATTCAGCAGCTCGAGATTGGCGGGATCGGCGTCTTTCAGCAGTCCCTGTGCGGCGGCAAGCCGCGCGGAACGATCCGGGCTCATCAGCGTCAGCTGGCTGTTGGCGGCGCTGATGACGCCGCGAAGCGCGTTGTTGATTTTGACCTTGGTCATCATGTCAGGATCGACATCGTCAGCGGCTTCGCCGGTGATCGGATCGGAATAGGTCGGTTCGTCATCGGTACCGCCCTGAAGGAGCACCGGGCCGCCGTCGGAGTTGACGTAGAGAAGGCCGCCGCTCAACTGCTGCAGGATCTGGCTGACATGCGGGTCCTTGGAGGCGACCAGCGCCTTGATGGCCGCTTCACGTTCCGAGAAATCGCCGACGCCGAGCGCGTCGATGAGGACATGAATATCGCCCTCGGCCCGGACTTCGCCCGAAAATGTCAGACTTGAAAAGGACAGGTCCGAAAAAGTCAGGCCCGAAAAAGTCAGACAAAGCGTGATGAGGAAAATCTTTATGGCGCGATACATATGCTTTCTCGCCCTTGATATCGTCGGCCTTGCGGCGCAATCGCCGGGACGGAGCTTCCGCCCGGGATCACCCGGACGGAAGTCACGCGGCATCGATCGTTCGAAGGATCTGTCAGGAGCCCTTGCCACCGCACTTGCCGGTGGCAACGTTGAAGTTGCCGCAGGACATCGGCTTGCGCCAATCGGAGATCAGATCCTTGGAGTCCGGAAGGTAATCCGACCATTCGTCGCCGACGACGGCAGGCGTCTGCTGGACGATTTCGAACTGGCCGTCAGCCTGGATTTCACCGATCAGCACCGGCTTGGTGATGTGATGGTTCGGCATAACGGTGGCATAACCGCCGGAGAGGTTCGGAACGCTGACGCCAATGATGGAGTCGAGAACCTTGTCGGTATCGGTCGTGCCGGCAGCCTGGACGGCCTTAACCCATGCGTTGAAGCCGATATAGGCCGCTTCCATCGGGTCGTTGGTCACGCGCTTATCGTTCTTGGTGAATGCATGCCAGTCCTTGATGAACTTCTTGTTGGCCGGGCTTTCCACGGACTCGAAGTAGTTCCAGGCAGCGAGATGGCCGACGAGCGGCTTGGTGTCGAGACCGGCAAGCTCTTCTTCGCCGACCGAGAAGGCGACCACCGGGATGTCGGTTGCCTTGATGCCCTTGTTACCCAGTTCCTTGTAGAACGGAACATTGGCGTCGCCGTTGATCGTCGAGACGACGGCGGTCTTCTTGCCGGCCGAACCGAATTCCTTGATCTTGGAAACTTCGGTCTGCCAGTCGGAGAAGCCGAACGGCGTGTAGTTGGTCATGATGTCTTCTTTCGGAATACCCTTCGAAATCAGGTATGCCTCGAGAATCTTGTTGGTCGTGCGCGGGTAGACGTAGTCGGTCCCTTCGAGCACGAAGCGCTTGACGCCTTCTTTTTCCATCAAATAGTCGACGGCCGGAATGGCTTGCTGGTTCGGAGCCGCACCGGTGTAGAAGATGTTGCGCGAGGATTCTTCGCCTTCGTACTGCACGGGATAGAAGAGCAGTGAATTCAGCTCTTCGAAAACAGGCAGCACGGATTTGCGCGAGGAGGAGGTCCAGCAGCCGAAGACGGCGGCGACCTTGTCCTTTTCGATCAGCTCGCGGGCCTTTTCGGCAAACAGCGGCCAGTCGGAAGCCGGATCGACGACGACGGCCTCGAGCTTCTTGCCGAGAAGGCCGCCCTTCTTGTTCTGCTCATCGATGAGCATCAGCATGGCATCTTTCAGCGTGGTTTCCGAAATCGCCATCGTGCCCGAAAGCGAATGCAATACGCCGACCTTGATCGTATCTTCGGCAGCCACCGCGCCGTGGAAAGCGGCCGACGCCGCCATGACGGCACCGAGCGCAGCACCGGTGATCGTGGATCTGAAATTCATCTGTTTGAGCCCCTCTTCTTGTTCCGCAACAGGCCGGAAACGGAATTTAACTGTTGCCGAGGGGACTATCGGGCGCTGCAACGCAAAAACACATACGCAAAATGACGTAGGCGCAGGGGGCAAACGGGCTGATTGGAAAAGCAAGGGCATCCCGCAGCTGGGGATGCCCTCTTGGTTCGGAGACGGGGAATTAGCCGTCGATCGTCAAGGTCACGACCGTCGGGCCATAGGAGAGGCTGGCCTTGTGGCCGGGAACGGTGACCTTGCCGAAGGCGCCGGAAAGGGCACCCGCCTTCAGGATCTCGATCTTCGTCCCGGGCGCCGGGGCATAGCCATTGGCAAGCGTCACGTCGAGATCGCCGGCCAGCGCCGCCTTGCCTTCGACGGTCAGCGTGCCTGCGCCGTTCGCGCCGAGTGCCAGCTTCGCCGCCGCATTGGCGGATTGCTGATAATCGCCGCCCACGGTCAGAGGCTTGTCGGCCGCCACAACGAGCGAGCCGCCATTGATCGTCAGCCCGGCGGTGCCGAAGGCGGAGGACGACCCGGCAACCAGCACCCCTTCTTCCAACACGGTACCGCCGGCATAGCTGTTGGCACCGGAAAGACCGAGAATGCCGCTGCCGCGCTTCACCAGCCTACCCTTGCCGCCGATGTCGTTGCGCCAGCTATCGATCGCATTGAAGCCGCCCTTTGCATCGTCCATCGTCACGGTCACATCCTGCTCGAAGGCGCCGTAACCATCGGCGGCGGCAAACAGGTTGAGGCGGCCGTAACCTTCCGCATCATCGATGAGCGGATAGCCCGACGCGATCTCCGTCGTCTTCAATACGTCGCGGCGCTGCTCGCCGTTGAGATAGGGCAGACGCGTTTCGAGAAGCGCTTCGGCACCCTGCGGCACGCGCGCCGGCTGGTCGGTCGCATGGATCGTCGGCAGCCCGTAGCTCAGGCGCTGCAGCACGTAGGCGCGGTTGGCGTCATGATCGGCAAAACGGTCTGCGGCGAGCGGTGCCGCGTGCGCGGCGACTTCGAGTGCGCCCGCATCCGCAACGCCCGACTTGGCGACGAGCCATGACTGCGCCTGGGCGTAAGCATCGCCCTTCAGCGCCGCGTTGTCGGCCTTGTTCAGATTATAGACCACCGTCGCGGTGCCGAGCATGCGGCCACCCATCACGTCGAGAGGGGAATGCATGCCGGCGAGGATGCGGTCTTCGCCCAGTTCGCTAGCGCGTGTGATCATTTCCTGAAAGCGCTGCGGCACGAGGTAAGCCATGGCGAGCGCATCGCGCCAGGCTTCCGCCGTATGACCGCTCGGGAACCCGCCGTCCTCGACCGGCTTGCCGCTCTTGGCAGGCTCCAGCGTGGGAACGACCGACACGTCCTGGCTCCAGCGATAGGGGCGGCCATATTTGAAATAGCGCTTGGCGGGCTCGGTCGAGCCGTCACCGCTTGCGGCGTTGATGAAGTCGATTGCAAGGCCCATGTCCGGGTTGGCATCGGTCTTGTTTTCCGTGTCCGGCTTGCTGCCGGCACCGCGATTATTGCCCTTGTCATCATATTTGACCGTCGTTGCGTCAGCCGCCACCTCGGTGATCGTCGTGGTCTGCTTGGAGCCGGCCTTCCAGGCATCCGTCAGCGGGCCGAGACCATCGACGATGCTGGCATTCTTGCCGCGCCGATCGTCGAGATAGGCGGCCACCGCCTGCTCGGCCGTCCGCGCCCGCGTCGCCTTGACGACATAGGCGATGTTGGCGTCATGGACGGCCTGGTTGACGACTTGACCGTCGGTCTTGCTGGCGGGAATGCCGTCCCAATCCGTCTTGGCGACCGCCGGGCAATTGTCCTTGGCCGGGGCGTCGACACCCGCATCGACGAAAGCTGTGCGCGGGGTCCAGATTTCGAGGAAGCCGGAGAGAAGGTGAACGGCGGCGTTGGTGTCCACCGTCGAGAAGCAGGCGTCACCGCGCTTGTTGGTGTTTCCGGCTTCCGCATAAGGCGCTATTGCCTGCTCGGCGCTGGCAAAAGACGGCACGATGGAAAGAAGGCAGACGAGGGCAGTGCTCAGGCGGCAAAGGCTTAAAGCAGACATGGTGATACCCGAAATGGTTGAACGAACGCGGGGAGAGTTAGAGCTCTTATGTGACAGATCAATTTCAAAAATATTGCCATTCTGTGAACCAGCCGGCGTCCGCCTCTTGCCTTTCCCATCCATCCCGCCAAAACTGGCTGAAAGACGATGAGCCCCACCGGAATGCCGAAAGGAAGACATGGCAGCGCGCCAACGCATCATTCCGGTAAGACGCGAATATAATCGCTGGGTCGCCAACCAGACGCTGGAAGATTATGCGCTGCGCTTCACCGCAAAGAGCGCCCGCCATTTTTCCTCGCAGCGCATTTCGCAGACGGCGATCGGCGCGATCTCCTTCCTGGCGCTCGAGGCGATCGGCGGCGCGATCACTCTCTCCTACGGCACCACCAACGCCTTTTATGCCATCATCGTCGCCTCGATCGCCATGCTGGCGATCGGCCTGCCGATCAGCCGCTACGCTATCCGCCACGGCGTCGACATCGACCTTCTGACGCGCGGTGCCGGCTTCGGCTATATCGGCTCGACCATCACCTCGCTGATCTATGCAAGCTTCACCTTCATGCTGTTTGCGATCGAGGCTTCGATCATGTCCGGGGCGCTGGAGCTCACCCTCGGCATCCCGCTCTGGATCGGCTACATCCTCAGCGCCGTCATGGTCATCCCGCTGGTGACGCACGGCGTGCGGCTGATCAGCAAGTTCCAGCTGATGACCCAGCCCTTCTGGATCGTGCTGAATATCCTGCCCTTCATCTTCATCGCCTTTCTGGACTGGGAAAAATTCGATCTCTGGCGCGCCTTTGCCGGCATCCATCATGCTTCGGGTCCGCCCGGCACTGTCGCCGATTTCGATCTGGTCGAGTTCGGCGCGGCCTCCGCCGTCATCCTGGCGCTGATGTCGCAGATCGGCGAACAGGCCGACTTTCTGCGTTTCCTGCCGCCGGACCCGCAGCGCAAGTGGCGCCATCGCCTCGCCGTCTTCCTCGCCGGACCCGGCTGGGTGATTATCGGCGCGCCGAAACTGCTTGCCGGCTCCTTCCTCGTCGTGCTGACCTTCGCCTCGGGCGTGCCCCTCGACCGCGCCGCCGATCCGGCGCAGATGTATCTGACCGCTTTCGGCTACATGCTCCCCTGGCACAATGCGGCGCTGCTGTTGATGGCCGCCTTCGTCGTCGTCTCGCAGCTGAAGATCAACGTGATGAACGCCTATGCCGGCTCGCTCGCCTGGTCGAACTTCTTCTCGCGGCTGACCCACAGCCATCCCGGCCGCGTCATCTGGCTGGTCTTCAACGTCGCCATCGCCCTGCTTTTGATGGAGCTCGGCATCTACCGGCTGCTGGAAGAGACGCTCGGCATCTTTTCGATCGTCGCCATGGCCTGGCTCTGCACGATCTCCGCCGATCTCTTCATCAACAAGCCGCTGGGGCTTGCCCCTCCCGGCATCGAGTTCAAGCGTGCCCATCTCTACGACATCAATCCGGTCGGCCTCGGCGCCATGACGCTGTCGGCGACGGTGTCGCTGATCGCCCATTTCGGCGCCTTCGGCGAGACCGCCGCCTCGCTTGCCCCCTATATCACCCTCGTCATCGCACTCATCGCCACGCCGGCGCTCGCCTGGGCGACGAAAGGAAAATTCTACCTCGCCCGCAAGCCGCGCCAGAGCTGGAAGAAGCTGACGAGCATCACCTGCTCGGTCTGTGAACATCCGTTCGAGCCGGAGGACATGGCCTGGTGCCCGGCCTATGCCGCGCCGATCTGCTCGCTCTGCTGCTCGCTCGACAGCCGCTGCCACGACATGTGCAAGCCGGCCGCCCGTTTCAACGCGCAGGTCGGCACCGTCGCCAAGGCACTGCTGCCGGAAACCGTTCTGGGAAAGCTGACGACACGCCTCGGCCGCTACGGCATCGCCGTCGTGCTGGCCCTGACCGCCATCGGTGCCATCCTGGCGATGATCGCCCATCAGGTCGCCGCCGCCTCACCCGAAACGGCCGAGGTCGTCAACCGCACCATCCTCATCGTCTTCTTCGTTTTCTCGGTGATCTCAGGCGTCGTCTGCTGGTTCTATGTGCTCGCCCATGACAGCCGCGTCGTCGCCGAAGAGGAATCCTCACGCCAGAACACGCTGCTGCTCAAGGAGATCGCCGCCCACAAGAAGACCGACACCGCCCTGCAGAACGCCAAGGAGACGGCCGAGGCCGCCAACCGCGCCAAGAGCCGTTACGTCGTCGGTCTCAGCCACGAATTGCGCACACCGCTCAACGCCGTGCTCGGTTATGCCCAGATCCTCGAACGCGACGAGACCATCCCGGCGCCGCGCCAATCCTCGATCAAGGTCATCCGCCGCAGTGCCGAACACCTCTCCGGGCTGATCGACGGCCTCTTGGATATTTCCAAGATCGAGGCCGGCCGCCTGCAGGTCTATTCCAACGAGATCAACATCCAGGATTTCCTCGACCAGATCGTCGACATGTTCCGCCCGCAGGCGCAGGCCAAGGGGCTCGCCTTCATCCATCAGCGCTCAACCGCGCTGCCGCAATTCGTCCGCACCGACGAAAAACGGCTGCGTCAGATCCTCGTCAACCTACTCTCCAATGCCATCAAATTCACCGACGACGGCAGCGTCACCTTCGATGTCGGCTATCGCAGCCAGGTCGCGACCTTTACCATTGCCGATACCGGCCGCGGCATCACCGAGAAAGACCTGCCCCGCATCTACGAACCCTTCCAGCGCGGCGAGGCCGAAAGCGTGCGGCCGATGCCGGGCCTCGGCCTCGGCCTCACCATCACCCGGCTTCTGACCAACACGCTCGGCGGCGAGATTTCGGTTTCGAGCGTGAAGGATGAGGGTTCGACCTTCCGCGTCCGGCTGATGCTGTCCGCCGTCATGCGCGCCGTGGCCGCCGCACCGCAGGAAAAACGCATCGTCGGTTATGACGGCCCGCGCCGCACGATCGTTGTCGTCGACGATAACGAAGACCATCGCGAGATGATGCGGGAAATCCTGGCGCCGCTCGATTTCATCGTGCTGACGGCGGCGGGCGGCGCCGAATGCCTGACGCTGATCGAGGGAATTATACCGGACCTCTTCCTTGTCGATATACTGATGCCCGGCATGAACGGCTGGCAGCTCGTCTCGCGTCTGCGCGAGGCCGGTCAGACGGCGCCGGTACTGATGCTTTCGGCCAATATCGGCGATGCGGCGGTTCTCGGCGACAGTGACGACAGCCACAATGATGCGATCGGCAAGCCGGTCGACATCCGTCAGCTCCGCGACAAGCTCGCTTTGCATCTTGGCCTGAAGTGGATCTATGCCGACGCAGCACCCGCCGTTCCCGTCAAGGCCGAGGCACCGATGCTGAGCCCCGGTGCCGCCCATGTGCAGGAATTGCTGCGGCTCGGCGAGATCGGCTATATCAGAGGCATCGAAGCCAAGCTTTCGGACCTTGCCAAGGTGGAGGCAAATCAGCCATTCACCGAGAAACTCCGCACCTATGTCGCCGCCTTCGATCTCGCCGGCTTCATGACCTTCCTGCACGACTTCGACGAAAAGGTGGAATCCATTGGCTGAGCCGGCCCTCCCCCGCGACATCGTTCTGCTCGTCGACGACTCGCCCGAAGCGCTCGGCTTCCTGACCGACGCGCTCGAACAATCCGGCTTTTCCGTGCTGATCGCCACGTCGGGCACCGCAGCACTTGGTATCGTCGAGCGCATCACCCCCGATCTCATCTTGCTCGACGCGGTGATGCCCGGCATGGATGGCTTCGAAACCTGCCGCCGGCTGAAAGCGAATGCCGCGGTGGCGCAGGTGCCTGTCATCTTCATGACCGGCCTGACCGAGACCGAGCATGTCGTGCACGCGCTGGAATCCGGCGGCGTCGACTATCTCAGCAAGCCGATCAACATCGACGAGCTGCGCGCCCGCATCCGTGTCCATCTGCGCAACGCCCGCTCGGCCCAAAGCGCCCGCGTGGCGCTCGACGCCGCCGGCCGCCATCTGCTGGCAGTCAAAGGTGACGGCGCCATCCACTGGTCGACGCCGCAGGCAACACGGCTGGTCAATGCCGCCATGGGCAGCGACGACGGCATGGACATCGTCGTTCGCCATATCGCCGGCTGGATGCGCGACCGCGTCGCCGCGGTGCGTGACGGCATCATCTCGATCGCCCATGCCGGCCAGGCGGCGCTGCAGCTCGCCTTCCTCGGCGCGATCGGCCCCGACGAATATCTCTTCCGCCTCACCGCCGCCAATCAGCGCAGCGACGACGAGATGCTGCGCCAGCGCTTTTCGCTTACCCAGCGTGAATCCGAAGTGCTGCTCTGGATCGCCAAGGGCAAAGCCAACCGCGACATCGGCGAAATATTGGGACTGTCGGCGCGCACGGTGAACAAGCACCTCGAACAGATCTACGTGAAGCTCGGCGTCGAGAACCGGGCATCAGCCGCCGTAAAGGCGACGCATGTGCTGCACGAGATGTGAGGAATATTGAAGTTCCCTCTGGCGGCCGGCCATCTCCCCACCTGTTACGGCCCTGATGCCGGGCTGACAGGTGTTCGGAGACATGCCTGACACTTCCGCGATGATTGTCGCAGGCGGAAGGGAATGCAAACGTCCCAAAAAAGAAGCCCGGTCGGAACCGGGCTTCGATAGTCATGTCCCAGAATGGGGAAAGCTTACTGCGGGAAGTAGCTGTACTTGCCGTCCGGACCCTTCTTCCACTCATACATGATGTAGCCGGGGATCTTCGGGTCGCCCTTTTCGTCGAACGAGATGTCGCCGAGAACGGTCGGGAACGGACCCTTTTCCTTCATGGCCGTGGCAACGGCTTCTGCGTCCGTCGAACCGGCAGCCTTGGCAGCACCGGCGATCGCCTGCATCGCAGCGTAGGAATAGAGCGTGTAGGCTTCCGGGTTGAAACCGGCGGCCTTGAACTTTTCGACGAGTTCCTTGTTGGCCGGGTTCAGCGTCGGATCGGGACCGAAGGTGTTCAGCGTACCGGCGACTGCGTCGCCGGCGATCGAGGCCAGTTCGTTCGAAACGATACCGTCGCCCGAAACCAGCGTCGCCTTCAGGCCCTGGTCAGCCGCCTGACGGATGATGAGACCGGCTTCAGTGTGCAGGCCACCCCAATAGATGATCGAGACGCCGGCTTCCTTCATCTTGGCGATGAGGGCGGAGAAGTCCTTGTCGCCGACATTGATGCCTTCATAGATGACTTCGGTGAGACCGGCGGCATTCATCGCCTTCTTGGTTTCATCGGCAAGGCCCTGACCATAGGGGGTCTTGTCGTGAACGACGGCGATCTTGGCGTCCTTGAAGTGGTCGGCAAGATACTTGCCGGCGATGGCGCCCTGCTGGTCGTCACGGCCGCAGGTGCGGAACGTGTTCCAGAGGCCCCGTTCCGTAAACTTCGGGTTCGTCGCGGCCGGGGTGATTTCGAGGATGCCGTTTTCGGCATAGACTTCCGAAGCCGGGATCGAAACGCCCGAGTTGAAGTGGCCGATGACGAACTTGACGCCGTCAGCAACGAACTTGTTGGCGACCGAAATGCCCTGCTTCGGGTCGGAGACGTCGTCGCCGAGCTCGATCTTGATCTGCTCACCGTTGATGCCGCCGGCAGCGTTGATATCGGCGGCCGCCTGCTCGGCACCCTTCTGAAGCTGAGCGCCGAATGCGGCGTTCGGACCAGTCAGCGGACCAGCGACAGCGATGAGGACGTCGGCCCAAGCGTTGCCGCTGAAGGCGACCATCGCCGTCAGAGCCACTGCCGACAGAAGAGACTTCTTCATATTGTTACTCCCAATTTTTGGGCGGGTTTCGGTCCAAGACCCGGCGCATTACCCACCATTGACTGCGCCAGGGAAGCTGTTCCACTCGGAAGGCAATTCATGCCTAGTTTCAACGGACTGTCAATGTTTGTCCTTCCACGAGAACGCGGAAGTTTTTTCGTACAGCCAGTAATAGTTGTTGACCATCTGATTGGTGCGGCGGTAGCGGAAGCCGGCCGTCGAAAAGACCAGCAGCGTCACGAAATCGATGATGTAGTAGAAAGCGTCAAGCATCGGCCCATTGAACAGGGCGTGGTGCAGGAACTGCATCGCCCAGGCCAGCAGGAAGGTGTAGACGACGGCCAGCGGATAGTTGTTCCAGCCCTCGGCGACTGCTTTGCCGGCACGCCAAGCCGTCCAGAAGCCCAAGAGCACGACGATGACACGGATCGCCACAAGGGGGCCGGCATCGCCTTCGAAGAAAAGTCCCTGCATATCAAACTCTCCTTTCGACCTAGTGTCTTCCGCCTTCGAGATAGGCAGCGCGGACCTCGGGATTGGCGAGAAGCTCCTTGCCGGAGCCGCTCATCGTCACCTTGCCGTTCACCATCACGTAGGCGCGGTGCGAAAGCCTGAGGGCGGCAAACGCGTTCTGCTCGACAAGGAAAACGGTCAGCCCCTCCGCCTCGTTGAGCTTCTTGATCGCCTCGAAGATGCCCTTGACGATCAGCGGCGCAAGACCGAGCGAAGGTTCGTCGAGAAGAAGTAGCTTCGGGCGCGCCATCAGCGCGCGGCCGATCGACAGCATCTGCTGCTCACCGCCCGAAAGTGTTCCGCCACGCTGGGCATGACGTTCCTTGAGACGCGGGAAGAGCGTGAAGATCTTCTCGACGTCTTCGGCGAAGTATTTGAGATTGTCGAGGCCGGCGCCCATCTGAAGGTTTTCCAGAACCGTCATGCGCGGAAAGATGCGGCGGCCCTCCGGTGATTGCGCGATGCGCAGGCGGGCGATTTCATGCGTCGGCATGCGCGTGATGTCGCGGCCCTCGAAGACCACCGAACCGGTGCGGGCCTGCGGGCTGCCGCAGATCGTCATCATCAGCGTCGACTTGCCGGCGCCGTTGGCACCGATCAGGCTGACGATCTCGCCTTTGTTGACCTGGACATCGATGCCGGCCAGCGCACGGATATTGCCATAATAGGTTTCGACGCCATTCACCTGAAGGAGCGGTTGACCCGTCATTACTTCATCGCCCATCAGTTTGCGCCTCCTTCGAGCTGCTCGACGGTTGCGATCACCTCTTCCACTTCTTCATCCTCGACGCCGAGATAGGCCGCGATGACCCTCGGATCGTTCTTCACGTGATCCGGCGTGCCATCCGAAATCTTCTGGCCGTATTCGAGAACGACGACGTGGTCGGAAATTTCCATGACCACCGACATGTCATGCTCGATAAGCAGGATCGATGTTCCCGTCTCGGCCCGGATGTTCTGCAGCAGCGCGTTGAGCGTTGCTGATTCCCGCGGGTTCAGGCCTGCGGCCGGTTCGTCCAGGCACAACAGCTCCGGACCAGTGCACATGGCACGGGCGATTTCGAGGCGCCGCTGGGCGCCGTAGGGCAAATCGCCTGCCGGATCGTCGGCACGGTCGATCAGATCCGCCTTCTCAAGCCAGTGACGCGCAAGCTCGATCGCTCCAGCCGCCTCCCGCTTATAGGGACCGACGCCGATAAGGCCGAGGATGGTATAACCCGATGCCTTCATCAGCTTGTTGTGCTGGGCGACGAGCAGGTTTTCGAGAACAGTCAGACCGGAAAACAGCCGGATGTTCTGGAAGGTGCGCGCCACCTTGGCTTCCTTGGTGATGCGAAAGTCCGGCAGACGCTCCAGCAGGTACTGCTTGCCGCTCTTCTGATTGAGCGTGATCATGCCCATCGTCGGCTTGTAGAAACCGGTGATGCAGTTGAAGACGGTAGTCTTGCCTGCACCGTTCGGCCCGATCAGCGCGGTGATATCGCCGCGCTTGGCTTCGAAGGAGAAGTCGTTGATGGCCATTAGGCCGCCGAACTTCATCGACAGGTGCTCGACCTTGAGAAGAGTGTCGTCAGACATCGTGTTCGTTG
This sequence comes from Rhizobium sp. L43, assembly GCF_002531725.1. Classification (GTDB taxonomy): domain Bacteria; phylum Pseudomonadota; class Alphaproteobacteria; order Rhizobiales; family Rhizobiaceae; genus Rhizobium. Next base: position 99,678 of record NZ_NWSQ01000024.1, read on the forward strand.
CTACCGGGCTCATCAACCATGGCCCTCCTTGATGAAGCTTCCTGATATCGCCCTTCGCTCCTTGAGGAAGGCGGTCGGTTCACGTGAGCCGACGAAACCGCGCGGCTTGAACAGCATGACGACAACCATGGCGAGGCCGAAGAGCAGCATGCGGTAAAGTTCCGGCGTGAAGTCGGGGCCGAAGACCGCTTTCAGGAAGTCCATCTCGCGCAGCGCTTCGGTGCCGCCGACCATGACGATCGCGGCGACGGCAATGCCGGTCAGCGATCCCATGCCGCCGAGAACGACGATGGCAAGAACGACGGCCGATTCCAGGAAGACAAAGGATTCCGGCGAGACAAAGCCCTGGCGGGCCGCGAAGAACGAGCCGGCGAAACCGCCGAACATCGCACCCGTTGCAAATGCCGTGAGTTTGGTCGTCACGGTGTTGATGCCGAGCGAACGGCAGGCGATCTCATCTTCACGCAGCGCTTCCCAGGCACGCCCGATCGGCATGCGGCGCAGCCGGATGGTGACATAGGCCGTCAGCATGCAGAGCATCAGAATGAGATAGAAAAGGAAGATCTTGTAGTAGGCAGACGACATCGGCAGGTGGAAGAGTTTGGCAAAGCCGCCGGCCGACGCATCGAAGGGGATACCGAAGAGTGTTGCCTTCGGAATGCTCGAGATGCCGAAGGTGCCCTTGGTCACGTCAGTCCAGTTGATGAGGACGAGGCGAATGATTTCACCGAAGGCAAGCGTCACGATGGCGAGGTAATCGCCGCGCAGGCGCAGCACCGGGAAGCCGAGAATGACGCCCCAGAGTGCTGCGAAGATGCCCGACAGCGGCAGCAGCACCCAGAAGGACAGGCCGAAATAACTCGACAGCAGCGCGTAGGAATAGGCGCCGACGGCATAGAAGGCGACGTAACCGAGATCGAGCAGACCGGCGAGACCAACGACGATGTTGAGGCCCCAGGCAAGCATCACGTAGATGAGGATCTGGATACCGAAGTTATCGACCCATTTCAGTGAGCCCTGAGCACCGACCAACGCCACGATCACCACAGGATAGAGCAGCAGTGCAATCAGCGCGATCTTCAGGAAATGCCGATGGAAGAAGTTCTTCTCGGTCGAGATGTCGAGATCGCCTTCCCGCGCCTTATGGAGCTTGCGGCGGTCGATACTCGGCTTGATGAAAACGACCATGGCGAAACGGCCGATCGCGGCGACTGCGACGAAGATCGCAAGCAATCCCCAGCGCTGGACGATGATCAACTCGTTGTTGATATTCTGGTCGGTCTTGAGGCCGACATAGAGAACGAACATGCCGAACGACAATACGGCGGCGAAAAGGGCTTCGGTAAGGCCTTTGCGGACAAGTCCGGCATCGGGCTTGTCTGCAGAATTCGTAATGTTTGCCATGACGTTATACCTTCTCGACTTCCGGCCGCCCAAGGATACCTGTCGGCTTGAAGATCAGCACGAAAGCGAGGATGGCGAAGGTCGCGACATCCTTGTACGCGATGGTGAAATAGGCCGACCACAGCGATTCGATGAGGCCGATCATCAGCCCGCCGAGAACGGCGCCCGGCAACGAGCCGATGCCGCCGAGAACAGCTGCGGTAAATGCCTTCACACCCGGCGTGAAGCCGTCGGCGAACGAAGCGACGCCATAATACATCAGATACATCGTGCCGGCGACGGCAGCCAGCGCCGCGCCCATGACGAAGGTGATCGAGATCGTCTGGTCGACATTGACGCCGAGCAGTGCCGCCATCTTTCGGTCCTGCTCCGTGGCGCGCTGGGCGCGGCCGAGTGCGGTACGATTGACGATATACCAGAAGATCGTGAGCAGCACCGCCGTGATGACGATGATGATGATCTGCTTCAGCGACACCGAGATGTTGCCGAACTGGTAAACCGTGCTCACCATCGGCGGGATCGGCTTGTTGCGCGGACCTTGCGTCACCTGGATGAAGTTGGACAGCGTGATCGACATGCCGATCGCGGTGATCAGCGGCGCCAGGCGGAAGGAACCACGCAGCGGACGGTATGCGACGCGCTCGATCGTCCAATTCCATAAACTCGTCATCAGCATCGCGACGACAAGCATCGCCAGCAGCAGAACTGCCACCGGAAGACCTGCGAAGATGGATGTGAGGACGAGAAAGACGATAAGAGCGGCGAAACCACCGAGCATGAAGATGTCGCCATGGGCGAAATTGATCATGCCGATAATGCCGTAAACCATCGTATAGCCGATAGCCACAAGGCCATAGATGGATCCAAGCGTCAGCCCATTGAAGAGCTGCTGGACGAAATACTCCATATGTCGTTTTCCCCTGGATGCGAGCCGAACAGGCTGCATCTCTTTTTGGTTCTTTGGTTCCCCGTTTCAGAGAACCTCATAGGCCGAATGCATACCGGTTTCGTTGAAAATGTGAAGACAAAAAGGATTTACTCCGCCAAATTCTTGCCCGAACAGGCCGAAGTGGCGCATTTTAAACCAAAATCCACAGAAAATCGGCAGGGAAGGGCGTATTTTCAGTCAGAAACTGCCACTGAGTTAACCATCCGCGGATGTCGCCGGCGATTCCCTACGCTGCCTACTGCGCAAGCTATTCCATAGAATTGGAAGATGGCGCAAATTCAAACCTCAAGCCGGCTGCTTTTACGAATACCATTTCGCCGGCAAATGCCCCATCTTCGTCTGACAAGGCTGAAAGCTTATGGTAGCATCGTCAACGGCGTTATCGGGGAGGCGGAGCGCGACGGGAAACACCATATCAAGTATTAGTGGTGACAGGGATGGTTTGCGGACGAGCGACAGTGGGGTGCTCGGCCCGCGTGGCGAAACGGCAAAACGACAATGCTAAGGACATTTGAAAGGGCGGCGCTCGAAGCCGGCAGGGCCATTATCACGGTCTTGCGCCAAGGCTTCCCGGTCGCCATGAAAGCGGATGCCAGTCCGGTCACGGTCGCCGACGAGGAGGCCGAACGCATCATCCTCGCGCATCTCGCCAGAGATTATCCCGAAATACCGGTCGTGGCGGAAGAATCGGTCGCCGCCGGAAAAGTGCCCGATATCGCCGGCCGAGGCTTCTTCCTCGTCGACCCTCTCGACGGCACGCGCGAATTCGTCGACGGACGGCAGGAATTCACCGTCAACATCGCCTATATCGAGAGCGGCGCCCCGGTGGCCGGCATCGTCTACGCGCCGGCGCTCGGGCTTGCCTTCTCCGGAGAACGCGGCCGGGCCGAACGGCTCGTCGTCACCGACGATTTCGCGGTTGGCGCGCGCGCAGCAATCACCGTGCGCGAACAGCCGGCCGACAGGCTGGCGCTTGCAAGCCTTCGCCACAACAGTCCGGAGACCGGGAGCTTCCTTGCCGATCACGCGATCTTCAAGTGCACCAATATCGGCTCCTCGCTGAAGTTCTGCCTGCTGGCCGAAGGCAAGGCCGACGTCTATCCGCGTTTTACCCGCACGATGGAATGGGACACCGCGGCCGGAGATGCGGTGCTGCGCGCCGCCGGCGGTTCGACGGTAACGCTCGACGGAGCGCCGCTGACCTACGGCAAGACCGGAACCGCGGCCGATTTCGACTTCGCCAACCCGAACTTCATCTCATGGGGCGGCAGGAAGCGCGTCCTCGAACCGGCGTAATCCCCCGCAGCAGGCACGAACGACCGACACCGGGTAAATCGCTCGCACCAAGCGATACCTCGTGCCTGTCGCCGGCCTCGGCACGTGGCTCCCGTTCGCCCCCTTCTTTAAGGCCGCTGTCTGCACAGCTTCGAATGCGGACAGCTGTAGAGTGTGATTTGCAACGCCAGGATGGGCCAGGCGATACCCCGGCGCGAATCCGATTCGCCGAATCTTCCGTGCCGGATGCTGCCGATCCCGCCTTGATTTTGTCATATTGTGACACAGTTTGATGCCGACCGGGCATCTTCGCCAAAAAAATTTCGCTTAGGATCCGGTTAAAAATATCGGTTAACGGGTATTGGTCGCGTGCCGAAACCACACGTCGGACCACCCCTGGAAGCTCTCGTCAAAGGCCTAAAAACTTTGACGAAATTCCATTTATTAACAAAATATCATGAGCTTGCCTCAACTTAACGCAGATGCGAAAGATTTATTGCGATGCGATATTTCTCTGGACACCATTACACAATTGTCGCATTTTTCCGTTTTAGTAGGGTTACCAAGACCTGAGTGCACCCCTGGTGACAGGGTTAACCATTGATCGCCTATTGCCGCCGCGCCCCTCGAAGACAACAGAGTACGATCCTTGAGCATCACGGAACTAAACAACAGCATTTCGACTGACTCCTTCAGGCCGAGCCGCCGCCAGCAGCCGAGCCTGAAGGTTCAGACCCCCGTCATCCATAGCGATGCGCCGCAGGCGCCGCTGATGGACATTGCCCTGAAGCGGGCGTTCGACATCGTTTCGTCGTTGAGCGCCCTCCTCGTCCTTGCCCCCTTCCTTCTTTTCGTCGCGCTGCTGATCAAGCTCGACAGCCCGGGACCGGTGCTCTTCAAGCAGACCCGCTGGGGTAAGAACTGCAAGGCCATCAAGGTCTACAAGTTCCGCTCCATGCGCACTGATCTCTGCGATGTCTCGGGTGTTGCCCAGACGGTGAAGAACGACCCGCGCATCACCCGTATCGGTGCCATTCTTCGCCGCACGAACGTCGATGAGCTGCCGCAGCTGCTGAACGTGCTGATGGGCCACATGTCCGTCGTCGGTCCGCGCTGCCATGCGATCGGCATGCGCGCCGGCGGCATGCTCTACGAAGAGCTTGTGCCAGAATATCATCAGCGCCACGCCATGCGCCCCGGCATGACGGGTCTTGCCCAGATGCGCGGCCTGCGCGGCCCGACCGATCGTCCGGCCAAGGCGCGCGCCCGTATCGCCAGCGATCTCTATTACGTCGGCAATTTTTCGATCCTGATGGATATCCGCATCATTGCCGGCACTGTCGTGTCGGAGCTGACCCGCGGAAAAGGTTTCTAAGTTTTCCGAGAATAACCGGCTGCCTTTACGCATGTAGGCCAAAACCGTGCATCGGTTTTGGCCTACATGCGTTAAAACGGAACCTGAGGCGCGCGGTGACGCGCTTGAATGCACGCCCGGAAGCGTGCAGCATTTCCGGGATAGCGACTGACGGCCGCCTGCATACGGCTGAGCGAATCAAGCTTGCGCATCCCGCTCTTCAGATAACCCACCATATGCGACGAGAGATCGAGAATGATCGCGATCTCGTCGTTGCTCTTGCCGGCCGCAGATCAGCGAAGACATCCGATTTCGTGTCGGTTCAGCCTCTTCAACCTCCCCTCCTCCGGCCTATGGCATTCACACATTTAAAATTGCCTATGGGATTGCCTTCTGATTCTCTTGTTGCAAGCAGGAGAATTGAACGA
>NZ_NWSQ01000025.1 GCF_002531725.1 Rhizobium sp. L43
GGCCAAGCGCTGATCTACAGCACAGGGGGGTCAAAATTGGATAAGCAAAAGGGGTCAATGTTCGGTGCTGATTGACACCTATCCGTGTGCGTACGTGAGTTGATAATTGGATTTTTTCTCGCTGCAACCCTGGCCATCCCGCTGACGGCGAAGGCTGGCGGGCTCAGTGAACTGCCGCGGGAAGAGCGGAAGACCTACGAGTTATTGGACCCGCGGTTGCCCACGGGAGAGTCTGTGTTTCGGAATTTCAGAGCAAAGCGAGCGCCACCGTGGAAAATTGGTTACGCCTCGAGCTACGCTGATAACACATGGCGTGCGAACGTCCTTGATGAATTTACAAACAAGCTTCTGCCGACTTTCAAGAAGGCTGGGCTGGTATCCGAGCTCGTCGTTACGCAGTCCAATCTCGATGATAGCGCCCAGATCAGCCAAATGCGGCAGATGGTAGATGATGGTGTCGACGCCATAATCATATGCTGCTCCAACCTTACAGCGCTCAACCCGACAATAGAGTACGCCCATTCGAAGGGCGTGCCTGTTATCTCATACTCCGGTTATGTGACGTCGCCGTTCGCAATCAATGCGACAGAGAATAACATGCAGGGCGGTTTTGAGGCGTCAAAGTGGTTGGCGGAAGAGATCGAAGGTAGCGGCAATGTGCTGCTTGTGTCCGGAATCACTGGCTTCGCCTCCTCAGACAGCTTTCAGGCCGGCGCCACAAAAGCCTTGGAGTACTATCCCGAGATCAACGTCGTGGGACAAGTTGACGGGAAATGGACAGACAGCGTCGCACAATCCGAAGTTCAGAAGTTCCTTGCCGCCAACCCTGGCCGAATTGATGGTATTATTGTTCAGTCGGGAGCCGAGTCTGGTGTGATCGACGCCGTCCGCCAGTCCGGGCGCGAGATTGTGCCGGTCGTGCTTGGCGGAGAGGCTTCGGCATCATGCTACTGGCGTAAGAATCCTGAATTTGTAAGCAGGAGCTTCCACTTCTGGCCGCCGCGCTCCGAGGCTCGTTTCGTATGGGACGTGATGATGCGCACTCTGGAGGGTCAAGGTCCGAAGATACAGTCTATTCTGCGACCGGCGATTCCTTACACGATTGATGATGTAAAATCGGATCTGCCAGCTGATTGCGACCCTAATAGTGAAGACTGGCTCGAACCGAAGGATGCAGCTTGGTGGACTGCTGACGCTGCCGCTAAATTTTTCGACAATCCAGCAGATCCGCTTTCCTGGAGACCCACCAACTGATCTTGCGTGCTGTGTAGGCAGTGAAACGCTACCCCGGCCGGCCTCGGGCGGGGTTGATGACATGGGAGATGCCGCTGGTCGCGTCAGCAGGAATTCTAGAAACGATCCGGTTCCGAAGGAACGACGATGTGCCCGGCCTGGGCACTCTCGCCCCGGATGCTGGGGATATTCTACTGGCTATTACTGATCCTGTTCCATAATAACCCTTATCTGCTTTTTTCTAACCTGTTGAAACTAAGGGTGAAATAACCATTTATTTGCGCTCTGAACTGATGGTCCCGGCGCGCCCTTCACGCCGGAACATCAAATTCCGTGAGATTTATGCTTCGGCCTCGAGCGCATGCTTCACGCGCACAATCAACAGCGGCACGGCAACAATCAGGATTGGAATGGAACGAGGTCATCAGCCGGCTGATGTGCGGCCCGCATGGCCGTCTGGTACGTCGCTGGCTTTGTATGAGCACATCCAGAACAAATCCGTCCTGATCTACGGCTCGTCCGAGCCAATGCTTATTGCTACGGATCGAAACACCGGTCTGATCCAGATGCCACTTGTGGGCGAGCCGACCGGAACTGCGGCGGCGAATGTCGTTGGCGAAGGTACGACCAGAGTGCCCTGCCCACAGGCCAATCGTCTGGTGCGAGGCAATGATCCCACGAGCGGCCCTGCATGTCCTCGACCATCCGCAGGCTCAAAAACGAAACGGAACTAAAGCCACACCGCGTAGCCAATAATTTCAGCAAGAAGGGCTCGCGGCGACAAAGTGGGTCACGATCCATCATGCCATATCATCGCACGACAAATCCCAAGGTCCGTTGCCGTCACGATGCCCTCAGGGGCGTGCGTTCGCGACGAGAAGTTCGGACTTCGGAATGGGCTTACTATAGTAGAAGCCCTGTGCCACAGCGCAGCCGCTTTCAGTCAAGAATTTTTCTTGTTCAACCGTCTCCACGCCCTCAGCGACCACATTTTGCCCTAGGCAACGCGCAATCGAGAGAATTGCCTTCACCAGTTCCCGACTACGCTTGTCGGATCGATTGATGAATGACCGGTCGATCTTGAGGGTATCAATGGGAAAGTTGGCCAAATAGCTCAAAGATGAGTAGCCGGTGCCGAAATCATCGATCGCTATGGAAATTCCGCTCGCATGCAATTGAGAGAGTGTCGTCGAAACGCCCTCACAGTTGTGGAGCAGGAGGCTCTCAGTTATTTCGACCTCGATCCACTCCGCACGACAACCGGTTTCCTGTAATATGTCCGCGATCGTTTGCGACAAATGCGGGCATTGAAACTGCTTGGGAGACAAATTTATCGCGATCTTGTGCGGGGACAGTCCATCTGCGTTCATGGCGGCAGCCGTCAGACACGCCTCATGCAGCACCCAGCGTCCCAGATCGATGATCAATCCGGTCTCCTCGGCGACACCTATGAATTCGCCCGGAGGGATCATTCCCACCTTCGGATGATGCCATCGAAGCAGGGCTTCTGAACCGATCACCTTTCCGTTGTCCAAAAGGACCTTTGGCTGATAATGGAGTTCAAGTTGCCCACGTTTCATAGCAAGGCGTAGGTCTGATTCGAGCGCCAGGCGCTTTTCAGCCCCAATCGTGAGATCTCTTGAGTAAAAGCGGAAGTTGCTACGCCCAGAACGCTTTGCCAGATACATCGCAGAATCCGCATATTTCACCAAATCGTCGGGTGCGTCGCCGTCATTTGGAAATACCGATATCCCAATACTGCAGGATACAAAGAACTCCCTGTCGGAAAGCATGAAACGTTCTCCGAATGCGGCGAGCATTCTGCTGGCAATTTGAGCCAAATCCTCAGTGTCCTTAACATTCGGAAGCAAGACAGCAAACTCATCGCCACCGAGTCTCGCCACTGTGTCGGTAGTACGGACGCCTTCTCTCAAGCGGGTCGCCACCTGCCGCAGCAACTCGTCACCGACGGGATGTCCCATAGTGTCATTGACTGCTTTGAAATGGTCCATGTCGATTAGCATCACCCCGGCTCGCTGGCCCGCCGAAGCCGCGTCCCTGATCATCTCGCGTAACTGCTCATTGAAAAGTGTCCGGTTAGGGAGGCCGGTCAGAGAATCATAGAATGCCATCTGACGGATTTTCTTACGGGACGTGTCCAGTTCGGTGATATCGCGGGCCACGCCGAGAATCCCGGTCAGCTTTCCCCCCGCGAATACCGGAACCTTACGAGTTTCCAAAAGCACTGATCGATCATCCTCGTGATCGGTGATCCGTTCCTCATTGATGAGAATACGGCCGGCTTGCATGGCCTCTTTATCCTTGTCCCGAAAAAACTGGGCGAGTTCGGGAGTAAACAGATCATAATCCGTTCTCCCGACGATTTCCGCTTCTGCCTTGCCGACCAATCCTTCGAAGGCATGATTGCACAACAGATATTTGCCTGTTACGTCTTTCAGCCATACCATGTCCGGAATGGTCTGCAGTACACTCAAGAGGCGAGTCCGAGCTTCAATGATTGTTCCCTCGGCGTGCTTTCGCTCTGTAATATCGCGAGATAACACAAGAAAAGTGACGGTTGAGTGATTGCTGCTTGGTCGCTTTGCGACCGACAGTTCAAACCAACGGGATTCGCCATTTGGAAGGGCGATACGGATACATCGACCGTAGGAGGCGCCGGTTTCATCGGCTTCTTCAAGAGCCAGCATAGCGATGTCGGCCTGATCTGGAAGGAGCGAATCGCGGACAAGCTTGCCGAGCAGCACTTCTTTTGGTTGCGCCAGGAGCTCCTGATCCCTGGCCCAGACCTGCAGGTAGCGACCGTCGGCATCTACCTCGAACAGAACGTCAGGAATGGCGGCGATAATTCCCTCTGCGAATTCAAGAGCCTCTTTGAGATCATGCTCCGTACGTTTCCGCTCTGTGATGTCCAACATCGCGCCAACCAAGCCGACCCTATTGCCAGCTATATCAGTGATCGCTGTTTTGCTGAGTAAAAGATCAACTACGCCACCATCTTCGGCGGTGGCCTTTGCTTCATATTGCTGAACACCGCCATTTGCAAAAAGCGCCTCGTCCAACGCGGCATACGTCTCGGCTATGGGTGCGGGTACCAAATCGAAAACGGTTTTTCCGATAATCTCTGCTCTTGAGCGACCGGAGAAGCTTTCAAACGCCCTGTTGCAACCAAGGTGTACCCCATCTCTGTTCTTGAAGAAGACGGGTAGCGGGATCGCGTCGAGTACGACGGCACTGGACATCTCTTCGGCGTTGAATGGCATGTCGACGTTTGTCTCAGGTTGCCGGGGGGGCGCCCGAAAAGACTTCTCAAAGGGTTGCCCAAGCCTCGCGACATCCTCGTCGTGACCGGGCGATGGCCGGACAATGGAGGCCTCCGAAAATGGCGGTGCCGTGCCCGTAGCAAGCGGAGGACTGGCATTGACCGCATTGCGTAAGGCGTGACGCCCCTGGATGTTTTGAGCATCAGTCGCCATCTGCGTTTCTACAGGCTGTCCGAGGCGGGATGTTAGTTCCGATTGACGTATCTGTTTCATGTGCCAAGTCCTCTTGTAACGTGGCTGAACAATCATGCGTCAAGCCAGGGTTTTGTTAGGACCGCACAAGTCATTTGGCGGAGTACCATGCCGCTACCCCACCGGGATATCGCTCTCGTTCACAATCATCAAAGATGTGTATTTGACTGTGGTCGGCGACGCCGCCCATATGATTTAGAACGCTTGCCAATCATCATTCGAAGGCGCGAGCGCCAGGTTACCGCGGCGCATCGGATAGTTTCCGCGGTCAACCATTGTCTGACCGGCCGGGAAACTCTTGCCAGGTTCGCCCGAGACCTTCTGTGGCTTGAAATCCCCGCTCTCGTCTTTGAAGTGGAAATGTCTCAACAGCGCGGCTAGGCTTTGGCTCTCTTGGGCGAGGTGTGATCCTGCAGAATTCATCTCCGCGACCATGCTCGCATTTTCTTGAGTGGCATGGTCCATATGATTAACCGCGCCGTTGATCTCGCGCAGGCCCGACGATTGTTCTTGGGAGGCCGTTGCGATTGCGTCCATATGAAGATTTACATCCTGCACAAGCTCTTCAATCGTTCTCAGGCCCGATCCGGTTTCGCTCACGAGCCTTACGCCCTCGTCGACGGCCAGAGCTGAATTGCCGATGAGATCCTTGATTTCTTTTGCCGCTGTCGCTGAGCGCTGCGCAAGCTCCCTGACCTCCTGGGCAACAACCGCAAAGCCTTTTCCCGCGTCGCCAGCACGCGCTGCTTCGACGCCGGCGTTCAGCGCCAGGAGGTTCGTTTGAAAGGCGATCGTGTCGATGACGCTGATGATCTGCGAAATCTGTTTGGAGGAGTTTTCAATGCGATGCATGGCTCCGATAGCATTGCGTACAACCCGACCGGACATTTCCGCATGATCTCGCATCTGTTGGACGGCTCCGCGCGCCTCGGCCGTCCTCTTTGTCGTCGATGCAACGTTGACGGTTATTTCCTCCAACGCCGCTGCAGTTTCCTCGAGCGAAGCCGCCTGCTGCTCGGTGCGTCTTGAAAGATTTTCAGATGCGGCCGAGACGCCCGAGCTGCCATTCGTGACCGTTTCGACTGAATGGCCGACGGTAACAAGCGCGTCCCGGAGCTGACGAATGGAAGCGTTGAAATCGCCGCGCAACCTTTCAAACTGTGGCGCTAACGGCTCCTCAATCTCATAAATCAAGTCTCCATCCGCCATCCGCTTCAACCCGGTTGCCAATGCCGTCGTCGCTCGAACGAGGCGCTCATCTGCTTCTTTTTCAGCCCTTATCTGAATATCCAGCTTCTCTTTCTCAGAACGAATGCGCTCAGCTTCCGCGGATGTCTCCATTTGATTTTTTTGTATGGCCGCGCCGCGGAAAAACTCAAGGCAACGCGCCATGTCCCCGATCTCGTCGCGTCGGATCGTCAAGGGTACCGGCGCCGACGTATCGCCTTCTGCGAGTGCCTTCATTCGGCTTGTCAGAGTCCGAATGGAATTTGAAATTCTCCGAACGACCGAAATGCACAGAATGAGTACCGTAGACATGATCAGAAGCGTGGCGCCGGAGTAGCCGATAAAGGCATTGCGAAGATCGGCGTACCGCTGAAATGCCATCTCGTCCAACTTGTCGCCGGTGCGCATTATGAGCTCGGTCAACAAAGCAGCCCGCTGTTGGGTGATTTCATTCCATCGATCCAACGTCTCGGGGGGGAAGGAAACGCCCGGCTGGTTCGCATACATCTGATCGCGAACGCCCGCGATGAACTTGCCTGCGGCGCTGGCCTCGAAGTCGTCATAAGATTTGACGAGATCGGCAGGGAGAAATTCGTGCATCGTAGGCACATAAAGCTGCTTTAGATTTTTTGATTGTAAGAGGGACGAAAATAGATCGACGGAGATCGCTGAATTTTTGATGAAAGCTCGGCCGGGCCTGATCTCCAGCAAACTAGCTTCCGTGATCTGCATCAGCGCGTGAAAACCGGTAATTTGGCGTGCCAAATTCAAATTATTGACAGTCGCCCCAGTGCGACGGACGAGCTCCAAACCCGCAACGGCAGCTGGGCGCAAGGCAACGGCTCCCTCCGCCTCGCCCGCCGTTCCGTCATCGATGCGCCGGCGGAAGCTATCGATATTGTCTCGCCTTTCACGAATGATCTGCACTGCCCGTTCTATGGCCGGATCGTCAAATGCCTTTTTCCAAGAGTCGTAAGCGGAAAAGACCGCTGTAAAAGCCCTGTCCGATGCGGCTCGCTTCGCCCGACGGACGTCGGCGCCTGCAAACGCTTCCGCCGCTATAGCCTGGGCGAGGAATCCGCCTTCCCGCCCAAGTTGCTGCGTTGTTTGTGCGCTTCGGAACATAGAATATTCGTGGTAATATCCCAGTGATGTTGATACTCCGATGAGTACGAACGCCGTCAACGGAATAATTGCCAAAATCATTAAAAGTAGGGATAGCGGCAGTCTGGACATACGTTCCTCATGGACTATAAATTACACCGGATTCCATTAGCGACGCGGTCAAGAACATTGTGAAATCGACCGCTACATATGAGATGAGCTCGGCAGACTTACCATATGATTAACCCCTGTACTGATTTGAAACTGCGTTGCGCAGATCGGAACATCGTTGCGTTCAGGGGATCATCTGCAAGACAGATCTTGGGCCGAGCCAGTCGGTTTGCTGGAGAGTTCTGTTGCTATCAAGCCTCGAAGACGGTCGAGCGCGCTGACTGATCGTAGATCAGTCGGCGCAATCCGCCTCCGATATACGCAATGTTTCAGAGGGATATACTCCATAGCGCTTGCGATAGTCCGCAGAAAATCTGCCTCTATGAATGAAGCCCCATTTCAGAGCGACCTGCTTGACCGAGATGCCAGGCTCGCCTGTCATCAGTTCCTGATGCACTGATTCCAACCGTAGGTGCTGCAGAAATGCCAGAGGGGTCGTATTTCGGAAGTTGCGAAAACCGCTCTGAAGAGTGCGTCGGCTCACGCCACAAGCCGTTGCGATTTCCTCAAGAGATAGCGGCCGAGCAATATTGGCACGCATATAGTCGACCGCCCGCTTAACGGCCTTGGGTAAGGGTGGTTCAGCAACGCGGCATAACTCAGGTGAGTAGCGATGCTGCGCAGCTTCGATCAAAAGCTCTATCGTCGTTTCGGTGAGGAGATTAAGTGCTATCGGCGATTGAAGGAGGGTTCCGTCTCGTAATCCAGCATAAAGCACTGGTACCAGTTGCACCAAAAGGGAGCCGAACCCGACCGATAGGTCGATTTCTGGCGAAAAATCGAGGCTGCCTCTTATTGGCGTATTGAGCCGACGTGCTAAACGGCGCGTCAGCTCATCATGGGAGATCCTAAGACCCAAATGTTTCCTGGGCCCAATGAATTGGGTTGTACTCGCCGACATACTGTTCACGAAAACGCCACGCCTTCCCTCTGACAGGATTTGTCTGCCGTCCACGGTAACGACCGATCGCCCATATAGTGGAAGCATGATAATGTTTGCCTCCGCCGGTCCCTGGTGCTGGACCGTTAGGTCGCCCTCGTAATGCGCGGCAATAACTGCAATCGGGCCATTGGTAATCGCATGTATATCGTAGGCGATCGTCTTGTCGCCCTGTACATGCGCTGGAGATTGCGGGGAAAGCCTGGAAAGCGCTTCCGCGAGTTCCTCGCTGCAAGTGCCTTTGAGCGAGAAATGGTCAATCTTGGAGGGGACACTCTCAACTCTCCACATCATCACTTCCTTCCCGAAACGGTTTCCAAGCATGAGGTCGGCCTTTCGCCATCGACGGGCGAACAGGGCAATTGAGGGTTTGCAGCCGGTCCTTCGCCGTCACTTCGACGGGAATCTTAGACTTAAGGGCAAAGAGACGAGCCCATGACGCCGGTCGATTTTGTCAGTGATGCGCGAGCAATTTGGGCCCATAGGTTCATCGCTTCTACTCCCAGTTCGCGACGATGGCTCGTGGTGAGGTCATGGGGTGGGGTGTGGAACAGGGTGGAGCCGAAGCGCTACATCCGGCATGAACTCTCGTTTTACAGCGTGGTAGGATCGAAGCTTGTTGTTGGCGGAGGTATGACCAAATTACTCTGCCCACAGGCGGATCGTCTGGTGCGAGACAATGATCCCAGGACCGGCCAGCATGGCCTCGATCACCCGCAGGCGCAAAAGCAAAGCGGAAAGAAAGCCACACCGCGTGCGCAATAATTTCAGCAGGAAAGCGGCGGGGGCGATAAAGCGGGTCACGGTTTGTCATGCCCAATCATCGCACAGCGAACCCAAGGTCCGTTCCCCCCGTTGGCACCTGCGAAACGCACTTTTCTTGTGCTGTATCAGAGACTGCGAACGCAGTAGTTCCGCTCTCCCGCTGGGGGCATGTAGTACGTCTGCTTGCCAGATACGAAACATTCGACAGCGCCGCCGCCGCGCCCGCGTCCTCTAAACGAGGGCCGCGTTCATCGATCTCGCGGCAATAATCGATCAGGGCTTCGATGGTCACCATGAGAAGGTTGTGGCGCGCGGCGAATTCGCTGAGTTCGGGAAGACGCGCCATAGTGCCGTCGTCGTTGGCGATTTCGCAGATAACACCCGCTGGCTCGAGCCCGGCGAGCCGAGCGAAATCCACCGCGGCTTCCGTATGGCCGGGGCGTCCGAGAACACCCGACGGGTTTGCCCGCAGGGGGAATATGTGGCCTGGCCGGGACAGCTCCTCCGGCATCGTCGATGCGTTGGCAAGCGCCCTGATGGTCTTGGCGCGGTCTTCTGCGGAAATACCGGTCGATACGCCTTCTATCAGGTCCACTGAGACCGTGAACGCCGTCTGCATGGAATCCGAGTTGCGCTCCACCATGAGCGGGATATCCAGTTCGTCCAACCGCTCCCCGGTCAAGGGAACGCAGATCAGGCCGCGCGCATAACGCATCATGAAGGCAACATGATCGTTCGTCACCTTCTCCGCGGCAACGAGGATGTCGCCCTCGTTTTCCCGGTCTTCGTCGTCCACGACGATGATCATCTCTCCGGCGGCGATTGCTTTAACCGCGCTCTCGATGGAAGCAAACTTCATGTTCTTCTCCTTGAACTAACCATGGCCCAGAGTGCGTGCGAGTTGGCGGTCGACCCGCTCCCGAAGTTCCGCAGATGGTGCCGAATCCGGGAAGTCGCCGTCCATCGCATAGATGAAGTCACCGCGAACCTCGGCTTTGAAGAAGCCCATCAATGAGCGCAGGTGAGCCTCGACATGCTCGCCATGGGCCTCGGCCTTGCCCGTTGCGAATATCAAAACGGGTCTACCCTGCAGGGCTGTCATTTCGAAGAGGTCGAAAAGATGCTTGAGAAGACCGGTCATCGAGGACTTGAAGACCGGTGTCCCCACAACGAGGACGTCTGAAGATTGGATTGCGTCAAGAACGTTCGCAAGTCCAGCAGGAGCCTCCGAACGCCACAGCGTGGTTCCTAACACCGGGAGAACATCGACCAGGTCAAAGAGATACCGGCCGTGGCCGGGCGAGACGCTCGAGAGTGCGTATTCCCCGAGCGCCCGCGTCTTGGAGGGGCGCGAGACATTGCCGGTTATCGCGACAATCTTCATTTTGCCGGCCCTCCGATCAGATCTGGTTGCGGATATGCGGGGTACGCGCGTAGACGGCCACCATCGGCACGATCAGCAAACCCACGATCGCCTGTTGCGCGGCAAAGCTGAGGCCGAGCCCGACCAGCAGGGACGTCAATATCGTCAATACGAGTACCCCGAGAACGGTTGCCCCGTATCCGCCTGCGCCACCGAGCAACGAGGTGCCGCCGATCACAACGGCCGCAACGGTGGTGAAGAGATATGGGTCTCCGACGCCAACGAAGCCGCCGCCGGAAAACCCGAGCAGCAATACGCCCGTCAGTGCCGACATCGCCCCACTGATACCGTGAATGCTGGTCCAGACCTTGGTTTCGGAAATGCCAAGCCGTGCCGCTGCAGTCCTGCTGCCGCCGACGGCGTAGATGGAGCGGCCGAACCATGTGTTATACAGAGCCCAGATGGTGACGAGCGTGACGAGGAGCCACACCAGTACCACTGGCGGCAGGGGCAGCCCGAAGGTCTTCCCGTTGAACGCGGCGATATTGCGGAGCCAGTCCGGTACGGGGGCGAAAACCGTTCCGCCGTAGTCGGAACCGATGGAGGTGTAGAGTTGTACCGCGCCGACAAATGCGAAGCCGACCCCAAGGGACATGATGAGAGCCTGGCCCTGCAGCTTGAAGCTCAAAAAGCCGTTCGCAAGCCCGATTGCTGCTCCCAGGAGAACGACCGCTATCACGGCCAGCCAGGCAGGCATCCCGGTGACCAACAGGCTTGGGAAGAGAATATTCGCTCCCCCGATGACATATGGAATGGAGAGATCAAGCGCGCCAACCATGGCACATAGCGTCTGTCCCAACGATGCAAGCCCCAGGAAAGCGGCAAGCAGCAATATCGAACGCGCGTTACGGGGCGAGATAAACCCCGGAACAAGGATCGTACCCAACACGAGAAGTGCGGCAAGCAGACCAAAGCCAATTACGATGCTGCGCTGAAGCTTTACCGATCGTCCTGTGATTTGGCTCATCGTCTGTTCCGTTGTGAGTGAAGTCATTACCAGTCCTCTCTAGAAAGCCGTGCGCCGGGCCGTCATGAATACGTTGACGAGGAGCGATGCCACGAGGATCAGGCCGAAAGCCATTTGCGTCACGAACCCCGTCACGCTTCCGAAGCTGAAGGCGGAAAGCAGGTACGAGATGAGGAACATGTTCAGCGCACCAAGCGTGGCCCCCAAAGCTCCTCCTCTCCCGCCAGCCAGGTTTGCGCCACCGAGCACCAGGGCGGTAACCGCCTGGAGCGTGTAGCTGCTTCCCTGGGTAGGATCGCCAGAAGAGATCAATGCCGTATAGCTGAGCGCGGCAAGGCCGACGAAGACGCCGCCGAGGAGATGGGCGCAGATGCGTACGGTGTCGACTTTCACCCCGCTCGTGTAGGCCATCCGTTCGTCAGCGCCTGTCATGCGAAGGTGGGAGTAAAAGGTGGTCCGGCGCATAACGGCCCAAAGAGCCAACGCCGCCAAGACGATGATCAGCACCGGAGATAAGATCGTCGTTCCTGCTCCCCACGTCATCATCCAGTCCGGCGCAACGCCGCCCGGCCTTGACATGACCATGAGGTTCAAGCCTGAAAGGACGAGGAAGCTGGAGAGCGTGACGATGATGGGGGCGACCCGGACGTAGATGATGATGAGCGCCTGCAGCAACTGATACAGTGCGCCGACTGCCACCACCCAGCAAATCACTGCGAGCGGAGACGTGTAACCCCTTGCTGAGAGCCAGCCGATCAGGGTGACGTTCACGAAACCCATCAGCGGGCCAACGGAAAGGTCGACCGAACCGCGGCCTGCCATCACGATCGGTGTCAGGGCCAGCGTCGTGAGGATCAAAGGTGCTGCGACGATGATTGCTCCGCCCATTCCGGTTGCGGTGAACAGCCGCGGCGAGAGCACGGCTGCGGCGACGAGCAACACTCCGAAAAGAACGAGCGGTACGGTCAGCGACCTGTCGAGCGCAGGAAATCCAAAACGTTGCGACATCAGTGTGCCTTTCTCTCTTTGGAGAATTCCATGGTGTCGGCAACCGAGCGGCCGAACATTGCAGCGAGAATGGTTTCTTCGTTGATGTCGGGGCCGTCGAGGGAACGATGGATGCTCCCTTTGTGAAAGACATCAACGCGATCGGCGAAACCGAGAAACTCTTCGATCTCGCTTGAAAGGTAGATTACCGAGCCGCCACCTTCGGCAAACAGCCGAAGCTCGCGATACAGGTCGCGTTTGGTGTTGAGGTCCACGCCTCGAGCAGGGTCGTTAAGAACGATCACTCTGGGATCATTGGCGAAGGCACGACCGATCAGGACCTTCTGCTGGTTACCCCCGGAAAGGGACGTAATGCGGTTGTCCGGGTGCCCGATCTTGACGCGGAGCCGCTCGACCTCCCGGGCAAACGTCTGCTTCAGCCTTTTACGCCTGATGACACCGAACGGCCCCAGGTTCTTTTGGTAGATACCGATGGCGAGGTTCTCGAAAATGCTCTGCTGTGGGAAAATTCCTTCCCGCTTCCGGTCTCCGGATACGTACACAATGCCCTTATTCGCGGCGTCGTCGAGCGTGCTGACTTTGACGAGACCGGTGCTTTCCCGATCCAGGATCCGGACCTCCCCTCCGAACGGCGACATAATCCTGGCGACCAGTCGCACGAACGCGTCCTGGCCCTGGCCGTCCAGACCCGCAACGCCCACGATAGATCCCTGCGGAAGGACGAAGTCGAAGGGTTGCGATGCCTCTTGGGGGCGCGCGCCATGCACGGAAAGAACCTCCTTGCGATCACCCGACAGGCCCGCTGCAGACGTTGAAGCGGCGGCGGAAATCTGGCGGTCTTGAGGGGTCATCATGCGGAGGAGGTTCGCCTCGGTGATCTCGGATTTCTCAAGGACACCGACGGTGAAACCGTCTCTCAGTATTGTCGCCCGGTCGGCGATACGGACGAGCTCAGCGATGCGGTGCGTGACGATGATTACCGCGCACCCCTCGGACCGGAGCCGATCGATCTCTTCGTGGAGCCGGACGGTCGCGTCGAGATCGAGTGCAGCCGAGGACTCGTCCAGGATCAAGACCTTGGGTTTCCTCAGGACGGCGCGGGCGATAACGATCCATTGCTTGATGCTGAGCGGAAGATCACCGACGTTCTGCCTGAGATCGATATGCTTTCCGACCAGGCGGTCCAGAAGGCTTTGCGCAACGCTTCCACGTTCCTTGGAGGATTTCCGAAGCGAGAACAGGTCCTCGCTTCCCACGAAAAGGTTGTCGAGGACACTTGCCTCATCGGCGACAAGGACTTCCTGGAAGATCGTAGCGAGACCAACCTCTTTGGCATCGACTGGCGAGGTGATGGACTTGCCAAGGATTAGGACAGATCCTCCATCGGCAGCGATAACGCCGGACATGATCTTCGCCATGGTGCTCTTGCCGCTGCCATTCTCGCCAACGATCGCGTGCACCTCTCCTGCCCTGGCGACAAAATCGCATTTCTTCAAAGCCTTCGTTTCGCCAAACGATTTGGCAACGGCCGTCATGCTTACGGCGACGTCATTCGTCATGCCCATCCTCCCTTTAGGCAGCAGCAAATCGCGCCAGGGCATCCGATGCCCGGCCTCTTGCTGGATTGTGACTGCCGTCTTTGAATGCTCCGAGTACTCACCCGGCGAACTGCAGAATGACAGATTGTCTGCTAATCTGTCAATAGAGACGTCATGCCCTTGTCGGGATGTCGAGTTGGTTTCGATGAAATCACGATGATATGGTCGCTAGACGCCCCGATATTTGCGAAAGCGCGTTGGCACGCACCTGACGTCCGGTCAGTGGTTCTCAACCGGAACTCGTCCGCCAGATCGGAAGCGATCTGGCGGCCTCCGCTATCAAGCCAAGACCAAAGCGCTGTTGAAGGTGTCCGGTCATGGGAATTACCATCGCACCCACTCCGATGAAGGCGACCGTTTCAATTGGGGGATACGTCACAGCCCAACCTCCACGCTTCGAACGCGGCAAGTGCCACTCGATTTAGCCCCTTCACGGGCGTGCCCGGGCAAACCGCACTCATTGTCGATCAGCCCATAGGGGCGCGCAACCGTGAAAGGATCACGGGAATTCTTCGAAGTTTTCCTTCGCGGGGTCGTGGGCAAGCCACGGCGTGGCGTGGGACAGCCAGACGTTGGACATAGGAACTGAACCAGGATCAGTGTCAAAAGTGCCTGCCCGCAGCACCTTCATCTCCGGGTTGGCAGGCCGTTCGGCATAAACGTGCGAACCACACCGTGAGCAGAACCACCTCAGTTTTCCAGGCGTCGACTCAAAGCTGTGAAGGACGTCATCGCCGGAAATCAGATTAAAGTTCTCACTCTTCACCTTGGCGGCAGTGTTATGATCGGCCGCATGGGACTTTCTGCACGTCTGGCAGAAGCAGTTCCACATCGGGCCGTCCAGTTCCGACACTTCGTACTGGACCGCTTTACATTGGCAAGATCCGAGGATCGGCATCTTCAAAATCCTTTCATTGCTTTATCGAGTTGTGGCGGTCGCGCGCTCGCGGAAAGCCACCGCTTCAGGTTCCGTGCAGCCTGCCGGATTCTGTCTTCATTCTCCACGAGAGCCAGCCGTACGAATTCGTCACCCATCTCGCCGAAACCGATACCAGGCGAAATCGCGACCTGTGCCTTCTCGAGCACGAGTTTCGAAAACTCCAGCGAGCCAAGGTGTCGGAAATCCGGAGGTATCTTAGCCCATGCGAACATCGTCGCCGCAGGAGCTGGAACGTCGAAACCGGCATCGGCAAAGGTCTTCACCAGTGTATCTCTGCGCGTCTTGTAAATGTCTCGGGCCCGCGCGGCGTCCTCCCCGTCCGAGTTTAGGGCATGAGCGGCGGCGACTTGGATTGGCGTAAATGCTCCGTAGTCCAGGTACGATTTCACGCGCGTCAACGCCCGGATGAGGCGTTCGTTGCCCACCGCAAACCCAACGCGCCAACCGGGCATAGAGAATGTCTTCGACATCGAGGAGAACTCGACGGCCACGTCGATCGCGCCGGGGACTTCGAGAACAGACGGCGGCGGCGGACCGTCGAAATAGATTTCAGCGTAGGCGATATCCGACAGAACGATGAGATCGTGCTTCTTCGCGAAGGCGATGACGTCCTTATAGAAGTCGAGCGTCGCGACGCGAGCGGTGGGGTTCGACGGGTAGCTTATGATGAGCGCCAGAGGCTTCGGTACCGAATGCCGCACCGCCATTTCGAGAGCTTGGAAGAAGGTCTCATCCGGCTCGACCGGTACCGACCTTATCACGCCCCCTGCCATGACAAATCCGAACGTATGAATCGGATAGGAAGGGTTCGGACAGAGAATGACATCCCCGGGGGCGGTTATGGCCTGCGCCATGTTCGCAAACCCCTCCTTGGACCCGAGCGTTGCAACAACCTGGGTATCCGGATCAAGCTTCACATTAAACCGGCGGGCGTAATACGCAGCCTTGGCGCGGCGAAGCCCGATAATGCCCTTGGAAGCCGAATAGCGGTGCGTGCGCGGATGCTGCACCGCTTCGCATAGCTTGTCCACAACCCAGCTTGGCGTGGGAAGATCGGGATTGCCCATTCCAAGATCGATGATGTCGACTCCGGCCGCGCGCGCGCTGGACTTGAGACGGTTCACCTGGTCGAAGACGTAAGGAGGCAAACGCTGTATCTTGTGGAATTCCAACTTCTGGCTCCTTATCGTAGGTCCTCCGCGCCGACGGATGAAGCCGGCGCGGAGGTCGCTGGACAACTTGGGAGGTCGTCGATTACTTCTTCGGGCGCCAGGCCAGCGGATCTTCCGGGCGCTCGAAGTACTGTGCTGCTACGTCCGCGGGCCACCATGCGTCGCCCTTGGGCTCGATCCACGCCGTGGAGTTCGGATCGCAATCTTCCGGAATTGCTTCCTTCACATCGTCGATCGTGTAGGGAAGAGCCGGTCGCAGGATCGACTGGATCTTCGGCCCCTGGCCTTGGAGTGTCCTCATCATCACGTCCCACACCAGGCGAGCATCGGCCCGCGGCGGCCAGAAATGGAAGCTCTGGCTGATGAAGTCGGGATTGTTGCGCCAGTAGCACGCCGCCGACGCCTCGCCGCCGAGGACGATTGGCATCATGTCGCGCCCGGACTGCTGGACCGCGTTGACGACACCGTTTTCCGACGCCGACTGGACCAGGATACCTGCGATTTCGGTAGGGTTGGTCGCGAGGAATTTCTGGACTTCGACCTGGGCGACCTGATCGGTCCACTTGCCAGCGACATCGCCCACGACGGTGATGTCCTTATACTCGTCGAACGCCTTCTTGGCACCGACATTGAAGCTGTCGGACGATGCGAAGCCCGGGATGCCTGAAACCGTCAGGACGTTGCCCTTACCGCCGATTTCCTCCGCCAGCCATTTCGCGGCCGTGTAACCGCCCTGGGTGTTGTTTTCGGTCGCATTGATCGCGTAGGGCGATGTCACGTAACCCGAGAAGGAGAAAACCGGGACGCCCTTGGAATGCGCGTATTCGATGGTCTGGTTGATGGCCGTCACGTTCGAGCAGCAGATGATGATGGCATCGACGCCGTCGTCGACCATCTGGCGCATCTGCTGGATTTGCGTCGCGTCCTTCAGGTCGGACTGCGTGACGACAAGGTCAGATACCAGTCCAGCCTCCTTGTATTTGGGAAGCAGAACCTCGTTCATTTCAGTGAGGATCTGGGCACGCCACGTGTTGCCGGCATAAGTGGACGCGTAGCCGATTTTCCACGGCGGCGGCCGCTTCGCCACAAAATCCTTGAGCGGCGTACCGCCGAGGGGAATTGCCGGGTCCACGAGCTGGTAAAGCTGCTTCTGGTCCGGTGGTAGCGAGTCTAATCCGTCCGCGAATGCGGCGGTGGTCATCAGGCCTAGCCCGATGATCACGCTCAATGCGGTGTAAACCTTCTTCAGCATGTGTAGGGTCTCCTCCCCTTCGTACATCCGCTACAGCAGTCGACGCCGTTGGCGTCGAGCCACGGAATTGGTGAAACGTGTTTCGATTTCGGATCGGTGGCGGGCGGCTTAGCCGCCCGCGGAACGGTCAGTTCCTGAGGCCAGCCTGTTTCAGCAGGGGCATGACGCGGTCGTTGAAGAACGGCAGTTCTTCGTTGTAGTCGACCATTGTGAGAAGCGCGCCGTCGACGCCCGTATTGCTCAACGCGACGAGCTTGTCGGCGACCTGTTCCGGCGTTCCGACGATCGGGTAGCCGCCCCAGCCAGCGATAAAGCGCTCCTTGAACTTCTGGTACATCTCCGCCGAGTGGTTCTGTGACTGAACCTGGAGAACCTCGCAGATGTTTTCGCAGGCTTCCCAATCGCCCTTCTGGTTCACGTAGTAGTCATAGTAGTCCTGGGCTTCCTTTTCGGTCTCGCGAACGACGACCGGGCACGCGGTGAAGGTTCCGAGTTCGCGCTTGTATTCCTCGCGAGCCAGTTCCTTCACCTTCTTCACCCAGGCTGCGCCCGATTCCATGTCCTGCATGAAGCCGAAGTTGAAGTCGCAGAACTTCGCGGTGAAGTGCAGGCCCTTGCCCGAGGAGCCGGCGCAGATGAGGACCGGGCGGCCCGTCTCCTTGTTATAGGGCTTCGGCTCGCTGAACGCGTCTTTCACCTTGAGGAACTGGCCGTCATAGGTGACACCGTTCTTCTTCCACAAGGTGTCAACGATTTCCATCCATTCCGTGGCATATTCGTAGCGGGTGTCGTGTTCCATCATCGGAACGCCGAACATCTCCATTTCCGGGGTAAACCAACCCGTCACCAGGTTCAGGCCGTATCGGCCCTTCGAAATATTGTCGATCGTCGTCGCCATCTTCGTCGCGACGATCGGGTTCAGGGTCGGGATATGCGTCGTCGAGAAAAATTGCAGCTTCGTGGTCACGGCAGCCAGGGCCGCGGCCCAGGTGAACGTGTCCATGTTCACGCCGTTGAAGTTCGTCGGCCCGCCGAAACCGCGCCACCGGGCGATCGGCACCATGCATTCCCACCCAGCCGCTTCGAGCTTTTTGGCAATTTCGACATTATGTTCGAAAGTCGGTTCGAACGTTGATTCCGCGGTGGTGATGGCGCATGCGCTCGAACAATTTGTTCCAAATACGCCAAGCTTCAGCTTGTTGCTGTTAAACATCGGGTTTCCGGCGGCGCGGAAATCATCGCTGGTCGTCATATTGAAGTCTCCTCCACAGAGTTGGTCTGTTCCCGGCCCGAAGGTCGGGGCACCGATTAGATGCCCATGTCCTCGAAGACTTCCTGTGCGACGCGGAAGCTGTCGATCGCCGCGGGCACGCCGCAATAGATCGCGACCTGAAGGAAAACTTCACGAAGCTCGTCCTTGCTGAGGCCGTTATTGATCGCGCCGCGAACGTGCAGCTTCAACTCGTGGGGGCGGTTAAGGGCGGAAATCATGCCCAGATTGAGAAGGCTGCGTGAACGGCGGTCGAGGCCGGGCCTGTTCCAGATCTCGTTCCAGCAATACTCGGTGACAAGCTCCTGCATCGGCCAGTTGAACTCGGTCGCCTTGTTTACCGAAGCGTCGACATATGCACCGCCGAGAACCTCCCGACGGGTCTGCAGACCCTTTTCGAACCGTTCACTGACGGGACGCCCATTCACTTGCGATTTCACATCGGTGGCAATAGTCACGGATCAAACTCCTCATTATCGGCCGAAAGGCTGGTGGATGTGATAGGCCGAAAAAGCTCGGCCAAACGTTTCAGGCGGCAGCATCGATCAGCGCTGCCGATCTAACCAATTTCCCGTCCTCGTAGAGGAGCGGGGCAATATTCTCGATAAACCGGGCCTCGATAACTTCCCCTAGAACGACATCATGGGTGCCGACGGAGACTGCGGAGTTGAGGCTGCAGACGAATGCGGCCTGGGCGTCGCCGAGGATGGGAACGCCGCCAGCCGTGATCCACTCACCATGCGCGAACCTCTCCTCTCCCTTCAGTTTTCCACTAAACAGCGGAACCAAAGGCGCATGGCTAAGATGCAGCATGTTGACCGCGAATTTTCCCGTAAGCTTGAGTGGGCCGCTGATCGAAGCAGATTGGTTGATGCAAACCAGGAGGGTCGGCGGGTCAGCCGTCACCGACTGGACGGCGGTTGCAGCCATTCCGTAACGGGCACCTTCCCATTCCGTTGTGATCAGGCAAATTGTCGATGTGAACCGGCGCAAAGCGGTCTTGAACGCCGCTTGCGCTGCTATTTCAGCACCAGCCATGGTTACCTCCCCAAGTCATTTGATAGCCAAGATAAGCAGATTAGCAGACAATCTGTCAACACGTTTTATTCGTCATTGACAGATTGTCTGCGAAAATGTTTTCTCGATACAGCGAAAGAGGAGACGATTATGGATCTGGAATCGAAAGTATGTGTGGTGACGGGGGCTGGCAGCGGGATCGGGCGCGCTACAGCTGAACTGTTTGCGCGCCAGGGCGCTAAGGTTGGCGTCGTCGACGTCAACATCGATGCCGCACGAGACGTCGCGCGAGAAATGGGGACAGGTGCGATCGCGTTAAAGGCCGATGTGTCTTTGTCCGCCGAAGTAGAGGCGATGGTTAGGTCAGTTAAGGAAAAATGGGGGCGTATCGACGTTCTCGTCAACAACGCGGGGTTCGGAATGACCGGAAACGTCACGACCATCGCCGAATCCGACTGGGACCGGATCATGGCGGTGAACGTGAAGGGGATATTCCTATGCTCGAAATACGTGGTTCCCATCATGGCGGAACAGGGCAGCGGATCCATTATTAACACGACCTCATACACGGCCGTGTCAGCCATCGCTAACCGCACGGCCTACGTGGCGTCGAAAGGCGCGATCTCGGCACTCACGAGAGCCATGGCACTGGACCACGCAAAAGACGGGATCCGCGTCAACGCTGTCGCCCCCGGAACGATCGACTCTCCCTATTTCACCAAGATTTTCGCCGAAGCGGCAGACCCGCAAGCCCTGCGGGAAGACTTCAACGCCCGTGCAGCCCTGCACCGGATGGGCGACCCGGAAGAGATCGCCGAGGCGATGCTTTTTCTAGCTTCGGACCGCTCGCGGTTTGCGACCGGAAGCACTCTCACCGTCGACGGAGGATCGTCGATCGGGAACCACTTGGTGCGCTAAAGCACATGGGTGCTGATGGGTGCCTCCTTCTTGACCAAGGGGAGGCACCTTTACTGTGGCAACTACATGTCGGAAACACAGAGGCCGCGGCGGGAAGATAGAGATCACGCGCAAGGCTGCGTGATCAGGACCCTGCGATGAGGCGCCGCTACGGCATTTTTTAAACGCATCGCCGCGCCTGATCCTTCACTCAGATATCGCGGGAATTTTTCCAATTTCTTACCGGAATTTCTCGGGAGCGTGAGGATGCCGCCCCCGATGCCGGCTGTGTCATCGCCGGGACGCCAATTGCGAAGCCTCGGTAGGCGCCCGCCCACTTTCAAATTTGATCGCCCGGCGTGTTGCACCGAGCGACCAGAGTCACTGCGACCGCTTAGCGCGCGGCTTGCCGTACGAACTCGAGCCCTTTTACAAGATAGCTCCGAAAGAAATTCGGGTGTTCGCACATGGGGAAATGACCCAGCCCATCCATGACGAGGTGGAGGCATCCCGGAATAAGTTCGGCGAGCCTGGCCCCATCCGTCGGAGTGGCTGAGTAGTCATAGTCGCCCGAGAGCAGCGCCACCGGGGTGCGCGACGGGTCAATCCGGGGAGTTGTCACTGCTCCGTCGAACTCGTCGCTGTAGAAGGAAAGATCGCCTGGGTAAACTCCGGGTGCTCCCTGCGAATAGATCCAGCTTGACCTCCTGCGGTCCCCTGCGGGGCTGAGTGGGCTCATGATCCCTCTGACATACGCCGAGTTATGAAGTGAGCCGTGTACGTTTACGTTGTGCTGGTATGGGTTCCGGCGTCCCTTGGAGCGGA
Source organism: Rhizobium sp. L43 (assembly GCF_002531725.1). Classification (GTDB taxonomy): domain Bacteria; phylum Pseudomonadota; class Alphaproteobacteria; order Rhizobiales; family Rhizobiaceae; genus Rhizobium. The sequence goes on from NZ_NWSQ01000025.1 coordinate 21,343, forward strand.
AAGGTGGCTCGATCGCCACGATCCCGAGGACATGCTCCGGCCGTTCCGCGGCGAGAACCAGCGACATTGCCGCGCCCATGGACCCACCCGCGACAATCGCCTTTTCGCGAACCACCTGTTCGAGTATGGCCGTGCACCATTTCAGGTACAGCGATGCCGTGAGCTTGTAGGGTGCGCCGTCCCATGTCAGCGGCGGCATGGACCGACCGTGGAATGGTAGGTCAACCGCGATCAGCCTGTAGTTTTTCGCAAGCTCGGTGTCCGCCAGCTGAGGCAAGAATTGGCGGCTATCCGCTCCGGCGGTGTGGAGAAACAGGACCGGCACCCCCTCGCCTGCTTCTTCGTAATATATTTCATGGGGGACGTCATCGATATCGACGACGGCATACTGCCCCCGGATTTGACGCAGGTCGCGTTGCGCATGCTCCGCTTTCATCTCGGGGGACGTTACGACGAGCTCAATCACCCGTTCCAGAGCCGGGCGTGCTTTCGCGAGGGCGAGCGGTGAGCCGGCGATCTCGAAGAGAGGGTTTGCAAGCTGTAACGCCGTGAAGGAATGAAAGGTGGCGGGCGGCGGCGTCATCAGAAGCTGCTCCCAGGCGTCTGCAGTGGCCCTCACTGTCACCTGGGGGTCATCGCTTTCCCCCCAGATCGCCGCGCCGCCTTCAGCGAAATTGAGGGCGATCACCTGATCGCCGACGTAGAAGGCGATGTCCATTGTCAGGTCCGGAGTGAGCCGGGGCAATTCCGGATCCCCAAGAGCCTCCGCCATGCGGGACCGCAATTCATTAAAAGTGCCCAAAGCAACCTCCCTGTTCGAACGAGCGCCAGGCCGCACGCGTCGGCAGCGCCATGACTTCGAATAAGCAGATTATCAGACAATCTGTCAATACCGGCTGTTGCCGCTTCCTTTAATCGCCGTCGTTTTCGGAGGTTTTACGAAGGTAGTCCAGTGCGACCTTAGCCGCCATGTCGATGTGGTACTTGCAGGCTGCGGCGGCTTTCGCTCCGTTTCGGTCAGTAATGGCCGCAGCGATCTCCTTTATCTCTTCCACACTGTGGTTCAAGCGCCCCGGCTGCGTCATCGACGTCATGCGCAGAAGAGTCACCCGATTGTGGAGCGATGTCAGCATTTGCTTGACGAAGACGTTTCCACTCCCTTGCATCAGGCAATCGTAAAACGCGGTTTTCGCCTTGATGAGCCTGCTCCCACCGCCGCTTGCCGCCGCTTCCGCAAACTCAGCAACCGCCTCATTGAGTGTATGGATATCCTGGGCGGTTCCGTTTTCAGCGAATTCCTTTCCGGCATAGCTCTCTAGCAAAGCCCTGACGCTGTAGAGCTGAGCGGCTTCTTCGTAAGTGATAGTGCTGACGACGGGACCGCGGTGCGGATAGCTGGTAATGAGGCCCTCGGCCTCGAGTTGTCGAAGCGCCTCGCGGATTGATGTCCGTCCTACACCGATCGACTCGCAGAGTTCTCGCTCAACGAGGCGCTGACCCGGCTTGAAACGGCCGCTTGATATCGCCTGCCGCAGTTTATCTTCTACCTGAGTGCGCAATGTGGCACTCTGTCGTGCAATCTGTAAATCCATATCACCCATTGGATCCAAAAGTCCGTTTTACCAAGGCCGAAAGCGGCCGTGCAAGTCATGGTACTATATGGTGGGTTATCCTGGTGAGACAACCCGATTGTCTGACAAAAGCGAAGAACGCCTCAGCTTTATCTCTTACCGGACATTCCACGCGTCCCCATTACCGTAGAACCTTTGCAAAAGCGAGATCGGGTGACAGCGATGGAAAACCCGTCAGGACTGCGGGATCATGGCCTGGAACAAGTAAGCCGGACGGTCCTGATAGTTCACGGAGCGTTCGGTATCCCTCCAGTACGTCGGCGTAATCGGCAAAAAGCGGAAAGACGTCGTCATGCTCCAGATAGCGTTGAAAATGGAGTGCGTCCGATGCGATGACGACGACTTCATCGCCATCGTCCAGCCTCACGACCTGAAGGCCTTTGGAATGACCGCCGACGAGATGGATGGTGAGTCCCTCCATAATCTCGCCGTTCCCGTCGTGGAAGCGCATTCTGCCGGAAAACGTCAGGCGGACCGCATCAACGACGGCGTCCACTGCGAAGGGACGCCGAAGACGATCATGGCACATGCATCGTCCTGTACCGTAGGCCATCTCCCGATCCTGCAAGTGGAACAGGGCTTTGGGGAAGTCCACAAGGTTTCCCGCGTGATCATAGTGGAGATGCGTGATAACGACGTCGGTAATGGACGATGCGGAAATCCCGAGCTGGCGAAGCGCCTCGACCGGATGGATCAACATGGTCCTCCCGCGCCTTTCAGCCTCCTGCGGGCTAAACCCGGTGTCAACCAGGATCAGACGTTCACCATGGCGGATCAACCAGACGAAATACTCGATCCTGCCCGGGGCGTCGTGGGGATCTCCTGCTTCCAGGCCGAGTTCGCTAACGGGCCGAACCGCAGTGCCGTAATGTATCGCCAGGACTTTCCAGTCGTTCAAATTCTCGCTCCTTCCGCAGGCTCAGGGAACCAGCAGATGCCGGATCACCTCGCCACGGTCTAACCGGTCGAAGGCCTCGTTGATTTCCTCAAGCGGGCCAGTGCTGGACAGCAGTCTCTCCACGGGCAACCTGCCTTTGAGGAACAGGTCGATATAACGGGGAATATCGCGCGAAGGCACGCAGGACCCCATGTAGCTGCCTTTGATGATGCGTTCTTCCCCGACAAGAGGAAGCGGCGAGATCTCGAATTTGGTGTTCACGTTCGCCAGACCCGCTGTGGCTGTCGTGCCGCCGCGCCGCGTAATGCCATAAGCGGTTTCGAACGCTTTGCTCGACCCTGCCATCTCGATGGCGTAGTCCACTCCCCCGCGTGTCGCTTCCTTGACCTCGCCGACCACATCCGGCGAGGTTGCCAGGAAGGTACGCGTCGCGCCCAGCGACCTAGCCAGCTCAAGCTTTTCCGGCATCAAATCGATGGCGACGATCTCGCTTGCTCCGCTGGCCACCGCTCCGAGGACCGCCGACAAGCCCACGCCCCCAAGGCCGATGACGGCGACCGACTGTCCCGGCTTCACGCCACACGTGTTTACGACCGCACCGACGCCTGTCATGACGGCGCATCCGAACAGGGCCGCCATCGTGACGTCCACATCTTTGGTGATCTTGACGACCGAGTGCGCCGACACGATCGCGTATTCCGAAAACGCCGATACGCCGCTGTGATGGTTGATATCGTAGCCGCGAAGACGGATATGCTTGCTACCGTTCAACAATGTCCCGGCGGCGTTTGCGCGATAGCCAGGCTCACAGAGGCTAGCGCGTCCTCCCGCGCAGTAATCGCAGTGTCCGCAGATCGGCAGGAACGACATCACGACGTGATCGCCAACCTTCACTGTATCGACACCGGGTCCGATTTCTTCGACGATGCCGGATGCTTCATGCCCCAACGCGACAGGCAGCGGGCGGGGCCGGTCGCCGTTTATCGCCGACAGGTCGGAGTGGCACACACCAGCGGCCTTGATTTTGACCAGGACCTCAAGATTGCCCGGAGGCGTCAGATCGACGGTCTCGACACTGAGAGGTCGCGAACTTGCATACGGCTTGGGAAGCCCTGACTCTCGGAGAATGACGGATTTCATCTGCATTGTCGTGTATTCCTATCTCGAGAGCATCTGCATGGCGGCGGGTACGTAGCGGAAGCCTTCCCGCTCCCGGGCGACGTTGCCGAGCCCGGGCCACGCAAAGTGATAGGACATCACTGGTATGCGGTCTGTCGCGAGCATATCCAGCACCCGGGTGCGCGAGCGCGCCGAGAGCTTGGGATCGGTGTCGTACTTGAACTCCATCCACGGGCGTTCCATCAGCAGGATATGATGATGGGTGAGATCGCCGAGGAAGCAGAGCCGATCGTTGTCAGACTGCATGAGGAAGCAAAAGTGGCCCAAGGTGTGGCCTGGAGCGTGCACCGCTTGCACGCCCGGCAGGAACTCCTGACCGTCCACGAAATGCGCTATCCGATCACGGTGTGGAAGAAGGTTTCTCCGGGCATTTTCCACCTGAGCCTTGAAACCGGCATCAAGCTTGCCTCCGTCGGTCCAGTCATCGAAGTCGCTTTCGCTTATGAAGATCTTCGCGTTCGGAAAATTAAGCTTGCCGTCCTGATCGCAAAGTCCGCCGGTGTGGTCGATGTGTGCGTGGGACAACACCACGGCATCGACTTCCAAGGGGTCGATGCCTGCCTCCTGCATGCTTTTCAGCAAGCGGCCGGTCGTCGGCCCGAAAATCTTCGACGTCCCCATCCCGGTGTCGAACAGGATGGTCTTTCCGTTAATTTTGACCAGCGGGATGTTCTGCTCGAGGGTTACCGACGAACTGGACAGGAAGTTCCTGTCGAGCATTTCCGTCACTGTGGCCGCGTCGACTCCGAGAAAATTCTCCCGCGGGTCGCCCAATTCCAACGGTCCGTCCGAAAGCACCGTTATTTCGCCGGTTCCGAACTTGAACGGATAGAAATAGGGCAACTTAGTCTGATGCGCTTGGTCATTGAGCACGCCGGATATCCTCCCAGATTGGCTGTACCATTTGACAGATTGTATGAAAATCTGTCAACAGAATATTGATGATAGTCTGTCGTCAGGAAACGATCGAAAGCATGTGACCCCTCGGCCTGCCGATGTTGAACTGTTCTATCTGCTGCATCAGTCGCTGGGTCTCCTTTGTGAGTTCCTGAGTGGCGGCGTGGGCTTGCTCGGCGATGGCAGCGTTTCGCTGGGTGCTGTCATCGATCTCGCCGACGGCCTGGTTCACTTCGATAAGCGAAGCCGCCTGGTCCCTGCTTGCCGCAGCGATAAGCTCAACCCTTTCGGAAATTCCGGCAACATTCGACGATATTGCAATGAGCACCCTGCCCGCCTCGTTCACCAATCGCGATCCCGAGGCGACTTCCTCGGTCGATCTTGCGATGAGTCCCTTGATTTCCTGGGCGGCTAGAGCCGACCGCTGGGCAAGTTCCCGGACTTCTTGGGCGACGACCGCGAAACCCTGCCCGGCTTCTCCTGCTCTCGCGGCCTCGACGCCGGCATTGAGTGCCAGGAGATTGGTCTGGAAAGCGATCTCGTCGATTACGCCGATGATTTGCGAAATGCGCCCGGAAGCCGCTTCTATTCGGCCCATAGCGTCGACCGCGTTCGTGACCACTGAAGCAGACGCATCCGCGGCCTGCTTGGTTTCCTTTACAAGCCGGGCTGCGGCCTGCGCCTGCTCTGTCGACGAATGCACCGTCGCGGTGAGTTGATGAACCGCAGCCGCTGTCTCCTCCAACGACGCGGCTTGGCGCTCGCTGCGGCGGGAGAGATCATCGGCGCCACTGCTGAGATTGTCTGCATTTTGCCGAATGAGCACGATGTTGCCGCGAAGTTCCGACATCGTCGCCTGCAAGCGCAGCAACGAATTGTTGAAGTCTTTTCGCAACTGTTCCAGCCGCCCGGAGAACGGTTGATCGATCGTGCTCGAAACATCACCGTTGGATAACCTCTCCAGCCCAGCGGCAAGACTGTCGACGGCGTCGCCGATCTGTTTGTCGATCTGGGCTTTCTCCGCCTCGTTGTGCCGACGTTCAGCTTCGGAAGCTGATCGTTGACGATCCGCGTCGTTCTCGATCTCGATTTTCCTTACGGCATTCTCCCTGAAGACACAGAGTGCCCGGGCCATTTCTCCGAGCTCATCAGCGCGCTCAGAACCGCCGATCTCTATGTCAAGGTCCCCTTCGGACAAACGCCGCATGTCGTCGGTCAACCGGACGACAGGTTTCTTGAAAGTCGCAATCATCCCGAAGCCAGCGAGAAGCGCGACGAGGACGCCTGCAAATATCGTGATGAGGGCAATGCCGTTCGCACGGGCCGTCTCTTCGATGGCCCTGGCACGCTGGGCGTCGGCAAACGTCGTGAGGTGGCCCCATATGGTGTTCAACTGGTCTGTCGTTTGCCTATATTGCGCACGCCTGACTTCCGAGATCTCGACGAGCTTCGCACTGTCCTGCGTCATACCCTCTACCGCCGGAGGGACCGTATTCTGGACTGCCTTGAAAAGGTCGAGATCGGAAGCGGCACTCCAGATGTCCAATATCTCCTTCTTCGTTCTGTCGAAGTTCTGGATGAGTTGCGCGCGGTTTTGTTCGGTAGGGTCGGCTATGAAGCGCGCAAGGTGTATCCTGATGAGATAGCTGGAGTCCGAAAGTCTTCGGCTGCCGTCCAAGGCGCTGCTGATCTTGGCCAAACGTTGGTCGAGACCTGCGAACTCGACGATTGCTTTCTTTGTTTGCTGGTTCGCCACCGCGTTAATCCCGACGGAGATTTCCTTGAACGCGGACATTGCGGTGTCGAGGCCTACGGCGTTGTCCGATGCGGCGCCCTGCGACAGAATTTCTGTTACGCTTTTCACCGCGCCGTCGACCGAGCTCGACAGTTTTGTAGCGTCCGACGGCAAGGAAGCCCGCAGATTTCGGGCGCTTCGACGCAACTCGCCCACTTTGCCGCGCAAATATTCGAGTTTCAGCTCGGTCGTTCCGGCGGATTGGTAGCCCGCGGCAAAATCAAGGAAGAAGGTTGCATAGCCTGTCACCCTGTCGGCATCGCGCAACATCGATTTGGCGGCGCCCTCGGACTGCTCGCCGGACTTCCTCAACTCGTCAGCTAGCCTGAGCATTTCATCCTGCGACCAAACCAGCGATTCAGAATGATTGGCGATCGAGGTTATCAGTTGCTCTTCGCTTTCATGGATGCTCCAGAGAGAGCCAAAATTGTCCACCACGTCCCGCATAATCGCGTTTGCCGACAGGAGGCCTTCGCTTTCCCCCGTAGCTCCGGCATTCGTCACTAAAGCTTGCAGATGCGATTGCTGGGCGAGCAGGTCAGCCTTCACGCGATCGCGCCTTTCTTCCGACGCCTCATCGAGAAACTCTCTCATCGAGGCGGAGACGTCACGGAAACCCGAGAGCACCTGCATCACCTGGCTCGAGGTTTCCAGGCGGCTTTGTAGGAGACCCGCGGCGTAGTGCCCCAAAAATCCCACCGCGCAAATGCTGATTATGAAAGGCAGTACGAAAATGATTACTTTTGTCTGTAGCCGGAAACGGGACAACAGCCTGTCCATCGTGGTCCATCCTTGTCCATAGGCGGTGAAGAAGCTTCATCAATCGGGATCCGCCTCCGATGGAGACATCGAATCATCAATGACGACACGAGGCTGCGCGACTGAGGATTGTCTGTCAACAGATTGTCTGATAGCATGTTCAGGTTTTCAAATTGTCTCGCGAACTTGCGGAGGAATAACTCCAGAACCGGCGCTGCCGCAGCCGGCACAACTTTCACCGCTGACATCGATCAAACCGCGATGTCCTTGTTTTCAGTGGAAAGCGGTGACGTCATCTCGGCCACGTGAAGGCTGCGAACATGTCGTCGTCGTGGTGACGGCGCCTTGGTGAACAAACGGGCCTTCCTTCTCATGGATGGACGGCTCCACGGATGACGCCGACCTCACCAGCTTTCCCAATATGCATATAGAGATGCCCGATCTGGGAACGGTAAGTGTTGAGATTGAGGAAGCAGAGAAGATGACTGATACGAGAGCATTGCTCGATAATATGACCTTGGCCGAGCAGGTCTCGCTACTTTCCGGCGATACGTTCTGGTCTTTACCGCCCATCGACCGCCTAGGGATAGGGAGATTGCGCTTGACGGACGGCCCCAACGGCGCCCGCGGGGCGGGGTCTTTTGTCGGGGGTGTGACTGCAGCGGCTTTCCCGGTAGGCATTGCCATCGGAGCGAGTTGGAACCCGGACCTAGCCAGGGAAATCGGCAGTGCGCTAGGTGACGAGGTTCTTTCCAAAGGGGCTCATGTCTCGTTGGCGCCGACCGTTAACATCCAGCGCAGCGTCACAAACGGCCGCAACTTTGAGTGTTTCTCTGAGGATCCGATACTGACGGCGGAACTTGCCGTCGGCTATATCGAAGGTCTGCAGTCCAAGAAAGTGGGTGCCACGATAAAACATTTCGCCGGCAACGAGTCCGAGATCGAACGTACAACCATCTCTTCAGATATCGATGAACGCACTCTGCGCGAAGTCTACCTAATACCCTTTGAGGCGGCGGTGAAGCGGGCAAAGGTCTGGGCCGTGATGTCTTCATATAACAAACTAAACGGTACTTACACGGCGGAAAGCCATTGGTTGTTGAACGAGGTACTACGCGGTGACTGGGGTTTTAACGGCGTGGTGATGTCGGACTGGTTCGGCTCGCGTTCGACCGCACCCACCGTGAATGCTGGGCTGGATCTGGAGATGCCGGGCCCGACCCGCGACCGCGGCTCCAAGCTTCTGGCGGCGATCGACGCGGGCGAGGTAAGTGTCGAGACCGTCCGCGCCTGTGTGCACAATATCCTGACCCTGATGGAACGCACCGGCGCAATCAACGATCATCGCGAGTTTAAGGAGTACGCCATTAATCGGCCGGAACATAGGGCACTCATCAGGCGCGCGGGAGCGGAAAGCGCAGTTCTGCTACAGAATGACGGCATCCTGCCATTGGCTCAGCAAGGTACGGTCGCCATCATTGGACCCAATGCCAAGATCGCGCAGGTTATGGGAGGCGGCTCGGCGCAGTTGAACCCCCACTATGTCGTCAGTCCGTGGCAGGGGCTGGCGGACGCCCTGGGTGAGGAGAACGTGTGCTACGCTCAGGGTTGCAGCAATTATCGGTTTCAGCCGCTGATCGAAAACCCGACAACCTTCGAATTTTTCCAAGAAAGGGAGCTTGCTGGCGAGCCCGTGAAGGTTATCGAGGAACCGTCGAGCCTCGGTGTATGGTTGCCCCCCGTGGCCGGGGGCCTAGTCGATCCGTATCGCTTTTCCGCCCGAATGCGCACCGTATTCACAGCCTTAGAAGCCGGCGTCTATCGCGTCGGCCTGACCTCGGCCGGGCTTGGTCGGGTCTATGTGGACGGCAGGCTTGTGGTGGACGCCTGGGCTTCCTGGACACGTGGTACCACATTCTTTGAAGAAGGCTGCGAGGAGGTCGTGGGCGAAATCACGCTCGAAGCCGGCCGTACATACGAGGTCGTCGCCGAGTACGCCCGGCACGATCACGTCAACCTCTATATCGCCGCAATTCGGGTAGGAATAGGCAGGTTTTCGGCCGAAGCGGAGATTGCCGAGGCAGCAGCCGTCGCCGCGAAGGCTGATCATGCGGTAGTCTTCGTGGGCAGAACGGGCGACTGGGATACCGAGGGCTCCGATCTCCGCGGCATTGCACTTCCTGGTCTGCAGGACCAGCTTGTTGAGGCGGTAATTGCGGCCAATCCGAACACGATTGTCGTCCTACAAACCGGTGGACCGGTGGAAATGCCCTGGCTTTCCGGTGCTCGTGCAGTACTGCAATGCTGGTATCCCGGTCAGGAAGCTGGCAACGCGATCGCCGATGTGCTCCTTGGCAAGGCCGAGCCCTCGGGCCGACTGGCACAGACTTTCCCCGTGCGCTGGGCTGACAATCCCACACATACCGAGGATGACGCGGTCTATCCAGGCAAGAATGGCCATGTGCGATATGACGAAGGTGTGTTCGTTGGATATCGGCACTACGATCGCCAGGACATTAAGCCACTGTTCCCCTTCGGTCATGGTCTCGGTTATTCAAGCTTTGCGATGTCAGACCTGACGGTGGGGCTGCCGGATCCTGCCGGCGCGGTGACAGTGACACTGGGATTGACCAACGTCAGCGAGCGGCCAGGTTCGGCAGTGGTGCAAATCTATGTGGGCGATGTTGAAGCATCTGTACCCAGACCGGTTAAAGAATTGAAGGCCTTCTCGAAAATCGGCCTGGAACCCGGTGAGAAACGAAGGCTCAGTTTCATTCTTGACGCCCGAACATTTGCCTTCTTCGACACGACCGAGCGGTGCTGGCGGATAGAGACGGGGGAATTTGCAGTTATGGTTGGGTTCTCGGCCACCGACATCCGTTTGAGTGGAACTGTCACGCAAAAGGGCGCTGTCTTAGCGCTCTAATCGTGCAGAGAATCAAAGACTACGTTTGGCGGTGGTTGAGTCCCAAAAAAAGAGCGCAGTGGCGGTGAAGCTCGGTGAATGAGTGAATGAATGGCTCAAGACGGGCGATATTGTCATCGACAGGAAGGATACCGACCTTCATAGGCGGCGAAGATGGCGTCGGAAGCGTTGGCGGACACGTTCGCGACAGCGTCGGTCCTACGCTTTTTTTTGATGCCTTTCGCAGTCTCTCGAACTGAGCTCACGCTAGCCGCGAGATCGGAATCCTCAATCATATCGAGGGCTGCCACATTCTCGTGCAGTTCGGCTCGACCGATCTCCTTCAGGACATATGTATCGAGCAGAAATTTCAAGCTTAGTCATCCAGCGCGCTAAGATCGGGAGCACCGATCCACCCGAGCGATATCGTATCCGCCGGTGCGAAGATTGCGGGCAGCAAAGGTGGATCTCGATCGCCCAACCCTGATCATTTCTGGCAATGAGAAATCTTGTTTTCGGACGCGGAGCCACGGACAGACGCCGTCGATCTGTGCCGAAACTTGAGCCTGCAGCCCTTTCCAGGTATCTATCGGTCGAGAGCGCAAAATTACAGGCACAGGATGCGGCGATGCTGAAAACCGACACCCGCCAAGCAAATTGGCGCCGTGCTAATCCAGCGAAATATGATGCTCATCTTGCTGTACAGCGAGCTGTAAAGGCAGGCGAGCTGGAAAAGCAAACATGTGAGGTCTGCGGGATTGAAATGGTCGACGCCCATCATGATCAATACGACGACCCTTTAAAGGTGCGCTGGTTATGCCGACGGCATCACACGAGGCTTCACCACTACGGCGAGGATATGTTTCCGATCAGGAATGGCCTTTAGGTGCGGTCCGCCGATCGCTCTTGATTTCAGTTGGCGTTCCCGCGAGACTTGATGTCTAGCAACGCGATGAAGGCGCACACTGCTTGTTGCGTAACTTCCGCCATGTGATGATTTCGTTCGACTGCCCTCCGGATAGGATTGACGCGAAGGTATTGCCCTCGCGCCCTTCTCTACCACTCAGTCCAACAGGCTAAGATGTAGTGGCTCAGGAAAATACTCGAAGCCCTCTCCCGCTATGCCAACGTGCCCGTAGCCCGGCCATGGGAAGTGGTAGGACATGAAGGGTATTCTATTGGAGGCCAGCATTTTCAGAATGCGCACACGCGATTGAGCCGACAGTTTGGGATCGGTATCGAACGCAAATTCCATCAAAGGCTTTTCGAACAGAAGCACAGGATGATGAGTGAGGTCGCCGCCATAGCACATTGTCTTTCCTGCTGATTCAATCATAAAGCAGCTATGGCCGAGTGTGTGTCCAGGAGCGCTAATGGCATGAATACCAGGAAGAAACTCTTGTTCGTCCTGGAAAAAAACCATGCGGTCCCGCACGGGTTTGAGGTTGTGGATCGCGGCTTTAACAAGACCGTTGAGATCGCCTCCAAGTTTTTTCTCGTCGGTCCAGAAATCGTAGTCGGTTTGGCTGATGTACACCTGGGCGTTTGGAAACGTTGGTTTCCCGTCGTCGCCCCAGATTCCGCCGACGTGGTCCCAATGAGCATGCGAACAGACGACAGCGTCAATATCTTCCAGCGCAATATTCGCGGCGGCCAAGCAAGACTTGAGACGGCCAGTCGTCGGGCCAAATTGCTTAAGCGATCCCATCCCCGTGTCGAACAAAATCAGCTTGCCACCGATGTTTACGACAGGTGCGTTCTGAGCGAGAACGATCTCATCCGTGGGCAGGAAGCTGTGGTTTAGCATGGATCTTATCTCGTCGGCCGGGACGCCGAGAAAGCTTTGTGTCGGGTCGCCGAGCGGAAGTGGGCCGTCTGATACGATGGTTACCTGGGCGTCCCCAATGGCAAATCGATAAAAGTCCGGAGCTTGTGCCCCGGAAACGGGGCTCGCCCTAGCGTGAGCCGCTATACTGTTCGCACCCAAAACGGCTCCACTCAAAGCAGCTCCCCCTGCCAATAGTAAGTTGCGGCGGTCGATCTCGAAACGTTCATTTCCCATTTCACTCCTCCCCATTTGTAAAAAAGCGTCTGCAGACCGCGCTTGTCTTGCGACGGATTTCGGCTTTGTCTGCATTGGAAAGGTATCAAGTGGCAGGTCTACGACAATTGAATTGCAAGTCCATTTCAATGAGCATCGCTCAACAAATGATCTCGCTCGGACCTGCGATTAATCAATCGAAACAAGCGGTTTCGGGGTACCGCGTTGCTCCGGCCATCAGATCTCGTTGGCTTACGGTGAGTTCGAAAGAACTCTTGGCTCCCTGACTGCGGGACGCGGCTCGCATCCGAGTATCGGCAAGATTATCGTGGATCGCCTTGGCTGCCTCTTTGTCATGTGAGTGGCTCTGCGTCAGGTCGCCAACTGTGTTCATTAAGCGGTAGGAGGATAGATGTTACCTCTTCCCTCGAAGAGCGCACCGCTCCTTGAGGAAGAAGCCACGGAAAACCGCGAGGACGTAACGATCTTCCGGTGGGCGCTACATTCCTTCCCGGGCATATTGCGGAGCCAGCAGCATGCTTCTGAAGCACGTTGCCAGCCCGGCATTCCGCCTTATCCGACATGGTTACGATCGTAGAATGGCCGACTTCTCTACCGGCCGCCTACGGTCGCACGTCATAGGAAGCCGATCGAGATCCAGGGCACCGCTGCGACGATCGCAAGCCCGAGAAGCAGGGCGATCATGTACCCCCACAGCGGCTTTATCCCTTCCACCGGGTTCACACGGCCGATTGCACAGGCGGCATAATAACCGACGCCGAACGGCGGGAGGAACAAGCCCACTCCCATGGCGAGAATGACCACGATCGAATAGTGCACGTCGTGGATCCCTAATCCCTTGGCGATCGGAAATACCAGAGGTGCGAACAGAACCACCGCGGGAATGCCTTCCAGCACGCTACCGAGCACAATGAACGCGACGATCGACACGATCATAAAGATCGGCGCTCCTCCGGGTAGACCCGCCATCGTCTGAACCAGCCCACGCGAAAAACCCGATTGAGTTAGGCACCAGGCCACAGCCGTTGCCGCCGCGATGATGAAAAGGATGGCTCCGGACAAGACCGCCGTTTCCACCAGCATCGGACCCACCCGCTTCCAGTCGAACCGGCGGTAAATGAGGAGGCCTGCCAGCAGCGAGTAGGCAATGCCGATTGTCGAGACTTCCGTGGCGGTAGCAACGCCTTCGACAACCGCTGTACGGATGATAAAAGGCAGGGCCAAAGCCGGAAGCGCAATCAGGAATGTGCGGAAGATCTCCCTGGCCGGCGGCTTGCGAAAACCCGACATGTCCTCGTTGCGATAGCGCCACCAGACGACAACGCAAAGCATCAATCCGCAGACGAACGCCGGCAAAAGACCGCCTATGAACAGGGCCGAAATCGATACGCTCGTAACCGATCCGATGGTGATCAATACGAGGCTCGGCGGGATCGTCTCCGTCTGCGCACCCGTAGCCGCAAGCAGGGCCACGAGATCACCGGGCTTTGATCCTCTCGCTTTCATCTCCGGGAACAGTGCCGGGGCGACAGCAGCCATGTCGGCGGTCTTCGAACCCGATATCCCAGACACCAGATACATTGCCGCGACGAGGACGTAACACAGGCCGCCTCTGACATGTCCGAGCAAGGACGCCAGGAAGTTCAGCATCGCTTTTGCCATGCCCGTAACCTCCATCAGCATACCCAGCAGCACGAACAGCGGGACCGCCAGCAGGAGAAGATGCGACATTCCCTCGTCAAGCCGACCCGCGATCACGCTTATCGGACGGCTCGTACCCAGAGCCACATAACTGATGGCAGCGAGAGCGAACACGAACGCGATTGGTACGCCGCTCAGCACACCTAGTGCGATGAAGACTACGAAGAAAAGCACGAGGTTCCAGTTGCCCATCGCCATGATCAACGGTTTCGCCGCAATCGCCAACCCTATCAAGCATGCGGCTACAAGGACTCCGATCAGGAAATCGCTCAGCCTGATGCGCTGAAGGGCATTGGTCACGCCAAGGATAAGCATCAGGCCAAGTCCGATCGGAAGACCAAACGAACGCCATGCGACCGAAACCTCCATCGCGGGAGTGACGACCGGAACTTCATGAAGAGCGTAGACCGTGGCCTTGGGTAGAAGAAGCACGCAGACCGAAAGGCAAAAGACAAGTGCAGCCACCTCCAGTCTTGCCTTTACGACGGGCGGCATCGCGTCCGCGATAACGCCCATCCTCATGTGCTGTCCGCGGTGAAAAGCGAGGACCGCGCCCACGATCGAAAGCCAGAGGAACAACATGGAGGCGAGCTCGTCCGACCAGATGAGCGGCTCGCCCCATGCATAGCGGGCGAAGACGCCCGCCGACAGCACGAGTACCTCGACGACAACAAGTGCTGCGGCGATCAATTCAATCAGGCGCACCACGCCCGCTTCAGCTTTGGCCAGGACTGGCCACGCGCCAATCACCGGGGGGCTGACATTTTCAGAAGTAGCCATGTCAACGCCTCAGATCAATTTGCCCGAGGTAGACTCCAGCAACGCCCATGCTTCCTCGCCGAAACGCCCCTTCCAATCGGAGTAGAACGACGAAGCCTGCAGCGTCGCGCGGAACTGGGCAGTATCGACGTCGATAAATTCAAGACCCTTGCTCGTCAGCTCTGCCTGGAGTTCGGAATTCAGCTTTTCGACATCAGCGCGTTGCACGAGAGCCGAGCGATTGATTTCGGTGACGACAATGTCACGCAAGTCCTCAGGCAACATCTCGAAGTTGTCCCGATTGGCGAGGATCCAGAAGCCGTCCCACATATGGTTGGTCCGGGAAAGATACTTTTGAACCTCGTACATTTTGGCAAAGTAAATGCCAGCGAGCGGGTTTTCGAGACCGTCAGCCACGTGAGTCTGAAGCGCGGAATAGGTTTCGCCCCATGGAATTGATGTCGGCGCGGCGCCGAGGGACTTGAAGAGCGATGTCCAGAGCGGCGCAGGAGGGACGCGGATCTTGAAGCCCTTGAGGTCCTCGGGCGACTTGATCGGTTTGCCGATCGAGGTGGTCTGCCGGAAGCCGTTGTCCCACATCTTCTCGAAGGCGATCAGGTTGACCTTCTCAAAAGCCGTCCGGATGCTCCGGCCGAGCTCGCCATCCACCGACTTCCAGACCTGAGCATAGTTGGGGTAGGCAAATCCTACGCCGGTGATGGCCGCGGGCGGAACGAGTGTCGCTGCGATGAGGCCTGTCTGCGCAAGAAGGTCCAGGCCACCCGATCGAAGCTGGCTGAGCATATCAGCATCGGTGCCGAGCTGGCTCGCGGGAAACACCTGAATACTCACGCGGCCGTCTGTTTGCTCGCTGATCTTGTTGGAAGCCTCGGTCATGCGGGTGTTGAGCGGATGATCAACGGGCATGATGTTGGCAAATTTAAACGAAAACTCTGGCGAGCTCGCGCGCATTGTGCGAGGTGCCGCAAGCGTGGCGGTCATCGCCACGGAACTCATAATAAGGGTACGGCGGTTCATTGTGATCATTGGTTCCTCCTCTAACCGTGTTGATCTATGTCGATGTTTTTAGGAGCCTCCAGCGCAGGCGCTCTCCTCGTAAGCGGTCCTCAGTTTCTCGCAGGTTGCTTAGACCTTGGTGTGACGTCGCTGAAGCCGGAAGCCTCCCACTGTGCGGCTGGACGTAAAATAGGCGCTTGCGCCAAACGTCCGCAAATGAATTGCCTCAGGCCAATGGTGAGTTGAACTCAGGCGAGTTCGGCGTGACCCGCGATGGAGACAAAGTTTTTCTAGGAGAACGCGCCAGGCAACATGAATCCAGATCACATGTTTTTTGGGCAAACTCTTTTGATGTGGAGGAAGCCGCTATGCTAACCGCTTTGCATGCGACCATGGCACTCCGGTGGGATGTGCCGACCTATGACGTGCCAGTATCTCGGAGGAGACCGGAATTGCACCAAGCTTTAGAAACAAAGCCGAGCCCGGCACGAGGACCGGGAAAACCGACAATCGGTTTTTTTGGTCTCGGCTCCATGGGATTGCCCATGGCGTCGCATCTCCTAAAAAGCGGCTTCAACGTCAAGGGGTTTGACATCTCGGAGAATGCTCTAAAAAGCTTCGCTGACAGTGGCGGGACTGCCTATCCAGACGCCACAGAAGCCGCCAGCGAGACCGACGTCTTGATGTTGATGGTGGTCAACATCGACCAGGCGCACCAAGCCCTCTTCGAACGGGGCGCCCTGGCAAATTCAACCAGGACCAGCATCGTCGTCCTGATGTCAACATGCCCTCCCGGCGAGGTTGAACAGCTCGCCGAGGCCGTGACTGCTCGCGGTCACCGGTTTCTGGATGCACCTGTTTCCGGCGGCGTCGCCGGAGCGCGTGACGCGTCGCTTTCCATTATGGTGGCTGGCGACAGGCAAACCTATGAAATGAGCCGCGATCTTCTCGACGTGCTCGGCTCCAAGATCTATTATCTCGGGGAGCGGCCTGGCCAGGCATCGGTTGCCAAAGCGGTCAACCAGTTGCTGTGCGGTGTACACTTGGCGGCAGCGGCTGAGGCGCTGTCGCTCGCCGAAAGGGCTGGGCTCGACACCTCAACGGTACTCGAGATCGTGTCCGGCTCGGCGGCTGCCAGCTGGATGCTCAACGATCGTGGCCAGCGTATGCTTCTGGAAGACCCAGAGGTAACGAGCGCGGTAGACATCTTTGTGAAAGATCTCGGTATCGTGCTTGCCGCTGGCTCCTCTGCCAGGGCCGCCCTGCCGCTCGCCTCCGTTGCGCATCAGTTCTTCCTTGCCGCGTCTGGCCAGGGGTCGGGCTCGGCAGATGACAGTCAGGTCATTCGTGCGTATCGGGGGATGACCGCGGGCCAGAAGGAGGCAAAGAAATGAGTGCCGAGATCAAAAGCAATTACGCGCGACTGTCCGGCATCACCATGCACTACCTGACCGCAGGATCCGGTAAGCCGCTGGTTCTCCTTCACGGGGTGCCGCAGAGTTCGCACGAATGGCGGCACGTGATCCCCTTCCTCGCCGACAAGTACGCGATCATCGCGCCGGACCTGCGGGGCCTCGGCGACACTTCCCGGCCCGCCGATGGGTACGACAAGAAGACGATTGCCGAAGACGTGTGGGAGCTTCTTTCTGAACATCTGAAGATCGATCGCTTCAATCTTGTGGGACACGACTGGGGCGGCCCGGTGGCGTTTGCCCTGGCCGCGCAGCACCGGGAGGCTGTTAGCAAGCTCGCGATCCTGGACGTTACCATTCCTGGCGATGGAGCGGACATGTCGCAAGGCGGCCGGCGTTGGCACCACCCCTTCTTCAGGACGCCGGATTTGCCGGAAGCGATGTTCGGCGGTCGCGAGCATATCTATCTGGAATGGTTGTTTGACAATTATGGCAGCCGGGCAAACGTGCTATCTCAGGAAGACAAGAATGAGTATTTCCGTACCTACCTAAAACCGGGTGGCCTACGCACACTTCTCGCCTATTATCGGGGCTTTCCAACCGACGTCAAAGACAACGAGTTATTCCTCGAGAGGGATGGCAAGCTCGAAATGCCGGTCCTCGCCCTGGGCGGAGACAGTGGTTTTGGCCGCGGCATGGAGACGATGGAATCAATGCAGCGGGTGGCGAGTGACGTTCGAGGCGGATTGATCCCGGGCTCGGGTCACTGGGTTGCGGAAGAAGCTCCCGAATTCATAGCGAACGAACTCCGGAAATTCTTTGGCTAAACCACTGCCTGACGTCGGGGATGCGCGTCTGATCCACCAGTCGCGCATCACCGACCCTGAGTGTGCATAACTCACCTCCCGCCGACGTCGATCTCACTCGCAGAAACCGTGTCGCCAGCCAGGGTCTCTTCGATCCAACGCTTGAACAGAGCGATCTTTGGTGTTCTTGCCCTGGACCTCAAGTACACGAGACTATGGCAATTGATGCTGGGGCCTTCCGGGCCAAACGGCGCAACGAGCCTCCCGCTTTTCAGATCTTGCCGGACGAGTATGAGGCTTTCCAGGCAAACGCCAAGTCCATCCGCGGCCGCATTGATGGACATGAAAGATCTATCGAAACGCAGTCCCCGATCCATGTTGAGCCTCACACCGTGGTCGTCGGCCCAATCCTGCCAGCGATAGAGGTTCACTTCGGAGTGGATGAGCGGAAATCTGGCGAGATCCTGCGGTGAGCGTATTCCGTTTGCGCCCTCGACCAACGATGGGGCGCACAGGACCATTATTGGCTCGGGTGGGAAGGGCTCGACGGCGATGCCAACCTCCACGGGCTGCGTTCCGTAGCGGATGTCTATATCGACGTTGCCGGTCCTGAGCTCGGCCGGGTCACCAGAAGCGTGCAGTCGAAGATCGATCTCCGGATAGCGGGCGCTAAACCGGGCCAGGCGAGGCATGAGCCACTGCGAAGCTAGACTGACGACCGAATGGATATTCAGAATGTCACTTTTGCCCTTCTTCGTGAAATTGCGCGTGGCGCTCTCGATCCTTCGAAACGAGGCGCTGATCTCTTCGGCGTAAGCCCTCCCCGCGTCAGTCAGTATGATTGAACGCCCGGAGCGATGAAATAAAGCAATTCCGAGCTCCGAATCCAGCGCGGCCATTTGATGGCTCACGGCCGAGGGGCTGATGCTCAGTTCCTCGGCGGCTTTTCCAAAAGATCCAAGACGTGCGACAGCTTCCAACACCTGTAGCGATCGCAGCGAAGGAAACTCCAACGCGCTCATCACCCCTCCTCCCGTTTATGCGTGCCTCGCCACCTTTCCCACTGGAGAGATTCAGTACGCTGGAGGACGCCCTTCATCTATATTCCATGAGGAAATTTAACGCAAATGATGCAGCTGTTGAGATGTATTCATGCATTGACCGACGGAATTCGCTTGTCCGGATGAAGCGTTTTTAACACTTTGCCCTTCGGAACGGACTTTGCGCCGTTCTTCTAAGGGAGGAATGCATGGCTGAACGGGTGATCTCCGTGTCCGGCGCGCCGTACGACGGGCATAGCAGAGAGGCCGCACTGGAGAGCGCGGCAACCCTCGGGTTCACGCATTTCGAGCCGGCCTTTATCGTTGGATATACAGAACCCTTTGACGAGACCGCCTTCAAACCTTCCGAGATGACCAGTTGGCGCAGCGCGCTTAGGTTTTCGGGGCTCTTGTGTCATGCAATGTCGTCGCACATCGACCTCGGTTTCGAAGATTCGGTCGAAGTGTTCACGGGCCGCATGGCATTCGCCGCGGCGATTGGAGCCAAGGTTATTGCGACCAACACGGCCGCCCGACAAAGAGAGGCAACATTCCGTCGCAACGTCGAAACCATACTGAGAAGAGCGGAAGCCTTCGATATCATCGTTGGCCTGGAAAACCCAGGAGACGGCAGCGATAGCCTGATCAACACCGCGCGAGACGGTATTTCTCTTGTTGAGGAATTCGGATCGCCCTTTCTAAAGCTAAATTACGACGCCGCAAACACAGCGTCACATCGACCGGACATGGACGATCTCGCAGGTGATGGAATCCTGGCGCTGCCGGAATCGGCGCACGCCCATATCAAGGATGTTCGTGAAACCGACGAAGGTTGGTTTTTCTGCGATATCGGCGACGGCAAGGTCGGGTGCGAGCGCCTCCTGGCTGCAATCGCAAAGCTCGACAGCCTCCCGGTCAGTATTGAACTTCCCTTGAGACTGCATCGCAATCGGCAGGCGCAGCCCGTTCGCCGCCGAGATCCCGTGCCGCTGTCATCGATCGAGGACTCGCTGGCTCGGTCGCTCAAGGTCGTCCGGCGAGCGCTCAACGACAATCAATGACCGTGTCTGGAGGAGGACGCAGTGCAACGTTTTGTAAACAACCGCGATGAGGTCGTGGAAGATACCATCAAGGGCTTTGTGAAGGCACACCGAGACATCGTGCGCCTCGCCGAAAACCAACGCGTGGTGACGGCGATTGACCGGCCCGCGCAAGGAAAAGTGGGTGTCGTAACTGGAGGTGGCTCCGGACACGAGCCTGCCTTCATTGGCTATATAGGCCGCAACATGCTTGACGCGGTCGCGGTCGGCGAGCTGTTTTCGTCGCCAACGGCCAAGAGCTTTCAGGATGCCATACGCGAAGCGAATGGTGGGAAAGGGGTCGTTGTCCTCTACGGAAATTATGCCGGAGACAACATGAACGTGAAGATGGCGATGAAGCTCGCCGCAAAGGACGGCATCGAGGTTGCCACGGTCGTTGCAACCGACGACGTATGCTCCGCCCCCGCGGAGGAGCAGGCGAAGCGCCGAGGCGTTGCCGGAGAGATCTTCATGTGGAAGGTGGGGGGAGCGAAAGCGTCGATGGGCGCCAGCCTATCCGAGGTTCGTGACGCAGCGCAGAAGGCCATCGACAATTGCCGCTCGGTCGGTGTCGGATTGGGGCCGTGCACTCTTCCAGCGGTCGGACATCCGAACTTCCAGATCGAGCCTGGCACCATTGAAGTCGGTATCGGCCATCACGGCGAGCCGGGCGTGCGAGTAGAAGCGCTCAAGAGCGCATCAGAGGTCGCCAAGGATATGTGCCAGATCGTGCTGGATGACCATGATCTCGGCTCGGGGACAGAAGTGGCCGTACTGGTATCTGGCCTTGGCGCGACACCGCTGAACGAACTTTACATTCTCTTCGACACAGTCGAGGAGGAAATCTCCGGCCGCGGCCTCAGGATCCACAAAGCGTATGTTGGTAACTACTTCACGTCTCTTGAGATGGTTGGAGCGACTTTGACGGTTATGGCGCTCGATGAAGAGCTAAAGTCGCTACTGGAGGTCGAGGTTCGCTGCGCGGCGACACTTTAAGGAGGGAACAATGCAAAAAATGAATAACGCGGCAGCCGGAGAAATCGTAGTCTCCATGGCAAGAGCGATCATCGACAACCGCGACTACCTCAGCGAGATCGACGGCAAGATTGGCGACGGCGATCACGGAATAAATATGGCGAAAGGTTTCGGTTTAGTGGCCGACCGGATACGCGGCAAGGAGCTATCGCTCGCAAAAGCGCTTGAGACCCTGGGAACAGTCCTGATGACCGAGATCGGCGGATCTATGGGTCCGCTTTACGGTGTGATGTTCACCGAGTTTGCCCAGCAGATCGATCAGGTCGACCAGATCGACAGCAAGTCGTTCAGCCGAATGCTGCATGCTGGCTTGACGGGTATTCAAGAAATTGGTTCGGCTAAAGTCGGCGACAAGACATTGCTTGACACGTTGGTGCCTGCTGTTGAAGCTTTTGACAAAGCGACATCAGAAGGAAAATCCTTCGACGAGGCATTGGAACTCCTCGTTGCGGCAGCCGAAAGTGGCCGCGATTCGACGGTGAACTTGATCGCACGGATCGGCCGAGCCAGCAGGCTGGGCGAACGATCGCTCGGCGTGCTGGATGCTGGTGCGACGTCTTGCGCGCTGATCCTCAAGGAGTTGTCTGAGGGAACCCGTGATAGGCTTCAATAGTGTCATCGCTTCTTGAGCGTGATCATACTGAGAACCGAAGTGATGCCGAGCTTAAGGGGAAGCCAATCCAGAGTGCCGCTCGGTTATTGATGTGAAACGCGCCGCGATAGAAATCCGGCAACACTCCTCCGTGTGCCGCCCGAGGGTGGACACCCGCTTTCGCGGCCATCCGGGAATCAAACTTAGCGGACAGATTGGGTCGGCGGCGAACTATGCATTCGGTCTCCGGGCACCATCGCTCTCGCTTGCAGGGTCGGGTTCCGCAAACCGCGAAAGGCACGACTCATCGCAACTTAGGCGGTGCCACGACTGAAGCTGACGCGACATTCGGTCACGCGGCGACGCAGAGTCCTTCGCTCAGCTAACACCTGACCCGCTAAATCGAAGACACGAGTAATCGGCCTGGGGGAGCGACGACCTGGCACGAAGCTCGAAAATCGTGCGTCAAACGGTGGCCCAAACGGAAGCAAGCCAATCCCGCTCTTTACCGATGGCGTCCTGGCCGGTTCCGGATCTTCCACGATCAACCCGCGAGGGGTCCGCTAGCAAGCTGCGGCCGCTTCCGCTTTGCGTCGCGGTGATCGCGCCCGGACCCGTGCCTTTGGAGGAGCCATCGAGCGGGAATTGGCCCGCTCCCGAAGGAGCCTCTCAAATGTCGCACGATCTCTCTCTCGCCCAGTCCCACGCCTTCCAGCTCTCCCGTGACCTGATGGTACCGGTCACCCTTTTCGAAGTTGACGGCGAATATGGCGTCATTCCTTCCGATGAGATCGACGCCGACGACGATCTGGCGATCGTGCATGAGTACATGCCTTGGCCGGCTCATTGAGCCGGCACCGCCGGGGCGTGCCCCTTGCGAGCGGCGGGCCGCAAGGGAAGCTTCGCCGCGGCCAATTTCAGCTTGCATGATCCGACAATTGCGCGCCGCGCCCTTGCGGCCTTTGCTCTTTGGGGCCTGCCGAAAGGGGTCGGGTGAACCGACGGGCAAGGAAGGGCTATGGAGGCCGATCGCCGGGCGATCGGAAGGAAAAATGAAGAGAAGAGAAATAGAAGCGTTGCGCGAGCAGGTCAGATGTGCGGCGGTGCTTGAGCATGCCGGGTTTGCAATAGACGCGAAGGAAAGCACACGGCGGGCAGTCAAATTCCGCCGCGGCGGCGAGATCGTCATCGTCACCTATGAAGGACGCGGATGGTTCGATCCACTGTCCGACGCGAAAGGCGATGTGTTCCGGCTCGTCGAGCATCTCGAACGGGTCGGCTTTCTCGAAGGCGCAGAACGGATCGCGGCTCTCATCGGGTTTCAGATCACGGAGCCGGAGTGGCAGCCGGCGAAACATGGCGAGAGATGCGACCTCTCTCTTCCCGATCGTTGGCAGTCCCGCCGGCGACCCTGGCCCGGTTCCTCGACATGTCGATACCTCAGTGGCGAGCGCCACGTGCCAACTTACGTGCTGCGAGCGACTATCAAAGGCGACCTACTGCGAGAAGGTCCGCAAGGCAGCATGTGGGCGGCGCACCGAGACCAGGCGGGGGCCTTGACCGGCTGGGAAGCGCGGGGTCCGCAATACCGGGGTTTTGCATCCGGAGGAACCAAGGTTCTTTTCCGTTTCGGTTCGGACAGCGCATCGCGCTTGGCCGTCACAGAAGCCGCGATCGATGCCATGAGCCTCGCGGCGATCGAGGGTTTGCGGGAGGGCACGCTTTATCTCAGCACCGGCGGCGGATGGTCGCCGGCCACGGAGGCAGCGTTGCGGGAGCTGGCCGCGAAAACTGGCGTCCAGATCATCGCGGCGACGGACGCCAATCCCCAGGGCGACATGTTTGCCGAACGGCTGCGGACGCTTGCCGACGATGCCGGCTGCGACTGGACACGGCTTCGGCCGCCGGAAGAGGACTGGAACGAAACCCTGAAGATCAGGGAAAAGGAAAAGAGGGAAAGGATGGAAGGAGGAGGCGTGCCGCATCCGCGCCGCCCGCGTCAAGGGAGGCTTCGCCCGGCGTAGCCGGCCCTTGACCCTGACGGTCGCGATGCCGGCGGCAGCCAAGGGGTCATGAAGGACTGAATAGGAAGGCACGGTCGAGAGGACAGTGCCGCGCTTCGGTCCGAAACCTCCGAAGGAGCTGTAGATGAACCCCTCTCCCGCAATCCGAAAAGTCTTCCAGGGTGTCGCAAGCCGACCGCAGATGTTCCGCATGTTCGACCGTCATCTCCAGCGGCCCAACCGCTGGGAAGCCGACGCAACGCCGCTCTATGCCGGCGAATGGTTCGAGATCGGCGAGGCCGAGCACGACTACATGTTCGAAATCCTGCCGCCGCTCTGGATCCGCGGTTCGATGTTTGCGATGCGCGAGTTCCTGACCGGCTCGGTGACATCGGTGTTCTTCGCACTCCGGATCGATGAGGCGATCCGCTATTTTCACGGCTATTGTGATCTTGCCGATCAAGCCTCCGTCGAGACCATGCGCGTCGCGATAATTGAGCGCGAAAGCCGCCCGGTTCGGTCCATGACGCGCGAGGAGCGTCTCGAGCATATCTGGAGCAGTACGGCGGACGACTATCGCGGCTATGCTGGCGAGCGCTGGCCAGAGGCTTCGCGCGGCAAACGCACCCTGATGATCTACGGCGGTAAAGGCGGCACTGTTCTGAAGCTGCTGGAAGACCTCAGCGAGGACGAGATCGCCGCCAAACTGCCGGTACAACTGCGCCACCTCCCCTCGCCGATCGCGGCTTGAGAGTTTCCGTTTGCATCCGTGCGCGAAGCGATCGCGCTCGGACCACGATAGCCGCGCAGCCCATGCAGGCGGCCTCCCCCCTTCGCGTTCCTCGACTGTCGCTTGCGGCGGATCGATGACGCTCGCTCACAAGGAGTTTTCGATGAGCAGCGATCCCTTCACCCTTGATATGTTTGGCAGCAGCGCTTTGTCATCAGGACTTGGTCTTGGCGTCGCTGCGTTCGGCGGTTTTGCCGCCAACGACGACGAGCCTGACCCGACCCCGCCCTCTTCTGAGCCGGCTCTGCCGGTGACCAACCGGCCGGTCCCGCGGAAGCAGGGGCAGCGCGCCAACTTCTATCTCGACGATGGCGACCGCGAGCTCGCCGCGAGCTGGAAGGAGCGGGCACGCATCAACGTTGCGGCAATCCTCACCGCCAACGAAATCGAGAAGATGAACCTGCCGGTGACTCCGGCCGCGCAGGCGAGGCTCATCCGCTTCACCGGCTTCGGCGCCGGCGAGCTGGCAAATGGCATGTTCCGGCGGCCGGGCGAAGCCGACTTCCGCACAGGCTGGGACGATCTCGGCAACTCGCTGCAATCCGCGGTCAGCGTGGGCGACTATGCGTCGCTTGCCCGTTGCACCCAATATGCCCACTTCACCCCCGAATTCGTCATTCGGGCAATCTGGATGGGCATTCAACGTCTCGGCTGGCGCGGCGGCCGTGTGTTGGAGCCCGGGATCGGAACGGGCCTGTTTCCGGCGCTGATGCCGAAACAGTACCGCGAACTGAGCTACGTCACCGGCATCGAGCTCGATCCCGTCACGGCCCGCATCGCGAAACTGCTGCAGCCGAAGGCGCGCATCATCAATGGCGATTTCGCGCGCGCCGACCTCAATGCGATCTACGATCTTGCCATCGGCAACCCGCCCTTCTCCGATCGGACGGTTCGCTCCGACCGGCAATATCGTTCGCTCGTTCTTCGGCTGCACGATTACTTCATTGCCCGATCGATCGATCTCCTGAAGCCGGGCGCCCTGGCTGCCTTCGTCACCAGCGCCGGCACCATGGACAAGGCGGACGGCACCGCACGCGAACACATCGCCAAGTCCGCCGACCTGATCGCCGCAATCCGACTGCCCGCAGGCAGTTTTCGGCGCGACGCCGGAACGGATGTCGTGGTCGACACCCTCTTCTTTCGCAAACGCAAGGCAGGCGAGCCGGAAGGCGACCTTTCGTGGCTCGACCTGGAGGAAGTCCGGCCGGCTACCAAGGACGAGGGCGCGATCCGCGTGAACAGGTGGTTCGCGCGGCATCCTGATTTTGTCCTCGGCGACCATGCCCTGAGCTCCGGTCCCTTCGGGGAGACCTATACGTGCCGATCACGCGCCGGCGAGGAGCTCGACGCGGCGCTGACGGCAGCCATCGCTCTTCTTCCGGAAGGCCTTTATGACGGCGAGCCGACGGCCATCGACATCGATCTGGAGGACGAGCTTGCCGAGAACGTCGATCTCCGCCCCGACGATGCCAAGATGCGCGAAGGCAGCTATTTTGTCGATGTCAGGCACGGCCTCATGCAGGTCGTCGATGGCGAGCCCGTCGCGGTGCAGGTGCGCAAGGCGCGCAGTGGCGAGGGAATTTCTGAAAAGCACGTCCGGATCATCCGCAAACTGATCCCGATCCGCGAAGCCGTGCGCGACGTCCTGAAAGCCCAGGAACTGGACCGGCCGTGGCGCGAGCTACAGGTGCGGCTGCGCATCGCCTGGTCGAACTTCGTGCGCGATTTTGGCCCGATCAACCACACCACGGTTTCGATCATCGAGGATGAGACGACGGGCGAGGTTCGTGAAACCCATCGCCAGCCGAACCTTATGCCATTTCGCGACGATCCCGACTGCTGGCTGGTTGCCTCCATCGAGGACTATGACCTCGAAACCGACACCGCCAGGCCCGGGCCGATTTTCTCGGAACGCGTCATCGCGCCCCCTTCCCCGCCCGTCATCACCTCCGCAGCCGATGCTCTAGCGGTCGTCCTCAACGAACGCGGGCGCATCGACCTCGATCATATCGCCGAGCTTCTGCATTGCGACACGGATGCGGTTCTCGATGCGCTCGGTGACGCAATCTTTTGCGATCCCGCCGACGGCTCATGGCAAACCTCGGATGCTTATCTCTCTGGGGCCGTGCGCACCAAACTTGCTGCCGCGGCAGCTGCGGCCGAGCTCGATCCCGCTTATGAGCGCAATGTCCGTGCGCTTCAGGCGGTGCAGCCCGCCGACCTTCGCCCGTCTGATATCACCGCACGGCTGGGTGCTCCCTGGATTCCGGCCGCCGATATCGTCGACTTCGTGCACGAGACGATGGGCGCCGAGATCAGGATCCACCACATGCCGGAACTCGGTTCATGGACGGTCGAGGCGCGGCAACTTGGATGGACGGCGGCCGGCACATCCGAATGGGGCACCGACCGACGCCACGCCGGCGAGTTGCTTGCCGATGCGCTGAACAGCCGCGTGCCGCAGATCTTCGACGTCTTCAAGGATGCCGATGGCGAGCGGCGGGTGCTGAACGTCGTCGATACCGAAGCCGCCCGCGACAAGCTGCAGAAAATCAAGACGGCCTTCCAGAACTGGGTGTGGACCGATCCTGATCGCACCGACCGGCTGGCGCGGGTCTATAACGATCGTTTCAATGATATCGCGCCTCGAAAGTTCGACGGCTCCCATCTCATGCTTCCCGGCGCCTCTGGCGCCTTTGTTCTTTATGGGCATCAGAAGCGTGGCATCTGGCGGATCATTTCGTCCGGCTCGGCCTATCTCGCGCACGCTGTCGGTGCGGGCAAGACGATGACCATGGCGGCCGCGATCATGGAACAGCGCCGGCTCGGGCTGATCGCCAAGGCGATGCTGATGGTTCCGGGCCATTGCCTCGTCCAGGCCGCCCGCGAGTTTCTCGCGCTCTACCCGAACGCCCGCATCCTCGTCGCCGACGAGACCAACTTCACCAAGGACAAGCGCGCTCGCTTCCTCTCGCGGGCGGCGACGGCGACCTGGGACGCGATCATCATCACCCATTCGGCATTCCGGTTCATCGCCGTGCCGTCGAGTTTCGAACAGCAGATGATCCAGGATGAACTGCAGCTCTACGAGGAGCTGCTGACCAAGGTCGACAGCGAGGACCGTGTCTCCCGCAAGCGTCTCGAACGGCTCAAGGAGGGACTGAAGGAACGACTGGAGGCGCTGTCCACCCGCAAGGACGACCTGTTGACGATTTCCGAAATCGGCGTCGACCAGATCATCGTCGATGAGGCGCAGGAATTCCGCAAGCTTTCCTTCGCCACCAACATGTCGACCTTGAAAGGCATCGATCCGAACGGTTCGCAGCGTGCCTGGGATCTCTACGTCAAGTCTCGTTTCGTCGAGACGAAGGACCCCGGCCGGGCTTTGGTTCTCGCCTCCGGCACGCCAATTACCAATACGCTTGGCGAGATGTTTTCGGTCCAACGTCAGCTTGGGCACGCGGCGCTGGCCGAACGCGGCCTGCATGAATTCGACGCCTGGGCCTCGACGTTCGGTGACACGACGACGGAACTGGAGATCCAGCCATCAGGCAAATACAAGCCGGTCAGCCGGTTTGCTTCCTTCGTCAACGTCCCGGAACTGATCGCCATGTTCCGGTCTTTCGCCGACGTGGTGCTGCCCGGCGATCTCCGCGACTACGTCAAGGTGCCTGAGATCTCGACCGGCCGCCGGCAGATCCTGACGGCCAAGCCGACCCAGGCATTCAAGAATTACCAGACGGTCCTCGACGCCCGTATCAAGGCGATCGAGATGCGTGAGGGGCCGGCGCAGCCCGGCGACGACATCCTGCTCTCCGTCATCACCGACGGTCGCCATGCCGCCATCGATTTGCGCCTGGTCGACGTGGACAATGACAACGAGCCGGACAACAAGCTCAACTTGCTCGTCCAGAACGCTTTCCGTATCTGGCAGGAGACGTCGCAAAGCACGTTCGTGCGACCCGACGGCAAGCCCTTCGATCTGCCTGGCGCGGCGCAGATGATCTTCTCCGATCTCGGCACCATCAACGTCGAGAAGAGCAGAGGCTTTTCCGCTTACCGCTGGATCCGGGATGAGCTCGTCCGCCTGGGCGTTCCGGCCTCCGAAATCGCCTTCATGCAGGACTACAAGAAGACCGAGGCGAAGCAGCGTCTGTTCGCCGACGTCCGCGCCGGCAAGGTCCGCTTCCTGATCGGCTCGTCGGACACGATGGGGACCGGCGTCAATGCGCAACTGCGCCTTAAGGCGCTGCATCACCTCGACGTCCCGTGGCTGCCTTCGCAGATCGAACAGCGCGAGGGCCGGATCGTTCGTCAGGGCAACCAGCATGACGAGGTCGATATTTTCGCCTACGCCACCCAAGGTTCGCTTGACGCCTCGATGTGGCAGAACAACGAACGCAAGGCCCGCTTCATCGCGGCGGCGCTGTCTGGCGATACCTCGATCCGCCGGCTGGAAGATCTCGGGGAAGGAGCGGCCAATCAGTTCGCCATGGCGAAGGCGATTGCCAGTGGCGACGAACGCCTGATGCAGAAGGCGGGACTCGAGGCGGACATTGCCCGGCTCGAACGGCTGCGCGCCGCCCATGACGACGATCAATATGCGGTGCGCCGGCAGATCCGCGACGCCGAACGCGATATCGAGATTTCGGAGCGACGTGTTGCGGAAATCGGCAAGGACATTGACCGTCTTGTTCCGACCGCGGCCGAGGCCTTTGCCATGACGGTCGTCGACGAGGCTTTCAACGAGCGGAAAGCCGCCGGTCGCGCCTTGATGAAGGAAATCCTCACCCTGGTTCAGCTCCAGCAGGAAGACGAGAGCGTCATCGCCTCGATCGGAGGCTTCGATCTCGTCTATTTCGGCGAGCGATTCGGCAGGGACGATGGGTATCGCTACACGACCCTTCTCCAACGCACTGGAGCGGATTACGAAATCGATCTGCCGGTGACCGTGACGCCGCTTGGCGCTACCTCCCGCCTCGAAAACGCGCTCGACGGTTTTGACGAGGAGCAGGAACGCTATCGCCATCGCCTTCATGACGCCCAGCGGCGTCTCGCCTCCTACCGCTCGCGCGAGGGCGGCCTGTTTGCGTTTTCCGAAGAACTCGCCGAGAAGCGCCGGCAACTACGGGACGTCGATCAGGCATTGGCAGCCGTGGCACGCGAGGAGGGTTTGGCCCACTCGGAAGCGGCCTGAGGTCTGACGCCATTTGCCTGACCTCCATCCGCGGATTTTGGAAGCGCTGCAGCATTCACATAGCTGCAGTGCACAAAAAGTGTTTTCCAAGTGGTCAAAATTCGAGCATAGTGCACACAGCTGATGCACATGGCGGCTTTCCTCCCAGTTCCGCCGCAGCAGCTGTTCCCCTCTGGAGGTTTATTGACCTTCACACTTCATGGGCCGCGGTTTCCGCTGGCCCATTTTTTTATCTCCCATCTATCCCGATCGACATCCAGTCGCTTGCAAGCCGATGCGTTTTTGCAGGCCGGCGGCGTCAGCCGCCGAAATGAGAAGCAGGCAAGGGAGAAAAGGAGGAAGAGGGAGATGAACCGGTCGCAGAGCAGTCGGCTGGTCGCCGCTTCCGCTCAACCGCCGCCTCCGCATCCCGCCACTCGTCCTTCGCAGGGCTGTAAGCCCCGCTCGTCCTTCGCGGCAGCGATGCTCGGCCGCAGTTGCACCCAGCCGCCCGCTCGGCGGTCCGGAAAGTGTCTTCGGAAAGAATGAAGACGCGAGAAGGGCAGGCAGAGGGCCGTGTCCAATCCCCGACAAGGAGCATCCCATGCAACTGATGAAGGTCGATCCGCGTGCGCTGAAGGACAACCCCGACAACACGCGCCAATCGAAGTCGACGCCGCAGGCCGACGCCCTGCTTTTGGCGACGATCAAGGCCGTCGGCGTGATCCAGCCGCCGGTCATTTTCCCGGAAGTCGGCGGCAACGGTTACATCATCGAAGCCGGTCACCGGCGCACTCGAATGGCGATTGCCGCCGGTCTCGAGGAAATCGACGTGATCGTCGTTGAGGCGGCCAACGACAACGGCGCCATGCGCTCGATGGTCGAGAACATTGCGCGCGAGCCGCTCAATCCGGTCGACCAATGGCGGGGCATCGAGCGGCTGGTCGCGCTCGGCTGGACCGAGGAGGCGATCGCGGTGGCGCTCGCGCTTCCCGTCCGCCAGATCCGCAAGCTTCGTCTGCTCGCCAACGTGCTGCCTTCCATGCTCGACCAGATGGCGAAGGGGGACATGCCCAACGAGCAGCAGCTAAGGACGATCGCGGCCGCATCGTCCGAAGAGCAGAAAGAGGTCTGGAAAGCCCATAAGCCGAAGAAGGGCGACACGGCGGCCTGGTGGCAGATCGCCAACGGCCTCTCGAAAACCCGCATGCATGCCCGCGACGCAAGTTTTGGCGACGATCTTCGCCTCGCGTACGGTATCGAGTGGGCCGAGGACCTGTTCGGCCCTGCCGACGAGGACAATCGCTACACCACCAATGTCGAAGCCTTTCTCGGCGCCCAGCAGGAGTGGATGGCGAGCAACCTTCCGAAGAAGGGCGCCATCGTCGAGGTCAACAATTGGGGCCAGCCGGAACTGCCCAAGAAGGCCGAACGCGTCTACGGCAAGCCGGCCAAGGGCGATTGCACCGCGATGTATCTCGATCGCGACGGCAAGGTGCAGAGCGTCCACTACCGGATGCCGGAGGCAAGGAAAACCGAAGGGCGATCCGGTCCGGCCGGCAACGCTTCGACGGAGGCCGACGACGACACCGATGTCGTCGGGAAGACCAGGCCCGAGGTCACGCAGAAGGGCCAGGACATGATTGGCGATTTCCGTACCGATGCGCTGCATGAGGCGCTCGCCCGGGCGCCGATCGAGGACGACATGCTGATGGCGCTCCTGGTCATGGCGTTTGCCGGCACCAATGTTCGGGTCGATTCCGGTGCCAACGACACCGTGTTCGGATCGAAGCGTTTCCAGCGTCATGTCGCGCGCCTCTATTCCGCAGACGGACGCTTGTCGTTCGACATGGACGGCGTGCGTGTCGCCGCCCGCTCCGTTCTCATCGACGTGCTCTCATGCCGGCGCGGCATGTCGAACAGTGGCGTCGTCTCGCGCATTGCCGGTGACGCGATCGGCGCGGACGCTTTCCTTCCAAACATGGGCACCGAGGATTTCCTGCTTTGCCTGTCGCGTCAGGCGCTCGAAGCCGCCGCCAAGTCGGTCAATCTCGTCCCGCGGGCACGGGTCCGCGAAACCCGCGCGGCACTTATCGGTCACTTCGCGGCCGATGCTGCCTTCGTCCTTCCGGCGGCGCTGTTTGCGCCTGACCCGAAGGACATCGCAGATCTTATGAAGCACGCCGATGATCTCACCGGCGACGACGGCGACGGTGCTGAGGGCGAGAACGTCGGTGTCGACAGGTTCGATCCAACAGCGACGGGACATGGCGATCCCGTCGCCGAACCCGTGGGTGATGCCGCCTCCGACGAGGAGGAAACCGCCTACGGGATCGCGGCGGAATAGCCGCCCCCGTCCTTCTCCGCCTGATCTTCCGCCGCCGGTCCTCCCGGCGGCGGTTTCGTTTCCACCACCCACAAAAACCTGAAGGAGGATGCGATGTCCGCGTCTCTGATTTATGACCTCGCCCCGATCGGCTCCATCGTCGCCTGGTCGGATGGTACCCCACGACCGCCCGAGCGCCACAGGAAGAAACTGTCCGCTTGGCAAACACGCAATAGCCAGGGCCGGCTGATCCGCAAGGAAGGCGAGCGCTGCGTCGGCAACACCAGTCTGACACCGTGTTTCACGCTGCATGAAGGCGATCTCGGCGCAAATGGCATCATCACCGTCCGTATCCACCGGACCTTTTCGCTCGATAGCGGCCTGACATTCAAAGTCGTCGAGCGCCCCGCGCTTGGATCTGTTCGCGTCTTCGATCGCCCCGGCGCCAATGCCGAACTCGTTCACCTGGCCGACAATCGGCAGGCGGCCGCGGAATGGCTCACCCGGCACGGCTATCCGCATGCCGTTCTCGAGGAGGCGACTGCCGACGAGGTCGCCGCAGATGAGATCGAAGGGAGGGCTGCGGCATGACTATGCTTTCTTCTGACTCCAACGAAGTCTCCGCCCCTGACGCGTCGGGGGCGGAGTTCGGCAGAAGCGCCGACGGCATGGCTGTCGCACATGTCGGCGATCTCGTCTTCGCGATGGTTCCGGCCCGGGATGGCCAGTATTTTCTCGCCAGCGCCTGGCGCGTGTCACGGCCGCTTGCGGAACTGAAGCGCGATGATTTCTATTCGCACTACGGCTCTGTTGAGGGCGAAGCCGCTTTCCGAAACCGCATGATCGAACAGGCCGGGCATAGCCGCGAACTGCGGCTCCTATCCCGCCAGACCGTCCGGGTGACCTGCAGCACGCCATGGGGTCCGTCGCAGGGCGCCACCGTCTACGCCGATGGAATTGTCTGCCATACGACGGCAGGTCACGGTGGCTTCAGGCTCTCTGACGCCAGCAATGCCAAGGTCCACCCGATGCTCAGGACAGATGGCGGCTGGTATGAAGAGGACGCTGCCTGGGCAATCGTCGCACTCACCTTTCCGGACCTGTTCACGACCTATGAGCGCAAGTGCGCCGATAAGACTATCCGCGACAGCTGGCCGGACGCCTGGGAAACGATCTTCGGTCGGGCGCTCGCCCCCGGCGAGTCTTACCAGAGAGACGCCCAGGCATTCGCACGAGAGCATGCCGGCGACTGGATCGTCACCGCGGCACTTCGTTCGGACCATCACACTGGTATGATCGAGGTGATCGCCACCATCGGCGGCGCGCGCGGCGAGCGAGTGGAAGAGCGCCGCTTCCTGGTGCAGAGCGACGAATATGCGGCCGGCCGCTTTGGCTTCGTCATCGATGAGACACGGCATGCCGCCTATGAGGGTTCCTCCAGCTTCGCCGCCTGGCGCGGGAGGGCGTCGTAATGTCCAACTCCGAGCAACGCGCCGGGCAGTTTACCAGAATGGAATCGGCGCGACGGCAGACCCAGCACCAGCTCGATCTGATCGACCGGCAGATCATGCGACGCATGATCACGATCATTCCCCAGCTTGGTCGCCGTCACTCCGGCTATCGCCGCGGCAAGGCGCCGGAAGCAGGCGCCTTTCTCGAACGCTACCGGGCCAACCTGGCAGCGATCACCGCCGAGCGTCAGCCGGAAATCGATGCGCTTTCGAGAAAACTCGCCCGACAGGATGCGGCAATCGCGGCGCTGCGGGCGAGAGCCGGGTCCGACGGCACAGTCGTGGCTGCTACCGGTCCGGGAGGCAGGACGCCATGAGCACGATCGGAGACCTGGAGCGAAGAGCAGGCATCGGCGCATCACCGGCGGAGCGCACCGCTTTCTGGCTGCAGTTCCATCACCTCGAAGGCGAAGCCTGCCTCAATGCCGGTGTCGCGGAACTCAGGCGGTTGATCGCTCTAAGGGAAGCACCGGCGGATCCCAGACCAAAAACGCGCACCGTTCGTCGCACACGCGAAACGCTGCCGCCTTTGACGCCGGAACAGGAAGCAGCACTTCAGGCCTATGCCGCCAGGAATGGAAGGCGCTGGAAATCGATCCTCAACAACGCCTGGATGGGCGGGCCGCCGTATGATGACGGCGGTCTGCTTCGTGGACTTCGCAACTCGCACGGTCCCACCTGGCTACAATCCTACCGGTTGCCGAAGCCGGCCAAGCGATAGGTCGAGCGCTTGACGTCGGTGAGCTGGAAAGGCTCAGGCAAGCGGGCGGGCCTGTCGTTTCGTTCGAGGACATCATAGTCCCGCGCCTTGCCGGATCGCCCTTCGGTTTTGCTGCGGTCTGAACCGGCGGCCGTGCGCTTCAAGGCCGCTGTCGCGCCGCGGGGCGGCCGGACCCCGCCGTCCTTCACGGATCAGGCTCGCGTGCTCGTTCGCGGGCAGTTTGCCCTCGTCGCCCGCAAACCGGCTCCGCTCGTCCAGGCAGGACCGGACCCTGAAACGCCCGTCTTCCGCCGGTTGGAATGACCGCACCGAAGGGCAAGCCGGCATGGGCCGGAGCCCGATCGGACGACCTCGAAAGGAAACGATCATGGCCAAGTCCGCACCCTCCTCTCGCCAGTCTGCCCGCGTCGTGCAACTGCGCAAGGGCGCCACTATAGAAATGGTCCGGCTGACATGCCCGGACGCCAGCCAGGCGGTGAAGATCGCCGAGAGTTTCGGCACGGCGGTCATCGACAGCGACGGCATTCGCGACCTGCACGAACGGCTCGTCATCGAGACCGCCGATGCGCTCGGTGAGGGCCTGGGCGACAAGGCGATGCAGATCCACCTGCAGCGGATCGTCGGCGCCTTCGTCGGCTCTGCCCACGGCGCCGGGCAGTTCTACAGCCGCGCTGTCACCGAGGCGCGCGATGCCACCGCCAAGGCCGCCAACGATGCCCGCGACGAGGATCTCGACGGCCCCGTCGGCTATGACAGCGCCGCCCAGCGCAAGCGCGAATTCGCCGCCGACATGGGCATACAGGCCCATTCGCTCAGAATGGCGGCCGAAGGCGCCGTCGCCGCCTATGCCCAGGTGATCGGCGAGACCTGGAAGCCTTTCGACCGGCCGGTCGAGCAGCCGGGTCATTCGCTCAGCCGCAAGGCCGCTGAAGCCCAGATCTCGGCCTTCGACTAGGCCGTGCCGGCGGGGCTCCGGCCCCGCCTCTCGACAAACGCGTGAACGGCAGGTTCCATGGCGGAGCCGGCCTGTTTTCGTGTCGCTGACGCGGCCAATAGGGAAACGGAAATCAGGCGGATGGCACGCCCTTCACGGCCCGTTCCGTTCGTCGGGTCTGCAGGAGCCACCGGCAGATGCAACGGCTCCGCCGTCCTCCACTGAAGTTCCGGCCGTTCCGGTGCATCGGCCGGCTGATCGGCTCCTGCCTTCTGCCCTCCGTAACGGGCCGCGACGGGCGCGGCCTCAAAACGGAGGCTTGAAGATGAGCAATACGGAGAAACAGCGGGTCGATCTTTATACCCGGATCACGGACAGAATCGTTGAGGATCTGGCGAAGGGCGTGCGGCCGTGGATGAAGCCATGGAACGCCGAGAACACGACCGGCCGTATTACCCGGCCGCTGCGTCATAACGGGCAGCCGTATTCCGGCGTCAACGTGCTGCTTCTTTGGTCGGAGGGCAGCGCCCGGGGATATACGTCATCCACGTGGATGACGTTCAAGCAGGCCCTCGAACTGGGTGCTGCCGTCCGCAAGGGCGAAACAGGCGCCACGGTCGTCTTCGCCAGCCGTTTCACCAAGTCCGAAACCGACGGGAACGGCGGCGAGGTCGAGCGGGAGATTCCTTTCCTGAAGGCGTACAGTGTCTTCAACGTCGAACAGATCGACGGACTTTCCGACCAGTATCATCACCAGCCGGCTCCGGTTCTCGATCCCGTCGAGCGCATCGAGAATGCCGATCGGTTCTTCCGCAACACCGGTGCTTCAATTCGCCATGGCGGCAACCAGGCCTTTTTTGCGCCGGCCGCCGACATCGTCCAGATGCCACCATTTGAGAGCTTCAAGGATGCGGCAAGCTACTACGCGACCTTGAGTCACGAGGTCACCCATTGGACGGCGCCGGGCCATCGCCTCGGCCGCGACCTCAGCCGCTATGACGAGGACAAATCCGAGCGGGCGCGAGAGGAACTGATCGCCGAACTCGGCAGTTGCTTCCTGTGCGCCGATCTCGGCATTGCTCCCGAGCTCAGGCCCCGCCCTGATCACGCCTCGTACCTCGACTCCTGGCTCAAGGTCCTGAGCGACGACAGGCGGGCGATCTTCCAGGCGGCGGCGCATGCGCAACGGGCCGTAAGTTTCCTGCATGGCCTACAGCCCGAACGTGCCGACGACCGGCTCGCTGCCTGAGGACTTTAGCGTCGGTCGTTGGTCTCGCCAGCGGCCGGCAACTGTTCAGGCCTCAACGTGGGGAGCGTGTCGGGATCAGCCGTGAGATCCAATTTGCCCCAGATCGAGGTTTTCCGGTCGATCGGCTTGAGCTTCCGGGATGGCTTGATTTCGACGATGGGCGACGATTCGCGAGCACGACGATAGCCCGAAGAACGGCCAACGCAACGCCCTTGCTTGGCTGTTCCCGGACGTTTGATTTTGACATGTGGACGGGGCGGCGAGCCCACCGTTGCAGGGATCCGGCAGGCAGTCGGGGCGCAGCTGCCATCGCCATATTCCCTTCCGCCGCAGATCAGGCCACGTCCTTCGCGGGCTCGATGAGGCGTGTCTGATCGAAAACCGGCTTCGCCTCGATCGTCCTCCCGCAACGGCCTTGCAAAACTTTCTTCCCCTGAGCGCGGTGCGCCCATTCCTCGCGGAACAACAAAGTTTTTCCTGGCCGCCCTCCATTTCAGTCCGGCCCTACGAGCCACCCCATTGCGCAGGCGCCACAGGGACCCCGGGGGTGCGGTCCGATCGTCCCCGATCCTTGCGACAGCCATCGAGGCCGCGATGGGCGCGGCCCGAACAGCAAAGGAATACGACAATGGCAACCATCGGCACCTTCACCTCCACCGAAACCGGCTTCAACGGCTCGATCCGCACCCTCGCCCTCAACGTCAAGGCCCGCATCGCCCGCATCGAAAACCCCTCCGACAAGGGCCCGCACTACCGCATCTACGCCGGCAACGTCGAACTGGGTGCGGCCTGGCAGAAGCGCTCCGAGCAGGATCGCGACTACCTCTCGGTCAAGCTCGACGACCCGAGCTTCCCCGCTCCGATCTACGCGACGCTCACCGAGGTCGAGGGCGAGGACGGCTACCAGCTGATCTGGTCCCGCCCCAACCGGGACTGAGATCCGGACAGGCCCCGCCGCCGAGGCGGGGTCAACCGGCGACAAAGATAAGCCGTCGGCAGGCGTCGAGCCTGCCGCCGGCTTTTTCGGTGCGATACGGAACCGGAATTTGTCTGCTCAGTGGAGGCTATCGTGCCGGGAAGAAATGCCTGCCTCGAGGACGAGCGGTGCCCCCAATTTTGCCTTCGCTCCGGTGCGCCCTCCACTCCGACAAAATCGGCTCCCCCACTCGCCGGCTCCGCCGGTCGCTTCCGCGCTCCTTGACCCCGTCATCTCTTCCCGCCCCGCCGTCTCGTCTTTCACGAACTCAAGGAGATGAGACGATGACCATCGAACAGCACATCGAGGAGCTGCGGGCCGAGTTGAGGAACGCCTGCGACGCCGTCGAGCGGCGCCAGGTCGAAGCGGAGCTTCAGCTCGCCCAGGCTGATCTGGCCGTGGCGCTTGCCGAACAGGACGGCATCATCGAAGCCGAGCCGCCCTTCTGAGGCGGCTCTCATTCTGCTGGATCATGAGCCGGTCCGCCGGATCGACCGGCCTCCCGGCTGTCAGGAGTTTCCCCTCGACACTCTCACCGGCTCGCGCCGGATACGGTCACGTCCCCTCCAGGGCCGTGGGTCTCTTCTCTCTCTGACCTCCTATTTTACTCCAGCAAATCCGGCGTCAAGGACGGCGCGGTTCCCCCAATTTTTCCGCCGCTGCGTTGCACTTCGCTTCTCGGAAAAATCGGTTCCCCCGCTTGCGAGCCGCGTCCCGCGGTCCTTGACCCCTCTTTGCCACGGAGTGGCCGATCTCCGTCATCAAGATGAGGAGATCACACAATGACATCTGACCATAACCTTGCGCTCTACACCAAGCTTTCCGGTTTCCGGCTTGTCGTCCTGGCGAACCGGTTCGGCCGCGACAGCGAATTCTCGCGAGAGCTTCATGATCGCCTGCTCGAAGGACTGGAGGCAGCAATTGGGCGCGTGCGGATTATCATGGCGCTGGAGCGCAGCGTTCTCATCGCGGAGTACCGGCTTGAGGGTGAGGCTGAGATCTTCGGGCGCTTCACCATCAACCTGATGGATGAGCTCGACATCGATTTCGACACGCACGAATTCCGCATCAACGGCGGCGATTGGTCCAGCGCTTTGACGGCTGACTATACCGGCGTCGACATCGACTATCCGAAGCTGATTGCGCTCACCGACGTCGAACTCGGCTCACTTGCGCCGATCATCAAGGATATCACACGCGAAACCGGTATCGCTGTAAGCGCCTCCCGTGTCAGCTACATCAGGTGCCCAGCATCATAATCAATCCGTCGGCGGGCTCGACCATCCGGAGGGCGGCGAGAGCGGCCCTTCGTTGCGCTGCCTGCGAGACCATCGCAATGATGGCGAGAACGGCCAGCTGAGCCTCTTCCTTTCGACCTGCCGTCATCTATCATCGGGGATGCTGCAGCCCCTGCGTCGCGACGCAACCTGCCGCCGCCAGAATTTTCCCCGCCGCCTTCTGCGGCTCCTCGCCGATCAAAATTCAGTCGCCGGCAAGTCCGTTCGTTGCGGCCCTCTGGGTGCGCCCCTCCTTTCCGGTCCGCCGCTTATCCTCGCGATGACCGCAATTCGAAAGGAGAAATACCATGCAACAGCTCGCCAAATTCCTCGCCGCCACTGGCCGCCGGCTCCGCGCCCTCGGCAAAGTGATCAGCCACTTCTTCCGCAAGGGGAAAATCGGCCTGAAGCTTGCGATCAAGATCCCGTTCTTCCTCGATATCGAGGTGTCCTTCGAGACCGATTGGGACCGGCGCCGATGAGGCGCCCACATGGCCCGCTTCGACGGGCCTTTCTCAACTCGCCACAGAGGCGCGCTGGCGGTAGGTA
>NZ_NWSQ01000026.1 GCF_002531725.1 Rhizobium sp. L43
CATCGAGCCTGCCGACGGCTTTTTCGGTGCCATGCGTGACCGGAAGTGTCTGATTATGTGAGCAAGGGCAAGCAGAACTTGAGATGAAGAGGCGCGTTTGATTTAATGCGCTGCTCCCAGGGCAAGCCACCCTAACAGGGCCGTCAACGAGCGCGTCTTTTTTCTGATTTAGCCGAGTTTCAATTTGATGGCCGAAAACGATATTCAAGTCAGCCTCGAAAACTGCCTTCAGTTACTGGTAGGGCTGCCATTAAGCATTGCCCGCAACGCTGCGGACATGAAGGTTTTCCATTTTGGTACCATTCGACCGCATCCCTCAGGCAGAGGGACTGTCGGGGCCTATGCACTGCATGTTCAATGCCCGTGGCGCTTCGTTGACGAGAAGACAATAGTCACAGGGACATCAGATCGTTTCGTCGAGCCGGCTGAAGGAACGGAGCCAAACGATGACGACCCTAAATCGGGAAACTTACAGCTCATCAAAATTGCATCTCTGCTGAAAGGCTACGACGCGGAGACAAACTCCTTCGTGAACGCCACAGAGCAACTCGTCGTCATAGCCGTTAACACAGATAACTACGGCGGGGCCGACTTCTTGCTGTCAGGTGGTTACCGCCTGCAGGTTTTCCCGGATGGTTCACTTGGTGAGGATTGGCGCTTTGTCGAGCTTCAAGGCCGCCATGTCGTTATCGAAGGCGGTCGCGTACAGGTTAACGGATAGCAATCTAATCTCAACAGCCGCTCGTCGGAGTTTTTCAACGGTATCTGCCATAAGCGGACGTAACTCGTTCGACGTCACAATGAACGTAAGGTCATGTTGGATAGAAATACTGTGAAAGGAAGGCAGAGAATGGATCATTTCGATATACTTGGCCGCAGCATTGCCGACCCAGTTGTCGAGTCTTATCTTGCCCATCACGAGAAGCTTGACCCTATCGATTTTCGTACGAATGCGGAGATGGGATTTTTCGGCGGTTTCGATAGCGGTTTCGGTCTGCAGGTGGAAAGCCTTTCCGCATACATTGCCGAATTCGAAGAGGTGCGGTCAAGACGCCTGTCGGACGGCGAGGAGAGGATTGTCTCTCGCCTGTCATTTACCGGGCCGGATGCGATCAGGGCAGTGCAACGCGCCTATTCGTCGGCGTTGCCATTCGGTCTGACGTTCGGAGACAGCAGCGACATCGTGGCCGAGAAGCTCGGGACGGGCCCGTTTCGAGAAGGCAAGAGCAGCACGCTGCCGGAATATTCAGCCGAACGCTTCGTTCACTCATATGCTGTCGGCAATATAGTCGCGATCGCAAAATATGACTCCGACTTGCGGCTGATGGCGGTTTATCTGATGCAGGCTGACCGCACCATGCTCAAGGCCACGCGCCGAAAGGCGTCCTTGCCCAAGCAGAAGATCATGCCAGGGAATATCGATAAAGTCGAAGCATTGCGGGTCCAGATGCCGACGCAGCGCTGGCGGGAGTCCATGGCCGAGGGAGACGAGCTTTTCAACGCGGCCGATATCGCCACGGCTGAAACGGCGCTGAATGGGTTCATCGACACGGTGAAGGCCGCAACCAGCCAGCGGGATGCGCAGGCAATCCAGGCAGCGGTCAAGGACATCGTTCTTGCGATCAATGAGATCCACGGCAGAAGCGGGATGATCGAAACACTGGAGCGCGACGAACTTGGTGTCCTGATCGAGGCGGTCGTAAGGGCCTCGGGCTTCAGCCTCCCGGATGATGAAGATATCACCGCCGAATGGCGGGAGTGGTAACGAGACCCGTGTCGCGGAAATCCCTGATTTTCGCTACGGGGGCGGCAAGCGTCGTGTTACGGATGTTCCCTTGATGACGGCAGGATCCGGCAGGCAGTCGGAGCGCGGCTGCCATCGTCATATACCTTCCGCCACTGAGCCGAGCCACGTCCTTCGCGGGCTCGATGAGGCATGTCTGATCGAAAACCGGCTTCGCCTCGATCGTCCTCCCGCAACGGCCTTCCAAAACTTTCTTCCCCTGAGCGCGGTGCGGCGA
>NZ_NWSQ01000027.1 GCF_002531725.1 Rhizobium sp. L43
CCGCACGGCTTCTTCTTCCCGTCCGAAATGATGGATCATCGTCTGACCCTTTGCGCCAATGCGCCCCCATTTCCTGAGCAGGCAAACATCGCCGAAGAGGTTCGGTTCGATCGACATGGCATAGTAGCGCGCCATGTTCTTCGCTACATCGGTGCGTTCGACATAGAGGTGATAGGGCTGTGCGATCATGAGACCAGAATCGCCGATCCCCGGAATCGCGTCCAACGACAGTTATGAATCGGTCGGCGTTGATCGATTCATATCGGTGATGATAGGCGAAAACTCGCATTGTGTTTGGGCGAGACGCCTGCGGCGCACGGCTCTAGTCGCGGCGCTCACGGAGCCCGCACACGGTCTCCGCCCCATGGGCGACGATCCTCTCGCGGCACTCAGCCGCACCATCCATGTCTTGCGCCGTCCCAGCGTCTGGCGAGACCCTCATCGATAAGTGTGTCGCCGATCGAGTGTCCCGATCGCGTTACGGTCCGGAGCTTGCGGCCATACTTGTCTTCGTCGCGCCAGCCGGCCGTCAGTGAGAAGTTGCCTCCATTCAGCAGCGCCAGCAGGCGTGC
Organism: Rhizobium sp. L43; assembly: GCF_002531725.1. Classification (GTDB taxonomy): domain Bacteria; phylum Pseudomonadota; class Alphaproteobacteria; order Rhizobiales; family Rhizobiaceae; genus Rhizobium. Next base: position 573 of record NZ_NWSQ01000027.1, read on the forward strand.
CTTCGCCGCCTCGCCTTTGATCCGTTCCGCCTCGCAGCGCGGCGGGCTGAGTTCCGGCGTGTCGATATCGGCAATGCGGATTTTCTGGCCCTGGAACCAGAACGTGTCGCCGTCGACGACACAATTCACATGACGGCCGTCGCCGCAGATTGAAAACGCGGCCGACGATGAGTCCGCTGCCGGTGTCTTGGCCACGGCCGGCAGTCCGGGGAGGCTGCCGGCGCCGCCAAAGGCAAGCCAGCCTGCCGCAGCAATGACAATAGCTGAGATGACTGCCATCAGCGATATGCGTGGACCCTTCCATCCCGTTCGGGATTTTCTCTGCGGGCTACGGCGATCGTTCTTGCCGCCGGATTTCCGCGGCCTTCTGAACGGAACCACATTCGATTTCGCCACCTGCCCGCTCCCTTCCTGTTTGCCTCATCCTATATCGACCCCGGTTTCATCTGCGTTTACGGAGACGCACGGCCTCGACCTGCAGTCGGGCCGGCAATATGGTGTGCGGGAGCGGGGCGCAGTCGGTCCCGCCTCCCCTCCGGGCCACTATGTTGAGGCTCCTGCGGCTGCGCTGTTTCCCGCTCCTCGCACGACGAGAATTCCCGAAATCCCGCCCTTTCGTGCGGCCGCTATGCTGATTTCTCCGATACTCTTCATTGTTCTGGATCGGCCTTGCTCGTTGCACTGCGCGCCGGCTCGATCCGAGAGGCTTCCGGCGTGCCTCTGAGCCTGTGAAACCTGTTCGTCCCAACGCAAGCCTTCATGTCGTCGCGCCGAAACCAGATCGCGCGGCCACATCTGAGCGGCGCATTGCCCGCGGTAAAGACGATCTGCTCATCGGCGCGCATGCGAAGCACCTCGTGCGGCTGGATCAACGGTCGCGCGGCCAGCTGCTTCGATCGCGTGCGCGAGGATCCCTTCGCCTGGAAACTGCGGCTGACCTGGTCGATCTCGACCGTCGTCGTGCCGCAACGGCGCGAGATGTAATCCGCCGTTTCCGGATCGTTGATCGCCGCAAAACTGATCCAGCTCGCGCTCTCGAACCACTTGCTGGCGGCGTCGCGCCCGCCATAGGTTTCGCGCATCTGGCCGATCGACTGGTAGATCATGGTGAGCGTGATGCCGTACTTTCGGCCGGCATCGCGCGCCGTTTCCAGGATCCGCATGTATCCGAGCCGCGCCACCTCATCGAGGAGGAAGAGCGCTCTGCCGGGCATAGTCCCATTACGGTTATATATCCCGTTGAGGAACGAGCCGATAATGACGCGCGCGAGGCCGGCATGCGTCTCCAGTGTTTTCAGATCGATGTTGATAAAGACGTCGGTGTTCCCATCGGCGAGATCGCCCGTGGAAAACGTCCTACCCGAAACCAGCGCGGCATAGTTCGAATACGACAGCCAGTGGGTTTCCTTGATCGCGTTGGCATAGACGCCAGAGAAGGTTTCGGGTGTCATATTGACGAAGGCCGCGACGTTCTCCTTGACGAAATCCGAGTCCGAATTGTCGTAGATCTCCTGCAGACGTTGCCGCAACTTCGGTTCGGGCTCAGAGAGATTGGCGCGAACCTGGCGCAGCGTTTGGTTTTCCTTCTCCGTGTGACCGGAGAGACAAACATCGGCGATCATCGCCGTCAACAATTGCAATGCCGAGGCTCGGAAGAAATCATCGCGCACGCCGCGCGCGCCGCCACTGTCGCTCATGATCCATGAGGCGACGGAGGCGATATCCTCTTCCTTCGTCCCGCCGAACTTGCCGATCCAGTCCAGGGCATTGAAGCCTGTTGCCGGGTTCTTCGGGTCGAGGACAAACAGATCCCGGTTCGCGCTCGTCCGGTGGGCTGAGACCATCGGCGCCACCTCGTTCGATGGATCGAGAACGATCAGCGAGCCGCCCCATTTCAGAGCGGTCGGGATCGTCACCGATGTTGTTTTGAAACCGCCCGAACCGGCGAACACGATACCGTGCGACGAACCGAACGAGCCGTCGAAGCAGAGCAGCGGTGATTTGCCGCCGGCGCCCCATGTTTCCGGCTCGTCGGCACGAAACGAGCGCGCTGCGGTGCTGTCCTTGTCGACACGGTATCGCTCACCGATCACGATTCCGCCGGTATCCGAAAACAGGTTTGCCGCTTCCGGCAGCTTCATCCACTCGGCCTCGCCATGCAGCGCCCGCTTGCCGCGGACGCGCTTCGGCTCGGCGCTGGCGAATGCCGCATTGCCGGCCAACGCGACACGCAGAGCAAAGCATGCGGCAATCGCCGCCGCCGCCGCTCCGATCAGCGTCGCCGGATCGACATAGGAGAAAATGGACATACCGGCCGGAACCTTATCGGTGAGCGCAGACAACCTCATCGTTTCGCGAATTGCGGCGATCAGGATCGTCGCCGCACCGCCGGCGACGACGCCCCATCCAGCCGTCTTGATCCTGATCGCGCCGGCGCTGGCAAACAGGAAGACGATGCCGACGAGCCCTGCACTGACATAAGGCAGCGCGATCCCGGCCCGACCAAGCGTCTGCCGTGCGGCTTCCGTTTTTCCGAGCCCGGACAGCCAGTGCTCGATCCCGGTCAAACCAGCGGCGACGAGAATCATGAGCGCGACGGGGGCGATGAAGAGCATGATCCTACTCATCGGCTTTCCCAAAGGCCTCCGCACCGATTGCCAGAAGCCGCGATCGTTCCTGTACATTGGTTTTGAGCCGCTCGCTCAAATCGATCAGCGCGCCCAGCAGAAGCGCCCGCTTCTCGTAGCGAAGACCGGCTTTGACGATCAGACCGCCAAGCTCGATCTTCTCCCGCGTGTCCTTCTTGCGGGCGTCGGATATTGTCGTGCGCGCCATCCGCTCAAGCCTCAGCAGTCCCGCCCGCAGGCGCGACAGACGGGTTCTGCGTGGACGGTGCGCTGCTTTCGCCGACGTCAGCTCCCCTCTTCCCTCCGGTCGTCGCGGCCTTTCCTCCGCGAAACCGTTTGGCCAGATCCTCGAAGGCGCCCTGCAGCTCCGCCTCGTCGATCTCGATGTCGCCAAGTCCAGCCTTGAGGGCGATCCGGCCGATGCGCTCTGCCTCACGGGTCTCGGCGGCCTTGAGCTGCTCCTGGAGCTTGGCGATTTCGTCGCGGATTTTCGAGGATGGCTTCTTCATTCCGTCTAACTCCCTTGGGTGAGAAAGCTTGTCTTTCGTACCCAATGTCCCGGAGGTGAGTGCGGAACGCACTACTGTGAATCCTACAATCGCCAAGGGCGATGCTTTCGTGAATGATCCCGGCCGTTCCGAAGGAGCGGATCCGAAGGGCGCAATTATACGTCGCTGGTGCGACGTCCTTGCTTGAGGCCCCTAGCGGGCCTGCCGCTCTTGGACAGAACCTGTTGAAAGAGTTCCGCCGTGGCCGTCCCCCATTTCTCCGTCAGCGTCGTCGCCCGCGGCTCAGGCCGCAGCGCCGTGCTGTCAGCGGCCTACCGGCATTGCGCCAAGATGGAGTTCGAGCGCGAGGCCCGCACGATCGATTACACCCGCAAGCAGGGATTGCTCCATGAGGAGTTCGTCATTCCCGCCGACGCGCCGCAATGGCTGCGCTCGATGATTGCCGATCGTTCGGTGTCCGGCGCTTCCGAGGCTTTCTGGAACAAGGTCGAAGATTTCGAGAAGCGCTCCGACGCGCAGCTCGCCAAGGATGTGACGATCGCCTTGCCGGTCGAGCTGACGCCCAAGCAGAACATCGCGCTGGTGCGGGATTTCGTCGAGCAGTACATCACGGCGAAGGGCATGGTGGCCGACTGGGTCTACCATGATGCGCCCGGCAATCCGCATGTTCATCTCATGACGACCTTGCGGCCGCTGACCGCGGACGGTTTTGGAGCCAAGAAGGTCCCGGTAACAGGACCGGACGGCAATCCGATCCGCAACGACGCCGGCAAAATCGTCTATGAGCTTTGGGCCGGAAGCATCGACGATTTCAACGCGTTTCGCGACGGCTGGTTTGCCTGCCAGAACAGGCACCTGGCGCTCGCCGGCCTCGACATTTACGTCGATGGCCGCTCCTTCGAGAAGCAAGGGATTGAACTCGAGCCGACTATCCATCTCGGCGTCGGCACGAAGGCGATCGAGCGAAAATCAGATGGTGCGTCCGACCCGGTCGAGCTCGAACGCCTCGAACTGCAGGAGGCTCGCAGGGCCGAGAACGCGAGACGAATCGACCATAATCCGAAGCTCGTGCTCGACCTGATCACGCGTGAGAAGAGCGTCTTCGACGAGCGCGACGTGGCTAAGAACCTCCACCGCTACGTCGACGACGCGGATCTGTTCCAAAGCCTTATGGTACGGATCATTCTGCACCCCGAAACCTTCCGCATCGAGCGCGAGCGGATCGACCTTGCCACCGGTATCCGAGTGCCCGCCAAGTACACGACGCGCGACATGATCCGGCTCGAAGCCGAGATGGCCAATCGCGCCATCTGGCTGTCTCAGCGCTCTTCGCATGGCGTTCGCGACGCAGTGCTGGCAGCGACATTCGAGCGTCATGAACGTCTATCTGACGAGCAGAGGACCGCGATCGAACATGTGGCGGGACCTGAGCGGATCGCCGCCGTGATCGGCCGCGCCGGCGCCGGCAAGACGACGATGATGAAGGCGGCGCGGGAGGCATGGGAAGCGGCCGGTTATCGGGTCGTCGGCGCAGCACTTGCCGGCAAGGCGGCCGAGGGCCTGGAGAAGGAAGCGGGCATCATCTCTCGGACCCTTGCATCGTGGGACCTTCGCTGGAACCAGGGCCGTGACCAGCTCGATGGCAAGACGGTGTTCGTTCTCGACGAGGCCGGCATGGTGTCATCTAGGCAGATGGCGCTGTTCGTCGAAGCGGTGACGAAAGCCGGTGCCAAGCTCGTTCTCGTCGGCGATCCCGAACAGCTTCAACCGATCGAGGCTGGGGCTGCCTTCCGCGCCATCGCCGATCGCATCGGCTATGCCGAACTCGAAACGATCTATCGCCAGCGCCAGCAATGGATGCGCTATGCCTCGCTCGATCTCGCGCGCGGTAAGGTCGGCCGGGCGGTCGACGCCTACCGTGCCAATGGCAAGATAATAGGATCGGACCTGAAAGCCGACGCAGTCGACAACCTGATCGCTGCCTGGGACCGCGATTACGATCCGGCAAAGACGTCGCTTATCCTCGCTCATCTGCGCCGCGACGTGCGCATGCTCAACCAAATGGCGCGCATCAAGCTTATCGAACGCGGGGTTCTCGACCAGGGAACCATGTTCAAGACCGCCGATGGCGGACGCAACTTCGCCGTCGGCGATCAGATCGTTTTCCTGAAGAACGAGGGATCGCTCGGCGTCAAGAACGGCATGCTGGCCAAGGTCGTCGAGACGGGACCAGGACGCATCACCGCGCGGATCGGCGAGAGGGAGAATGCTCGCCAGGTGCTGGTCGAACAGCGCTTCTACAACAACCTCGATCACGGCTATGCCACGACCATCCACAAGAGCCAGGGCGCGACGGTCGACCAGGTCAAGGTGCTCGCTTCCCTTTCGCTCGATCGCCATCTCACCTATGTCGCCATGACCCGTCATCGTGAGGACCTGACCGTCTACTACGGCCGTAGATCCTTCGCGAAGAACGGTGGGTTGATCCCGATCTTGTCGCGAAGGAACGCGAAGGAAACGACTCTCGATTACGAGAAAAGTGACTTCTACCGCGAGGCGCTTCGTTTTGCCGAAGCACGCGGTCTGCATCTGGTCAACGTCGCCCGAACCCTGGTTCGCGACCGGCTGGAATGGGTCGTCAGCCAAAAGCAAAAACTTGCCAATCTCGGCGCTCGCCTTGCCGCCGTCGCCGGCAAGCTCGGCCTCATCCGCGGCGCCGCGCAGTCCCCAACCCAAAACAACACCAAGGAGGCAAAGCCGATGGTCTCGGGCATCACAACCTTCGCCAAATCGGTCGACCAGGCGATCGAGGACAAGATCGCCGCCGATCCAGGATTGAAGAAGCAATGGGAGGAGGTCTCGACCCGCTTCCACCTCGTTTACGCCCAGCCGGAAAGCGCGTTCAAGGCAGTCAATGTCGATGCAATGCTGAAGGACGAGACCGCCCAGAAATCCACGTTGGCCAAGCTTGGGTCGGAGCCCGAAAGCTTCGGCGCGCTGAAGGGCAAGACCGGGATCCTCGCCAGCCGCTCCGACAGACAGGAGCGCGAGAAGGCTGGGACCAATGCGCCGGCGCTGGCCCGAAATTTGGAGCGCTATCTGCGCCAGCGGGCGGAGGCGGAACGCAAGTTCGAGGTCGAAGAACGTGCCGTCCGGCTGAAGGTCTCGATCGATATTCCCGCACTGTCGCCAAACGCAAAACAAACATTGGAACGCGTTCGCGATGCGATCGACCGGAACGACCTGCCCGCCGGTCTCGAATACGCGCTCGCCGACAAAATGGTGAAGGCGGAACTGGAGGGTTTCGCCAAGGCGGTATCGGAGCGGTTCGGCGAGCGAACCTTCCTGTCGCTTGCCGCGAAGGAACCCAATGGACAGACCTTCAGTGCCGTCACTTCGGGAATGACGGCCGGACAGAAGACGGAGGTGCAATCGGCGTGGAATTCGATGCGGACGGTGCAGCAACTCGCCGCTCATGAGCGCACGACCGAGGCGCTGAAGCAAGCGGAGACCCTGCGTCAGACGAAGAGCCAGGGGCTCTCGCTCAAATGAAGACATCCGTGTTTGCGTTTGGGACGCGACGCGCTCAAAGGGCGCATGCAGTCGTGCTCTTGGCCTTGGCGGCATCCATCGTTGGCAGCGGTGTTGCTGCCGCAATCGTCGGCGGTTTCCGCATCAACCTGACACCGAGCGAACCCCTCGGCCTCTGGCGGATCGTGGCGCTCGATCGCCCGGCCGCTGCCGGAGACCTTGTCTTCATTTGCCCTCCGCAAACTGCGGTGATGATGGCGGCGAGAGAGCGTGGTTATCTCCGCTCCGGCACCTGCCCGGGCGGCGTAGCGCCGCTCATCAAGACCGTCGTCGCAGTCCCCGGGCAGCATGTTCAAATCGGCGCCCGAGTGACAATCGATGGGCATCCAATCCCATTTTCCGATCTGGCAGAGCGGGACGGCAATGGCCGGTCGATGAAGCCATTTCCCGGCGGCGTCGTGCCCGACGAAAGCGTCTTTCTCCATTCACCGTTCAGGAGCTCCTATGACTCCCGCTATTTCGGCCCCCTGCCCGCCTCCGGAATCCTCGGTCTGGCGCAACCGGTGCTCACCTATGCGCCGTGAGCACCTCCAGCCAACCGCATTGATGGCCGTTTCAATCGTCGCCGGGACGGTGGGATGGAGTGGACATGTCCTCCTTCTCCCGGTCGCGCTCGCGTTTCCGGTTCTCTGGGCGCTTGCGCGAACGAGGCTGACGGCCGCGTTTGTCTCGGCCGGCTATTTTCTCGCTGCGTCACGCGGTCTGCCGCAGGGCGTAGCCACCTTCTATTCGTCTGACCTCTGGCCTGGATTATTGCTCTGGCTCTGTGCGTCCACCGGCTTCGTCATCGTGTACACCGTCCTCTGGACGAAGGAGACGGGTGCTCGTCCGTGTCACTATTTCCTGGCAGCGGCTCTGATGGCCATTCCGCCATTCGGCATCACCGGCTGGGCTCATCCGATCACGGCCGCGGGCGTGCTGTTTCCAGGATGGGGATGGTGGGGGCTGGTTGCCGTGACAGCCGGCCTCATGGGCCTCGTAACCCGCATGTGGCGAGCTGTCGCGATCGTCCTGGCAGGCTTTTGGATCGGGTCCGCCGCAACCTGGGACGAATCGACGCTACCCCAAGGTTGGCAGGGGGTCGATCTCGAAATGGGAGCGTCGTTGGGGCGCGACACTAGCTTGCAGCGTTACCGTGATCTGATTGCCACGGTCACGGATCGGGCATCGGGCGGCGCCCGCTCGATTGTTCTTCCCGAAAGCGCTCTTGGCTTCTGGACGCCGACCGTCGAGCGGCTATGGGTGCGAGCTTTGCAGGCAACTGACGCCACCGTTATCGCCGGCGCCGCTGTCGTAGATGCAGGCGGATACGACAATGTTCTGATCGCCATCTCCAGCGACGGGGCTCGCCTCCTTTATCGCGAGCGCATGCCGGTGCCAGGTTCGATGTGGCAGCCTTGGCGGCCCCTCCTCGGTCAGAGCGGCGGAGCGCGAGCGCATTTCTTCGCGAACCCGGTCGCGACAATTGCCTACAGGCGGGCCGCACCCCTGATCTGCTACGAGCAACTGATCGTCTGGCCCCTTCTCCAATCCATGCTCCACGATCCGGACGTCGTCATTGCCGTCGGCAACGGTTGGTGGACCAAGGGGACGTCCATCGTGGCTATCCAGCGCGCCAGCACAAACGCTTGGGCGCGTCTGTTCGACAAACCCGTCGTTTTCTCCTTCAACACCTGAATGCCATGGAGACCTGATGCTCGACGCCGCTCTCATCCAACAATGCGCCGACCCCTCTTTGAAGCCCGCAATCGTCGAGCAGTTCGTGACCGCGGCGGGCGCAAATGGTCCGCTCGCCGTCACCGTCAAATCAGGTGGCCGATTGATCCTCGTTCCGAAGGCGACAACGCAGGATGAGGCGATGGCGATCGTCCGGCAGTATGTCGGCCAGGCGGTGGTGCGTGTCGGCCTGACGCAGTTTCCGGCTGGCGTCGGTGTGAAGGACGCGGCTGATCTGAAGCCCGATCTCGTCGATCCTTGCGAAAACCTCCGCAAGGGAACGGCTATGTTTGCCAAGGTCTTGCGGATTGTCGCCAAGTGGTACGGCAATCCGAAGAACGACGATGTCTTCCCGCAGATCTTCGACGATGCGGTCTATGCCTGGAAGACCGGAGAGTTCGAGGGGGTGAGCGTTTTTCAGGCGGAAGATCCTGGGAAAAGCGTCACGATCGACAACGTGTTGCCTGCACACCAGGACAAGGCCACCGTCGACCTGCCGCCTGCGGATACAGATGCCGAAAGCGTCGGATCAGCGGAGATGCGGATTGACCTGTCGAGGATTGGGGGCAAATGATGCCAAATGAAGGCCGCTAAGCCTCCGGAAGCGAATAGCGCGTGAGAACAGCGTCCTCGCCATCGAGGGTCACTTCGATGACTTCGTTGACCATAGCCTGCTCTCCCGCCAAATCCTGCAGTATGAGGGGCAAACAATTCTCGTTGCTGCGCGGGAAGCACCTGCGGGACAATGATCACCAGGCCCGCATGCAATTCCTCTTTCGCGTACAGCTTCCGGAAGTCGCGGGCGTTGTTCGTCACGAACGTGAAATCCTCCTCGATGATCCGAGGCATCAGATCCCAGTCGGTTTCGCCGCTCAGTCCCAGCCAGTTCACATGAAAACAATCGTGGCCATGCGCTTGCGCTACGGCCACAAGCGATGTGTGGAGGCATTCATCGATAAGGAACTTCACGAGGTCGAGCCGGAGGGTTTGGGAGCGCTGTCGTTTCGAAATCGCAGACGCTTCACGGATTTCACCGTCAGGCCCTGTTCCGAAAGCTTCCGCGGCCGGCCCCTGCCGGGATGGGCCGCAGCCCAGATCTCGGCAAGGTCCACCATACGCTCGGTGACCGCAGGATAACCCTCGACGATTTCCGCGGTACTTGCGCCCTGGGTCTTCATCGCGGCAATCGTTCGCACGGGAACACGGGTTCGCTTGAACACCGGCTCGCCGCCCACGACCCCTTTCACGCTTTCAATCATTCGTTCGGCCTCTCGAAGCGCCTCGGCCCGCGCGGCCAATTGTTCTCGTGCCCGCGCAACGTCGATAATGAGATAGTCGTCTGCCCTAACAGTTTCGGCATGCGGGTTCTGGTCGATCGTATCGAATAAGCGCTTGCGGCGCTCGGCAGACAAGATCGATCCGACGCCGTACCAGAGCTTCAACCGAAGCAGATCCTCATCGGTGAGCGCTCGACCCCGGCTGCCAATGAGATGCGTCGCGATGATCCGCTTGTCGATCGCATTGTGCACTGACTTCACAGCGATCTCGCTGACAGCCGCGGCCTCGGCGGGCGTGTAGGCGTGTGAGGTGTCGGTCATAATCATTCTCCTTGTGGAGAATATATAATGCAGCTGACATCGCCCGTAAAGATTGACGGAGCTTCTCGATACCAGGGACCCGTCAGACCAGTAAGGAGGGGTCACTTCTTCTCCGGCGGCCGCTTCAGCAGATCAGATGCTTCTACTTCCAAAATCGCTGCTAAGCGGTCCACCACATCGATGCTCGCATTGTAGACGCTGCGCTCGAGGGAGCTGATGTAAGTGCGATCGATATCTGCTCGAAAAGCAAGCTCTTCTTGCGATAGGCCTTTGGCCAGCCGCGCGGCTTTCAGATTTCGTGCAAATACCTCTCGAATCTCCATGATCGAGAGAGCATCGGCTTGTAGAGTATTTCACCACGGAGTATTCTCTACAAAGACATTCCGTTGACGAATCAAGATGATGCAGCAGCGTCAGAAAGTTAGTTTCGCGCGAGTGCTGAGCCGCTCAAAATACGAACTCCCTCCCATCCTGTGACGATCTGGTATTTAATCGCGAGCGTATGCGGCCTCGGGTCTTGACGTCACAGTATGCAATTTGAGGAGACGGGGATGAAGGACGCCAGCTCATCCGGCGCAGACGACAAAAATGGAAGACAACTTCGTTACAGTTCAGCGCGAAAATCGGATTTGGAGACGCTGGCTGTTTCGGCGATCCGCGAACACCGTCGGCTCCTCGCAGCCGATCAAGCCGTATATGACGAGTGGGTTCTCGCCAGTGACGACCCGTCGATCTCCGGTTCGGTGCTTCAAGCCCTTCAAAACGAACACATCGCGCGCCAGAAGAAGTCCGAGAACCAGCAAGAGGAACTCTCGAAAATCCTGGACGCGCTCGGCTACGTTCCGGACGTGCCACTTGAGAGTGACGGATAAACGTCAGACCAAGCCGCGATCCTTGGCAATTGCGACGAGCTGCGGCACGGACTGGGCGTCAAACTTTTCACGCGCCTTGTCGAGATAGTGTTGCACGGTTCTAGCATTGATGCCGGTGAGCACCGCCGTCTCGGGTGCGGTCTTTCCCTTCGTCGCCCACATAAGGCACATCACTTCACGCGGTGACAGCGTTTGCTTTGGGGCGAGGCGCATCTTCGCAGCGATGAACCTCAATTGGTAGTGAATGACCATCAAAGCCTGCAAAGCTGGAAGTGTTTGCTGCAATTCATGGAAATCTGTTCGTGCCTCCGATGTTGCAAACGTCAGCATCATGTGTGAACCGAAACTGCCGTTCAGCCCGATTGTGACGCCGCGACGGATCCCGTGATCGAACGCCTGATCTCGGAACTTTCGAAGTTGGGACATGCCTCGAGCCGGCCAATCATCTGCGGTCCAGACAAAGGCCTCGCGTCGGCGCCTGGCTTCAGTTACGACTGGATCGATGCGTGAATAATGATTGGCTAAATATGTTTCTTGCCATTCTTTTGGATAGTTGTTGAAGGTGCGAATTTCGGTGCCTGACGCGTCGACATAAGCATATCGCTCAAGCCCGAATGCATTGCCGTAGTTACGCAACGCTGTTTTGATCGCTACCTCATCTTGCGACGCCTCTATCGTATCGATCAAATTCCTCAACGCGTCGTTCAATCCCACTCTCCCTCTGTTCGTCGGGCTGTCCGAACATGCAGCGGGAATGCGCGGAGATAAATCCCCCGGACTGATACCCCTAGGTTGGGGTACCCAGATGAGGAGTGATGAGGTTCAGGTGTACTGCATGGGCTATGGCGGCCGACAATGTGGGGCAACCCAGCTTATAGCGTGCCGATTTCAGGTAGCCGCGCGTCGTATGCTCGGATAATCCCAGAATCTTGCCAATGTCCTTGCTATCTTTACCGCGCGAGGCCCAATGAAGGCACTCGATTTCCCGTGATCCTAGCGCAGGCACGGGATCATTCTCTCCGTGGAGTTCGAACACTGCTTTGCGGTGCAGAAGGAATCCGAGCTCAAGCCACTCCGGTAAAAATTGGCGCTCGATGAACGCCCACTCATCATCGCTCTTCTGGGAGTTGATCGAAAGGAGCGAACGACGCGATTTGTCAACAATCGGGATAGAGACCCCGTTGCTCCCGATTCCGTGCAGCTCGGCATCGACCATGAACTCCTGCGCGGTCTCGGCAATATCAATCTCGCGCCAATCGAAAGGCAGCTGTCGAGAAAAACCCTCTCGAATGATTGGATCGACGTTTATGTAGTCGTTAAGCAGATAGCGCGAAACCCAGCTATCGGGATAGGTGGTTCGTACAAATGGCGCGTCAACGCTATCGACGATTGTCCTCGCAAGATGGAATGTGACGAAATCAATGGGATAGTGCGATTGGAATTCATCCAAAGCGGACGCCACTGTCGCCGCATTTTTCATCGCGCTGAAAGCGTTGGGATAGGTTGGCGAATGCTCGTTTTCCTGCATGCTTCTTTCCGTAACAGTCATTATCGTTTGCGGGTTAGTGACCCCAGAATCGCCGAGCCAGTCGCTAAATGCAACCCCTAAGGGCGGAAAAAGCCCATATACTGTGGAAGCCGCTATCGTCGCGAGTATTTTTGGAGCATGTGCAGTGATAAGAGAATTCATCACAGTTGCTACCGTCGATAAGCTTGCGGAAAAATAATATCCTGATCGACGAGCACGTTGAATTTGTAGCCCGGGCGGATTTGGATCGTCGGCTGGACATTGAGGTTCTTCGAGATCGTCTGCTCCGCGACGCGCCCGAAGCTTTCCGCGAAATTCCGCCTAGCCGCATCGGACGCCGTGTCCTGCGTCGCAATCGTCGAACTCTCCGGCATCGACATGTCGATCCCAGTTCCGATCAACGCGACGAGTGCTGCCGAGCTCCAGGTGCGCCAGAGATGCCGATCGACCTTGTCCTTGAAGCCGCCATATCCCTCGGCGTCCGTGCCGGCCATGCCGCCGATCTGCAGGGTCGATCCATTAGGAAAGATCAGGTCGGTCCAGACCACGAGGACACGCTCCTGGCCGAACGAGACTTTGGAATCGTAACGGCCAAAGAGCTTGGCACCCTGCGGGATCAGGAGCCGATAGCCGGTGGCGCTGTCATAGACGTTCTGGCTGACCTGCGCGCTGATGCGCCCCGGCAGGTCGGAGTTGAGGCCGGTGATCAAGGTGGCGGGAATGACTGAGCCACGCTTCAGCTCATACGGCGACATCTGCGGCACGACCTGGTTCGGCAGGTAGCCGAGATCCTTGATGTCCTGATTGAAAAAGTCCTCCTTCGACGTCTGCCCGTTCTGATCGACGTTCTGTCCCATCAGGCCGGATTTCATGGCGGCGGCATAAAGGTCTGACGCGCTGTTTGCTGCGATATTTGTCGGCTGACGGCCGGTGTCGTTGGTGGAGTTTGCGGCCTTCTCGACGTCGGAGATGTCTACCTGCAACGGCGATTCGAGCGCCGTCGCGCGAGCCTGGAGACGTGCCATCCGTTGGCGCTGGGCCTCGCGCATATATTGTTCATCCTCCTCCCGTTTCAGGCGAGCCTTCCACTCTTCCTCTGACTCGAGCCTTTGGCGACGGTCTTGTCTCTCCTCAGGTCGGCGCTCGACGACCGGTTCCTGCGTCTCCTTTTTTTCCACCACGACGGGTGTCGGCTGAAACACCTCCTGCTTTTCTGGTTCACCGATAATGCCATCCGTGACACCCCGCTTGAGTTGGTCCCCGAAAGTCGTCGCCGGTGTGTTGGAAGCACCCTCGATGTCGCCACGATTGAAGGAGAGCCCCCGCAGCGATAGACCAATCACGACGACGCCGATGAATAGCACGATGACGATGATGGCGACGATGATCGGCAGGCGGTTGAGCCGGCGCATGCCATTCTGATCGTCGGCTTGGCTGGGCGTGCCAAGCTGGAGCGACTGGACCATGTTTGTCTCCGTCAATTGCGCTGCATGATCGAAAGCGGACTGGCCGGCGTGGCGCCGGCCTCTGTCGGCGTATAGGCGCGGCCAAGAGCGATGGAAGGCGTCGAGAGCCGCACCAGCACCTGCCCGTCGAAGCCCTCGATTGCATAATCAAGTTCGACCGGCTTGACGTCTTTGGCCGTTTTGCCGTCGGTGGCGACTGTATAGCCCCACCCTTTCAGGGCCGCCTCAAGGGCGGTCGCGAATTCAGACGTATCCTTTTCCATTTTGATCGTGTTCGTAGCACCGGCCGGGCCGATCTGTTCAGCCAGGCGACTTGCCATGTCGCCGGCGATGGCGCTTGCAGCCGGTCCGGTGACGGCCACAGGCGTGGAACTGGTGGTCAGTGCGTCGCCCGCCGTTTGGCAGCCGGAGAGCAGCGCGACCGCGATGAAAAACGCGAGAAGCCTCCGCATGGTCAGCCTCCCCTCCGGATCCTGATCTTCTGTTGCCGCCAACCGACGCCGGAAACGAGGATCGCCTTGTCGATCGCATAGTCGACGGTCATCACGTCGTTCTTCATCCGATAATTGACGATGCGATTTTGACCGCCGGAGACGACGAAGAGCACCGGCGCGTCCTCGCCGGAGATCGATTTCGGGAACTGGATGTAGGTCTTCACCCCGTCCGAATAGACCCGTTTCGGTTTCCAAGAAGCACTGCCGCTGATCGAATAGGAAAAATTCAGCTTGTCCGGCGCGGCGCCCGGAATGCCACCGGTTTCGAGACGGGCGTTGATGTCGGCGAGCTTGGTCGACACGTCTTCCGGATATTCGAACCCAACGCGCGCCATGTACTGGCTGGGGTGGGACTTGAGCTGGATATGATAGGTGCGCCGCGATGTCGTCACGACCATCGAGGTAACGAGCCCAGGTTCGGAGGGTTTGACGATCAGGTGGATGGCCTGCCCGCCTGTCGCTCCCGACGTCGCAGGCTCTACCTTCCAGCGCACGGTGTCGCCGACGAGGACGTCGCGGACGATCTCGCCACCCTGAAGTTCGATGTCGCAGACCTGCAGCGGCGAGCAGACGACGGACGGCTGGGTCTCGCCGAACAGAAAGATCACCTTGCCGTCCGGACCTGTCGTAACCAGTCCCGGCGTGCCACGCCACTTTCTGGAAAGATTTGTTCCCCTGACCTCATTCGTCGTCATGCTTTGCGCCTGCGCGCCCGCCGCAAGCAAGAGTCCGGCCATGCAGCCGGCGGCTGCGATCAATCCCGTTTTTTTCATTGAAAGAATCCCTGCCCTTAAAGCTGTCCCGTCCAGTCAAAATCCCGGACGTAGAGGCCGATCGGATTGAGGCGAATCGTCGCCTCATCCTGTGGCGCGGTGAGCGTCACCGTTGCGATCCCGCGGAAACGGCGTGTGCCGGTTTCCTTGCCCTTGCGGTCCCGCTCGTATTCCGTCCAGTCGATCTGATAGGTCTGGTTCGAGAGCGCGACGATGTTGTTGACCTCGATGGCAACGGTCGAGGACTTCGCCTTCTCGAATGGAGAATTGCCTCGAAACCAGGCGTTGACCTTCTCGGTTGACGGGTCGGAGGTGCGAAGAAGGGCGTAGGTGCGGTCGATATATTGCTTCTGCACCACCGCATCCGGCGTGATCGAGCGAAAGCTTGTGACGAAGTTGCCGAGTGTGGCGCGCACCACGCGGACATCGGCATACTCGATCTGCTCGGGAAAGCCTGCCGTGACTGCGGCTCCGAGCTTGTCGACCTCGACGATGTAAGGCACGAGCCTCACTTGCGTGCTCAGATACATCGCGTAGCTGAAGCCGATGACGGCCATGACCAGGCCGAGGACACCGACAATGCGCCATGCGGCTGCGGCCTTCACATAGGAGCCATAACGTTCGCTCCATTCCTGGCGGGCGGCAAGATACGGGTTTTCCGGGGCGCGGTTCGCTGCCATTTATTCTTCCCTTGTCTCGATTACGGTTTGTCGTTGCGTTCGGGAGGAGGTTTCGGTCCGCTATGACCGCCGCGCTGTTGATCGAGCTTGGCGTTGGCCAGTCCGAGAATGGACCCCGCATAGGCGCCGGGCGAACCGATCGCCTTTTCCTTCGCGGCCGATCCGGCTGCTTGCGCGCCGGAACCGAAGCCTGCACCTATCCCCCGTAGAGCGGCACCAGCGACGGATGAACCGCCAGCTCGTGCGGCTTGAGCGGCCGCAAAGCCCGCGCCGGCAGCGCCGGCAGCGAGGAAGCCAGCGCCCGCGGCGAAAGAGGCCGCCTGCCCGCCGTGGCGGATCGCTTCCATTCCTCCGGAAACCGATGCGCCCTGGACAACGCCTTGAATGATGTTCGGGACATACATGGCGATAATGAAGACCACGACGGAAATACCGGCGATGGCCAAGGTGGTGACGAACTGATCTGACGAGGCAGTCGGAGCTTGAGCGAGGCCGAGCAGCACGTTCGATCCGATCTTGGCGATCATCACCAAGGCCATGAGCTTCATGCCGACGCCGAAGGCATAGACGAGGTAGCGAACAGCAAAGTCTTTCGTGAAGGAAGAGCCGCCCAGTCCGAGCATGATCATGCCGGCGAGCAAGCCGACATACATTTCGACCATGACCGACACGAAAATAGCCGCAACCAGCGAGAAGCAGATGACAACGATGCCCATGGCGAGAACGGCGGCAATCGCGAGCGCATTGTCTTCGAACACCCCGAACTGTGCTTGTTGCGACATTTGGGAGGCGACGCGGATGCCTGCATCGAACACTTCAGCGGGCGAAGCTGAACCCCCGCCGGCGCCAATCTGGAAAAGGCTGTCGACTACTGCTCGCGCAAAGGTCGGACCTTGGGTCAGAACGAATGCGAAGAACCCGATGAACATGATCCGCCGCACCAGTTCGGCGAACCAGCTGTCCAGTGAAGCTGACTGTATCGCCAACCAGACGGCGGCAATGCCGATCTCGATCGTTGCGAGAATCCAGAATAGGGATTTCGCCGCCTCCATGATGGTGGTCTCCCACCCCTTCGCAGCGGACGAGACCTGGTTTTCCAGTTCCGTGAGGACCTGTCCCTCCTGCGCAAATGCGGGAACTGCATAGGCGAGGAAGAAGAGGCCTGTAATCAGGAACGAACGCGCAACAGTTACCTTCACCATCTCGGGCGCATCTCCTGGCCTTCCTTGATCGGCGGCAGTTCCTTGTCGGAGCCGAAGAATTTTTCCCGGACGGCGCGCTGCTCCTCGGTTAGCGCAGTTATTCCTGTGTTTCGCGAATTGAGGATTAGCACAGTCGCTGCAGACGATGCAGCGGCGGCAGCCACCAGCAAGGCAATCAGGACGGGGCGGCTCACCATCGCGGTTCCATTTTCTGGCCTTCCGGAACGCTCTTGACCTCCGCGTTGAAGAACTTTTCCCGCCGCGCCTGCGCCAGGTCCTTGTCGGTCTGTTCCGTCTGAAGCCAGGTTCCCATCATTGTCATCTGTTGGGAGACGAGACCGCGAAGCTTCTGCATTTGCGCGACTTGCTGGGCGGCGATCTCGTGGCCGACCTGCAAGGCCTTCATCTGCCCGTCAGCCGTTTCGGACATCGACCTCAACGACGACATCGAATCTTCCTCGCTATCGAACTGGTCGGCCGTGAGGCTCGCCGCTTTCAGCGAGCTGGCGATTGTGTCGCGGTTGGTGTTCGACCAGGACTGGTAGGTCGAGGAGAACGTTGCGTTGTCCGGCAAATTCGTCTTGAGATCGGCATAACTCTGAAAGCGCTGCTGAAGAACGTCGTCCGCATTCCCCATCGAAAAGGCGATGCCCTGTCCCTGGTCGACGATACTGCGCAGCTGGTTGAGATCGCTTTCGACCTGACCCCAGACATGGTGAGGAAGCTGCGCAGTGTTTTGCAGCATGTTCTCGTAGATCTTCAGCTGGTTCTGGATCTGCTCTGCAAGCTGGCTGATCTGGGTCAGTTGATTGTCGACCTGGATGCCGGAGCTTTTCATGAGATCCACGAGCTGCGCATTGTTGGCGAGCTGCGTCCATTCGGTCGCAGCGCCGGTGGCTGTACCGGCTTGCACTGAGCCTGCAGCTCCGATCACGAGAGCGGCGGCCGCCAAGCGGGCAAGCCATCTATTCGTACTTGAGTAGCGATGCGGCATCGTGAACTCCTCTCGTTTCAAGCCAGTGGATCGGCCAGTCGCGGCCATGTTCGGATTTCAGCGCGCGGATGCGTTTGAGGTCCTCTTTGCCCGACGCGCCGACGAAGCTCAGGGCGACTGGCCCAAGCGACATGTCGAAGAGCCGCCGGCCTTCTGGCGTGGCGACGTAGTATTCGCGCTTCGGCATGGCGGTAGCGACGATCTCGATCTGTCGCTCGTTGAAGCCGATGCTCTCGTAGAATTCTCGCGTGCCCGACTCACGGGCGGCGCCATTCGGAAGGCAAATCTTGGTCGGGCAGGATTCCTTCAGCACGTCGATAATCCCGGACCGTTCGGCATCGGAGATCGATTGGGTCGCAAGAACGACAGCGCAATTCGCCTTGCGCAGCACCTTCAGCCACTCGCGAATCTTGTCGCGGAATACAGGATGGCCGAGCATCAGCCACGCCTCGTCGAGCACGATCAGACTGGGGGACCCATCCAAACGCTTCTCAATTCGACGGAACAGGTAGGTCAGCACTGGCACGAGATTTCGCTCACCCATGTTCATCAGTTGTTCGGTCTCGAAGGTCTGGAAGGCGCCGAGCGTGAGGCCGTCCTCTTCCCCATCGAGAAGCTGGCCCATTGGACCATCGACGGTGTAGTGATGCAGTGCGTCCTTGATCTCGCGCAGCTGCACGCCGCTGACGAAATCAGACAGCGACCGACCGGATGCGCTCGCCATCAGGCCGATCTGCCGAGAGATGGCGTTACGATGATCGGGGGTGATGGTGACACCCTGCAGGCCGACCAGCATCTCGATCCATTCTGTCGCCCACGCCCGGTCGGCGTCACTTTTGAGTTCGGACAAGGGGCAAAAGGCCAACGCCCTTTCTCCCTCCGCACTGTCACCACCGATCTCATAGAGATCGCCGCCGGCTGCATGCGTCAGGGGCAGAAGTGAACTGCCTTTGTCAAAGGCGAAGATCTGCGCATTTTCGTACCGGCGAAACTGTGCCGCGATCAGGGCGAGCAAAGTAGACTTGCCTGAACCGGTCGGCCCGAAGATCAGCGTGTGGCCGACATCATCGACGTGCAGGTTCAGACGGAACGCTGTCGAGCCGCTCGCGACCTGCATCAAGGGCGGGGAATTCGGTGGGTAAAAGGGGCATGGGGAGACCGGATTTCCGGACCAGACGGAGTTCAGCGGAATCAAGTCGGCGAGATTGCTGGTGTTGATCAGCGGCTCACGGATGTTGCAATACCAGTTGCCTGGCAAGCTACCGAGATAGGCGTCAGTGGCGTTGAGCGTTTCGATCCGCGCCCCGAAACCTTCCGCCTGGATCAGCCGGCGGATCGCTTCGGCCTTCTCCTGGAGTGCTTCGCGATCGCTGTCGAACAGCACGACGACCGGTGTGTAATAGCCATAGGCAACCAGCTGCGATGAGGCCTGCGCGATGGCGTCCTCAGTCTCGGCCACCATGGTCATGGCGTCCTGGTCGACGGATCGACTTTGTGTCTGGAATATCTGGTCGAAGAACGGCCGAACTTTCTGTTGCCATTTCTTGCGTGTGCGTTCGAGCTTCTGTCGGGCCTCCTCGGCATCGAGAAAGATGAAGCGCGATGACCATCGGTAGGTCAGCGGCATCAGGTCTAGGCTGTTCAGAATGCCCGGCCAGCTTTCGGCCGGCAGACCATCGATCGCAACGACGCCGAGGAAACGGTTTTCGACTTTTGGCGTCAGCCCGTGTTCGAGCTCTGCGGTGGCGATCCAGTCGAGATACATGGGAACATCGGGAAGCCGGATTGGATGGCTTTCCCCGGTGGTGCAGAATCGGGCGAACTGGAGGAGCTCGTCATATCGGGCAATCCTCTCCCCTCCCCTTTCGACCGTTTCGCGGGTTTCCATTCGTCGGATCGAAAGTGTGTTGGCAAAATACTGCTCAAGCTCTCGCACCGCGTTCTTGAACACGAAGAGCACAGTGTCCGCGTAGGATTTCTTCCGGCTTTCCTCATCCGAGTAGATGTATTTGCTGAGAGCAGTCTTCCTGGACTCGAGCGGCCGGTAGGTAAGGATCAGCGCATGCTTGCTCTCGAAATGCCCCTGCTCGCGTGCGAAATGCGCCCGGCGCTCGACATCGATCGCACGGGTCACCGGGTCAGGGAAATGGCAACGGTCTTCCGAGGGATAGTCGACCGTCGGAATGCGGATGGCCTCGACCTGGATCATCCAGCCACTTCCAAGCCGTGACAGAACGGCATTGATCTGCCTCGACAGCTCGTTGCGCTCGAGGTCGGTCGCGCTTTCGGAGTCCGGGCCAGCGAAATACCAGCCGGCCATCAGGCTTCCGTCCTTCAACAGGAGGACACCATTGTCGACGAGGCCGGCGTAGGGAACGAGATCGGCAAAGGATGGGCCGGTCACCCGGAAGCGTTTGAGAGCTACCATGGCCGCCTCCTCAATACCGCCGCCACGGCGAAGTGGTCGCCTTGTAGTAGGGCTTGTAGGAAATGTGCCTGATATAGACTTGCCGCGTCAGCGGGTCGGACTTCGCCATCATTCTGAGCAGCCCGACGATCACGACCCATACAGCGACGCCGAAGAGCGCCGAATAAACAGTGAGGACGACGAAGATCAGGATCACCGCTGCAAGACCCGTGATCAGCACCAACTCCCGGTCGGCGCCCATCAGTAGGTTCGGGCGCGAAAGCGCGCGGTGGATTCGGTTGCGCCGCAGGCCGGAAAGGGACTCAACCATGATCGCCCTCCCCTCCTCCGTTCGAAACAATTGTGATCTGATCGTCCGTCAGCCCGATCGAAGCGCCCGTCGCACCGAACAGGCCGACGATGTTGGTGGCGCCGAGCAGGATGCCGGCGACGAGAACGACGTACACAAGTCGCCGCGCGAAATCGTTGAGCTCGCCGCCGAAGATGAGCATGCCGCCGGCAATGGCCACGGCTGCAAGCGCGATCGCACCCGCGACCGGACCTGTGATCGACTCCTGGATCTGTTGCAGCGGCCCTTCCCATGGGAGGCTGCCGCCGGAGCTGGCAAGCGCCGGCGCGACCGAGGCAAGAACGATTGGCACCGCCCAGAGCGCGGCAACGATGAGAGCATGCTTACGCGACATGGCGCGCCTCCTGTTCTTCGGTGAGCTGATCGGATTCGATCTCGTACCGTCCGTTGATGAACCGCTCGACTTGGATGATGTCTCGAACAAGACGCCCACGCGGCGTCCGTTCGATCGAGATAACCAGGTCGACGGCCTCTCCGATCACCTCGGGCATCGGCTGCTGGCTTGCTTCGGCCGTCAGCTGTTCAAGGCGACGCAGCGCCGACATGGCAGTGTTGGAGTGAACGGTCGCCACGCCCCCGGGGTGGCCGGTGTTCCAGGCCTTGAGCAACGTCAGGGCCGCGCCGTCGCGGACTTCGCCAACGACGATCCGGTCGGGACGCAGCCGCATGGTGCTCTTCAAGAGCCGCGCCATATCGATCGTATCGCTGGTATGGAGGAGAACGGCGTTTTCGGCCGCGCATTGGATTTCCGCGGTGTCTTCAAGAATGACCAGGCGATCCTCCGGCGCAGATTTGACGATCGCGTCGATCACAGCGTTTGCAAGCGTCGTCTTGCCCGAACCGGTTCCTCCGGAAATGATAATGTTAAGCCTCGCGGAAATGGCGCTGCGGATCGTCGATGCCTGGTACTCGCTCATGACGCCGGTGCGGACATAATCTTCGAGCGGAATGAGGCGTGACGCGCGGCGCCGAATGGTAAAGGCAGGCTTGGCGACGATTGGGGGCAACAGACCCTCAAAGCGGTGGCCGCCGATCGGCAGCTCGCCGGAGATGATCGGCTGTTCCGTGTCCACTTCGGATTGAAGCGCATGCGCCACGGTCCCGATCACCATCTCCGCGGCGGCAGACGACATCTCGCCGGCGGGCGCAACGCCGTGACCGAGGCGTTCGATGAACAGCTTTCCGTCCGGATTGAGCATGATCTCGACAACATTCGCGTCGTCCAGCGCCACGCAGAGCTGATCGCCAAGCGCTTCTTGCAGTTTGCGGACAAGCCGCGGGTGGGAGCGAAGCTGGTTCACGGATTTCTCCTTAAGCTGCCTGGCTGAGAGGGGTGAGTTCAGAACGGTAATTGGAAGGGCGGAGGCTGAGGAACGTCGCCGCATTGGCGGGCAGGACCCCAGCCACGGCCATCGTCACGCCGATCTTCTTTGGCTCGCCCAAACGCTTGAGCGGCCATCCGACGCGAGCGAGGATCCGCTCGAACCGAATATCGGTTACCGTGACAATCTCGGTGTAGCCATTCGCCATGCACCATTCGATGATGCCCGCGAACATGGTCAGCGTGGCTTCGTGGACGAAGCCGTCCCCCCTCCCCTCCGCGAGAGCCGTGTCGACGCAGAAGCGAGAACTCTCGATCATCGCGGCATGACCGTTGAGTCGACCGTCGGGGAGAAGCGACGGAAAAACGTCGGCTACCATTGTCGGACCAAGCGTGGGAAGGAGCCTCACGCACCCCGCCAGTTGGCCCGTCTCTGCGATGGCGAGAACGTAGGTCGGCCGAAGCGCGTCAAAATCATCGGACCCACACCCCGCCGTCACGTTGACTTCCCAGCCCAGGCGATCGGAAAAGACCCGCGCACGTAGCTGATAGTGGATGTGAAGGAGGTGCGCCTCTAGGATCGTCCGAGGCGTTGAGATCGCGAGAATCTGCATGATTTTCTCCGTCGTTTGTTGGACGGCCGGAAATCAGCACAGATTGGAATCGAGGGGCAATTGTAGGATTCAACATGCGCGTTGCGAGGTGAGTCGCGGTTCAAGGGGGGTGTGGTGCTACAGAACCTCCGAATCTCCTTGTTGTTATGCTGTTCGGATTTGTAGGATTCACAGGAGAACAATCCGGGATCAAGGACTCGGTGATGTGAGCTAACTTACGGAGCAAAAAAGCAAAAACCCGAATAGCTTCATGCAGATTGTCCCCAGTCGTTAACGTTCTGTTAACCCTAAACTTCTGGACCGGTTCGGAGAATCGTGTTCTATCTTTGGCGGGCAGTGGCCGGTAAACCGGTAGAAAGCCGCCAAGAGGGACAGATGGCGATAGCAAACCGAGTAGAAACTGTTGTTGGCTCGAAGGAAGATGCCGGCAGCAAAATCATGCGCCATGCCGGGCTCTTGTCCGGGCAATTGCAGCAGCTCAGAACTCGTATGTATCCGCCAAAGTCAGAAAAGACTCTGCGTCCGTTTCTGACCAATGAAGTGTCGAAGCTGACGTCTATACCCGATTCGACCCTGAAGCTGATGTCGACCGAAGGACGTGGTCCGGTTCCCAGCAGGCTGGAGAATAACCATCGCGTCTACACGCTAGCCCAGATCAATGAACTGCGTGAATTGTTCGCGATGCAGAAACCTGCAGACGCCTTGCGATTCCTTCCTCGACGTCGTGCCGGCGAGCACCTCCAGGTTCTTGCGATAGCCAACTTCAAGGGCGGCAGCGCGAAAACGACAACCTGCGTCCACCTTGCCCACTATCTCGCCCTGCATGGGTATCGCGTCCTCGCGCTCGACCTAGACCCGCAGGCATCCTTGTCCGCTTTGTTCGGTGCTCAGCCCGAGGTTGACGTCGGCTCGAATGAAACGATCTATGCCGCTTTGCGTTACGACGATGCCGAACGTCGTCCAATCCGCGAGATAATTCGCAAGACATATTTCGATGGCATCGACCTCATTCCTGGCAATCTTGAAGTCATGGAGTATGAGCACGAAACGCCACGGATATTGGCGAACAAGTCCAGCTCCGGCGCGATCTTCTTTGAGCGACTGAAACTCGCCCTTTCGGAAGTCGAGGCGGACTACGACATCGTGATTCTCGACACTCCGCCGTCGCTCGGCTTTCTGACGTTGAGCGCGATATACGCCGCGACTAGCATGATCATCACGGTCCACCCGGCCATGCTGGACGTCGCGTCAATGAGCCAGTTTCTTCTCATGATGGGCGATCTGATTAGTGTTTTGAACGAGAGCGGCGCTCAGTTGGACCAGGACTTCATTCGGTATCTGGTCACACGGCACGACACAAATGACGCGCCACAGTCGCAAGTCGTTGCGATGCTTCGGCACCTGTTCGGCTCCGATGTACTATTGCCAACCGCCATTGAAAGCACCGCCGTTGAGGCAGCCGGCTTGGCGAAACGTTCAGTATACGAGCTCGAATTGGGGCAGATCGGGCGCGATACTCATAAGCGTGCCCGCGAGGCAGTAGATGCTGTGAACGAGGCGATTGTTCGCCTCGTCAATGACAGCTGGGGGCGGACATGAGTAAATCTCCTCGCAAGTCGATTGTCGCCAGCTTCGGTTTGCTTTCCGCGGAGTTGGAGAGTGATCAGGCTGCGGATCAACAGCAGCCGTCGCAGACCCCTGCCCCGGCTCCCGGCAATCGTGTCGGAGCAGGTGTGATCGGTGCTGCTCATCGAGCGATCGACGACATTCGAACCGAGCGAGATCGCTTGAAGGCTATCGTTGAGTCGGGCGGTGGTGCGGTTCGCGAGTTGGATCCGTCACTCATCGACCCCTCCCCTTATCCGGACAGGCTGCCGGACGATGACGGGGCGAGCTTCGAGGTGTTCAAGCGGTCGATCGAGACTGAGGGGCAAAAGGTTCCGGTCCAAGTCCGCAAACACCCCTCGTCGCCGGGTCGCTATCAGATCATCTACGGGCATCGACGCTGGCTCGCTGCCATGCAGCTTAAGAGGCCTGTTCGCGCGCTCGAAGTCGAGATTTCCGACCTCGACCTGGTTCTCGCACAAGGTATTGAAAACGCGGCGCGCCAAGACCTCACCTGGATCGAGCGCGCGCTATTTGCATCACGAATGGATGATGCGGGGATCAAGCCTCGGCACATATACGCCGCGCTTTCGATCGAAGACGCAGAACTGGCTCGGATGCGGAATGTCTACAGGGTCGTTCCGGCAGATATCATCGAGGCCATTGGGCGGGCTCCAAAGATCGGGCGGCCACGTTGGCTCGATCTTGCCAAGACGGTTGCGGGTGACGCGGGAACGCTCGACGCCTTACGGGCGGCGCTGGATAGAAAAGGCGATGCTGCAGAGACCTCCGATCAGAGGTTTCAGCGTGCATTGAACGCGATCAAGCCGGTATCGACGGGTCGTCGGGAGCCAATCCCGATTGAAGACAAAAGCGGAACGAAGCTCGGCACCCTGTCGATGTCCTCGAAAGAGGTTCGAATTTCGGCTGAGGGCACGCTTGGGATTGAATTTTTGAAGTTTGTTGAGGCGGAGCTCCCAGCGCTGACTGAGCGCTTTGCCCGCCTGCGAGAAAACGAGGAACCCTGACAGTTGTCAGGGTTCGGAAGAAAGGAAGCGCTGCAAAAGAAAAAGGCCCCCAAACGTTGCCGTCGTGGAAGCCTCTCTCAATGTGTGACAACTAGAGAATCGCATTTCCCCGAATCCCAGTCAAGAGTCTTTGGCACCGTAATTTTGGTGAGCGGGTTTCTTTTGCCTTTTTGAAGGTGAAAAAAATGCAGATTGGAAGTGTGACGACGCCCTTTGGGCGACGGCCGATGACGCTTGCCTTGGTGAAGCGGCAAATTGAGGCGAGTGAGATTAAGCCAGGCAAGACGGCGGACAAATGGAAGGTCTTTAGGGACGCCTCCGAAGCAAGGGAGTTGCTTGGGTTGCAGGATCGCAGCCTCGCCGTCCTCGACGCACTCTTGAGCTTTTATCCCGACAACGAATTGCGCCAAGATGCGCAGCTCATCGTTTTTCCGTCCAACGCCCAGTTGACACTTCGGGCGCACGGTATCGCTGGCGCCACGCTTCGCAGACATCTGGCTCTTCTCGTAGAGGCCGGACTGATCGTTCGCAAGGACAGCGCGAATGGGAAGCGCTATGCCCGGAAGGACAAGGCAGGTGAGATCGATAGCGCATTCGGCTTTGATCTGTCACCCTTGCTCATGCGGGTGGATGAGCTTGCAATGATGGCGCAACAAGTCGTTGCCGATCGTTTTGCCCTCCGTCGGGCGAAGGAAAATTTAACGATATGCAGGCGCGACGTTCGAAAGCTCATTTCTGCTGCGATCGAGGAAGGTGCGTCGGGCAACTGGGAAAGCATCGAAGCGATCTACACCGGTCTCGTGGGCAGGATTCCGCGCTCTCCGACGCTCAGTGATGTGAATTCAATCCTGGACGAGATGGAGCTTCTGCAGCAGGAGATCATCAACATCCTGGAAATGCATCAAAAAGATGAAAATGTTAGCACCAATGGTGACCATCATGAGCAGCACATACAGAATTCAAATACCGAATCTTGCTGTGAATTTGAACCTAGCTCTAGGAACGAGCAGGGCGCAAAGGCCGTGAACGATGGTCGGCCAAAGCGGGAGCCAGTCCGGAATTTTCCGCTTGGCATGGTGATGCGGGCTTGCCCCGAGATCTCGATGTATGGGCCGGGCGGTACGATCGACAGCTGGCGCGCAATGATGATTGCAGCGGTGGTCGCCCGATCGATGCTGGGCGTCAGCCCGTCGGCCTATCAAGAGGCATGCGACGTGATGGGGCCGGAAAACGCGGCGACGGCGATCGCTTGCATCCTCGAGCGGGCAGGGCACATCAACGCGCCAGGAGGATATCTCCGAGATTTAACACGCAAGGCGGCACGGGGCGAATTTTCGTTAGGGCCGGTTCTCATGGCGCTGCTAAGAGTTCACGGACAAGGCGAGCGCGCAGTGGGCTAGTTGTTTAGACCCGGCATTTGATGGTGCAATATTTTTCTTGGCATGGAGGGAAGCACTATGGGCCATAGTTCTACACGGGAGCGCCACGACGACAGAGGCAATCCGTCGAGCAATACAAAATAGTGAAGAAGAGCCTGAGAACGCTTTCGAAGCGATACGGGATCAACCAGAAAACCGTGGCGAAATGGAAGAAGCGGACATCGTTGGTCGATCTTCCTACAGGTCCGAAGGACCCGCACTCGACGACCCTTTCCCTCGAAGAAGAGGCCGTTATCGTCGCCTTCCGCCGGCATACGTTGCTACCGCTCGATGATTGCCTCTACGCTCTTCAGCCTACCATCTCACATCTGACGCGTTCGTCGTTGCACAGGTGTTTGCAGCGCCACGGCATTTCACGTCTGCCGGAGGTCGGAGGCGACAAGGAGCCGAAGAAGAAGTTCAAAAGTTATCCGATCGGCTACTTCCACATCGATATTGCCGAGGTGCAGACGGCTGAGGGCAAGCTCTATCTCTTTGTCGCAATTGACCGAACATCCAAGTTCGCGTTCGCAGAGCTCTACAACAAAGCCGACAAGATGAATGCCGCCCAGTTCTTGCGCAATCTGATCGCGGCAGTGCCCTACACCATTCACACCGTTTTGACCGACAATGGCATTCAGTTCACTAACCGAGCTTGTGATCGAAATGCCTTCCAGCACATCTTCGATTGGGTCTGCGACGATCACAGCATCGAGCATCGCCTGACAAAGGTGAAGCATCCCTGGACCAACGGACAGGTCGAGCGGATGAACCGAACGATCAAGGAGGCGACCGTCAAGCGCTTCCACTACGACGATCATGCGCAATTAAAAAAACATCTCGCCGACTTTATCGACGCCTACAATTTCGGGCGCCGGCTCAAGACGCTAAAGGGCCTCACGCCTTACGAGTTCATATGCAAACGATGGACTTTGGAGCCAGATCGATTCATCATCGATCCCATCCATCAAATGCCGGGACTAAACACCTAAGGCCCCCACAGACAAAACCCTGACAGCTGTCAGGGTTTTGGTTAGCGCATTTCGCCCGCTCCTATTGAAGGCAAAGATCCGCGATGCGTGATGGGCTGATACACATGCAGGCCTTCACCGATATGGCAACGGTTCGGAGAAATCGTGAGCGTCGCATTGCAGTCATTTGCTGCGTGGTTCACCTACGAACTTCTGGCGTTACGGGTCGGCGACCCCTTATGAAGCGCTCGTCGCAAAAGCCGAGAAAGGGTCAGGGTCACGGACGTATGATTTACTCCGATACGGCACTCTCGAGGTGGGGGTTCGTGTGAATGAACCAGCGAAAGGACTGGAGCGATACACCGGGATGGTTAGACTAGCTGTTGCATTCGCAAGTAGTGGTATTCCTTGAGTACGCTTCCCGTTGCGAAACTCGCCGGTCGGGAAAGGACGCGGGCGAGTTTCGCGACATCGTTCTGTTCGACTAGGAGCGCAGCCAATTGCCCAATAGAGAGCGATGCCGTAGGGAGTGAGCGAATCCAAATCTGCCTCGATACGTCATCATTCAGATTATTAGCGATGGCCAGGGTCTTTCGCAGCTTTTCGAGCGTTTCGTTTGCCTTCTTCACTCTCTTCTTGGCCGAAGGATCTTTCGCCACCAGCTCGCTATCTGTTAGAGCAGCAGAAAGCTGTGCGAAGACAAATCGATCTTGCAGGGTTCCATAGTCGAAAAGGGTCATGGAAAGACGAATGATCTTCCTGGCGCGGTGCTCCAGAACGAAACCGTCCTCGAAAACAATCCGGCCATGGCTCTCAAGCATGGATTGATGCTGGAGGGCTTGCGCTTGTGAGGCAACGATGCCCTCAAGATAAAGAAGTATCGCGTCGGCTGCGTTGCCCGACATGGCGGTGCGCGTAATGGGTTTGGCTTTGCACTCGATAAATATGATCGTATTGTCATCCTCGAGAACCAGATCGCACTCTCCATCGGCACCGGCCATCTGGTACGATTTAGCTTCTATCGTCGGATGGACATCTCGAAACTTCAGGATTGCGCCGGTGGTTCGCTCGAGGCCCTCACCCGTCAATGCGCCAATTTCATCTTTTGTGAGCACTTTGCGAAGGCCAGCAGCGACGGCCTCGTAGCAGGCAGGGCCAAATGCCGATCGAGTCGGGATAAACACGTCCGCGGTCGAACCTGCCCTGCAGAAAGGCTTGAACATGAGATCTGCTTCGGGTGCTGAGAAGGGAGATACGTAGTTGTTGTTCGGGGTTGGAGCTTGATGCGTCAGGTCACGAAGCAACGCAGACACCGTTTCTGCAGGAAGAACGGACTCCAATGCGCTCTCAGTTAAAACGCCAGGACTGGTTGCTACCTCTCTTATCAGGGCCTCTGATGCGGTTGCTGCGTCCTCCACTCCCCATCCCAACTGACCGCGCAGCCTTGAATCCTGATCGGTGCCAAAGAAGCTACGGAGAAATATGGGAGTAATGAACGGCGTCCATTGCTGCAGCGAAAATAGGTGATCATGCAGCGTCGCGTCAGCGAGCCACTGGTCGATATCCCTAGTCGACACGCTCAACGCCCAAAACTGGCCGTAGCTCTCTATGCCGGTCAGGGCTACAAGATCGCGGGCCAGCGCCACAGCCTGATGCAGGACATCATTATGGTCAGCTACGATGGACGTCAAACCTTCCACGCGGGCCGTCAGCTGCCAGAGAAATCCGAAGGGCACGGAGGATTCTCTTGGGTGCTGTTTTGGATTGCGTGAGTATAGGACTTGGTCGAACTCATAATCATAAAGGCGCCTTGCTAAGCCTTCCAAGAAGGAAAAAGCTTTTGTCCGGCCAACGCTTGTCAATCGCGCAAGGATCTGCTGTGTGACGGTCAGGAAACCGTCCGAATTGCGGTCAATGCCCGTCTCGTCGAGCGAGAAACTGTGGCCGCCATCACGCAAGCGTTGCAGGGCAGCGACCATGTTTTCCGTCTTTGAATCGGGCGTTCTGAAGTTGTTTAAGGCTAACAACCGCCTACCTACATCAAGCGCAATGTGCCATCGTTCGTGGCTTGGTTTGATAAGACCTTGTGAGACAGGAAAGCGCTGCGCGATCTTTTCCAACACGAAGAGCAGCGCGCCGTCTCTCCCCGTGAGGGCGTTTGACAATGCTGCGTAGCGGATAAGCTTTCGCAGGTCGGCCACTGAAAAGGGGCTTCCGTCGTCCAAAAGAACTTTTGCTAGCATTGCGTTAAGTTGCTCCTCCTCGTCACGAAACGCGACGGCAGGTGGAGGAAGCTCGGTTCTTCCTGGATTGTCCCATGCCGCTTCAAGGTAGAGGACAAAATCTCGGAAATTATTGGATTCGGACATCGGGCAACCCTATCAAAGTTTATGTAGCCGAAATTCTATTACCCTACTCCTAATTGCAAGGCGTCTTAGCTGCGGCCGATTACGTGCCTCGAATAATAGGCAATCTGCATTCAGGCAGCTGCCCACTGCCGGCCAGCGTGATTGAAATAGCTTGAGGCTTGCAGCACTTGTCGATGCAGCGTCTCCTCGATCGCCTACGGGAGGAGGAAAAGCCACGATTGGCGGCACCGTGATCATCCGGCCCGCAATCCATTAGGGGAAAACTCCCCGCGATCCAGGCTAGCGGTTTCCACCCGCGGCTTGATCGTCGTTTGGCATTTTGGGCTGGAGTTTGCTGTATCGTAACAATTGTCCCGATATGAATCGGCATTTAGCGGTTTCGCGAGAGTCGATCATGTCTGGTGTGAATGAGGATCAAATCAGGGATTATTTGATCGACAATTTGGATCTGGTGGAACCAAACCTGAAATTTCTAGGTAAGGAACACCACCTCAGGAACCCAAATGGCTCAGACGGATTCCTCGATATATTCGCGGTCGCACCGGGAGGTGAGTATGTAATCATTGAGATCAAACGGACGCGAAGTGCATCGCGCGATGCAGTGCATGAACTGATCAAATATGCCGCACTTCTTCGACACAAGCTTCTAGTCAAGGAGCGGGAATACCGCTTTATCCTTCTATCTGTGGACTGGGTGGATCTGCATGTCCCGTTTTCCGAGTGGATGCGGAACTGCCCCTATGACGTTTCGGCTGGACGAATTGTGCTGGGGCAAAATAAACTTCCGGCTCGCATCGAAAAGGTTGTTTCGAATCCGCGTGTTCTCAATCGTCGCATTGCTCGAAGGCACTACATGTGGCGGTTTGGGTCTCAACCGGACATCGACCGAGCCATAAAGCTCATCGCAAAGCACATGAACACCAGCGGTGTCGAAGATTTCATTCTGATTTTTTCCAAAATACCCGCCGATGACATGCACTACCTATACTTTGCTCAGCAACAAAACTCGAAGGAGTTCTATCTGAACGATCTCGAGAGACGACTTTCGCGAGCGGCGTTTCGAGAAGTCAAGGATGACGTAGAGGGTCACGTCCTCCAAATCGATCAAGAGGCTGTCGCAGCTGATAGGATGTACGAACCTGGTTTCGAACTTGTCCATTCGAGATTGAGATCGATCAGCTCTACGATCTCGTACCCGGAGCGGGCAGGCGAATGGTTCACGCCTGATCGTATTAGCGAGGCCGAGATCAGGCGTTACGGCAGGTTCATCGATGTATCGATGACTGACGCGGAGCTGATCAAAGAACTCGTTGTAACGGATTCGTTCAATGATCTCGATATTGTTGCCACGACCGAATCGAATGCACAGATGGGAGAGCTGGCCGCATCTGTGAAGCGTGCGCTTCAATTTAACAACGAGTGGCATGCGACCCTGCGTGAGCTCTTCGAATACGCGAGTGCAGGTGGACCGGCGGTGATACGCCTTCAAATCTACAGCAATGACGATATTCTCCGCGTTCTGGCAGCGGAGTACTACGAGGCTAGCCTCTACACCCCTGCACTCCAATGTGAGATCGAGTTTGTGACCCGCCGCGAGGTGTTCCAGGGCTTCCTGGAATGGGATGGAGCACCGGTAGACGTTCGATCCGTCATACGTCGTCACTTCGGAGATCACGCGCGCGACTATGCTTCGGAGAAATTTTGGGGCTCGCACCGACCACGGAACATGGATGTCATGTCGGATCTTGGCCTGCGCTATTCGATCGGAAAGACCTCCGAAAGAAGTTTCCATCGCGTTCGCCTGCAAGGCAAAGAAATGGTCGTACAATCAGCAAAGGAAGGGCTTCCGGATTTTGTCACATATGCCCAGGAGGCCGTCGCCGAATTGGCGCAGTTTTTTGATGAGACCGACACCGGGTTTGAAAACGCCATCGCAGGTTACCACTATCAGAAAATAGTTCAGGCTGAGGCCTTTCTCAAACAGGTCATATCGGCCACTCGCGCGACAAAAACGGACAAGTTTTGGCTTGGTCAACTACCAGCCGGGTGTGACTACTGTGGTCGCCCATTTGCACACCTAAGGTATATGGCTGACGGATCATTCAAAAGAGAACCTTCTGGCAACTGGTGTGCGGCTTGTTTGGTGGACAAAACCCGCTCAAGCGGCGGGTTTACCGGCGAGATTTACTTCGCAACGAGCAAGGGCTGGCAGTTGGTAGAGACTGACCAGTTTTCGGCCGTCATCGCGTAACTCAGCCCCGGGTTGGAATCATAGACTGTTGGTCTGGACGCGCAACGACTCAAGTCACGCATAGTCAAGACGAGGCGGCTAAACTCGGTCGACCAACGCTGCCTCTTCGCATAATCCGGCTTAGGCCTTGGAGGCAGCAGAATGAACTTCTTAAACCCGTCCAAGCCCGTCGGACGGATGTTTCGTCATCCCATTATGCGAGTCGCCCGCCCACTTCGCCGCGTCGCGTTGTTGTAGTAGCTGGACGCTTGCTGAAGCGACCGGTGCCTCGACTGCTCCATCGCCTCGGGTAACGGGATGCCGCGGTTGGCTGCTTCCGTCAGATACCCCGACCGTAATCCATGCGCCGAAAACTCCCCCACCTCCAATCGGGCCATTTCGACGCGCAACTTGACGATATCATTGACCGCCTTCGGATCGAGCGCCCGGCGAGACACATTGCCCCAGCGATCGATCGCCCGGAACACACTGCCGCCGTCGATCTTGGCGGCGGCCAGCCAGGCATGCAGCGCCTCCACCGGCCGGCCGGTCAGATAGACGACCTCGTCCTGGCCGGCGCCGGAATTTTTGGTGCGGCCGAGGTGGATGGAGAGCGAGGGGAGGGGGCTTCCATCCTCGACAGTCACCGGCGGCTCGATCGTTAGCTGTTCTTTCCGCAGGCCGGCCACCTCGCTGCGCCGGCGGCCGCCGGAGCCGAAGGCGACCATCAGTATGGCCCGGTCGCGCAGATCGCGCAGGCTGTCGCCGCTGCAGGTCGCCAGCAGTTTGGCCAAAACATCGCCGGTGACCGCCTTGGCGCTCTTGCGGCGGCGCGTCCGGGGGACGGCGCGCACGGCGAGACGAATGGCGGATTTCAAAGTCGGGGAGGCGAAGGCGCCGTCGAGGCCGCGCCACTTGGTCAGCGTCGACCAGTTGGCGAGCCGTCGTCCGACGGTCGCCGGCGCATGCGGCCCGGCCGACCGGAGAAAGCCCCCGTCTCGCAAGGACTGGTCCACCTCGGGCGGCATGCCGTGCTGGGGATCGCTTTCGCGCCGCGTCGGATCCCAGAGATGATGGGCGACGAACTTCAGCAGCAGCGCTTCCGGTGCCGGCCAGGGCAGCGGACTTTCGGTCGCCGCTAAGCACCAGGCCTCGAGGTAAGCGAAATCGGACGTCAGCGCCCGAAGCGTGTTGGCACCCATGCCTTCGTTGACCAGATGTTTGAGCGTCTCGACGTCCTGGTCGGACAGGATTTCGGCGAGTTTGTCGCGCCGGTCGATCGGCAGCACCGCGGCAATGGTGTCGAGGGTTTCGGCCCGCCGGGCGATCGCGTCTGGTGCCGTGTTCGCAGCAAGAATGTCCAAAATGCCTCCTGAGGCGCGAAAACCGGGTGTCAGCACGGCCGCATTGGCCCTCCATTGATACCGTTTTCGCTGATTTGCGGCGTTATAGCAATCACTTCCGATAAGCAGTACTTATCGGAAGTGAGGCGTCGTCTCAACGATGTCGACCAGTGACGGATGCTAACTCCGCAATAGCGTCCGTTTAACAAATCATTTACCATGAATTCAATGCGTTATGATTTGTCCAAAATCCTCATGACCAGCCTTCAGCGACCGGTTGCTGACGCGACCTGTTGGTGCGGCTCGACGAGCGCATCGCCCGTTCACCGGTCGGGCAAGGCTGGATCGAACGATCGCACTATACCGACGCCTGCGCCTCGCTGTGGATCGATGGTGAACTCGTCCACTTGGAAGACCTCGTCCTCCATGACGCCACCCGCGATATTCGCACACCCACCCATGAGCTGTGAGCGTCCGGTGAGCGGATTTTGGTTAGGTGTGGGATTGGCGCAAGTTACGACACAGATGATTCATTTGTGACGT
>NZ_NWSQ01000028.1 GCF_002531725.1 Rhizobium sp. L43
CAGAGATTGGTCTTGCGGGAAAGGCAGGAATAACATTCGCGGCATTCCGGGGTGTAGAGCGGAATGACGTGGTCGCCCTTCTTGACCGAGGTGACGCCGGGACCGACATCGACGACGATGCCGGCGCCCTCATGGCCGAGAATGGCGGGAAACAGGCCCTCGGGATCGGCGCCCGACAGGGTGAAATCATCGGTGTGGCAAATGCCCGTCGCCTTGACCTCGACCAGCACCTCGCCGGCCTTCGGTCCCTCCAGCTGCACGGTCATCACCTCAAGCGGTTTGCCTGCCTGAACGGCAACGGCGGCGCGAACGTCCATGGGGTTTCCTTTCGATTGTTACCAAATTTGCCGCGGCGCGGCCGTGACACGCGAGTGTCAGATTGCGGAAGAATGAGGTGTGTTTTGATCGGCTGTTGGCGCCGAGGAGACGGTCGAGCTTCGCCGCGCGGGCTCACTGCAAACGAGCGACATTGCAAGCGAACGCATTTATAGATCCTCCCAATGCGCGCTTACGGCGGCTTTATTCCTGCCTTCCAAGCGCGCCATCTTTCGTTAACATACCATTTCGTATTTGCATACCGAAAAGTATCCGAAAGCCGAAAACCAACTCGGGTGCCCATCCCAGGCCGGACGGCATAAAGGTTGCCCATACGGAAAAATACCGTCGCTTTGCGGCGACGGTATCCTTTCGGGAAGTGACCCTACGGTCCGGATGGCGTTTGATCAGCCTTGGTGCTCGCGGCCTTCAACCTGAATCACGAGATCGACCTCATCACCGATCATTCCGAGCGCTGCCTTCATGCCGAAATCGCTCCGCTTCACCTTGGTTGTCGCGCTGAAGCCGACAACGTGGCTTTTGTCCCACGGGTTCTGGCCTTCCTTATTGAACTTGACATCCAGCGCAGCGGACTTGGTGACGCCCGCAATGGTTAGGTCGCCAATAATTTGTCCCGTGGTGTCGGAGGTTTTCTTGAATTCCTTGCCAACGAAGGTGATTTCCGGAAATTCCGTCGCATTGAACCAATCGGCGCCCTGGATGTCGCCGTCGCGCTGCTTGTTGTTCGTCGAGATCGAACCGACCGCGACTTTGACATCAAGGCTGCTTCCCTCGGGCTTCGTGGCATCGAATTCGAAAGCGCCTGAGAATTCCTGCGCCACGCCAATCACTTTCGAGAAGCCCAGGTGGTCGATGTAAAACGCGATTCCTGAATGGACCGGGTCGATGTCGAATTTGGTGGCCCAGGCGGGCGACACCGTTCCGGCGAGCGACGCCACCGAAAGCAACAATGCTGCAAATCTGTGTTTCATTTTCATTCTCCTCCTCAAGTTAAGCTGGAAAACTCGATCCATAGTCCAGGAACGCGACAGCGACCGCCAATGCGGCCGGAAGCAAGGCGAGGGACACATGGACGAAAAGACGCGGAAACGGCCGAGATACGGTAAGCATCCGGCAGACACGCTCCGAGAACATCGGCAGCACGACGCAGAGGGCGAGGATCGCAATGGCGATGGGATCGGCTTTGCGGGTGATCAATACCACCGTGTAAGCGACGGAAATCAATCCACCCAATGCTCCGGTCGCTGAAGCACCGCCGAAGCGGAAAACGGGGTTGACGACGTGCACGAGGAGAATGCCAAAGCAGCCCGCTGCGAGAATGAGACAGAGTTGAAATGAGGAGGACGACGCACCCAGAAGAGTTATCGGCGCGAAGCCGAGCGCGAGCACGGCAACGACGCCGCCCCGCTTCACATCATCTTCCGGGCCAGCCGTCGCCCCGGGCAAGATGAGCCACATTAAAACCACGCCCGCTGCCGCCGCAGCCACCACTTCCCAAGACGCCACCCCCAAACGGGGCAGGCCAATATAAACAGCGGCCGCTGCCGGCAGAAAAAGGGAAACAACTCGAACCGCGGGTTGGGCAGCGATCTCGACCGCGAAGCCGACTATCGTCCCGAGAACAATCACGTAGAACACCTTGTTGACCGCCCCGACGGGCGGAAAAGCCGGCACTTTGTTGTAGACGAGCCAATAGGCTGCCAGCAATGCAGCGGGCATTAAAAGGTCGGTAAGGCGCATCAGGCCGTGCCAGCGCAGCAGACCCGACGCAAAAATGCCGACGAGCACCATGGCGAGCAGCGACGCGGCCAGCGCCTCCTGCGGGGAGTTGCCAAATCCAAGCATGCGAAATTTTCCGAATTGCGAGATGTATATCCTGCAGCGCCAGCCCGCTAATACGGGACACGCGCACCAAGAAAACCGGGCCCTAGCCTTCGGCTTGCGTGCGTCGACAGCTCACTGTCAATCGCCTTTGCTCATAATCCCCCCTTAGCCCGCATATTCCTCAACAGCGGTCGCCGCAGTCTTCAACTTAAATACCAAATGGTTTTTACATACCAGTCGGACTTTGAATGAAACCTAGTCTTTGAATTTTCAGATGTCAAGCTCGCTATAGACGCAAAAGCGGGTGGTTTGTCCCCGCTGCGTGGCAGCTTCCGATGATCGATAGAATGTTTCGAGGTTGAGTGCGCGTGCGACGCCGAAAGTCAGAGCCGCGCGTTTCTCATGTCGACGGCAGATGGTCTCTGTCAGGCTTTTGCCAGGACGCCGGGCGTGGTTGCCCGCGACGACCGGTACATGTCTCGTAAGACGACCCGGACCATGTCCCCAGGCGCTCCGTCCTTGAGGAAGCTCGAAATACCGCCATAGGTGAGCTCGAGAACGATACCGCCGATATAGAATGGGCTCGCAGGGGATTGCACGACGAGATCCAACTTGTCGATAAGGATCTTACCTACGCCCTCCCACTGATCCCGGAAAAGTTTGATGTGACGATCTCCCAACGTATGATCATGCTGTGCCATGCGCAGCAGCTCGATCGCCAACATTCCCCACTTGCGGTCATCTCCACGGTTGTTCGCCCACGTTGCGAGAATGTCGATGAGGTCCATCGGGTCATCGCATTTCCCGAGAATTTCCGTCAGCTGGACCACGTCGCCACCGGCATTGCCGGCGAGGAGCTGGAGGAAGATGTCTTCCTTATTGGCAAAGTTCGAATAGAACGCCCCTTTCGAATAACCGGCCTCCTCGGCGATCCGTTCAATCGAAGCCCCAGCGTAACCGTAGCGTGCCATGACTTCATAAGCGGACGCTAGAAGCTTCTCTTTCGTTCGAGCCTGACTTTGCTCACGTGTCAGTCGTGCCATTCGCAATTCCCGTTCTCGCGTATCCAGACACCGAGGCGTACCTCAAAATGCAGCGATCATACAAGAGCCGTTAACAGACAAATGAGTGCCCAGAAGATCGGATACTCCGGCCCCATCTTCTGCCAGCGCCAGTTCATGCCGTTGATCTTCACGACCGCGTATCCGGCTCCGAGCAGCACCAAAGCACCGAAAACAGCTGCAACCCTGGGATAAACAGAAAGAATCAATCCCGCCGCCGCGCATGCCTCCGCAACGATGGTAACGCCAACGAAAAGCTTGCCAGGTTTGAAACCTGCCGCTTCGAATGTTCCTCCGGCTTTCTCATGGTGCAGGCCCTTGCCGATGAGATGTGGAATGAACCAGACGCCGCAGAGAATGCGGAGCCAGTCAACCAAAACGAAATCCATTTTTCCTCCTTGACGCCGGCCGCCGCCGGGTCGGCGAGGATAGTTGCCATTCCCCGCTTGCCTTTTCAGATACTAAACGGTATTCACAATCCAATTGGAATGTCAATGCGACGCAATTTTTGAGTTTGGGAGGAATACCGATGGAACTGATGCGTGCCGCCCGGCTTCATGCCGTGGGTCAGCCGATGAGCATCGACGAGGTCGAGCGTCCGAAGGCCACCGGCAGTGACGTGATCGTGCGCGTGAGAGCCTGCGGAATGGTTCCGAATCTCGCGAACGTTCTGGCCAATTGGGAGACTTGGTATCCGCAGATGCCGCTACCGCCGCGGCCGGCGATTCACGGCCTCGATCCGAGTGGCGTGGTCCACGAGGTGGGTCCTCAGGTTGTCGGCCTTAAGCCAGGCGACAGGGTTTATGTGAATCCCGGACGTTTCTGCGGCACATGCCATCATTGTTCTTCAGGCAAGCCGCAGGCCTGCGAATATTGGACGCTTGGCGGGTACTTCGGCTACAATCAAAAAAGCATGGAAATGTTCGCCCGCTATCCTTACGGCGGGTTCGGCGAATTCATGCTCGCCCCGCAGGCGCAGGTCATCAAAATCCCCGACAACATGACGTTCGTCCAGGGTTCCCGTATGGGTTATCTCGGCACCTCCTACGCCGCCCTTAAGAAATGCGGTCCGCTGATGGGCAAGACTTTGATCATCAACGGCGCCACCGGAACGCTCGGCTTGGGTGCGACGCTGTTCGCGTTGGCGATGGGTGTTGCGAAGATTTATGCCGTGGCCAGGGGCGAGGGGCTTCTTGAACGGCTGAAAGCGATCGCGCCGGACCGGATCGTCACCTTTTCGAACGTGAAGGGATCCTCAGGAGCCTTCGTCAAGGCGCAGACCAACGGGAGCGGGGCGGACCTGATGCTCGATACGCTCGGCGCCAAGGCGCCGCTCGACTCCATGCTGGACGCCATGGGTGGCGTCAAACGGGGAGGCCGCATCGTCAACATCGGCGGCACGTCTGGGGCTTTGCCTGTCGACGTCAAATGGTGGATGGACGAGCAGATGGAACTGATCGGCTCGGTATGGTTCACGGCCGCAGAAGGGATGGAGATTGCAGCGATGGTCGAAGCAGGGATCATCGATATGTCGGTCATGTCGCCGATGGTGTCGCCGCTGGAGAAGATCAATGACGCCATTTCCGGAGTCGGAAAGGACGAAGGTGGCTTCATCTACTACGCTGTCGAACTGTAGCGGAGTTCCAATGGAGCGGCCTAGTTGCTGATCGGCCGCCTGCCGTTCTGAAAGCCGGGCGCGGTGTCCGGCCAAATAGGAGGAAGAAGCAATGGCAAGTGTCTGCATACATCCCTATGTCGATGGGGGATTGAAGAAGGGCGGCGGCCTGTTCGCCGGAGGCACTCTCATATGCGAGTGCACGACCAAGCCGGTTAAGGTGAAGATTAAGGGCGATATCGCCCATAATCATGCCTGTGGCTGCACCAAGTGCTGGAAACCAGTAGGCGCAAACTTCTCGATTGTTGCCGTGGCACCCACGGAAGCCGTGGAAGTCGTTGAGAACGGCGATAAGCTCACGGTCGTCGATGCAACAGCCCTCATCCAGCGACATGCCTGCAAGGAGTGCGGTGTCCATATGCATGGGCCGGTGGAGCGGGATCATCCGTTCAAGGGCTTATCCTTCGTCCATCCTGAGCGTTTCGAAGAAGAAGGATGGGCCGAACCCGGATTTGCCGCGTTCGTGTCCTCAATCATCGAGGCCGGATATGACCCTTCGAAGATGAACGCAGTCCGCGAGCGGCTCATCGAGCTGGATCTTGCGTCTTATGACTGCCTCTCACCTGGTCTGATGGACTACATCGCCACGTGGACGGCAAAGAAAAGTGGTGTGCTGGCGGCGTAGGCGCAAGGAGCCGGGCAGCGACCCGGTTCCTCTGCTTATTCGTTTGATGTGAATGTCTGATTTCCCTTGGCTGGCGGGGCTGCTCGGAAGGTTCCATAATTCAGCTTATGCCGCTTTTGCACTATAAAGTTGCTTATATACGTTTATGCAATTTAGTGGATTCACCTCCCGGTGTTTGAAGACGCGACAAGCGGATCAGAGCTCACGCATTCGCCCGTTGGTCGTGGGGAAGGATCGCGCAGCGTAACGGTCGAAACAAAGCAGCCCACGGGTCTGATGACCCAGGCGCCGCATCGAGCCCATGCTCACCATCCCACAGGTGCGGATGTCCGGCCCATCATTGGGCACGCTTTGTCTTACAGGGAAATCGGCAACAACATAGCCCCGGCGAGCACGCCGTTGATGAACGAAACCGCCTTCCTATAATGCCGTTGTCTTGCCTGCGCCCCGCGGAGCGCGACAAGCCGCTTGATCCCTGCCTATAGCCTGCGATCAGCCAAAGAACGCACGCAGCCGAGAAAAAAAGCCGCCTGGCTTGTGGTCTGCCAACGCTCGCAAGCGGCGAGCGACCAATGCTGCGCTGACATGTTCACCAAAACGGCAGAAGCAGACAACATCATGCAGTTGGTGGTCGCTCAGTTCGAAGAACCGTTTGGCTTCGCCGTAGCTATCGTTTTCCATTCCCGCCGCCCGCAGGACTGGATCGGCAAATGCAACAGAGATCGGACTGTCGTCGCCCCGCATCGCCATCCGCTCTGTTAGCGGCTGGTATTCGGTTTCGTGAAGCGTCCTAAGAAACTGCCTGGGACTGCGTTCGAGAATTTCAGCCCACCGTTCAAGCCGCTCGCGCCGCGTTGTTTCAAGGTGTGCATAGGTCGGGCTGACCTTTGCTATGGTTTTCAACTGCTCAAGTGCATGCTGTTCCATTTCGGCCTCCTATCTTCAGAAAATAGATGGTCCGCTCCCAATAACAGCTTCACTCAGGAAGCAACCCGTGTCCAATCACGATTGGGAACAGCAGCGACTACTGTTCGCCTATTGCTTACCGAACAGAGATTTATGCTGCAAATCGGCCAATTGTTGCTCAACGACGGCAGAAAAGATCTCTTCAAGACATCGGCCGGCATGGAACCCAATCTTTTAGGAAATCGTAAATTCGATGGCGCCTCAATCTAGACATGCAGGGCGCTTCCCAAAGCTTTCAGGGCCGCCTCCATCACCGCTTCGCTGCGGGTCGGATGCGCATGGATGGTGCCGGCGATGTCTTCCAGACGTGCACCCATCTCGATCGCCAGCGCAAAAGCCGCCGAGAGCTCGGAGACGCCGGCTCCCACCGCCTGCAGGCCGAGCACGAGATTGGTGTCGGCACGGGCTACGACGCGCACGAAGCCTTCTTCGGACAACATCGTCATCGCCCGCCCGTTGGCGCTGAACGGAAACTGGCCGGTGCGAATGTCATAGCCTTGCGCCTTCGCGTCTGCCGGCGACAGGCCGGCGCTGACGATCTCCGGGTCGGTGAAGCAGATGGCGGGAATGCAGCGTTTGTCCCAGGCCCGCTTCTTGCCCGCGCTGATTTCCGCCACCATCTCGCCTTGGGCCATGGCCCGATGGGCCAGCATCGGCTCGCCGGTCACGTCGCCGATCGCATAGATGCCGCGCATCGAGGTGCGGCAACGATCATCGATCCTCAGATAAGGGCCGGCACGATCGAGATCGAGTTCTTCGAGACCGGATCCCGCGGTCCTCGGGCGGCGGCCGACGGTGACGAGGATGCGGTCCGCCGCCAGGCTCTGCTGCCGGCCATCTGAGGTTTCGACGATCAATGCCTCGCCGTTGTCGGCAAGGCCGATCGCCTTGGCGCCGGTCAACACCCGGAGACCGCCTTCGGTCAGCTTGCGCATGACGGGCCGCACCAACTCGGCATCATAGAGCGGCAGCACCTGCGGCGTCGCCTCGACGACCGTCACTTCAGATCCCATTTTGGCAAAGGCGGTCCCGAGCTCCAGCCCGATATAACCGCCGCCGACCACGACGAGTTTTTTCGGCAGTTCCGTCAGCGACAGCGCCTCCGTCGAGGAAATGACCCGGCCACCGAAAGGCAGATTGGCAAGCTCCACCGGATCGGAACCGGTGGCAATGACGACGGTTTCGGCGCGGATGATCTGCTGGCCGGTTTCCGTCTCCACCTCCACCGTCTTGCCGTCGCGGAAGTGGGCTCGGCCATGGACGATCTTGACCCGCGCCTTCTGCAGCAGCCCCGAAACACCGTTGGTCAGCCGGCCGACGATGCCGTCCTTCCAGGCAATCGTTCTGCCGAGATCGATCGAGACGCCTTCGACGCGGATGCCCATCGGGTTCTTGCCGGCAAGCATCTTTTGCGTCGCGTCGAATTCCTCGGCGGCGTGGATCAGCGCCTTGGAGGGAATGCAGCCGACCGTCAGGCAGGTGCCGCCCGGCTTGCCGGCCTCGACGATGACGGTATCGATGCCGAGCTGTCCGGCGCGGATGGCGCAGACATAACCGCCCGGGCCGGCGCCGATGACGAGGAGCTTGCAGACAATCTCTTTCATGGATCAGCCTTCGATGAAAATGAGCGCCGGTGTTTCGAGGAGCGTGCGGATGCGCTGGACGAAGGTCGCCGCATCCCAGCCGTCGATGATGCGGTGATCGAAACTGGAGGAGAGGTTCATCCTCTTGCGCGGCACGAACTGCGCGCCGTCCCAGGCCGGCCGCGTGGCGATCTTGTTGACGCCGATGATCGCCACCTCGGGATGATTGATGATGGGTGTCGAGACGATGCCACCGAGCGCGCCGAGCGAGCTGATGGTGATGGTCGAGCCGGAAAGCTCATCGCGCGTCGCCGTCCCTGATCGTGCCGCTTCCGCCAGCCGGTTCATCTCGGCGGCACAATCCCAGATGCCGCGGGCTTCCGCATGCCGCACGACAGGCACGGTCAGACCGGCCGGCGTCTGCGTGGCGATGCCAATATGCACGGCACCATGGCGCGTGATGACGCCGGCATCGTCGTCGAAGGTGGCGTTGACGTCGGGCTGCTCGGAAATCGCCTTGACCAGCGCCCGCATCAGGAAGGGCAGAACCGTCAGCTTCGGATGATCAGGCCGGCGATCGCCGTTCATGGTGGCGCGCAACTCCTCGAGCGCGGTCATATCGACCTCCTCCACATAGGTAATGTGGGGGATGCGCGAAGTGGAAAGCACCATCTTCTCGGCGATGCGGCGGCGCAGGCCCGTCAGCTTGATCTCCTCGGTCGCCGTCTTCCTGGCAAAACCGTTCTTTGCCGCGGCAGGCGCGCTCCCCTGGGCGAGGAACTGCTCGATATCCTCACGCAGGATACGCCCGGCCGGTCCTGTCCCCTGCACCTGCCTGAGGTCGACACCGCTTTCCCTGGCGAAGAGCCGCACGGAGGGAGCGGCCAGCGGCTTTTCCGCCGGCGCCGCCGCCGGCACTGGTGTCACCGCAGGCGCCGGCGCTACCAGAGCCGGCTTTGCAATCTCGGGCTTGGCGGCTTCGGCGACAGGCGTCTGCGAAATCCGCACCGGTTGAGCCTCGCCGATATCTCCCGCCGCCTCGATCCGCACCAGCGGGGCCTTGACCGCGATGCGGTCTCCGACCTCGCCGGCGAGCCAGATGACGGTGCCATTGACGGGAGAGGGAATTTCCACGGTGGCCTTGTCGGTCATGACGGCGGCGATCACCATGTCCTCGCGGACGGGATCGCCTGTCTTCACGTGCCATTCCACAATCTCGGCCTCGGCGACCCCTTCCCCGACATCCGGCATCTTGATGATGAATTCGCCCACGGCTCAGGCCTCCATGACTTCGGCAAGCGCCCGCCCGACACGGCCGGGACCGGGGAAATAGTCCCACTCCTGCGCATGCGGATAGGGCGTGTCCCAACCGGCAACGCGCACGACCGGCGCTTCGAGATGATAGAAGCAATGCTCCTGCACCAGTGCTGCGACCTCGGCGCCGAAGCCGGAGGTCAGGGTTGCCTCATGCACGACGACGCAACGGCCGGTCTTGGAGACCGATTGGACGATCGTATCGAGATCGAGCGGCAGCAGGCTTCTCAAATCGATCACCTCGGCATCGATGCCGGCATCCTCGGCCGCGGCAAGCGCCACATGCACCATCGTGCCATAGGCAACCACGGTCACCGCCGATCCAACGCGCCGCACTTCGGCCTTACCGATCGGGATGGTGTAATGGCCATCGGGCACCTCGCCGAGATCGTGTTTCGACCAGGGCGTCACCGGCCGCTCGTGATGACCGTCGAATGGGCCGTTATAGAGCCGCTTGGGCTCCAGAAACATGACCGGATCAGGATCCTCGATCGCCGCGATCAGCAGGCCTTTGGCGTCATAGGGGTTGGACGGCACGATGACCTTCAACCCACAGACATGGGTAAAAAGCGCTTCCGGGCTTTGGCTGTGCGTCTGGCCGCCGAAGATGCCGCCGCCTGTGGGCATACGCACGACGATCGGGCAGGTGAAATCGCCGTTGGAACGGTAGCGGATGCGCGCCGCCTCCTGCGTCAGCTGGTCATAGGCCGGGTACATATAGTCGGCGAACTGGATTTCGACACACGGCTTCAGCCCATAGGCCGCCATGCCGATCGCCGTGCCGACGATGCCGGATTCGCTGATCGGCGTATCGAAGCAGCGCGTCCTGCCGTATTTTGCCTGCAGGCCCTGCGTCGAGCGAAAGACGCCGCCGAAATAACCGACATCCTCGCCGAAAACGACGACATTGTCGTCCTTCGCCATCGAGACATCCATGGCGCTGCGCACCGCCTCGATCATCGTCATCCTGGCCATGTCAGTACCCCGCCTTCTGCCGCTGGCGGCGGATATGCGGCGGCATCTCGGCATAGACGCCCTCGAAAATGTCGCGCACCGAAGGCCTGC
The DNA here is from genome assembly GCF_002531725.1 of Rhizobium sp. L43. Classification (GTDB taxonomy): domain Bacteria; phylum Pseudomonadota; class Alphaproteobacteria; order Rhizobiales; family Rhizobiaceae; genus Rhizobium. The sequence continues at coordinate 10,450 of NZ_NWSQ01000028.1, forward strand.
CGCCGGCATGCAGCGTGCCATGCGTCTCGGCCTGGCGCTGCGCCTCGATCACCTCGTCCATGATTTCGGCTTCGGCCTGCACATGCCGCTCCTCCGACCAAACACCCTTGACGATCAGATGTTTCTTCAGCCGCAGCACGGGATCGCCGAGCGGCCAGACCTCAGATTCCGTCTTCGGCCGATAGGCGCTCGGATCGTCGGAGGTCGAATGCGCGCCGACGCGATAGGTGACATATTCGATCAGCGTCGGGCCGAGATTGCGGCGCGCCCGTTCGGCTGCCCAGCGGGCGACGGCATGGACGGCGAGATAGTCGTTGCCGTCGACACGCAGCGCCGGAATGCCGAAGCCAAGACCGCGGGCGGCAAAGGTGCCGGAGCCGCCGCGGGCGATACCCTGAAAAGTGGAGATCGCCCATTGATTGTTGACGATGTTGAGGATGACGGGCGCCTTATAGGTCGAGGCGAAAACGAGCGCGGAGTGGAAATCCGATTCCGCCGTCGATCCGTCACCGATCCAGGCCGCGGCAATGCGGCTGTCGTTCTTGATCGCCGAGGCCATCGCCCAGCCGACGGCCTGCACATATTGGGTGGCGAGATTGCCCGAGATGGTGAAGAAGCCGTGCTCCTTGGAGGAATACATAATCGGCAGTTGCCGGCCGCGTAAGGGATCGCTCTCGTTCGAGTAGATCTGGTTCATCATCTCGACCATCGGATAGTCGTCGGCAATCAAAAGGCCCGCCTGGCGGTAGGTCGGGAAATTCATGTCTCCCTTCTCGAGCGCCTTGCGGAAGGCGCAACTGACCGCTTCCTCGCCGAGATGCTGCATGTAGAAGGAGGTCTTGCCCTGCCGCTGCGCCATCAGCATGCGGGCGTCGAAGGCCCGCAGCTTCATCATGTTGCGAAGCCCGGTCAGCAGCTGTTCATCGGAGAGCGACCCCGCCCAGGGGCCGACCGCCTCGCCGTCGCGGTTCAAAACGCGGATGATCGAATAGGCGAGATCGCGGATGTCTTCCGACGCGACATCCACCTCCGGCCGCGGCACCGAGCCGGCCTTGGCAATCTTGACGTTGGAAAAATCAGGCTGGCCGCCGGGGCGGACGGCGGGTTCGGGGACATGCAGGCTCAAACGAGCGGAATCCACCATATTTTTTCTTCCTCCCTGTGCCGGCCGTGCTCCCCTCCCCGGAAGCAGAGCCGGGTGGTTCCTATAGATTGCGGGCGATCACCATGCGCTGCACATCGCTCGTTCCTTCATAGATCTGGCAAATGCGCACATCGCGGTAGATGCGCTCGACTGGATAATCGGCCATATAGCCATAACCGCCGTGGATCTGGATCGCGTCGGAGCAGACGCGCTCGGCCATCTCCGAGGCAAAGAGTTTTGCCATCGAGGCTTCCGACAGGCAGGGCAGCTCGGCTTCCCTGAGAGCGGCGGCATGGAAGACGAGCTGGCGCGCCGCCTCGATCCGCACCGCCATATCGGCAAGGCGAAAGGCAACGGCCTGATGTTCGAAAATCGGCTTGCCGAAGGCCGTACGCTCCCTGGCGTAGTCGCGCGCTGCCTCGAAGGCCGCCCGCGCCATGCCGACCGCCTGCGCGGCAATGCCGATCCGCCCGCCCTCGAGATTGGCAAGCGCGATGCGATAACCTTCGCCTTCGGCACCGAGCCTCAAATCCGCAGGAATGCGCATGGCGTTGAAGGCGATCTGGCAGGTATCGGTGGAATGCAGCCCGAGCTTTTCCTCGACGCGGATCACCTCGTAGCCCGGCGTCTCCGTCGGCACGATGAAGGCGGTGATGCCTTTCTTGCCGGCGTCGGGATCGGTGACGGCGAAGACGATGATGACATCGCCGTTCTTTCCCGAGGTGATGAATTGCTTGGCGCCGTCGATCACGTAGTGGTCGCCATCGCGCCGCGCCCTTGTCTTCAGGTTCGAGGCATCGGAACCGGCCTGCGGCTCGGTCAGCGCAAAACCGCCGATCCATTCGCCGCTGGCAAGCTTCGGCAGGAAGCGCTGCCGCTGCTCCTCGGTGCCGAATTTCAGGATCGGCACGCAGCCGACGGAACTGTGCACGCTCATGATCGTCGAACAGGGCCCGTCGCCGGCGGCAATCTCCTCAAGTGCGGCGGCATAGGCGACCACACCCGTATCCGAGCCGCCATAAGTCTCCGGCACCAGCATGCCGAGCAGCCCGAGTTCACCCATTTCCTTCAGTTCCTCGCGCGGGAAGATATGCTCCCGATCGCGTTTGGCTGCCCCAGGCGCCAGCCGGTCGCGAGCAAAATCGCGGGCGAGATCTGCGATCTGCTGCTGGAGGTCGGAAAGGATCATCTGTTCTCTCCTCCTATTGCCGTTCGATGGCGACGGCCGTCGCCTCGCCGCCGCCGATGCAGAGGGCGGCCATGCCGCGCTTGAGGCCGTAGCGCTCCAGCGCCGCAAGCAGCGTTACCAGGATCCGGGCTCCCGATGCGCCGATCGGGTGGCCGAGCGCGCAGGCGCCGCCATGCACATTGACCTTTTCATGCGGCAGGTCGAGATCGCGCATCGCCGCCATGGCGACGACAGCGAAAGCCTCGTTGATTTCGAAGAGATCGACCTCCGACAGCGGCAAGCCGGTGCGATCGGACAGTTTCTGCAGCGCGCCGATCGGTGCGGTGGCGAAAAGATTGGGCGCCTGTGAATGGGTGGCATGGCCGAGGATCGTGGCAAGCGGCTTGAGGCCGCGACGCTCCGCCTCGGAGCGGCGCATCAGCACCAGGGCTGCCGCGCCATCGGAGATCGAGCTGGAATTGGCCGCCGTCACCGTGCCGCCGTCACGAAAGGCCGGCTTCAGCGTCGGGATCTTGTCGAGCTTTGCTTTGCCCGGCTGTTCGTCGCGGCTCGCCACCTGCTCTGATTTGCCCGATTTCACCGTGACCGGCACGATCTCGCTGTCGAAACAGCCTTCGGCAATGGCCTTCTGCGCCCGCGTCAGCGAGGCGATGGCGTAGGCATCCTGCGCCTCGCGCGTGAACTGATAGGCCTCGGCGCAATCCTCCGCGAAGCTGCCCATCAAGCGCCCCTTGTCATAAGCATCCTCCAGCCCGTCGAGAAACATGTGATCCACGACACGCCCATGGCCGAGCCTGTAGCCGCCACGGGCCTTGTCAAGGAGATAGGGCGCATTGGTCATGCTTTCCATGCCGCCCGCGACGGCTATCGAGCCACTACCGGCGGCGATCAGGTCGTGCGCCATCATCACCGCCTTCATGCCCGAGCCGCACATCTTGTTGACGGTGCTGGCCGCGGTCGCAAAAGGCAGCCCGGCATGGATCGCCGCCTGGCGCGCCGGCGCCTGGCCCTGGCCAGCCGGTAGCACGCAACCGAAGACGACCTCCTCGATCGCCTCGGCCGCGACGCGGCTGCGCTCGAGTGCGGCGCGGATCGCCGTTGCTCCGAGCTCCGGCGCTGTCGCCTCCTTCAGCTCTCCCTGAAAGCTGCCGATCGGGGTGCGCGCCGCACCGACGATGACGATGGGATCCTGCAAAACCATTTTTCCTCCTTGGGGCAACGTGTTCACCTCGCCCCCATCCGCAATGCGCCGTCGAGGCGGATGACCTCGCCGTTCAGCATGTTGTTTTCCAAGATATGGCGCACCAGCCCGGCAAATTCCGCCGGCCGGCCGAGCCGCGGTGGAAAGGGCACGCTCTGGCCGAGTGACGCCTGAACTTCGGCCGGCATATCAGCGATCATCGGCGTCTCGAAAATACCGGGTGCGATCGCGACGACGCGAATGCCGTGGCGGGCAAGCTCTCGGGCGATCGGCAAGGTCATCGCCGCCACCCCGCCCTTGGAGGCAGCATAGGCCGCCTGGCCGATCTGACCGTCGAAGGCCGCAACCGAGGCCGTATTGACGATCACGCCGCGTTCGCCTTCGGCATCCGGCTGCGTCTTCTCGATCGCCGCGGCGGCAAGCCGAATCATGTTGAACGTGCCGATGAGATTGATCCCGACCGTGCGCGCAAAACTTTCGAGCCGATGCGGCCCGTCGCGGCCGATCACTTTTTCGGCCGGTGCGACGCCGGCGCAATTCACCAAACCGCGTAAGTCCCCGAAGGCTTCGAGGGCTGCAGCGATCACTGCGGCTGCTTCCTCGCCATCCGTCACGTCGGCCTTGACGAAACGGGCGTCGCTGCCGAATTCCCGGACGATTTGCTCACCGGCTTCCTCGTTGAGATCGGCGATCGTCACCCGTCCGCCGGCCTCCACGATCATACGCGCCGTTGCCGCTCCGAGGCCGGAGCCGCCGCCGGTTACGATGAAACTTGCACTTGGGATCAGCATAAATGTTCCTCCCTGCCGGCCGCGCCCTCCTCCAAGCGCAACCGACGGGTAGGATTCTATTCGCTCCACCTATTGCAAGCGATGACAGAACTGCTCCATTATTTCGGCCAGTTTTGCCATAGAGAGTGCGATGGCCGAAATCGAGCGACGGATGATTGCGCCGGCCTTTGTCGAGGAAGCCCTCGACAGCCTGCGGCGGCTGGATAAGCCGACAGAGCCTGTTCTTGCGCGCGCGGGGCTGCTGCCGCGGGTCGACCAGCCAGTGTCGGCCGAGACCTATGGTGCGCTCTGGCTGGCCATCGCCGCCGAGCTCGACGACGAATTCTTCGGCATGGGCGGCCGGCCGATGCGCAGCGGCAGCTTCACGCTGCTCTGCCACTCTGTACTGCATGCGCCGACGCTAGGTCATGCGCTTCGCCGGGCGCTACGCTTCCTCGATGTCGTGCTCGACGACCCCAGGGGACAGCTTGTCATCCGCGACGGCCTGGCCGAGGTCGAGCTCAGGGATTCCGGCGGCCCGCGTTCGGCCTTCGCCTACCGCACCTATTGGATCATCCTGCACGGCATCATCTGCTGGCTGGTCGGCCGGCGCATTCCGATCCGGCTCGTCGATTTCCGCTGCGCCGAGCCGAAACAAGGCGCCGACTACCGGCTGTTCTTCGGTGCGCCGGTGCGTTTCTCGCAAGCCATCAGCCGGCTCGGCTTCGACAGCGCCCTGCTCGACCTGCCGATTTCACGCAGCGAACAGGCGCTCAAACAGTTCCTGCGCGGCGCCCCCGCCAATATCCTGGTGCGCTATCGCTATGATGCCGGCATCGCCGCCGCCGTCCGTCGGCGCTTGAGCCAGGCGACACCCGCCATGTGGCGGAGCTTCACCGAACTCGCCGCCGACATGCGCATGCCGCCTTCGACGCTCCGCCACCGCCTGCACGACGAGGGACAAAGTTATGCCGCCATCAAGGACGACATCCGCCGCGATCTCGCCGTCGAGCTGCTACTGGGTACACCGAAAACCATCGGCGAGATCGCCGTTCAGCTCGGCTATTCCGAGCCGAGCGCCTTCTTCCGCGCGTTTCGGAAATGGATGGGCAAGAGCCCCGAGGGCTTTCGTCGGGACGGAGCGGAAATCGAGGGCATGTCAGTCGACTCGGTTGACCCGCCCTGACTGGCCACGTGCTTTCGCGAACATGGCGGCAATCCTCATCACGAAGGACTTGCTGAAGCGACCAAGAACCTCCTGATGAGGCTCGATGTACCAGGAGCGCTCGACGATATCGTAATTGTATTCGTCGACGACGATCCAACTCTGTTTGAGATCACCGAGACCGGCGCGCCGGCGTTCGATATCGGGAATTTCCAGCCCAATCCTTCCCACCTCCGGCGGCTGTGTGGTGATTGCCAGAAGGACGAGATGCGTGTTTCCGTCGCTCGCACTGCGCATCGCGATGATGACACAGACCGGGCGCTGTTTGCGCCCCTCGGTCTCACCACGCTGCTATTGCCATGCCCAGAGATAGGGATAGGCCATCACCTCGCCAGGACGAAACTCACGGTTCATCGTCATAGCTTTCACCGCGCGCCAGCCGCTCAATCGCCTCGCCGAACAATTCGGCATGCTCGTCCGGCATCTCCGAAATGTGATGGGCACGACGCGGGTCCCCGCCGCTGCGCATCCGCTGATAGTGCTCATAGCTCATCAGCACGAAACGCGGCTTGTTGTGGCGGGTGAGAACGACCGGCTCGCGGCTCGCGACGTCCGTGACATCGCCGATCTGTTTGTTAAGATCACCTGTCGTGAACTGTCGCATGAATATAGCCTCCGGTTTAATTTCCATATATTCCATATTTTCCATCTTTTCAAGAAAATGGCGTTCACGCGCCCTCGACGAGAATTCGCAAGGCTCTTCCCCCGTATCATTCAAGGGCACTTTGACCCCGCCGCAACCCGCGCTACATATTTCAGCGGGAGGAGTGCCATGTTTGATTTTTCGCTCGGCGAAACCGCGGACGCGATCCGTGAAACGACGGCGCGGTTTGCTGCCGCTCATATTGCTCCGCTGGCTGCGGAGATCGACGAAAGCAACACATTTCCACGCCAGCTCTGGCCTGAGATGGGTGCAATCGGCCTGCACGGGATTACCGTCGAGGAAGAATTCGGCGGCGCCGGTCTCGGTTATCTGGATCACGTTGTCGCCATGGAAGAGGTTTCGCGCGCCTCAGCCTCCGTGGGGCTCAGTTACGGCGCCCATTCCAATCTCTGCGTCAACCAGATCCGCCGCTGGGCCTCGCCGGAGCAGAAGCGCCGCCATCTGCCGAAGCTGATCTCCGGCGAACATGTCGGCGCGCTTGCCATGTCGGAGGTGGGCTCCGGCTCCGATGTCGTCTCCATGCGGTTGCGTGCAGAGAAAAAAGGCGACCGCTATATTCTGAACGGCACCAAATTTTGGATCACCAACGCGCCGCATGCCGATGTGCTCGTCGTCTATGCCAAGACCGATCCCGCAGCCGGCCCGAAAGGCATTTCCGCCTTAATCGTCGAAAAGGGCCTGCCCGGTTTCAGCGTCTCCAAGAAACTCTCCAAACTCGGCATGCGCGGCAGCGATACCGCCGAACTGGTCTTCGAGGATTGCGAGGTGCCGGCCGAAGCGCTGATGGGCCGCGAGGGAGAGGGCGTGAAGATCCTGATGTCCGGTCTTGATTACGAGCGCGCCGTGCTTGCCGCCGGACCGCTCGGCATCATGCAGGCCTGCCTCGACGTTGTGCTGCCCTATGTTCGCGATCGCAAGCAGTTCGGCAAAGCGATCGGCGATTTCCAGCTGATGCAGGGCAAGATCGCCGACATGTATGTCGCGCTGAATTCGGCGCGCGCCTATGTCTATTCCGTCGCCCGTGCCTGCGATGCCGGCCGGGCGACACGCACCGATGCCGCCGCTGCGATCCTCTTTGCCAGCGAAAATGCCGTTAAGGTCTCGCTGGAAGCGATCCAGGCGCTCGGCGGCGCCGGCTATACCAAGGAATGGCCGGTCGAGCGCTTTTTGCGCGACGCCAAGCTCTACGATATCGGCGCCGGCACAAACGAGATCCGCCGCTATCTGATCGGCCGGGAGCTCATCGCATCATGACGGTGATTTCCTCGGCAATCGATCGCGACAGCGAGACTTTCAAGGCCAATGCAATCAAGAACAGGGCGCTCATCGACGAGCTCTACGAGCGCTCGGCGAAGACCCGCGAAGGCGGTTCACAAGCAGCCCGCGAACGCCACACCGGCAAGGGCAAGCTGCTGCCGCGTGACCGCATTCAACTCCTCATCGATGCCGGCAGCCCTTTCCTGGAGATCGGCGCACTTGCCGCCAACGGCATGTACGGCGACGAGGCGCCGGGTGCGGGCATCATATCAGGCATCGGCCGCGTTTCCGGCCGCGAGGTGATGATCGTCGCCAATGACGCGACGGTAAAGGGCGGCGCCTATTTCCCCCTGACGGTGAAGAAACATCTGCGGGCGCAGGAGATCGCCCTGCAGAACCGGCTGCCCTGCCTCTATCTGGTTGATAGCGGCGGCGCCAATCTTCCGCATCAGGCCGAAGTCTTTCCCGACCGCGACCATTTCGGCGCGATCTTCTACAACCAGGCTCAGATGTCGGCCGAAGGCATTCCGCAGATCGCCTGCGTCATGGGAAGCTGCACCGCCGGTGGCGCCTATGTGCCCGCCATGTCCGACGAAACGGTCATCGTGCGCAATCAGGGCACCATCTTCCTCGCCGGCCCGCCGCTGGTGAAGGCCGCGACCGGCGAGATCATTTCGGCCGAAGAGCTTGGCGGCGCCGAGACCCATGGCCGCCGCTCCGGCGTCGTCGATCACGTCGCGGAAAATGACGAACATGCGCTGCTGCTCGTCCGCGATATCGTGAGCACCCTCAACAGCGTCAAATCAGTCGATATCGACCTCAAGCCACCGCGGCCGCCGAAACTCGATCCCGAGGATCTCTGCGGCCTCATCCCGGATGACGTGCGCTCGCCCTATGATGTGCGTGAAGTCATCGGCCGGATCGTCGACGGCTCGGAACTGCACGAGTTCAAGCCGCTCTACGGCACCACGCTGGTCTGCGGCTTCGCCCGTATCTGGGGCATGCCGGTCGCCGTCATCGCCAATAACGGCGTGCTGTTTTCCGAAAGCGCGCTGAAGGGCGCCCATTTCATCGAGCTCGCCTGCCAGCGCCGCGTGCCCTTGCTTTTCCTGCAGAATATCTCCGGCTTCATGGTCGGCGGCCGTTACGAGGCCGGCGGCATCGCCAAGGATGGAGCAAAGCTGGTGACGGCGGTCGCGACCGCGACCGTGCCGAAGGTCACCGTCATCATCGGCGGTAGTTTCGGCGCCGGCAATTACGGCATGTGCGGCCGCGCCTATCGGCCGCGTTTCCTCTTCACCTGGCCGAACAGCCGTATCAGCGTGATGGGCGGCGAACAGGCGGCCTCCGTGCTTTCCACGATACGCCGAGACTCCATGGAAGCGCGCGGAGAAGATTGGCCAGCCGATGAGGAGGAGGCCTTCAAGGCGCCGATCCGCGCCGGTTACGAGGCCGAGGGCAATCCCTATTATGCCACAGCCCGCCTCTGGGACGACGGCATCATCGATCCCAGCCAGACGCGGGACGTGTTGGGCCTTGCCTTTTCCGCCTGCCTGAATGCGCCGATCCCGAAAGGGCCGCACTTCGGCCTGTTCAGGATGTGAGGCGGCGATGATGGAAAGCCTTCTCATCGCCAACCGGGGCGAAATCGCCCGCCGCATCATCCGCACCGCAAAATCGCTCGGCATCCGCACCATCGCCGTCTATTCCGAAGCCGATGCCGGCCTGCCCTTCGTGAGAGAGGCTGATGAAGCGATTGCCATCGGCCCCTCGCCGGCCCGCGAAAGCTATCTCTCGCAGGAACGCATCCTCGAGGCCGCCCGCAAGAGCGGCGCCGCTGCGATCCATCCGGGCTACGGATTCCTCTCGGAAAATGCCGATTTTGCCGAGGCCGTTGAAAAGGCCGGCATCATCTGGGTCGGGGCGCCCCCGGCGGCCATCCGGGCGATGGGGCTCAAGGACGCCGCCAAGGAATTGATGCAGGCAGCCGGCGTGCCCGTGACCCCCGGTTATCTTGGATCGGACCAGAACGAAGAGCGGCTGGCGGCGGAAGCCGAGACCATCGGTTATCCCGTGCTGATCAAGGCGGTTGCCGGCGGCGGCGGCAAGGGCATGCGCCGCGTCGACCGTCCGCAAGAATTCGCCGAACTTCTGGCCTCCTGCAGGCGTGAGGCAGCCGCCGCCTTCGGCGACGATCGCGTTCTGATCGAACGCTATATCGCCAATCCGCGCCATATCGAGGTGCAGATCTTCGCCGATCAGCTCGGAAATTGCGTGCATCTCTTCGAACGCGATTGCTCACTGCAGCGCCGTCACCAGAAGGTGATCGAGGAGGCTCCCGCCCCTGGTCTCGATGCCGCCACCCGCGCTGCGATCTGCGATGCGGCAGTCAAGGCAGCAAGAGCGGTCAATTATGTCGGCGCCGGCACCATCGAATTCATCGCCGATGCCTCGGAGGGCCTGCGTCCCGATCGGATCTGGTTCATGGAGATGAACACCCGGCTGCAGGTGGAACACCCCGTTACCGAAGCGATATCAGGCGAAGATCTGGTGCTGTGGCAGCTGAAGGTCGCGAGCGGCGAGCCACTGCCGAAAACGCAGGACGAGATCGTCATGAACGGCTGGGCGTTCGAAGCCCGACTCTATGCCGAAAACCCCGCCGCCGGCTATCTGCCCTCGACCGGCCGGCTCGACCATCTCAGACTGCCGCAAACGGTCCGCGTCGATAGCGGCGTCGAACAGGGCGATGAGATCACCGCCTTCTACGATCCGATGATCGCCAAGATCATTGCCCATGGGGCGACCCGCGAGGCCGCACTTTCGAAGCTTGCAGCCGCCTGTGCCGGCATCGAGGTCTGGCCGGTCAGATGCAATGCCGGCCTGCTTGCCCGCATCGCCGTCGATCCGGATTTTCGCGCCGCCCGGATCGATACCGGCTTCCTCGACCGCCACGACGATAGCCTTGTGGCGACGGAGCCGGATTTAACGGCCATCGACCGTGCCGCCACGGTGCTTTCGAAGAAAACCGACGATGATCCCTGGTCGGCGCTGACCGGTTTTCGCATCGCCGGGCCAAACGACAACCGGGTGCGCGTGCGCATCGACGGTCACCTCTATTGGGGACGCGCGCACCCGGACCTTGAAGCAAATGCCTTTGAGATGGACGAAACAACGGTGCTTTTTGACGCTGGCAATGCCTGGCCGATCAGCCTGCCCGCCGCGAGCGGGGTCGAAGCAAACCATGGGCCAGGCGATGGCGCGATCCTGTCGCCTATGCCCGGCCTCGTCATTTCGGTGGATGTCGCCGAAGGCGATCATGTCGCCAAGGGGGACCGCCTGCTGACGGTCGAAGCGATGAAAATGGAGCATTCGCTGCGCGCGCCCTTCGACGGCATTGTCGGAAAACTGCAGGTTTCCACCGGCACCAGGGTCTCGGAAAACCAGCTGGTCGTCACCGTCATAAAGGAGCAGGACTGATGGCCGGCCGCTATTTCGACGAATGGACGGTCGGCGACCGCATCGCCCACGAGATCCGCCGCACGGTCACCGAGACCGACAACCTGCTGTTTACGACGCTTTCCCACAATCCGCAGCCGCTGCATCTCGATGCCGACTATGCGGCCGGCACCGAATTCGGCCGGATCGTCGTCAACGGCACCTTCACCTTTGCGCTCACCGTCGGACTTTCGGTCGGCGACACCACGCTCGGCACGCTCGTCGCCAATCTCGGTTACGACAAGGTGACGATGCCGAAGCCGGTCTTCATCGGTGACACGCTGCGGGTGGAAACGGAGGTGACGGAACTGCGTCGCTCGAACTCCCGCCCCGATGCCGGCATCGTCACTTTCCGGCACAGCACCCTGAACCAGCGCGGCGAGACCGTCTGCCAGTGCCTGCGCATGGCGATGCTGAAGGTGAAGCCATCATGAAGCTGCGCTCGCTGCTCTTCGTGCCCGGCGACCGGCCGGAGCGTTTCGAAAAGGCGCTCGCCTCGGGCGCCGATGCGGTCATTCTCGATCTGGAAGATTCGGTTGCGCCCGCCAACAAGCCACGAGCCCGCGGGGCCGTGCACGATTTCGTCCTGCGTCCAGCGGGTGACACCCATCTGCTGATCCGCATCAATCCCCTCGCCTCCCCGGAATTCGAAGACGACCTTGTCGCTCTGAGCGGCCTTCATCCTTTCGCGATCATGCTACCGAAGGCCGAGGGTGCGGCCTCCGTGCTGAAGCTCGCAGGCTCTCTTGCATCTGAAATCCCCATTTTGCCGATCGCAACCGAAACACCATCCGCGATCTTCGAAATCGGCAGCTACCGGGAGGTCGCGGCGAACCTTTGCGGCTTGACCTGGGGTGCCGAGGATCTGCCCGCCGCGATGGGGGCTGCGACCGCGCGCAGGACGGATGGCCGTTATACGCCGCCTTTCGAGCTTGCCCGCTCGCTGACTCTATTTGCGGCGCACGCCACCGCCGTTCCGGCCATCGACACCGTCTATCCCGATTTCCACGATCTCAACGGTCTCAGGGCCTATGTCGGCCGTGCCCGGCGCGACGGCTTTTCCGGCATGATGGCCATCCATCCAAGCCAGATCGAAACGATCAACCACGCCTTCACGCCTGAGGCTTCCGAGGTCGCCTGGGCAGAGAAAGTCGCCGCCGCCTTTGCCGCCAGGCCAGACGCCGGCGTCATCCAGCTTGACGGACGCATGCTGGATTTGCCGCATCACAAGCTCGCCCTCCGCATCCTGAAGGCCGCCGGACGTTAGACAGCCGCTCCGGGGGCTCGAAAGGACGCCGGCTCAATCGTAGGGGGAATAACATTGCCTGCGCGGTCCCCGGGAGGGCTGAAAACTATTGTCATAGGCTGAATACGACCGGTACCGGCGCGCGCACCAAGCATAGTGTCTCCCGTCATAGTCATCCGAATATTCCTCCGATGGCGCAGGAGCATCGGGCGGTGGCGGCATGATAACGGGTGGTGGCCCCGGAGGGCCGGGAAGCAATGGAATGGGCGGCGGAACTTGCGCCATGGCAGCCGATTGCGCTGCCAGAAGCAACGAGACCGTGGCGAAGGTCAGCAAATATTTCATCGAAAACTCCTCATGTTGCAGCGCATCTCTGAAAGGTGCTCCCTGCCGTCAACGGCTGAATTTCAGATCCGGCTTGTCGCCGTCCCAGCCTTGAAGCCCTCCTGGAACCGAGCGGAATCGAAGGCAGTGCGTACCCATCTTGCCGGATATGCACATCGCATCGTCCTTGACCGTCCAGCTGATGGAGAGCGCAAACGGCATCGGACCACGAATGCTTCCGGTGCCGTCCTTCGCCAGGGTGACTTTGAGGGCCTTGCCATCCGGCGCCAGTGCCGACCAGGGCGCCCCATCGGCGAGGATCGCGGCCGCCTTCTCGGACGGCAGGAACGGTTCCTGCGCTGAGAATGCCGGGCTCGCCGCGAACGCTGCAATCACTGCTCCTGCAAGCCGTAGATATGTCTTCATGCCAATGTCCTTTCTGCTGGTTTTGAAATGCTGCAGCCGCTACGCCGCGCGTGAATTGAGAATTGCCGTCATTGAGAGACCGTCGCGCCCTTGTCGCTCCAGCTCGGCGGCAGACCGAGCTGACCGGCGACCGCCCCTTTGATGCCGGGCGCAGGTCCGAAGGCCTTGCAGGCGTCGTATTTCGGGTCCCTGCCGAACGACGCCTTGATCTTCTGCATCAGCCGGATGGATGACGTTGCCTTGAACGGATCCTGACCCTTGACCAGCATGCGGCTGAAATCGGCGCCGAATGCGGATGACAGGGAATAGGCATCCCCGACCTGGGATATCCGCGCCTTTGTCGTCAGCATGTTCGCGCCGCGCGACCAGATCATCGCCGCCTGCTGCGTACCGTCCTGGCCGACCGCTTCGGCTTCCACCGACAAGCCGCCGAGACCGATCGGAATCCTGGGAATTGGAACCATTGCCACCGAAGCGCCGAGCGTGGCGACGGTGGAGGTCGCGGCAACCGCACGGTTCGTCGCGACGATGTCGGTGACGGTCGCATGGACGACGAGATCTGCCGGCTGGTTTGGAGCCACGACCTTGAAGCGGTCGATGAGGCCCATACACAGCGCCCGGTCGACGGCATTGCTCAGGAGCGCCAGGTCCTTGGCGTCGAAAGAACCGCCGCCGGCATTCTCCACCACCGTCGGAACGATGCGTACCGTTTGCGCGGCAAGAACCGCTGGCGAATTCACGCGCAATTTTGCCTTCGTCAGAGAGCCGCCCGACGCGGCCATTCCCGCATAGGAGCCGAGGGAAGTGCCCTGCTGCAGGGGTACGTTCGTGCAGGAGGAGAGCAAAGCGAGGAGGACGGCGCAGATTGCCGCCCGCATAGGCACTTCTGCTGGTCGGATATTGGGGGTCATCGGCGAATCTTCTGAACCGGGATCATGGATTCAGCTTTTAGAGAGGCCAGCGTTAATGGCGGTAAAGCCGGTGTAAAGTTGGGTAAAATATTGAAATCCGAGACCCGCGGGCGCCGTTTGACTTGCGCCGCCGCGGGGTGGCGGGTGGCCGATCAGCCCGATTTCGCCGTTCGCTCGGAGACGACCTGCTGTTGCGGAGGCAGGTAACCGGCGCCGATGGCGACGTAGAGATCGACATAATCCTTGGCGACCTGCTGCACGGTGGCGGCTAGGCTTGCCTCAGCATCGGAGACCGAACGCTGCGCGTCGAGGACGTCGAGCAGCGACGAGGCGCCGTCCTTGTAGCTCGTGGTCGACAGTGCCAGCGATTCCTGAGCCGTCTGCACCTGCCTGCGCAGCGGCGCCAGTGTCTGGGTGTCGCGGCGAACCGCCGACAACGCGTTTTCCACCTCTTCGACCCCGTTCAGTACCGCCGCTTTCCAGGCGAGATATTGGGTCTTGGCATCGGACTTCTCGATATCGACATTCGCCCGCAATTTACCGCCGTCGAAGATCGGCAGGTTGAGCGTCGGCCCGAAGGACCAGCTGGTCAGGCTTGCACCGCTGGCGCCCGATGATTTGACCCAGCTCGGCGAAATCGAACCGGAGAGCGAGATCGACGGATAAAGCTGGGCTTCGGCAGCACCGATATCGGCGACGGCCGCCGCCAGCTCGCGTTCGGCCTTTCTTATGTCGGGACGGTTGCGGATGAGATCGGCCGGAATGCCGGCGCGAATGTCGCCGCGGAAGACCGGCTGGCCGGGGCTTTTCTGCAGCTCGCCCATCAGCGAGGCCGCCGGCATCCCGAGCAGAGTGGCAATGTGATGGGCCGATTCGGTGAAGCTCTGTTCGAGGCCGGGAATGTCGGACTTCGTCGACTGTACCAGACCCTCGGCCTGAACGACGTCGAGGCGGGAGGCGGCCCCTGCCTTCAGCTGCAGCTGGGTGAGTTCGTAAGTCTGTTGGCGGGATTTCAAGCTCGCCTGTGAAAGCGCAATGCGCTCCTGATAGTAGCGGGCGTCGATATAGCTCTCGACCAGGTCTTTCAGGAAGGTGAGCTTTGCATTGTCGGCCGTCGCATAGGCGGCCCCCAGCGAGGCGATGGCGCTCTCCTTCGAGCGACGGTACTGGCCGAAGACGTCGAGCAGCCAGGAAAGGCTGGCCCCGCCGGCCGTCGTGTTGGTGGTGCCGACCGTCGTGCGGAGCCGCCCCTTCTCGCCGGATACCGTGTGCGATGCATCGACACTGAGGCTCGGCAGAGCGCCGGCGCCGGCAACCGTGACATTGGCGGAAGCCGAGTTGATGCTCTCGAGCGCCTGCAGCACATCGAGGTTCTCGCTGAGGCCATGGGCCACCAGGCCGTCGAGCCGCTTGTCGCGATAGGCCGTCCACCACTCAGCCGTCGCGACATCGCCGTTGCTCTTGCTGCCACCCTCTGCGAATTTGGCGGGGAGCGGCATCTCAGGGGGAACATGATCCGGCCCGCTGACGCAGCCTGCGAGCAGCAGCGTGAGGGCGGATGCGGCGTAGCGGAGCGATGATAGTCTTGTAGAGAGCGACGGATACACTGGCGAGCTTCCTGAACCGGGATCGTGGGTCAGGCTTAGCGAGGCCAGCGTTAACAGCGGTTAAGAAACTGTAAAGTTAGGTAAAATCGCGAGGGTCAGCCGAACCAGGAGACGTCGGCCGCCGCGGAAGCTCGATTGTGATGGCCAGTCCGCCGCCGTCGGGCAAGGATGCATGCACCCGCCCGCCATGGCGCTCGACGGCCTGCCGGGTGATGGCGAGACCCAGGCCGTATCCGCCTCTCGGCACGGCCTCTTTCCCGCGTGAGAACGGCTGGAAGATGCGCTCGAGTTCGTCGCGCCTGACGCCCGGCCCCTGATCGGTGACGCAGATTTTGAGGCGCTCGGCCGCCGCCTCCCAAGACACGGATATGCCCGAATGTTCGGCCGTGTACTTGACGGCGTTGCGCACGACGTTTTCGAGCGCCCGGTAGATCAGCTCGCCTTCGACCTCGGCGCGGAAGGCGCCGTCGACGCTCTTTGTAATCGAGACATCCCGCGTCTGGGCTTCGAATGCCGCGTCGCCGAGGATTTCGTTCAGCAGTTCGATGACATCCAGAGCCTGGGTTTTCAGCGGCAGGCCGGATCCCGCGGTCAGCCTGGCGAGCGTCAGAACTTCGCCGACCAGCGCATCGAGCCGTTCGACCTCCCGGTCCATGCGATCCAGCATGGCGCCAAGCTTCGCCGGGCTCTGCCGGAGCACACCGACAGCGGCCTGCAGGCGGGACAAGGGCGAGCGCAATTCATGGGAGACGTCGTGGAACAGCCTCTGCTGCGCATTCTGAAGCTCCTGAAGCCGCGCGGCGGTGGAATCGAAGTCATGCGCAAGTGCGGTGACCTCGTCCCTGCGGCCGGCCATCTGGTCGCCGATACGGACGTCGAAGCGGCCATGAGCAAGCGCGCTCAGGCCATCGCGAAGGTGCACGACAGGGCGAATGAGATAGCGGGCGAGTGCTGCGGCAGCGACGGTACTCGAAACGAAAATCGAAAGCCAAGGCACCAGCAGAGCCAGGTTGTCGACAATGTTGAGAAGGAAGTTCGCTTCCGGCGCCACGGAGATCCGGTAGCAGATTCCGTCCTTCAGGATGGACTTCGTCTCTGCCGAGCCCTCGTCTCCGCAGGCAAGCAACTCCGTGGTTTTCGACAGCGTCAGGCCCAGCGGCACCGTCTCCTCACTTGTGCGGATGAAGCGCGCGGCGGCGTCCTCGCCATCCCTTGCAAGCACATTCGCCGTCAGCGTCAGAATGATCGCCCGCTCCTGGTATTCCCGATCGCGGCCGGGGGGCGGAATTTGAAAGAGGTTGACGATCACGATGATGACAGCGAGCGTCGTTGCCAGCGTCAGCCAGATCGTCGCGAAAAACTTCCAGAAAAGCCTAGGCATGGTCAGTCCACGAGAAGTTGATAGCCCTGGCCGCGAACGGACTGGATCCAGGATTGCCCGTCCTCCCTCAGGCCGAGCTTCTGGCGCACGCTGCTGATATGGACGTCGATACGGCGATCGAACGGGGTCAGCGGCTTGCCGAAGGCCCGCTTCGAAATCTCCTGCTTCGACACAAGCTGGCCGGCGCTGCGGGCAAGCACCTCGAGCAGGCTGAATTCGGTGCCGGTCAGGTCAAGGCTTTCTCCGCGCCATTCGGCGATCCTGCTGCCCGGATGGATCACGAGCTGTCCCGCCCTTACGGTATCGGTGGACGCGCCGGTCGCCGGCTGACCGGCGCGGCGAAGGATGGCGCGCAGCCGCGCCGCCAGCTCGCCCGGCGAGCACGGCTTCGGCACATAGTCGTCGGCGCCGAGATTGAGACCCGATATCCTGTCTACGTCATCGCCCCTTGCGGTCAGCATCAGCACCGGGACCTGGCTGAGCTTCCGGATCCTTTGCAGAACCTCGATCCCGTTCATCCGGGGCATCATGATGTCGAGCACGATAATATCGACCGTATTGCCGGCGGCAGCCGCAATGGCGGCGCGGCCGTCCGTATCCGTTACGACGTCATATCCTTCTTCGACCAGATATTCCTGCAGAAGCGTCGTCAGCTCGGCATCGTCGTCGATGAGGAGAACCTTGTTCATTCACTTCGTCCGTCATTAATCCCGTCAAGCCATACAGCACAAACACCGTCGTGGGAGCGAGTTTTACCTAACTTAACACTAACTTGACCGCACTTAACGTTCGTCCCGTTACTTATCCTGCCATGACATAGACGCGCGCCGAGGCCGGTTGCCGCGCATGAGCAACAATCATCCGTCGAGTTGGCGCGGATCGGTCAAAGGCAGCGATGTCTTTGACCACAAGGAGTGCATCGTTGAGAAAACCGTCTGGCATATTCGCCACCGCCGTTGTTGCGGCGGTGCTTCTGTTTCCGCTGCGCAGTGCCGCGGCGGATCAAGCCGCTGCGCCGGCCCTCACCGTCTCGCTGGTGACGCCGGCCGAGCGGGATTGGCCGGAAACCGTTCCCGCAAGCGGCTGGCTGAAGCCCTGGCAGGAAGCCATTATCGCTTCCGAGACGAGTGGCCTGCGCATAACCGAAATCCTGGCCGATGTCGGCTCCGTGGTTAAGAAAGGGCAGACCCTCGTCCTGTTGTCGCAGGACAGCGTACAGGCCGACCTTCGCAAGCAGGAGGCGGCCATCGCGACCGCCAATGCGACGCTCGCAAAGGCGAAGGCCAATGCGGATCGGGCACGCCAGCTTCAGCCCTCAGGCGCCCTCTCGGATGAGAAGATCGTCGAATATTTCGCCGACGAACAGACGGCGACAGCAAGTCTTGCCTCTGAAAAGGCGGCACTCGACAGCCAGAAGATCAAGCTCGACCAGACGACGGTCACGGCCGTCGACGACGGTCTGATCACCTCGCGCTCGGCCGAGCTCGGCGCGGTCGTCTCCTCCGGCACCGAGCTGTTTCGTATGGTCCGCCAGCAGCGGGTCGAATGGCAGGCGGAGGTTTCCGCCCGCTATCTCTCGCGCATCTCAGAAGGATTGAGCGTCGACATCGACGGGCCGGACGGGCGCCGCATTCAGGGCAAGGTGAGGCTCGTCGGACCGTCGGTCGACACCAATACGAGCCGGGCGATCGTCTATGTCGCGCTTCCCCAGGACGTTCACCCGCGCACCGGCCTTTACGTCACCGGCACGATCGAACTCAGGACCACGCCGGCGCTGACGGTTCCGGAGACGGCGATCGTGTTCCGCGACGGGATCAACTACGTCTTTGCGGCCGGCGAGGACAAGCGGGTAAGACGGGTGCGGGTGGAGACCGGCCGCCGCAACGCCGGCGAAGTCGAAATCGTCTCCGGCATCGATAAGTCGGCGCGGGTGGTGACGTCGGGCGGAGCATTTCTGTCGGACAACGATCTCGTGAAGATTGCGGGAGAAGGCTGATGAACTTTTCCGCATTTTCGATCCGCAATCCCGTCCCGGCGATCCTGCTCTTTGCGATGCTTGCCGTCGGCGGTTTGCTGGCTTTCAAACACCTGCCGATCCAGAATTTCCCCGATATGGACCTCCCGACCATCAAAGTGACCGCGACGCTCGACGGCGCAGCACCTTCGCAGCTGGAGACGGAGGTCGCCCGCACGATCGAGGACAATCTTGCCTCGCTGAGCTATCTCGATCACATCACCACGACGATCACCGACGGCACGGTGTCGATCAGCGTCTCCTTCAAACTGGAGAAGGACAGCGAAACCGCCTTGAACGAAGTCCGCAATGCCGTGGACAGCGCCAAGGCCGATCTGCCGGCGCAGATGCAGACGCCGAGCGTCACCAAGGTTACGGTGCAGAATTCGGCGCTGGTCACCTATGCCGTCCAGTCTGCCACCCTCAATGAAACCGAGCTCTCCTGGTTCATCGACAATGATCTGACCAAGGCGCTGCTGTCGGTGCCGGGTGTCGGGCAGGTCAACCGCATCGGCGGCGTCGACCGCGAGGTTCACGTCGATCTCGATCCGACGACGATGGCCGCCTTCGGCGTCACGGCGACCACTGTGTCGGCGCAGTTGAAATCGGTTCAGGCCGATACGTCGGGCGGCCTCGGAGAAATCGGCGGCACCCGGCAGACATTACGCACGCTCGGCGCCGTAGCCTCGGTCGATGCCCTGAAGGAATTGCGAATTCCCCTGGCAAACGGACAGCAGGTTCGCCTCGATGACGTCGCATCCGTCACCGACAGCTTCGCCGAGCGATCCTCGATGGCCTATCTCGACGGCAAACCGGTGATCGCCGTCGAGATCAAGCGCTCGAATGGGTTTTCCGACAGCGGTGTCTCGACCGATGTCGACACGGCAATGAAAGAGTTCGCAGCCAAGCATTCCAACGTCCAGATCGAGGAAGCCTACAGCACCATCGGGCCGATCCTCGACAATTACGACGGCTCGATGCACATGCTGTACGAAGGAGCGATCCTGGCGATCGTCGTCGTCTGGCTCTTCCTTCGGGACTGGCGTGCGACGGTCCTGTCGGCGGTGGCGCTGCCATTGTCCGTCATACCGACCTTCCTCGTCATGTACCTGGCCGGCTTCAGCCTTAATATCGTCACCCTGCTTGCGCTGTCGCTCGTCGTCGGCATCCTCGTCGACGACGCCATCGTCGAAGTCGAGAACATCGCCCGCCACCTGCAGATGGGCAAACGGCCGATCGACGCCGCTCTGGAGGCGGCCGACGAGATCGGGCTCGCCGTCATCGCCACCACCTTCACGCTGGTTGCGGTCTTCCTGCCGACGGCCTTCATGAGCGGTATACCGGGACTGATATTCCGCCAGTTCGGCATCACGGCCGCGGTCGCCGTCCTTGTCTCGCTCGTCGTCGCACGCCTGCTGACGCCGATGATGGCCGCCTATTTCATGAAGGCTCATCCGACAGAGGAAAAGGATGGCCGCATCATGCGTGCCTATATGGCGATCGTGAAAGCCGCCATGAACCATAGGAAGACCACGGTGGCCCTGACCGCCGTCGTCGTCGCGCTTTCGCTCGCCACCATCCCGCTGCTGAAATCCGGCTTCCTGCCCGCTTCCGACGACGCGCGAGCCCAGATCACGCTCACCGTGCAGCCGGGCGCCACGATCGAGCAGACGGACGCCGCGACCAGGCAGGCCGCCGATATCGTCGGCAAGCTGCAGGACGTGACGCATGTCTTTTCCGCGGTCGGTTCCGCATCCCAGGGCGGCGGCCCCGACACCAGCACGACGAGCAGCGTCGGATCGGCGACGATCGTCGCCGTGCTCTCACCCATCGGCGAGCGCGACCGCAAGCAATCGGAAATCGAAAACGACATCCGGCAGGCGCTCTCGGTCCTATCAGGCGTGCGGGTCGCGGTCGGCGGCGGCGGCAACGGCACGAAGCTCGAGATCACCCTTGCCAGTGACGACGCCAACGCACTCGACAGCGCAAGCACGGCGCTGGAAGAGCAACTCCGAACGCTGCAGGGCATCGGCGCGGTGACGTCGACCGCGGCGAGACAAGCGCCGGAGATCCAGATCACGCCCGACTTCGCGCGCGCAGCAGCGCTCGGAGTGACGTCGAACGCCATCGCCGAGGCTGTGCGCGTGGCGACGAATGGCGATTATTCCGCCGATCTGCCGAAGCTCAACCTGCCGCAGCGCCAGGTTCCCATCGTCGTCCGCTTCAGCCCCGAGACACGCACGAAGCTCGACGACATCAAGAACATGCGGGTTGTGGGAACGAACGGCAATGTCGATCTCGGATCGATCGCCGATATCCGGATCGGCGGCAGTCCCTCCGAGATCGACCGCATCGACCGGATGCGCAACGTCACCGTATCGGTCGAGCTCAACGGCCGCATCCTGGGCGATGTCAACCGCGAGGCGCAGGCGCTGCCGGCGCTTCAGCATCTGCCGTCGGGCGTCACCCTCGTCGAACAGGGTGAACTTCAGCGCAGTTCGGAACTGTTCCAGAGCTTTGGCCTGGCGATGGCGATCGGGGTGTTCTGCATCTACGCGATCCTCGTCCTGCTCTTCCACGACTTCCTGCAGCCGTTCACCCTGCTGATGGCTCTGCCGCTCTCGCTCGGCGGCGCGCTCCTGCCGCTGGTGTTGACCGGAACCAGCTTCTCGATGTCGGCTGTCATCGGGCTGCTCATGCTGATGGGCGTGGTGACGAAGAACTCGATTCTTCTCATCGAATACGCAATCATGTCGCGCCACCAGGGCATGCCCCGGTTCGATGCCCTTGTGGATGCCTGCCACAAGCGCGCCCGGCCGATCATCATGACCACGATCGCCATGGCATCCGGCATGCTGCCGGTCGCCCTCAGCCTGACCGGCGGCGATTCCAGCTTCCGGCAGCCGATGGCGATCGTGGTGATCGGCGGGGTGATGATGTCGACGCTGCTCAGCCTCATCGTCATCCCTGTCATCTTCACCTTCGTCGACGATCTCAACGAGGCACTCAAGCGCCTCGTGCACCGGGCCGGGCGTGAAACCACCGACGCCGAACCGCAGGCATCCAACGATCGCGCAGCGATCACTTTCAAGCCCGAACTTTCCAAGCGAGGGCAAGGTCAGAGATGACTGCGCTCGCCGGATTATTGGCCAGACGGTGTCGCACCCGATACGGACGACGCCTGGCGATCGTCAACCTCTTCGGTCGAGTTCCTCCCCCCGGAACAAGGCCGCGGGACGTGTCCCCCCGCAGGCGGCGTCATGCCGCCTGCGCGTCCTGCCATTCGATGGAGACGGCATAATGTCGGACCTCCCCGCAACCAGGCGACTGGGGAAGAGCCTGGTGCGAGCCCTTGTCGCCTTGCTCTCCTTCGCGCTTGTCCTGTCCGGATGCACCGAGATCATGGACAGGGCGCTCGATGCGAAGGAAGCGGAAACGGCTTCGATTGCCGGTTATGGCGAGATTCGAACCTATCTGGATGCCCGGCTCGACGAAGCGCCGAAAGACATCCTCGATTGGGAACCGGCAACCAGGCGGGATCGCGTCGACGCATTGATGATTTCAGGTGGCGGCGCCGGCGGCGCCTTCAGCGTCGGCGTGCTTTCCGCATGGAGCGTGATGAAAACACGCCCCCGGTTCGATGTCGTGACGGGCGTGAGCACGGGTGCTCTGATCGCGCCCTTTGCCTTCCTCGGATCGGCCTATGACGATACTCTGGTGCATCTCTACACGAGCGGCGTCGCCGAAGAGCTCGCCCGCAGCAAACGAGCCGGCGGATTGTTCGGCCCAAGCCTGCTGAGAGCCGATCCCTTGCGGCGAATGGTCGAGCAGTTCATCACGCCGGCAATCCTGCGGCAGGTTGCGGCCGAGCATTGCAAAGGCCGTCGTCTCCTCGTTCTGACGACCAACCTCGACACGCAGAGAGCCGTCGTCTGGAACATGGGCGCCATCGCAACCAGCGGCCGGCCGGATGCGCTGAGGCTGTTTCAGGACATCATGGTGGCCTCGGCAAGCATACCGGGCGTTTATCCCTCAGTGATGATCAAGGCCGAGTCCGGAGGACGCCACTTCGAGGAAATGCACTCGGATGGCGGCTCCGCCTCTCAAGTCCTCATGCTCCCACAGGCTCTCCTGACAAGCTCCCATCGCCTCGGTCCGACAAAGCGGGCGGCCGTTAATTTCTATGTGATCATCAACAACGCGCTCATGCCCGAATTCGCCAAGACGCCCGACAAGACGTTATCCGTGGTCGCAAGAGCCTTCTCCATTTTCGTCAAATCCCAGACGCAGAGTGCACTGACGGCTCTCTATAACTATTCGAAATTGACAGGCGCGCGTTTCCATCTCGCCTCAATCGACGTGCAAGTTCCCTATTCCATGCTCGATCCGTTCAACACCGGCTATATGCGCGCTGTCTATAATCTCGGCTACGCGGAGCTCATGGCTGGAACCTTGTGGAGAGACAGTCCGGTTTTTCGCTAATCGAGCGACGCGTCGCGGTAACATCGGGCTGCTCATGCCGATGGGTGTGGTGATGCTTCGCCTGCGCCGCAGAAGAAGCTTTACCAAACTTTACACTTCCTTAACCGCGCTTAACATCCGCACGGCTATTAGAGTACGACCTCAGTCAATCCGGAGTGTCGTGTGTCCAAGGCACATCGAAATATTCTCCGTTGCCGTTTCACGGAGCGGAAAAACCTATACTCCGCGATATCGCGGCAACTTCTCAATTTCAATTCGGAATTTCTTTATTATTGTACTTTCTGTCGCGACCGAGTTATTACATTTATTCAGTTTTTTATTCAAAATCATTACATCTCAATTGCGGACTTCCTATGGCTTAGGATTCGATCAGGCCGCATAGAAAATGTTCGAATAGAGCGCGATGCTCTATCGGAAGACATTTCAATTGGAGGAACGGGGTGATTGATCACATGCGCCGGGTGATCAGGGCACGTTTTCCGAATAGATCGAACAGTTGCACGGCAGCACTCCTGCCTCCCATGCAGACGAGGGCGTCATCGCTTCGAAATCGGGCAATGGGCCGCTCGCGTAGCCGACCGCCCCGAGCGAAGCGATGGCAATCCGGCCGTCGCTGATCGAGAGCAGCGGTCCATCGGCACCCTGCTCGTAGAGATCGGAATGGGCAGCGGCAAAGCGCGCTTTCTCCGCCTGCGGCGCACCTTGCATGCCGGCCACGTAGTGATGGCCGTTGCGCTCGACATGGGAGAGGCCGAGCAGCGAGACCAGCGCCAGATCCTGCTGCACGGCAAGCCCGGCCTGGCAGGTCAGATCCTCGCCCGAGAGAAACAGTCCTGGCACGGTTCCGGTTCTGATGCGAATCGCCTTCATCAGCGAGCGGTAGATGCCCTTGCAGGTTTTCGAGGAGACGCCGGTATAACCGAGCCCCCGGGCACGGGCGAAGGCCTCGTCGCCGTCGTCGCTCTCGTCGATCAGGAAGGGCAATTGTGCGGCGAGAACGCCGAGCGGTGTTTCCATAGTGATCAGGCGTGAGAACGGCTGTTCGACAAAGGCGATGGCGGCACGCAGCCTCGCCAGCCGGGGCGTCTCCTCGATCCGCGCCAGCAAGGCGGCGAGCTGTTCGGCAGAGCCGAACTGTTCGTTGCCGTCGACCGTCAACCGGTAGTCGGGCACCCGGTCCAGCACGGCGGCGATCCTCATCAGGCGGTCGATATCGGCATCGGTCGCGCCCGAAAGCTTGATCTTGAACCAGCGATTGCCATAGCGCCTTATCACCGCCTCGAGGCTTTCCGGCAGGCCGTCGTCGACGGGCCGGACGATATCGCCCTCGGTGATCGGGTCGAGAAGCCCGATCGTATGCCGGGCCGAGATCGCGCCGGCGGGGCGAAGATCGGCGAGCACCGCCGAGGCGGCGTCCGCGTCGATATCGCGGGGCAGCATGCGGCCGCCGATGCCGACGAGGTTGCGCTGCACCGCCTCGAAGAAGGAAAGCCCCACAAGACGGCAATAGGCATCGAGCGCAGCGCGGGCGATGAGCGACGGGCCGAAACCGGCGGCCAGCGGATTTCCGGGCAGGCGCCGCACGGTCTCCATCTCGTTCAGGCGAGCGGCGGCGAATAAAGTCGCCGGCGCAGACGGCTCGAGCGACGCAGCCGCAGCGGTGCGGATCGAGGCGCGCAACTGATCGACATTTTGCGCCGGGGTCAGCGCCGGATCCTTGTCGAACCATTTCGGCACCATCATCTCCGCCGCGCCGCCAATGGCGGTTCGCCCCTTTTCATCCTCGACACGGACCCTGAGGAAGGCTTGCGGCGCCTTTTCAAGGGTGGCCGCACCAAAGCGGAACGGCAAGCGCAGGCTGATATCGCGCTCGAAGGCATCGATCTCGACAATTCTGATGCGTGGCGCCGTCACGAAACCTCCAATGCTTCTGTCCATGCTCATGCCATGCGGTCGAGCATGGCGCGGGTCACTTCGTGTTGAAGCGGTTCGCGGCGTAGCAGTCGGCCGATCTCATCCACCATGGCCTGCCCTTGAGCGAAATGCGCCTCTTCAGTATGGCCGGCAGCATGCGGTGAAATCGTGACATTGGCCAGGGCGGGATCACGGAAAGGGCTATCGGGAGGCAACGGCTCGTCGTCAAAGACGTCGAGTGCGGCCTCGATGCGGCGGGAGCGGATCTCGGCGAGCAGCGCTGCCTCGTCGACCAGCTGCGAGCGCGCCGTATTGATGAACAGCGCACCGGGGCGCAGCAGCGCCAGTTCGCGGGCACCGATCATCTGACGCGTTTCAGGCAGGACAGGCGCATGCATAGAGACCACGTCGGCCTGAGCCAGCATATCGTTCAGCCCGGCTCTGAAAACGCCGAGTGCTGCGGCCTCGCTGTCGTCAAGGAAGGGATCGACGACCAGCACGCGGCAACCGAAGGGAACAAGCAGGCGCATGACCGCCCGGCCCACATATCCGGCGCCGACGATGCCGACCGTTCTGGCGCCCAGCAATCTCTGCGGCACGGCGGCGCGGACGTCGAGCCATTCGCCTCCGTTGCGCAAGTGATGATGCAGCCGATGAATGCCGCGCATGGCGAGAAGCGCTTCGGCGACGACGAATTCGGCAACCGAGGCGGCAATTTTCGAGGCGGCATGAGAGACACGAAGGCCATCGTCGAACAGACGCGCCGGGACCAGT
Organism: Rhizobium sp. L43; assembly: GCF_002531725.1. Classification (GTDB taxonomy): domain Bacteria; phylum Pseudomonadota; class Alphaproteobacteria; order Rhizobiales; family Rhizobiaceae; genus Rhizobium. Next base: position 36,474 of record NZ_NWSQ01000028.1, read on the forward strand.
GTGCGGACACTGCCTGCCGAATGGGCGACGAGGGCAAGGTGCGGGTGGCGCTGGCGCGCGGCGGCGTCGAAGGGCGGCGTGCCCCATCCGGTGAGGCAGGCCGTCGCCCCTTGCAGCAGTTGGTCGAGATCGCCGGCATCGATTGTGGCGGTAGTCGGCCAACGCACCTCGCCAAGGGCGTTCAACTGGGCGATCGCCGCATCGTCCAGCATCATCCGGCGAGTCTTTTCGGTCAGCAATACGGCGATGACGGGAGCCTGTTCGTTCATGATTCTACTCTTTCGCTGCGGCGACCAGGCGCCTGAGATGGGCAAGATCGGCGCGGGCTTTGTCGAGCGCCTGTTGCCGGGGAACCCGGTATTGTGAATGCATCGACAGCACCCCGGCAAAGCCGGTCGCCACCAGATGCGGGACGATGTCGTTCCAGGGCACCATGCCTTCGTCGAGCCCGTACCAGTCCGAGTGCCATGCGCGCTGGCCATGGGCTCCGTAAGCGCCGGGGAACCAACCGCTGTTCTTGACGCCCATGCAGCAGAACCACGGATCGAGAATATCGAGGCTCAAACGCCAGTCCTCGCTTCCCTCGCGAATGATCTGATTGGCCGGATCGGCATAGGCGCCGATCCTGGTGGGATCGCGCCCAGCCAGCAATTGCACCGCCAGTGCGCCCGAGCTGTGCAGGGTCCCGCCATGAAGCTGGATGGTCAGCTTGATGCCGATCCGTTCGGCAAGGTGCTCGAAGCCGTCGAGATCACGCCGCGCCTCATCGACCTGGACCTGCCAGCGCCGCGTTGGGTCATAACGCCAAAAACCAAGCCGGACCTGGCTGATGCCAGCATCGCCGCAACAGCCGAGGAGCCGGGATGCGGCCTCGTCGGGCCGTGTGGAATCGATGGTCGCCATCGGCGTGCGCAGGCCGGCCGCGGCAAAGAGTTTTACGGCATTGACGATCTCCTCCGGCCTGTCGGGGGAAACGGCGTGGCCGTCTCGAATGAGAAGATCGGCGCAATCGAATCCTAAACCGGCGGTGATCTCGGCCGCCGTCTCGAGCGGCAAGTCCTCCAGGGTCTTGGTGAAATAGGCGATATCCATGGATCAGATCCCAGAGAGAAAGGCGCTGTTCATGAGCGGGCGATACAAAGCTCGCTGCGGCGGCCGAATGCATCGCGGGCGCACACCGCATAACGCACGCCCTGTGGCGGCGACATATGCAGGAATGCCGTCGAGATTAGCGGCGCGGGACTGACCTTTTCAAACGTCCCGCCGCCGGTGCCGGCCAGGACATCGTAGAAAATGGCAGGGCCGGCATCGCCGGCGGCCCAGAACAGCATGCGTTCCTCCCGGCCGCCGAGACCGAGGTAGCGTTCGACGACGAGGCCGGTTGGTGCCGCCGGCGGCGCGCCGATATCGGGAACGACAAGCACCTGCGTCAGCGACGGCAATGGCACATCGAGATCGACACTGATCCGGCCGTCGTCGCAGTCGACGGTGCTGATCGGGTGCAGCAAGGCGGGCTCCTGCGCCCGGCGCAGCTCGGCAAACTGCGCTTCATCAGGTGCGGGCGGCGCGCCGACCGGCTCGAAGGGGCCGCGCGGGTTGCTTTCGTCGCGCTGGGCCTCCCAGACCTCCATCGGATTGGTGAATTCCTCATCGATGCGCAGCAGACAAAGCGCATGCCGGCCGGGAACCAGGCCGCTCACTTCGAGACGGACGGCGGTCCGGCCCGAACGGTTGATGGCATCGACGCTATGGATGAGGCTGATGGAAACACCGCCGCCCGGCAGCCGCGTCGGCAGGATCGCCAGGCCATCCTGGTCGGGCGCAAGCGGCGGTTCGGCCGTCACCTTGCAGACGGTATCGCCAAGCGTTGCCAGCAGTTCCATCGATGTGAGGCCGGGCTTCTTGATGATGTCGAAGGGCGCGCTGTCGACATCCGTGACCAGCATATCCAGATTGGTCTTGTGCTCCCACTGCGCCTTGGTGAAATTGCGCGAACCGAAATAAGCAAAGATCGTGCGCTGGCTCCAGCCGCCGATAAAGGCGTGGTCATTGCTGAGGAAGGTGAAATTCGCTGCTTTCGGGGCGATGATGCGCCGGTCGTGCTGTTCGATGATGCGGGCGATGATGCCGGCGTAATAGGCTTTGCCGTGCCAGCTATGATGATCGCTCCAGCCGAGCTGCGGATCGCATTCATCATTGATGATGGGAAGGCCCGCCAGGCGCGGGTGATGCTCCTTGAGATAGTCGACGACGAGAAGCGTGCGATCGACGATGGCGTTGGTTTTCGGGGTCAGGTCTTCCTTGCTGCCGTTGACGCCCTTTTCATGGATCGAGATGTAATCGATGCGCGGCGGGCCGTCACCGCTGAGGCAGCTCGTGCCGCTGTCGCAATGGGCCATGAGGGCGCGAAAGATCGGCGAGAGCGTGCGGGCGGTGCCAGGCCCGCCCATCGGCAGGCTGGGATCGATGGCATCGAGCCCGGCGACGCAGGCGTCGTAGTAGTTGGTGTAACCCTTGATCCCGTAGGTCCACCAGCCGGAGTCGGCCTCATTCGTCGTTTCGAAATACCATGTCCGCAACTCGTCCATGCCGTAACGCGCGCCATAACGGTCGACTGTTGCCGTCACGAGATCCCGCCAGCGCTTGACCTGATCCATGTCCTCATAATCGGTGAACAGGCCCGACGGGTTGCCCATCAGCTCGAAGAACGGCTTCAGCCGGTGTTCGATCATCACGTCGAGCGCGCGGTCGAGCAGCGACCAGTCGTAGCCGGCCCCGCCCTTCGCGCTCAGCAGGTTGTAGAGATAATGCACGCGCAGGAACCGGATGCCTTCATTCGGCAGGCCGCCAATATAGGCAAGCATCTGGCGCATCTCGGGCTCGAGCAGAAGCTCGGCCGGCGAAAAGCCGGTGCCGCGCCAGAACCGGTTGAACGGGCGTACCGCTTCACTGGCATCAACGTTTATTCGCGTACGTTCACGCATGGGTCGTCTCTCCTTGGGCGGACGTTTGGCAGTGCGCCGCAATGCCGGCGCACGAGGCCAGGAGCCGGATTATTTGAACTTGTCGCGCATCGCATCGATGCCGGGGATGGTTTTGGTCAGATGCTGATGGGCGGGATCGAAGCGTTGGATCAGCCCGCGGCGATGCTTGCCGACGAGAATGGTGAAGATATAGCCCCGGTGCCCCGGCGAGGTGACCGTCGGATGGTAACCCCGGTCGACCAGGACTGTGTCGCCGTTGCGGGTCATGAGGATCTTGACCGGACCGTCTTCGTCATAGGTGATCTGGCTGCCGAAGCCGGTCTCTGGCTGGAAGCGGTAGTGATAGAGTTCTTCGTGCCGGGTCTCGACGTCGCCGTCTTCGGTATCGTGCTTGTGGGGGGGATAGCCGGACCAGCAGCCCTCGCCGGCATAGAGTTCGCTCACCAGCAGGTTGCCGCAGCGCCCGTTCTGCCGTTGGCCGAGCAGGTGGACGATCCGCCGCTGGCTGTGGGTGTCAGACGAGCCGACATTGACCGCGTCAACCTCATCAGGCGTCACTCGGAACGGGGCGTAGCGCGTGTCGCAGAGACCGCCGGCGATCGCGACTTCCGCAGGTCCGCCGTGAGCCGATATCCGGACATTGGCGCCGACCGGCACGTAAACCGAGTCCGCATCGCCTCCCCAGATATCGGCTCGCCGGCCCACAGCTTCGAACATGATGCCATCCACCTCGATATCCACCTGACCCGACAGCACGACGTAGAGGCTTTCGTGCACGGGCAGCCGCCGGATGTCCTGCTCGTTGGAGGCGAGCGTGACGAGATCGAAGTAGATGAGATCGAGCGTCGTGGAGGAGGTATCCACAATAGGACGCTGCTCGGAGCGTGGAATGAATTCGGGCATCAATTTAACTCCGGAACGGTACGGTCGGCGAAGGGATTAAGCGACAAGGATTCGGCATGATGGCAGGCTACTGCATGCCCATCGGTGGTGACGGTGCGTAAGCCCGGCACCTCCTGCTTGCAAAGCTCTGTGGCGTAGCGACAGCGCGGATGAAATGCGCAGCCGGGAGGCGGATGGGCGGGATCGGCGACCTCACCCGCCAGCCGGATGCGCTGGCCGTGGCGGCGCATCCTCGGATCGGCGATCGGCACAGCCGAGAGCAGCGCTTCGGTGTAAGGATGGAGCGGGCGTGAGAAGATCTGCTCCGTCGGCGCTTTTTCGACGACCCGGCCGACATACATGACGGCAATGTTGTCCGAGATGTGCCGGACGACCGAAAGGTCGTGGGCGACGAAGAGATAGGTCAGGCCGAACTGTTCCTGCAGATCCTGCAGGAGGTTGATGGTTTGTGCCTGCACGCTGACATCGAGCGCCGAGACGGCCTCATCGGCGATTACCAGGCGCGGATTGGAGGCCAGCGCCCGGGCGATGCCGATGCGTTGGCGTTCACCGCCGGAAAACGCGTGCGGATAGCGGTGCATGTATTCGGGCCGCAGGCCGACGCTCTGCATGAGGTCGGCCACCCGGTGCTCGAGCTCCCGGCCCTTGGCGATGCCGTTGACACCAAGCACCTCACCGATAATGTCGATGACGGGAAGGCGCGGATTGAGCGAAGATTGCGGGTCCTGAAACACAATGCGCAGGTCGCGATGGATTTCGTCGAGGGCAGACCCCGACAAAGCCGCAAGATCGACCGTACCGCCACTGCGGTTGCGATAGCGGATTTCGCCACTCGTCGGCTGATAGATGCGCAGGACCGTGCGGGCAAGCGTGGACTTGCCGCAGCCCGATTCCCCGACAATGCCGAGTGTTTCGCCATCCTCGACGCGAAGCGAAACGCCGTCGACCGCCTTGACGTGGCCGACCACGCGCCGGAATGCGCCCTTGCGAATGGGGAAATGCATCCTGAGATCGTTCAGTTCGAGCAGCGGGCTTCGTTGGCTCACGGGATCGACCATCATCGTCCTCCTTCGTAAAGCAGACAGCTGGCGACATGCCCGTCGCCGATGGCGACGGGTTGGGGATCCCGCTGGTCGCACAGGCCCGCCCTCGCCTCCTTGCACCTGGGATGAAAGCTGCAGCCCTGGGGTCGGTTGAAACGCGAGGGCACCATGCCGTCGATGATCGCCAGCCGTTCGGTGGGTTGCCCATGCATGCGCGGCACCGATTGCAGCAGCGCCTTGGTGTAGGGATGAACAGGTGCGTGGAAGATCGTGTCGACATCCGCTGCCTCCACGACCCGGCCGACATACATGACGACGACCTCATCGGCGATTTCGGCCACCACGCCGAGATCATGGGTGACGAACAGCACCGAGAGCCCGAATTCGGCCTGCAGCGAAGCGAGCAGATCGAGGATATTGGCCTGGGTGGTCACATCGAGCGCCGTCGTCGGCTCGTCGGCGATCAACAGTTTTGGGCGGCAGGCGAGCGCGAGCGCAATGCAGACGCGCTGGCGCATGCCGCCGGAAAACTGGAAGGCATAACTTTCCATGCGCTCGGCCGGCCTGGGAATACCGACCAGGGCCAAGGTCTCGATCGCATGTTCGCGCGCCTCCTTTTTTCCCATCTTCAGATGCAGGCGGATCACTTCCACCATCTGGTTGCCGATCGTGTGGACGGGCGAAAGGGCTGCCATCGGCTCCTGGCTGATCAGGCCGATCTGGGCACCGCGGATCGCCCGCATATCGTGGCCGCGCGGATCGAGCGCCGCCAGATCGACCGAGGGTGCTGCCGGATCGGGTCGGTAGCGGATTGTGCCCGAGACGATCCGCCCTCCGCGCGGAACCTGGTTGAGGATCGAGCGGCCAGTGATGCTCTTGCCCGAACCGGATTCGCCGACGACGCAGACCGTCTTGCCGCGCGGGATGGAAAAGGAGACGCCGTCGACCGCCTTGATCGTGCCCGCACCACCGAAGAAATGCGTCGTGAGATCAACGACCTCGATCAGCGGGTCGCGATCCCCGTGCCGGCCGCTGGCAACGGCAAAATTGGGATCAGTATTCATAGGGATCTGCAGCATCGCGTAATCCATCACCGAGGAAATTGAGGGCGAGCACCGTGACGATCACCGCGATACCCGGAAGAAACAGCCAGGGCGCGCTCGAGACGGCGAGAATGTTCTGCGCTTCTTGCAGCAGCACGCCCCAGCTCACGACAGGCGGACGCAGGCCGATGCCGAGGAAGGAGAGCGCGGTTTCGGCGAGGATCATCGTCGGGATGGCGAGCGTCACCGAGGCGATGATGTGGCTCATGAAGGACGGCACCATATGCCGCCAGATGATGCGCATCTGCGAGCAGCCATCGAGACGGGCGGCGATCACGAAATCTTCCGTCTTGAGCGACAGGAAGCGCCCGCGCACCACCCGCGCCAGATCGGTCCAGCCGATCAGCGACAGGATGATCGTGATCCAGAGATAGACCAGAATCGGATCGGCGCTGATCGGAACGGCCGCCGCAAGGCCCATCCACAGCGGGATGGTCGGGATGGAATTGATGAGTTCGATGGACCGCTGGATCACATCGTCCACCCAGCCGCCGTAGAGGCCGGAGATACCGCCCAGAATGATGCCGAGGATGAGGCTGATGGTGACCCCGATGAGGCCCACGGACATCGAAACCCGCGTGCCGTGGACCGTTCGGCTGAAGACGTCGCGGCCGAGCCGATCGGCGCCGAACAGGTAGAAGGGTTTGCCCATCTCGGTCGGGCCGATCAGGTGCCGGTCGAGATCGAACAGGCCCCAAAGCCGGTAAGGTTCGCCCTTGACGAAGAAGCCGATGGGAATGACGACGGCCGGATCGGCCACGTAATTGCGGCTGAGCGCGATCGGGTCGACCTTCATCGAATAACCGTTGACATAGAGCGGATGAAATTGCCCCGACGCGTCGTAGCCGGCGAACTTGATCTGCTGCGGCGGCGCATAGGTGTAGCGGGAATCATAGGTCTGCGATGAAACAGGCGCGAGAACCTCGGCAAACAGGGCGACCATGTAGATCAAAAAGATGACGACGCCGGCGGCGAGCGCCAGCCGATGGCGACAGAAGCGCCGCCAGATGAGTTTCCACTGCCCGGCGACGGCGTCGGAATTCTGGATCACTTCGGGCTGCAGCGCGATGGCTTGATCGGTCATATCTATCGTCCTTCAACCGTTGCGAATGCGTGGATCGAGCCAGGCGAGCAGCAGGTCGGAGATCAGCGTGCCGATCAGCGTCAGCATGCTCATCAGCAGGATGAAGGTGCCGGCGAGATACATGTCCTGCGCAAACAGGGCGTTGAGCAGCAGCGGCCCGGTGATCGGCAGGCTGAGAACGATGGAGACCACCACCGAGCCGGAGACGAGGTGCGGCAACACCCAGCCGACGGTGGAGACGAACGGATTGAGCGCCACCCGCACCGGATATTTCAACAGCAGCCGGATTTCGCTCAAGCCCCGGGCGCGAGCCATGTCGACATAAGGCTTGTTGAGTTCGTCGAGCAGGTTGGCGCGCATGATGCGGATCAGCGCCGCGGTGGCGCCGGTGCCGAGAACGACGACCGGGATCCACATATGCGACATGAGATCGCCGAGCTTGGCCCAGCTCCAGACGGCGTTGATATAGGCGGGTGAAAACAGCCCGCCGGTACTTTGGCCGAAATACTGTGCCGAAACATACATCAGCACCAGCGCCAGCAGGAAGTTCGGGATGGCGAGGCCGAGAAAGCCGAAGAAGGTGGCGAAATAATCGCCCAGTGAATATTGCCGCACCGCCGAATAGATGCCGATCGGAAAGGCCACCGCCCAGACGAAGAGCAGCGTGGTGACCGAGACCACCATCGTCAGGCCCATGCGGGCCCAGATCAGCTCGCTGACCGGCTTGTTCCAATCGAGGGACTGGCCGAAATCGCCGCGCAGCAGGATGCCGCTGATCCATTTCCAGTATTGCACCGCCCAGGGCTGATCGAGGCCATAACGTTCGCGCAGGCCGGCGATGACGCCGGGATCGATCGTTTCATTCTGGGAGGCCAGACGCGCCGTCATCGCGGTCAGGAAGTCGCCGGGCGGCAGCTGGATGATGATGAAGGTCACGACGGAGATCGCGAACATCATCGGGATCATGTAAAGTAGACGTCTGATGATGAAGCCGGCCATGGTCAAGCTCCTTCAATCGGCGATCGCCGATCAGATGATTGGGACTGGGCTGGTGTCGATGGGGTGGCGCCCGTAGACGCCATCCCTGTCGGTCGCGTTCCGTTATTGCTGGTAGTAGAAGGTCTCGGGCTTTGCCGGTCCCGGTGTCATGTAGAACGATGTGCTGGGAATGACCTTCGGGACATTGCGCATATTGGTCTTGACGATGCCGACGCGGTCCGGCTCCAGGTTGGTGCCGATGACGTAGAATTCGTCACGGGTAATCGCCAGCAGCTCCTTCATCGCGGCGAGCTGCTTTTCGAGCGTCGGCGCTTCCTGCACCTGCCGGTAGAGATCCATCTGCTTCTTGGCGGCGGGGCTCGGTTCTTGCGCGTTCGGATCCTTGGGGTTCTGGTAATAGAGGCCCCAGGCCGTGGCGAAGCTCGATTCATATTCGTGCGGGAAATACCATTTGGGATCGAGCAGGCCGAGGAAGTCGTAGCCACCGCCGCCAACCCATCCAAGGCCGTCATTCTCATTGTTCTGCAGGCGGGAGAAGATCAGCGAACGTTCGGCCGGGCGGGGCTGCATGTCGATGCCGACGGCCCGCCAGTAGCGCTGAATCATCTCGAGGGCGTCCACCTGGATCGGGCTTCCGGTCAAGGCGTCGATCGCGAAGGTGATCCGCTTGCCGTCCTGACCGAGGCGATAGCCTTCGGAGTCATGTTTGGTAAGGCCGGCCTTATCGAGATACTGATTGGCGAGATCGACATTATACTCCAGATACTGCGTCGCCATCTTCTCGTCGTAGAGCGCGGTGCCTTCACGCGGTGCTGCCTGATAAGGCTTGGCCTGTCCGGCATAGATCAGCTGGTTGAGCTCTTCGCGGTTGATGGCGTAGCTAAGGCCGATGCGGAAATCCTTGTTGGAAAAGACAGCGCGCAAGGCCGGATTCTTGTGGGTCTGGTTGAGGGTGATCAGCAGGGCGTTCGACCACGCCGGCCGAGCGATGAACAAGCCGTAGCCGCCTTTCTCCTGGTTCTGCACGATCACCGTACGGGCGTCGGTCGTCTCGATGAAGCGGTTCTGCATGTCGATTTCGCCGCTGATCGCCTTCAGAATGATCGCCTGGGTATCCTGCATCACATCGATAGTGATCCGATCGAAGTAAGGCAGCTGGTTTCCTGCGGTATCCACCTTGGCATAGTATGGATTGCGTTCAGCGACGACCTGGGTGGTGCCATTATAGGGCGCGGTCAACACCCAGGCATCGAGCGTTGGGCGGCCAAGATCGCGCCAGCGGCCGGGAAACCCGGTCTTGTTGTTGAAGAGCTGGACCCAGTCGGTTGCGCCGGCTGCCTTCACCAGGGCGTCGACGCCGTCGGGATTGAAATCCTTGTGAAATTGCTTGAGGTAGTGGGCTGGTGCGGCGGCCAGAATATCGGAGCCGCGCACAGTGGCCATGTTCATCAGAAACAGGCCGTTCGGCGCGGCAAATTTGAAGACAACCTTGTCGTCGGCGAGTTTTTCGACCTTGACGGTCTCTCCGCCCCCGGTCAGCCAGTCGGGTGCTGCAGGCGTGATCTTGGTGTTGCGCAGCACGTTCTCGTTCCACCACACCAGATCGTCGGCGGTAAAGGGCTCGCCGTCCGACCAGCGCGTGCCTTCGCGCAGGGTGAAGGTATATTCGGTGGCGTTATCATTGACCTCGACGCTCTTCGCGATGTCGGGGATCACCTCCGTCCATTCCGGATTCCAGCGGACCAGTCTGGTATAGCCGATCGAACGCTCGATCTCGCTGTCGCCGCCGCCAAAGGTCGCCGTGCGCCAGGTGCCGCCATAGGTGCCGACCGATTCAAGCGGCGTGAGCACCAGCGGTTCCTTGGGCAGCCGTTTTTCCACCGGCGGCAGCTTGCCGGCGTCGACCAGCGCCTTGAGGTCCGGCGACTCCTGAAAGCCGAATGCGGCGCCGGCCCAGCCGGCGCCAATGAGGATTGCCGCGGCAACTGTGGAAATAACCTGCCGCTGTAGAATTCTAGCGTGCTGCATACCGTCCTCCCAATGTTCTGCTCTAGGTTATCGTTAACGTATTCTCCTCTTCCCCAAACGTTAACGTTACCGTACATTCTTGTCAAAGAGATTCTTCTCGCCTTATGCTGACCGCGAATATCCTTGGCTTTCCGGGAAATCATGTTAGTTATCGTTATCGTAATTCCTGTACATCCGAAGAGATCGCGCCGTTGAGCCGCCCCAAAGAACCAGACTCCAAAATCACCATCGCCGACGTCGCCCGCGCCGCAGGCGTGTCGCCGATGACGGTGTCGCGCGTGCTCAACGATCAGGGCGGCGCCAGCGCCGAGACCACCCAACGCATTCTTTCAGCCGCGAACGAGCTCAACTATCGGCCCAATCCCTTCGCACGCGGATTGCGGTCCGATCGGTCGAAGACCATCGGTCTTCTTGTTCCCGACATCACCAATCCGTTCTTTCCTGAAGTCATCCGGGGCGCCGAGGATGCGGCAAGTGCTGCCGGCTACAATCTGCTGCTCTCCAATGTCGTCGAAAACAGCAAGCGGGAAGAAGAACTCATCGAGACGCTGCTCAGGCATCGGGTCGACGGCATCATCGTCTGCAGCGCGCGACTGCCCGATGCCGCCCTCCACAAGGCGCTGGCGCCCCACCGGGCCGTGGTGCTCATTAACCGCGAGGCGCCCAACGAGGTCGCCGGGACGATCGTCACCGATTACGAGACCGGCGCGTCGCGCGCCATCGATCATCTGGTCGAGCGCGGCCGGCGCAAGATCGCGATCGTCGCCGGACCGCGCAGTTCCTTCGGCGGCAAGAGCCGCCTCGTCGGCATTCGCAAGACACTGGCGTCTCACGGGCTCAAGGCGGAAGGCCTCGTTTATTGCGACCCCACGGCGGCCGGCGGACAGACGGCGGCGGCGCAATTGCTGGCCGAGACGCCCGGCATCGATGCCCTTGTCTGCTACAACGACCTCAATGCGATCGGCGCCATGAAGACCTGCCGGGCCGCCGGCATTTCGATCCCCGGGCAGATCGCGCTGATCGGCTTCGACGACATTCCGACGGCCGAACTGCTGTCACCGGCGCTTACCACGCTCCGGGTGCAGAAGCGGGAAATGGGGGAGGAAGCCGTGCGCCTTCTGCTCAGCCGCATCGCCACCAGAAACCGCCAGCACGGCATCGTCATCGTGCCGGAGCTCATCGTCCGCGAAACGACCTGATTCCAATCCCAACAGGAGGAATATCCCATGGATGGCGACAATCTGCAGTCACTGGCCCTGCCCGAGGAGAAGAAGGCCTGGTTCGTCCACGACCGGTTCGGCATGTTCGTGCATTGGGGGCTCTATGCCCTGCCGGCGCGTCATGAATGGGTCAAAAGCCGGGAAGAACTGAACGACGCCGACTACCAGAAATATTTCGATCATTTCGATCCCGATCTCTACGACCCCCGCGAATGGGCGAGACGCGCGAAAGCTGCCGGCATGAAATATGTGGTGCTGACGACCAAGCACCATGAAGGCTTCTGCCTCTGGGACACCAAGGCCACCGACTTCAAGGTGACCAACACGCCTTACGGAAAAGATCTGCTGCGCCCCTTCGTCGACGCCTTCCGCGCCGAGGGCTTGAGGATCGGATTCTACTATTCGCTGATCGACTGGCATCATCCCGACTTCACGGTCGATCCGCGCCACCCGCAGCGCAATCATCCCGACGCCTCGAAGATCAACGAAGGCCGGGATATCAGCCGCTATGCCGCCTTCATGCGCGAACAGGTGCGTGAGTTGCTGACCGAGTTCGGCCGGATCGACATCATGTGGTTCGATTTCAGCTATCCGCAATGGAAGCTCGGCGACCTGGTCGGAAAGGGCCATCAGGATTGGGAAAGCGAGAAACTCGTGCGCCTGGTGCGCGAGCTTGCTCCCGAGATCATCATCAACAACCGGCTCGACCTTGCCGGTCTGCAGCCCGATATCGTCACGCCGGAGCAATATATGCCGCGCGCCTGGCCGAAGCGCGACGGCAGGCGCGTCGTCTGGGAGGCGTGCCAGACGCTCAGCGGCTCCTGGGGCTATCACCGTGACGAGGACACCTGGAAAAGCACCGAGCAACTGGTGCAGATGCTGGTCGGCACCGTTGCCATCGGCGGGAATCTCTTGATGAATGTCGGGCCGACGGCACGCGGTACGCTCGATCACCGCGCGATATCGGCGCTTTCAGCCTACGAGGAGTGGATGGCGCTGCACGAGCGCAGCATCGTCGGCTGCACCCAGTCCGACTTCGCCGCCCCGCCCGATTGCCGCCTGACCCAGAACGGCGACCGCCTCTATATCCACCTTTTCAACTGGCCCTATAAGCATCTGCATTTCGATGCGCTGGCCGGGAAAATCGAATATGCGCAATTCCTGCACGATGCCAGCGAGGTCACTTGGCTGCGCCCGTCTGCCAATACGTTATGGGCGAACACCCAGTTCCCCGTCGGCGAGGACGAGCTGACATTCGTCCTGCCGGTGCGCCGCCCCAAGGTCGTCGTCCCGGTTATCGAGGTCAAGCTCAAGGCGGGGAGTGCCGCCAGCCTTCAGGATTGAAGACTGCTGACGCCGTTAAGCGGTCGAGCCATGCCCGCTCAGGAGAACGGCGCGGTCGGTCCCGCTGCGGGACTGGTGAACCAGCGCGGTCCCTCGGCGGTCATATAGATATGGTCCTCCAGCCGGACCCCGAATTTTTCGGGAAAGACGATCATCGGTTCGTTGGAAAAACACATGCCGGCGGCAAGCGGCGTATCGTTGCCGCGAACGATGTAGGGCTCCTCGTGAATCTCCAACCCGAGACCATGTCCGGCGCGATGCGGCAATCCCGGCAGGCGGTAATCGGGGCCGAGGGAGTGTCTGGCGAGCACCGCGCGGGCCGCATCGTCGAGATTTGAACAGGCCGCACCGATCCGGGCTGCGTCGAACACAGCCTGCTGCGCCTCGCGTTCGATCCACCAGGCGCGTTCGAAGGCGCTGTCGCCGGCCTCCAGCACATAGGTTCTGGTGAGATCGGAATGATAACCGTCGATCCGGCAGCCGGTATCGACGAGAATGACGTCGCCGCGGCCGAGGATCTGATCGCCGTCGGCGCCGTGCGGCAGCGAGGTCGCTAGCCCGAAGGACACGATGCAGAAAGTCGAGCCGTCATCGGCGCCGGCCTGGCGATGCCGGCGATCGATGAAATCGACCACCTCGGATGATCTGATGCCCGGCTTCAACAGCGCATGCACCTGCCTGTGGACGTCGAGCGTCAGGTTCATCGCATATTGAATGAGGGCGATCTCGGCGGCCGATTTAATGCGCCGCAGGTCGCGGATCAGCCGGCCGCCATCGGCGAGCCGTTCGGCGCCCATCGCCGCTGCCAAGGCATGATAGAAGAACAGCGGCAGACCATCGTCGAGGGCAAGCCCGCCGTCTTGGCCGACAAGGCGGGCAACGAGCGCGGCGCTGTTCTCCTCCTCTTCCCAGACCAGGATTTCCCCCGGCAGATGCGGCAGCGTTTCGACGCGGCTGCGCTCGAAACCGGGAACGATGTAGGAAATGGCGGTGGGTGTGATCAGCGCGCCGAGGAACCTTTCGCTCGGATGCCAGACGAGCCCGGTGAAGTAGCGCAGACTTTCGGTCGGGCCGAGAAGCACGCCGGCTAGTCCTTCGGCTTCGATCGCTTCTCGAAGACGGGTGAGACGGGTCTGCCGTTCGTCATCCGTGATGCGGGGTATAGGGTGCTGCCACGACATGTCGTTTTCCTGTTCTTACCGTTTCTGCTTCCCTCGCCCCGGCCAGCGCTTCAGGTCAGGGCGATCGCCACCGGCCGGTCGAGGTCGCGGGCGATATAGTCCTGGATCTGGCGGACGATCTGGCCGGCATGAGCGATCGCCAGCCGGTCGGCCCGCTCGGCGTCGCCGGCCTCGATGGCGGCGATCATTTCCTCGTGTTCGTCGACATATTGGCGCGGCAGGCGGTCGTCGAAGGTCGAATAATACAAGCGAAGGATGCGCCGGCCTTCGTCGAGCAGCCTGGCGAAGAAGGTCGTATAATAGGAATTGCCGGCAAGCTCGGCGATCGCCACGTGAAATTCGCGGTTCGCCTCGATCATCGCATAGGCGTCGCGCGCGGCAACGGCGTCGGCGAAATCCTTCTGATGCAGGCGGATGGTCTTCATGATTGCCTCATTCCGCCGTTGGGCGGCCCCGCGGGTGGTCACCCGGTACATCAGCGTCAGCGCTTCGAAATAGGTGGGCAGGCTTGCGAAATCGATCATCGCGACGATCGTGTTCCGGTTCGGCAGTGTCGTGACGAGCCCCTCGGCGGCAAGCCGCAACAGCGCCTCGCGAATAGGAGTCCTCGACATGCCGAAGCGTTCCGACAGTCGAACCTCGTCGAGCGGACTGCCGGGCTCCAGCGCCATCGACAGGATTTCCCGGCGCAGCGTGACATAGACGCTCTGCGTGCCGGAGCCCCGTACCCGCACATTTTCCGCGTCGTTCTGCATCCGTCCCTCCCCTGTCATGACAGCCTTGTATGGCGTTTTCGCCGATTCCCGCAACGACAGTCTTCCGCCTGCAAATTTCCGGATCGCGCCGGATTGAGTCTTGTCGACAGTTTGTATATAACGAAACCAATCTTAACGGAGTTTCGATCGATGACAACAGGATGGAAGGGCGTATTCCCCGCCGTAACGACCCAATTCAACGAAGATCTATCCGTGGATCTGACCGCGACCCAGCGCGTCCAGGACGCGCTGGTGACCGACGGCGTCAACGGGCTGATCGTCATGGGCACCTGCGGCGAGAACAATTCGCTCGATCCCGATGAGAAGCGCACCATCCTGAAAGCCGCCGTCGAGGTCGTCAACGGCCGCGTTCCGGTTGTGACCGGCGTCTCCGAATTCGACACGCGCCGCGCCGTCGCCTATGCCCGCGACGCCGAAAAACTCGGCGCCGACGGCCTGATGCTGCTGCCGGCCATGGTCTATGTACCGAAGCCGGAAGAGCTGATCGCGCATTTCCGCACCGTCGCCGAAGCGACCTCGCTGCCGATCATGCTCTACAACAACCCGCCGGCCTACCGCGTCAACATCGGCGCCGATGTGCTGAAGGTGCTTGCCGACGTGCCGAATATCAAGGCGGTCAAGGAAAGCGCACCGGATCCGCGCCGCTTCACCGATCTCATCAATGAATTCGGCGATCGTTTCGATATCTTCGCCGGCCTCGACGACGTCGCGCTCGAAGGCCTGATGCTCGGCGCCAAGGGCTGGGTCTCCGGCCTGACCAGCGCTTTCCCGCAGGAATCCGTGCAGCTGGTTGCCGCCGCCGAACGCGGCGACTGGGAAGAGGCCCGCAAGATCTATCGCTGGTTCATGCCGCTTCTGCATCTCGATGCCGAGCATGACCTCGTGCAGTCGATCAAACTTGCCGAGCAGATCATGGGCCGCGGCTCCGAACGGGTGCGCATGCCGCGCATGCCGCTTTCCGGCGCGCGCCGCGCCGAGGTCACCGCCATGGTCGAGAAGGCCGCTGCCACGCGCCCCTCGAATATCCGCCAGGCTGCCTGAGACACAATGGGGCCGGCAAGCGTCGACTGCCGCTGCCGGCCTTACCTTCAACCTTGTTTCGTGGCCTCGGACCCGGCCAGGCTGTTGCGGCTGACCAGCGACGGTATCTGGAGAATATGCTCGGCCGCACTGCGGCCTTCAATTCTGGAAATCAAGGCCCGGGTTGCGACCTGACCGAGTTCCCTGCCCGACTGATCGATGCTGGCGAGATTGACGAGGCCGAGGGCTGCGGTCGACGAATTGTCATATCCGATGACGGCGAGATCTTCGGGCACGCGCACGCCCATCTCCACCGCCAGGCTCAGAAGGGTGATCGCGTCGAGATCGCTCCAGCAGAACACGGCACGCGGCCGGTCCTTCCTCGACAGGAACTTTCGCATCGCCTCTTCTCGCTTCGGCGAGGCGATCGGAATTTTGCCGATCGGGGCGGAGGAGCCGAGCCCGCCGCGCTGCATCGCCCGGCGAAAGCCGATCTCTCGCTGGCGGACAACGGAAACCGCATGCCCCTCGCGCTCGCCGAGGCTGAGCATTTCGATGTCGCGGTAGCCGCGGGCCAGAAGCGCCTCCACCGCGATCTCGGCCCCGCGCTGATCGTCGGCGTTGACGGTATCGAAGGCCGTGGCGCCGGCAGCGTGGTAACCGACCGCGACGATCGGGATCTCCACCGCGAACTTTGCCAGGATCTCCGAGGGCAAGCGCGGCGCAACCAGGATAAGGCCGTCCATCTTGTAGTCGATCATCGACTCGATCAGCGAGGTCTCAAGCTGCACCTGCGCATCGCTGACGCCGATCATCGCCTGATAGTGCGACGGCGCCAGCACGCCGTTCACGCCGGCAATCACCTCCGGAAGGAAAGGATTGCGGATATCGATCAGAAGCACGCCGATGGTGAAACTCTGGCCGCGCAGCCCCCGCGCCGCCCGCGAAGGGCGATATCCGAGCACATCGATAGCGTCGGTGACTTTTGCACGCAGCGCTTCACTGACGCCGTAGGCGTTTCGCATCACCTTGGAAACCGCCGCGACCGATACACCTGCGTGGGTTGCCACGGTCCGGATCGTCACCCGGTCGTTTCGTTGCGGCTTTTGTTTGTCTTCGACTGACATGAAATCTCTGGCTTGCGGGCTGCGGGTCGTCAATCGCCCGCAAAACCACCATGGCAGACTGGCAACGAAATTTCTATTGCGCTTCCGAAGAAAATGTAGAACGTTATATGGAGAACGTTCTACAAATCATTGGGAGGTTTTGATGAACTTTCAGCCGGCAGCCATCAGCGGTAATCTCGTTTCACGCGCCTGGTCGGGGGACATGATCGCGCCGCTGTCGGATGGCGGCCAGGGAACGCCGGCAAGCTTCATCTCCAAGAGCTTCGAACATGACGGCACCGGACTTCCGGTCCAACTGTTCATCTCCGCGCTCGGACTTTACCGCTGCTTCATCAACGGCGCCCGGGTCGGCGACGACCTGTTGACGCCGGGCTGGACGAATTACGACGATCGCATCGCCTATCAGCGATACGATGTCTCGAAGCTGCTCAAGCCGGGCCGGAACCGCATCGAGATCTGGCTTGCCGACGGATGGTACCGGTCGCCCTTGATGTGGGGCGCCAAGGCGATCCCGAACTGCTGGGGCGACAGGATCGGCGCCATCGCCGAGATGATCGGGCCAGGCGGCACCCTTCTTTCCACCGACACCACGTGGCGGAGCGGTCTTCTGCCGATCCTGAAGTCGGGGATCTATTTCGGCGAGATCTACGATGCTCGCGCGGAAAATCTCTTGGAGAGCCACGGAACGGAGAGATTGCCGTTCGACAAGGCGCTGCTCGTCGCCCATGAAACTGCGGCGGTGCGGGAACTGCAGCCGCTCGCCCCGGTGGAAAGCTGGACCGACGACGGCAGGACCGTCTACGACTTCGGCCAGAATGCCGGTGGTTATGTCAGATATACCGTCCGCGGGGCTGCCGGCGCTGAGGTGCGGGTGGAGCATTCGGAAGTGCTCGGCCCCGACCGTCATTTCGACAATCGCAATTATCGCACGGCCGTGGCGCAGACCGTCTATACGCTGCGCGGCAACGGAGACGAGACCTACTCCCCGCATTTCACCTTCCAAGGTTTCCGTTATGCCCGGGTGACCATCACTGGCGATGCTGAGATTCTCGCCATTGCATCCATCCCGATCTCGTCGGTACCGGAGCCCGCCGGCGGCTTCACCTCGGGCAACAGGCTCGTCAATCGCCTCGTTGAGAATACCATCTGGTCGCAGCGCGCCAATTTCGTCGAAGTGCCCACAGATTGCCCGCAGCGCGACGAACGCCTGGGCTGGACGGGCGATGCCCAGGTGTTTGCGGCAACCGCCTGCTGGCTGAGCGACAGCCAGTCTTTCCTGCGGAAGTATCTGCGCGATGTGATGGCCGACCAGCGCGAGGATGGCGCCGTCTCGCATTTTTCGCCGGATCCGACACGTCTGCATCCTACCGATTTCCCTGGCTATGCCGGCTCGACTGGCT
Organism: Rhizobium sp. L43; assembly: GCF_002531725.1. GTDB lineage: Bacteria > Pseudomonadota > Alphaproteobacteria > Rhizobiales > Rhizobiaceae > Rhizobium. Next base: position 54,686 of record NZ_NWSQ01000028.1, read on the forward strand.
GGGGCGACGCGATCGTCGTCATCCCCTGGGTTCTCTACACCCATTACGGCGATCGGGCGGTTTTATCGGAGTGCCTGGATTCCATGGTTCGCTGGGTCGATTTCGTCTGGTCGATCTCGGATGGCCCGCTCGTGCGCCCGCCGTCCCGCTGGGGCGATCGCGGCTTTACCTTCGGAGACTGGCTGCAGCCGGTCGGCGACAATAGAAAGCCTCGTCCGACCATCGCCGACGACTGCGCGGCCACACTCTATCACTTCATCTCGACCGACCTTCTGGCGAAGATCGCAGCTGTTCTCGGCGAGCCCAAGCTTGAGGATGAGATGAAGCGGCGCGCCGGCGAGATTCGCCGCGCCTTCGCCAATGAGTTCATCACGCCGGCGGGACGGCTGGCGCATAACGACCAGACGTCCTATGCGCTGGCCTTCCTGCACGAGCTGATACCGGCCGAACACAGGCAAGCCGCTGAGCAGCATTTCCGCCAGGTGATCATCGATGCCGACTACAGGATCGGCACCGGTTTCATCGGCACGCCTGCCCTGCTGCCGGCGCTGACGAAGCTCGGCATGGACGATCTGGCCGAAAAGGTCTTCCTGCAGGAGGATGTGCCGGGCTGGCTCTATCAGGTCTCGAACGGAGCGACGACGATCTGGGAGCGCTGGGATTCCATGGCGCCCGACGGCACCATCTACGAACCCGACATGAACAGCTACAACCACTATGCCTATGGCGCCGTCTGCCAATGGCTGTTCGAAAGCGTCGCCGGAATTTCGCCGAGCCCGAGCGCACCCGGCTTTGCCGAGGTGACCGTCGATCCCGCGCCGATTCCGTCCCTTTCGCCGGTTGCGGCCCATCATGACGTGAGCCAGGGCCGCATCGAGGCCGGCTGGCATTGCACCGGCAACCAAGTCACCTATGTCCTGACCCTTCCGGAAGGCTGCATCGGCCGCTTCCGGCCCGGGCGGCGGCACCGGAACCCGTCGCTCAACGGCGAACCTGTCGTCGGGGAAGCCGTTCTTCCCCCGGGCACGCACCGGCTGGTCTTTTCGCTACCCGATTCCTGAGGAGCATACACGTCACATCGTTCAGAGGAGGAACGTCATGACATATCGGATAAAGCGCATTCTTGCCGGCGCATCCGCGCTTCTGGCCGTGGTCGCGGCCAGCCCGTCGCATGCAGAAACCACGCTGTCTTTCCTGATCGACAACAACCCCGACACGGTCGCGGCGGCCGAAGCCCTGGTTACTGCCTACCAGGCCAAGGCGCCTGACGTGACGATCGAAATCGAGCCGCGGGCAGGAGGCGGCGAGGGTGACAACATCATCAAGACGCGCCTGGCAACGGGCGAAATGTCCGATGTGTTCCTCTATAATTCCGGTTCGCTGCTGCAGGCGCTGAAGCCGGGGCAGACACTTGTCGATCTGAGCGGCCTCGCGGCGCAGGCGAAGGTGGACGAGGGCTTCAAGTCGGTGGTCAGCGCCGGTGGCAAACTCTACGGCGTTCCCTTCGGCACGGCGATGGCGGGCGGCATCCTCTACAACAGGAAAATCTACCAGGATCTCGGCCTCACCGTTCCGAAGACATGGGCTGATTTCATGGCCAACAACGCGAAGGTCAAGGCTTCGGGCAAGGTCGCCGTGGCGCAGACCTATCGCGATACCTGGACTTCGCAGCTGTTCGTTCTGGCCGATTATTACAATCTGCATGCCGCCGTGCCGAACTTCGCCGCCACCTATACCGCCAACAAGGCAAAATACGCAGAGACGCCGGCGGCCATGAAAGGCTTCGAACGGCTGAAGGACGTTCACGACGCCGGCCTGATGAACGAGGATTTCGGCGCGGCAAGCTACGACGATGGCCTGAGAATGGTGGCGACCGGCGAGGCAGCGCACTATCCGATGCTGAGCTTCGCCATCGGCGCGCTCAAACAGAATTATCCCGAGAACCTTACAGATGTCGGTTTCTTCGCGCAGCCGAGCGACGATGCGGCGACGAACGGCCTGACGGTGTGGATGCCGCCCGCCCTTTATATTCCCCTGACCAGCCAGCACGCAGAGGAAGCGAAGAAATTCGTGGATTTCGCCGGAAGCGTCGAAGGCTGCAAGATCATGGTGGAAACCAACACCGTGCAGGGGCCACCGCTGATCGACGGCTGCGATCTGCCCGCCGACGTACCGCCTGCCGTAAAGGACATGCTCCCCTACTTCGAAACCAAGGGCATGACGACCTCGGCGCTCGAATTCGTTTCGCCGGTCAAGGGGCCGGCGCTCGAGCAGATCACCGTCGAGGTCGGCTCCGGTATTCGCCAGCCGGCCGAGGCGGCGAAACTCTATGATGACGACGTGCGCAAACAGGCCAAGCAGCTCGGCCTGCCGAATTGGTAGCGGTCTTTCGGGGCCTCGCTCCTGAAGGAGCGAGGCTCCACCCGACCGAAGAGGTAGTCATGACCGAGACACGCCCCCGCTCGCGCAAATCGCCCTATCCGCTGTGGTTTTTCATTCCCGCCGCCGTCATCTACGGCGTGCTGTTTCTTTTTCCGACGGTATCGTCTCTCTGGTACAGCCTCACCCGCTGGGATCTTACGACGGCCGAATTCATCGGGCTCGAAAACTTTCAGCAGTTCTTTTCCGAACCGTTCCTGGTCAAGGGGCTGGTCAACACGCTGATCTATGCGGTGACGACCTCGGGCCTGAAGACCGTCTGCGGGCTGCTGCTGGCGGTGCTGCTGACCAGCAATATCTTCGCCCGCGGCTTCCTGCGCACGCTGGTCTTCTTTCCGGTCCTGGTCTCGACCATCGGCATCGGCATCACCTTCACGGTGATGATGCATCCGACCAAGGGCATCATCAATGTGACGCTCGAGGCGCTCGGCATTCCGGGACCTGGATGGCTGACCAATCCGGCGCTTGCGCTTTTCTCCGTAGCCCTGGTCGATGTCTGGAAAGGTGTCGGCCTCGCCACGCTGATCTTCATCGCCGGGCTCGCTGCGATCAGCCCCGATTATTACGAGGCGGCGAGAATTGACGGAGCGACGCGCCTCCAGCAATTTTCCCGGATCACCTTGCCGCTCGTGCGTCCCGCCACCGTCATCGTGGTGACATTGTCGCTGATCGGCGGGCTTCGTTCCTTCGACCTGATATGGGCCATGACCCGCGGCGGGCCGGGATTTTCCTCCGACGTGATCGCCTCGGTGATCTACAAGCAGTATCAGGCAGGTTTCTATGGTCTGTCGACCGCCGGCAACGTCATTCTGTTTGCGCTGATCGCCGTGATCATCCTGCCCTTCACCCTGTGGTTCAACCGGCGCGAGGCCCAGGAATGAGAAGCATTCGCCCTTATGTCACTGGCGCGATAGCCCTTGCCGTGGCGGCCGTGATCTTTGTGATGCCTTTCGTTTTCGTCGCTCTCCAGGCGGTCAAATCGAAATCCGAAGCGTCCCGGCTCGATTTCGAATTGCCCGGACAATGGCTGTTCTGGGATAATCTGGTCGCCGTCTTCAAGGCCCGCGACTACCAGCTCGTGCTCGCCTATTTCAATTCGACGCTGATTACCGTCGTCTCGGTCACGATCCTCATCCTGCTGTCGGCAATGGTCGGATATGTCATGCAGCGCCGCAGGACCGCCTGGAACAGGGTGGCCTTCATTGCCCTCTTCACAGGTCTGATAATGCCGCCGGCGGTCGTGCCGACCATCGGCCTGCTGCAGGAGATCGGCCTCTTCAAGACCATGACCGGGATGATCCTGATCCAGGTCGCCTATAATCTCTCCTTTTCGGTCTTGCTCTACCGATCGTTCATCTCGACCATACCGCGCGATCTCGATGAGGCGGCGCTGATCGACGGCGCCAAGCCCCGGCAGATCTTCTTCCGGGTGGTCCTGCCGCTTCTGAAACCGGTGACCGTGACCAATATCGTCGTGCAGTCGATCGCGATCTTCAACGATTTCACCAATCCGCTCTATTACCTTCCCGGCAAGGAAAACGTGACGGTGCAGCTGACGCTCTATAATTTCCAGAGCATGTATACGAGCCAATACAATCTGCTCTTCATGAACATCCTCCTCGTCACCATCCCGCCGCTGATCGTCTTCATCTTCTTCAACCGCCAGATCGTCGCGGGCATGACGTCAGGCGGAGTCAAAGGGTAGCAGGAATGGCTGAACTCACTCTCAAACAGGTTCGCAAGAGCTTTGGCGCTCTCGAGGTCATCAAGGGGGTCGATCTGGAGATTGCCTCCGGCGAGTTCGTCGTTTTTGTCGGCCCGTCGGGCTGCGGGAAGTCGACGCTGCTGCGCATCATCGCCGGCCTGGAGGAGACGACCTCCGGCACGCTGACCATCGGCGGCAAGGACGTGACCTATGCCGAACCCTCCGAGCGCGGCATTGCCATGGTGTTCCAGAGCTATGCGCTCTACCCGCACATGACCGTCGCCGAGAATATCGGCTTCGGACTTTCGCTTGCCCGCCGCCCGAAGGCGGAAATCGCCGCCAAGGTTGCAGCAACGGCAGAAACGCTGCAGCTCACTCACCTGCTGCAGAGAAAACCGAAAGCGCTCTCCGGCGGCCAGAGGCAGCGCGTCGCCATCGGCCGCGCGATCATCCGCGATCCCAGGGTCTTCCTGTTCGACGAACCGCTCTCCAATCTCGACGCGTCGCTCAGAGCCCAGATGCGCCTTGAGATATCCGATCTGCACGCGCGGCTGAAATCGACGATGATCTATGTCACCCACGATCAGGTCGAAGCCATGACGATGGCAGACAAGATCGTCGTCCTCAACGGCGGAGCGGTCGAACAGATCGGCAGCCCGATGGATCTCTACCGCAATCCCGCGACACCCTTCGTCGCCGGCTTCATCGGCAGCCCGAAGATGAACCTCTATAGCGGCGAGATAGCGCAGCGATTGAACTGCACGACCTACGGCATCCGCCCTGAACATATCCGGCTTTCCGATACCGGGCGGTGGCAGGGCAGGATCCGGCATGTCGAGCGGCTCGGCGCCGATGCGATCCTTTATCTCGACGTTCCCAACCTCGGCGAGATGGTCGTGCGCGCCGAAGGCGAGACGCCGTTCGCGCCCGATATGACGGTCTGGGCAAATCCGGTCGAGGGAGCGGAGCATCGGTTCTGAACGGGTAAAAGCCCCACCTCGAAGAGCAACCCTACCGACCGAATATCTCGTCCCTCACGGTTGTTTGTTTGAGAGAGCCACCAGGTCCTCTTTGAGCCGGACCGGCAGATTCATCCGTTCGTGAAGAATGCTCATGACACCGAGATCACCGTTCTCAAGCTCCCGAAAGAACACATAGTGATGCTCATACCGAGCGAAATAGGCCGAGCGCTTGATGTCTGCCGGAACCGCAAGACGTTGCGGAAGCTGTCGCCAGATCAGCCGATCCTCGCATAGACGCTGCAGATAGGCGTGCAGCCCGAGAATATAGGCGTCCGCCTGCTTCTCTCCCCACGCTTCAAAAGTATCGCGCCAAATCCTGTCCTGCGCGGCGTCGGCGCGCGGATAAAATCGATAAGCCGTCATGGCCTAGCGGCGCTTGTTGCGGCGGATCACGTCTTCAGCCGAAACCGCGACAAATTCGCTGTCTTCGGCCCGCATCGCAGGCGCGAGCTCCTTTTGCAGCATATCCCAGGCCTCATCACGGGTCTGCAAGTCGCGGCGAATGAGAGCACGAATATATTCGCTGGCATTTTCATAGAGGCCGTCATCGCCGACCTGCTGCTGGATATGGTCCTGCAACTGCCCGCTGACCTTCACATGAATGCTGCCCGATGCCATCGGCCTATCCTTTCCGTTTCGTCTTATCTTGGACAGCGTAGCATATATTGTCAATATTCATCACGTTCCAGCCTTTCGGACTGGAGCCATGATCGCGGCAATCGGGAACCGAGGGTCGACGTTTCTGTTGACAGCGGCTTTGCGAGTTCGCCGTCAAGTTGGGCATGAACGATGAGCCGCATGCCGCAATGCGCCTCATCCGCGGCCGGGTCGATCAACCAAAGGCATGACGGAACACCGTCAGTTGCAAAGCCGTGACACGCGCCGACAACCCTCAAAAGCGCAGGCGGGCAACTTGCCTTTGTACCATTTAATCTTTAAGGACGCCCCAAATTCCAAGCCGTGGAGACTGAACGCGCATGTCACAGAACGAGAGCAGGTCTTCGGGGCTTCAGGTCACAGCCAGCGATCTGGATGGCTACTTCACATTTCTTCGCCATGTTCTTTTGAATGCAACCGCTACGAGACCAGGCGGAGAGAGCCTGGATTATGCCGCAGCGGTGACCGAGTCGATGCAATTGGCCCGTGCCACGCATGATGCCAACCGGAAGATCATGTTCATTGGCAACGGGGGCAGCGCGGCAATTGCCAGCCACATGGCGACAGACTACTCGAAAAACGGTGGGCTGCGCGCGATGGCGATGAACGACGGCGCGACGCTGACATGCCTCTCCAACGACCTCGGCTATGAGAACGTATTTGCGACGCAGATCGACATGCACGCAAACGAAGGGGATCTGCTGGTGGCGATCAGCAGCTCGGGAAGATCTGAAAGCATTACCAAGGCCGTCCGGACGGCGCGGGAAAGAGGCTGCGCCATCATCACGCTGAGTGGATTCGCGCCGGGCAATCCGTTGCGCGATCTGGGTGACCTGAACTTCTATGTTGCTTCCGATCAATACGGCTATGTCGAGATCGCACATCTGACGATATGTCATGCCGTATTGGATTTTTCCTGCGGACTTGTCCCGCCGACCCTCTCCTAACGAGCCATTTCACGCGCATGAATTCTCCCCGCATTCACGATCCGGAATTGATCCTCCTTACGCCCGACGATGACGTCGCCAACCCTGAAGTGACGATCCTCGTCCCCTCTCTCAACGAGGAATTGACGATCGGCACCTTCGTCGACTGGTGCCGCGAGGGTATTGCGGCAAGCGGTGCGGCGGTAGAGATCCTGATCGTCGACAGTTCAAGCGATCGCACACCCGAAATCGCCCGCGACAGGGGGGCTCGCGTGTTGCGGACACCGAAGCGCGGTTTGGGCAGAGCTTACATCGATGCCATTCCCTTCGTCCGCGGCAAGTTCATCATCATGGGTGATGCGGACTGCACCTATGACTTTCGGCAGATAGCGCCGTTCATCGAGGCGTTTCGGAAGGGCTACGACTTCGTGATGGGCTCGCGGTTCAAGGGCTCGATCGAAGAGAACGCGATGCCGCCTCTGCATCGCTATTTTGGAACGCCGCTGACGACGTGGATTCTCAACCGAATGTTCAGCAGCCGCTTTTCCGACATCCATTGCGGCATGCGGGGCATCAGCGTCGACGCCTTGCTTCGCATGGATCTTCGGTCGCAAGGCTGGGAATACGCGTCCGAAATGGTGCTGAAATCAGTGCATATGGAGCTTCCGACCACGGAAGTGCCGATCCACTTCCTGAAGGATCCCGAAGGCCGGCTCAGCCACATGAAGCGGCGGGGTTGGATGGAGCCATGGCGCGCAGGCTGGCGCAATCTTCAGGCGATGTTCGTCTACGGGTTCGATTTCTTTCTCATCTGGCCGGGCTTCCTGCTTCTAACCCTCGGTTTGATCGTCATGCTGCCGTTGCTCGCCGGGCCTATGTCTATTGCCGGTGTGCGGTTCTCGTCCAACGCCATGCTGTTTGCCATGGCCTTGGCCGTTCTCGGTCAATCAATGCTGGTTTCGGCGGCAATCGGTCGAGTGATTTTTGACTATTCGGGACATGTGCAACATCGCTTCGAGCGGCTGCTGCCTTACAATGCGACGATTTGGGGATCCGCCATCGCTGTTCTGGCTGGTGTCCTGTTGGCGGTCCCGCTGTTCGATTCCTATGTCGGGAATGGCTATGTGCTGCCTGAGATCGGCGTCGAAACGAACTGGGCCGTCTTCGGGCTCTGGCTTATCATCACGGCGTTTCAGATCTTTATATCAGGGCTCATGATAAGAGCACTCGGGGTCATGCTGCCAGTCAAGAAACCCGCATCTCCTCTCGCGGGATAGGAGTCACGAAAGGGCGATCATGATCGTAGGCTGGTGCACGGTTCTCTCCATAATATTATGGGGCCTCGTGATCGACAGAGGCATCGTTGCCTGGCTCAACCGACATTGCGATCAGCCCTTCCGGGACGGTACCGACTTTCTGTTCAGCGCTATTCTGCCGGCTCTGGCGATATCAGGCGGCGCGGCGACCATCCTTGGCGCATTTCACGGACTGCGATGGGAGATCGTTCTCCCTCTGGTGGTCATCTCGATGATCTGGCGGCGGCGCGATCTCGTCGCCGTTCTGGGCGACCTGCGTTCAATTTTTCGTAAAATCGCGGCCGAAGCCAGGATCGGCAACCCGCTTCCGGTCCTCGCGGCACTCGTATGCATCGTCTATTGCTATGTGTGGAGCATCCAGGCCCTGTTTCCGCCGGGTATTGCCGACGTTTGGGTTTTCCACATCCCGCTCGCAAACAGCATCATCGATCACGCCGGCTTTGTGTCGCCGCAGATCGACCATCCCTTCTACGGCAATATTCCACTCTTTTTCAATTTGCTGTTTGCACTCGTGATGATGGTCAGCGGTCACTGGACCGGCGCGGCGGCGATGAATATCGCAATTTTCTTCGGATTTCTGTTCCTGCTTTCAAGCTGCGCCAGTCGTTGGCGGGCATGCGGTTTTTTCCTGGTGGCCGCTCTGATCCTCAGCATCACTTTCTTCAGGGGGAGTGTCGGCGAACCGATGACGGACCTGGCCCGGTCGTGCTTCTCGGTCGCAGCCGTGCTTTTCCTATGGCGTTATCTGGAAACCCGGCGTCCGGCGGAGCTTTTTCATTGTGCGCTCGTCTTGGGAGGAGCGGTCGGAGGAAAATACACGGAACTGCAAATGGTGGGCCTTATAGGGCTGGCGTTGATGCCAACGCTCTTTAAGGGAAAGGTATCGCTGCCGCTTTTTCTGTCATGCCTCTGCGCATTCCTCGCAGTCGCGGGCTACTGGTATGCGAAAAACCTGATCATTCTCGGCAATCCGATCTATCCTTTCATATTCGGCCATTCGGGCCTCACCGACGCCTGGATGGCGGATTACATGCTCGAATTGGGCCGGGCCTTCGATCCCGCCAACCGACATTTCGTGACGAATCTTGCAACTCTGCAAGGCTGGCACGACTTCCTCCATATCCTTTACAACTGGTTCCTCGCCGGCAAGCCGAATGCTTTCGTCGCTCTCGTTTTGATACTGGCCGGTCTTGCCGTGGCTTTTCGGCGCATCGCATTTCTCGCAGCGATCACCGCTGCCATGTTTGTGATATGGTACGCCGTTATGTTCAATCATATCAGGTGGGCGACGCCAGCCTATCTGCTGTTCTTTTCGACCGGGTTTATCGGCGCCTCCCTGGTTCGCGAACGGTTGGATCGATGGCTCGACGAGCAGGTCCTGCCGCGGATAGCCCCACTGACGAAAATCATCTCTTCGCCGGCATGCATGGTCGCCAGCCCGGTGATAATCGGCTTGCTGGCGGGAGGACTCTGGATTTCCCACTGGTATCGCCTGGGCGGCAGTGACATCGATCCGGCCAAGGCGAAAGAATTAGACGTCGCGCTCGGGTTGATAAGCGTCGACAAATATATGGAGAGCCACCGCGAAGCTTATTTCATGTATCGCTATATCGCAGATCACGACCTGCGAGCCGTTTTTCAACCTTTCGATACTGCCAACACACTATTGTCCACGGCTTACAACAACGGCCGCGATGGCGGTTGGCAATTGCCGCGCTACGTGCTGCCTGCAGCGGGTTCGGATATCGGCGCGTTCATCAGGGACAATCATATAGGCTACTTCATCATCCCCCCGGATGCCGGCAGTGCTTTCCTTGCCGAACGCGTTGGAGAAGACAAAGTAGTGATTGCCAACACCGTCATAGCTCACATGATGCCGCATTCTTCGCTGATACTGACAGATCGGTTCGGCTGGAAACTCTATCGTTTTGACGCGGACCGAGCACTGTGACCACTCCGTCCTCCCAGGCATTGTTTCGCATCGGCATACCGGTCCTGAAAGTGGGCGTCGCTCTGGGCCTCGTCATATGGATCGCGCGCAAGGTCGATTTTTCGGAAGGGTGGGCTGCGGTCCAGGCCCTGTCGGCGACGACCATCTCGGTCAGTATCCTCCTTCTGCTCCTGCAGGCCCTGCTTTCGGCGTGGCGATGGTGCCTTCTGTCGGAAATGATCGGGCGAAGGCTGAAGATATCAGGCGCCATGAAACTCTTCATGCAAAGCCTGTTCTATAATCAAGCTCTTCCAAGTCCCATTCCGGGCGATGCCGCGCGCATATTCGGCGCCGTGAAATACGGCCTGACGGTCGGCGAAGCCACGCTCGGTGTCGTCATGGACCGCATGCTCACGCTTTTCGGATTGGCGGTCGTTGCGCTGATCGGACTGATCATCATGCGTGCCGTCTATCAGTTTGACTTTCCCATCCCCTATCTGACCGAGTTCACGGCGCTTGGCGTCGCGGGAACCATCGCATTGGCCGTCGCGTTCGGCTGGCGTCATCAGCTCTTCACCCGGTTTCTTCCAGCAAGGCTGCACGCGCTGAGCGCCGCCTTACAGGCTTTTATCACCCACCGGAGAATGGTCGGCATATTTCTGTTGACCCTCGTCATTCACGGGTTGGGCGTCGTCTGCTTGGAGATCCTCGTTCTCGGCCTCGGTCTCCCGCTCGGCTGGGGCCAGGCGGCAGCCGCTTTCCCGCCGGTGCTTTTGATCGCGATGATTCCGATTTCCGTTGGCGGATGGGGCCTCCGCGAGGGCGGCATGATCATTTCACTTGCGGTGTTCGGCATAGGCACGACGGACGCCGCAACACTCTCGGTGGTTTTCGGCCTGTTGCAGCTTGTAGTCGGCTTGGCCGGTGGTGTATTCGTCCTTTCGCGTCCTCATTCGGGAAAGATCAAAGCGCTCTGATGAGCCTTAACAGATCATATGGAGCTGCCGACATGCATGCCTTGGTAACGGGAGGGGCCGGATTTATCGGCAGCCATCTCTGCGATCGCCTTCTGGAGTTGGGCTATCGGGTCACCGCGATCGACAATCTTCATCTTGGCCGGATGCGGAACATAGACCATCTGACGGATCGACCGGATTTTCGCTTCCAGCAGCTCGATATGCTGGATCGGGAAGGCATGGACCAGCTCGTTGCCGCGGACCGTCCTGACGCTGTTTTTCATCTTGCCGCCAATTCCGATATTGCCGCAGGCAATGCCAATGCGGAACTGGACCTGCAGCTGAACCAGCTGACGACGACGACGCTGCTTGCGATCATGCGCAAGTATGAGATCGGCAGGCTGTTTTTTGCCAGCACCTCCGCAGTGTTCGGCGAAGCCGAAGGAAACATCCATGAGAACCACGGCCCTCTGCGGCCGATCTCCCTGTATGGCGCCAGCAAACTCGCCGCTGAAGCCTATTTGTCGGTTTACGCGCTGTCATTCGGCATCAAGACGCTTGTCCTGCGGTTTCCCAATGTCGTCGGAGAGCGCTCCACGCATGGAGCAATCTACGATTTCATCAACAGATTAAAGGCTGATCCGACGAGACTCCAGGTGCTTGGCAACGGAATGCAGACAAAGCCTTATCTCTATGTCGGCGACCTGGTGGATGCAATTCTCCTCGCCTGGGACAAGGCGCCCGGCACCTATGAGGTGTTTCACGCCAGCGGCATCGGCGAAACGTCCGTCCGGGATATCGCCGAGATCGTGGTCTCCAAAGTTGCGGCCGGAGCCGCCATCGAATACGGAAGCGAAGACCGCGGCTGGCTGGGCGATGTGCCGCGCTTCAGCTACGACATAAGCCGGCTGGTCACGCTCGGCTGGTCTCCGAAGCGGAAATCGACGAAAGCCGTTGAACTTGCCGTCGAGCGGATCCTGGCGAATGGGTTCTGAAGCCGCTATTCGCCAAGCCATCATTATTGCCGGAGGCCTTGGAACGCGCGCGCGCAGCATGACGGGCGACGCCGTTCCGAAGGCGCTTCTGCCGCTTGCCGGCGTGCCGATCATTCTCAGGCAGATTCGCGTCCTCGCCCGCGAGGGCGTTCAGCATGTGCGGGTGCTTGGCGGCCACCTCGGCAGCCAGCTCGAGCCTGCGCTGAGCCCCGAAGCTGAAAAACTCGGCATTGAGATCGAGGTTTTGGTCGAGACGTCTCCGCTCGGCACTGCAGGCTGCTTGACGACTTTGGACGCCGTGACCGGGGACGTCCTGATCGTCTACGGCGACATGTTGTTCGATATCGATCTTTCGGCACTGGCGCGTCATCGTCAGCAATTTCCCGCCGCCCTGACCATCATCGCTCACCCCAACGACCATCCTCGCACATCCGATCTCGTCGTCCAAAAACATGGCTATTTGAAGCACCTTTTGCCCCGCAAAGCGCCGCGCGATGCGGATTGGCGCAATCTGGTGCCAGCCGGTTTGTACGTGGCTTCCGAGCGATTTTTCGAGGAGCTGCTGCCCGGGCAAACGGCAGACATGATTCATGACGTCATTCCCGATCTTCTCGAGCGGTCCATCCCGGTCGCCATCTATGACACGCCGGAATATATGAAGGATACCGGCTCACCAAACCGGCATGCCGCCGCGGAGGAAGACCTCTGCCAGGAAAGAGTTCATGCCGTTCATCTGTCGGTCAAAAGACCGGCGGTATTTTTCGATTGCGACGGCGTCCTCAACGAGGATGTCGGCGGCCATGGCGTCACCCATCCCGACCAGGTGAAGCTGATCGGCCGGGCCGGCGAAGCGGTGCGGCTCGCCCGCAAGGCGGGCTTCCTTGCGATTGCCGTCACGAACAGGCCGCAGGTCGCCAAAGGCCTGCTGGATGAGACCGGCCTGGATCATGTTCTTGGTCGTCTGGAAGCTGAGCTTGCCGAGGAAGGCGGCGTCCTCGACCGGATTTATTTTTGTCCGCATCATCCGGACAAAGGATTTCCCAATGAAGTCGCGACGCTCAAGATCAATTGTGCGTGCCGCAAGCCTGGAGATCTGATGATCCGGCAGGCAATGGCGGAGCTGCCGATTGAAAGATCGAAATCCATCATCATTGGAGACAGCCTGCGCGACATCGGTGCGGGCCGCAAGGCAGGCATCTGGGCTTACGGCGTTCGGACAGGTTACGGCCTGCGGGATGAAAAGAGCTATCCCGCCGCGGAAGCTGACATTCCCCGCGCCAATCTCGTCTTCGACACGGTCTATGACGCCGTTCGCTTTCAGTGCGGTTATCAGCATATCGGCCACGCGCCGGTAGGAGCCATTCATCAGCGTCTTTCAAAGAATGCCGGCCCGCTGCTCGTCAGCATCTGCGGTCGTTCCCGCTCCGGCAAAAGCACGCTTGCGCATGCGATCGAGCGTCTGCTCTCGGAATCGGGGCGCCGGGTGCTGAGGCTGGAACTCGATCGCTGGATCCTGCCGCTCGAACATCGCCGCCCTGACATGAACGCGGAAGAACGCAACCGGGTCGAACTCTATCCCGAGATCGTCAGCGTGCTGCGCCGATCCGGACGGGTCGAGGCGCCCGGTTACGACGCTGCAAGCCGTAGCCAACGTGCGGATACGGCCACCTATGATGCCCGTGATGCCGAGGTCATTCTCCTGGACGGCATCTTTGCCGGACATAAGTCGATCCGCGAAGATGTCGATATGGCAGTCTTCGTCGACGCGTCGCAGCAGACGCTGTTCAATCGCTTCCATAATTTTTACGCCTGGAAAGGCCTCACGCCAGCTGCCGCCGAAGACCTCTTGACGTCGCGCATTCAAGAGGAATGGCCGAAGATCGATCTGCAGCGGGCATTGGCCGATATCGTCATCAATCTCGAGGAGACAATCCTTTGATCGTTTCATCCGCACCTTTTCGTGTCAGCTTCGCCGGCGGCGGCTCCGATATAGCGTCCTATTACCGCCGTCAGGCGGGCGCGGTCTTGTCCTGCGCGATAGCCAAATACAGCTTCGTGATCGTGCACAACTACTTCAATGAAAACAAATATCATCTGAAATATACACGCACCGAACTCGCCGACACGCTGGACGAGATCGCCCATCCGCTGTTACGCGAGGCCCTGCGGATGCATCGGGTCGAGCCCGGCATCGAAGTCGCTTCCGTCGCCGACATTCCCTCCGGAACCGGCCTCGGATCATCCAGCTCCTTTTCCGTGGCGCTGATCAACGCGCTCTATGCCCACAGGTCGCGCTTTGCCTCCAAGGATCAGCTGGCGGAAGAGGCCTGCAAACTCGAAATCGATATCCTGAAGGAGCCCATCGGCAAGCAGGACCAATATGCGGCCGCGCATGGCGGCCTGAATTTCATTGAATTCAACTCCAACGGCAGCGTGAATGTTCAGCCCGTCGTCCTCAGCTCCGAAAAAATGGCTGAACTCGAGAGCAACATCCTGCTGTTTTTCACCGGAAACCAGCGCGATACCCGCTCGGTCCTGTCGACACAGGTGCAAGCCATGGAGACGGATGAGGATAAATTCCGGACCGTCGAACGCATGGTGCAGTTGAGCTACGAGATGCGCGACATCCTCATGGGTGGAGATCTCAGTGCCTTCGGCGAGGCGCTGCACCGCGGATGGATGATGAAAAGATCGCTGACCTCGAAGATCACAAACAGCACGATCGACGAATATTACGAGGCAGCTCGTGCGGCCGGCGCTGTCGGCGGCAAGCTGGCGGGCGCCGGCGGAGGGGGCTTCCTCGTTCTCTATTGCCCGAGAGATCGTCAGGGAAAAGTCCGGCAAGCGCTGTCGCAACTCAAGGAAATCGAGTTTCGTTTTGACTGGAGCGGCGCGCGCATCGCCTTTGCACAATAGAGGCTGTGAATGGCACCGCGTCTCATCATTACCGGATCGACCGGCTATATCGGCGCAAGACTTGCAGCGATGGCGCATGAGCGCGGCTTCGACGTGGTTGAGCTGGGCCGGCGGCCCGGAACGAAGTGGCGCATCGGCGACGAACCTGACGTCTCCGATCTGGAAGGGGCGGTTGGAATCGTCCATCTCGCCCACTCCTGGGTAACTGCGCCTGATGCGGCCGAGGAAGAAAACATCAATATATCGGGCACCGTGAAATTGGCGGAAGCCGCACGGGCAGCCGGAGTGCCGCGCTTCGTCTTTTCTTCCTCTACCTCGTCCCGGCAGGAAGCGCTCAACATTTACGGCCGCACCAAGTTCAGGATCGAGCAGCATTTGGCAGCCAGCTCCGCAGCGCCGATCGTTCGCATTGCGCGAATCGGGCTCGTTTACGGTGGCCCGCGGACGGCCATGTACGGCCTGATGGCCAAGTTGGCCACCCTAAGTCCGATCCTGCCGATGATAGGGCTCAGCCGAGAGGTCCAGCCGATTCATCTTGACGAAGTCGCCGCCGGCCTGTTGGCGCTGGCGACAGAAGAAAATCCGCAGCAGCAAACATTCGTGCTCGCGCAGGAAAAGCCCATCAGCTTTGCCGCTTGGCTCAGAATTCTCCGCCGCAGCCAGGGCAAGGGCAACCTCCATTTCATACCGATCCCCCTGACCGCTGCACTTTTTGCCTGCCATATGACGAAGCTCCTGCCGTTGATCCCCACGGTCGATCCGGAGCGCGTGCTCGGGCTCGCGGGCGCGGCGCCCATGGAAAGCGGCGAGAGTCTGAGGCGCCTGAAGTTGAACCTGGCCGACCCGCCGATTGTGCTTGCCCGAGAGTTCGGTCAGACAAGCGACGAGCAGTTGCGAAGTGAAGCACAAGCTCTGCTGCAATATCTCGGCATCATACCCACGCAAATACAACTGCAGCGGCTCTGCGAAGGGCTTCGGCGTGAAGGACTGTCGCCGCTCCGCCTTTCCCCGGCGCTCATCCGGCATCCGCGCCTGCTGGCGCTTTTTGAACCGCCGGCCAACCGGACGCAGCATCGCCTCGCACGAGCCCTCTACCTGGCCGATCTCGCCAGTG
The DNA here is from genome assembly GCF_002531725.1 of Rhizobium sp. L43. Taxonomy (GTDB): domain Bacteria; phylum Pseudomonadota; class Alphaproteobacteria; order Rhizobiales; family Rhizobiaceae; genus Rhizobium. The sequence goes on from NZ_NWSQ01000028.1 coordinate 70,662, forward strand.
AACCGGAAAGGCATCCAGGCAGGAAAGCCGGGTTTTTCGGCGCAGCACTGACCATTGCCGGCGATATCCTGCTGTTTCCGCTCCGCACGCTTTTGGCCGGGAAATATCGATGAATGCACCCGACGCCGACTTCATCATCATCGGCAGCGGGCCTGCCGGCGTCTCCGCCGCCTTTCCACTGATAGCGGCCGGCCGCCGCGTTCTGATGCTGGATGCCGGCAACGATGGCGGGCCGCAGGAGGAAAACCGCAGCGTCCGCGTCCTGGGAAGCGATCTGGAATCACTGCGCGCCGACGACGGCAGCTCACCGAAACTGCAGACCCCTGCCGCACGCGGGATCCTCGAACCCTTTCGACGCCAGTCCGGCATATCGGGCGACGGTTTCATGCCGATCGGCAGCCTTGCCCGCGGAGGCCTCTCCAATATCTGGGGGGCGCAGGTCAGCTACCTCGATGCCGAGGACATCGCGGATTGGCCGATAGATATCGCCTCCCTCCAGAGATCCTACGAACATGTAGCCAAACGCATCGGCATCAGCCGCAATGCCGTTGTTGCGGCTCATGCCACCGGCGAGCCCGTTCTAGCGCTTGGTGCGACAGCCGCCCATGTTCTTCATCGACACCACACCGCAACCCCGGCGGATGGATCGTTTCGGCTTTATCCCGCAATCAATGCCATACTTTCGCAAGCGAGGCCCGGACGGGCGGCATGCGATCTGCGCGGCGATTGTCTCTATGGCTGTCCCAGCGGCGCAATATATAACAGCAGGCAAGACCTCGCCCTCTTACGACAATCTCCGCATTTTCGCTTGCTCGACAATATGCGGGCGGTCTCCTTAATCCGCAATGCAGGCTGGACGGTCGAAACGGCAGACGGATCGTCATTTTCCGCGCCGAGGATCATTCTTGCCGCAGGCGTGCTTGGTACGGCCGGCCTGCTGGCCGATCTCCTGCCGATGAATGAGCAGGGACTGCGTCTGTTGAACAGTCCCACTCTGGCCATTCCCCTGCTCTCCCCCGCAAGATTGCTGCGCCCGGCGACGCCGACACACAGTCTGGCGCAGCTCGGATTGTCTCTGCACTATGGCGGCGGCGCATCCGATTACGTGACGGGAGCGATCTATGAGGTCGGTTCCCTTCCGGCGCAGAGCTTCATCAACAGGATGCCGCTCGGCCGAAAGGCCGGGCGCGCCGCATTCGAAACGATCGCCAGCAGCCTGCTCGTGGCGACGATCTACTACCCCGGCGATCAAAGCCGGAGCTACATCCACCGGAATGCCGCGACGGGACAGCGCCTGACGGTCCGCGGCGGCTTCGCAGAAGGTTTTGGCCTTCGCGCCGAGGCTTTGAAAAAAGCGCTCCGCCGTGAATGGAAACGATTGGGGCTCATTCAGCTCCCGGGCGCATCGCTCGCGGAGCCCGGTATCGATGCGCATTTCGCCGGCACTTTGCCGATGGGCGCAACCGGTGCGTTCGGCACCTCCCCGGACGGCGAATTGAATCACCACCCCGGTCTCCACATCGTCGACGGCTCGGTTATTCCCGATCTATCCTCGAAATACATCACGATGACGATCATGGCCAATGCCGACCGCATCGCCCACCGCCTCGCCGAAACGGAAGCTAAGCCGGCGCTTTGAACACAAGACCAGGCTGGAACGACCATAGCTCAGCCGTCGCATCCGCGAGCGGCTCCGATGTGACGTACATGGCGATGCTGACGAGCGGCATTCCGGTCCTTTGCGGCGAAGCGCAAGCATCGACCAGTTCAGGCAATGCCGCCCAGGCATACATATTTAAGTTCAGTGTATTCGTCCAACCCGTGTCTGGATCCTTCGCGACCGAGACCCGACATCTTCACGCCGCCGAACGGCGCCTCGGCGGTGGAGACGAGACCGGTATTGACGCCGACCATGCCATATTCGAGCGCTTCGGCGACGCGAAATACCCGCGACAGATCGCGCGCGTAAAAATACGAAGCCAGCCCGAACTCGGTATCGTTAGCCTGCTCGATGACGTCCTCTTCGTCGCGGAAGCGAAACAGCGGTGCAAGCGGCCCGAAGGTTTCCTCGCGCGCCACCTGCATGCCGGCAGCGACATCGCGCAGGATTGTCGGTTCGAAGAAATGGCCGCCAAGCGCGTGGCGCTTGCCGCCTGAAACGATCCCGGCACCCTTTGCGACGGCGTCACGGATATGGCTTTCGACCTTGGCGACGGCGTTGTCGTCGATCAGTGGGCCAAGCACGACGTCACGGTCGAGACCGTTGCCGACCTTCAAGCCCGAAACCGCCGCGGCGAGCTTGGCGGCAAACGCCTCGTAGACGCCGTCCTGGACATAAAGCCGATTGGCGCAGACGCAGGTCTGGCCGTTGTTGCGGAACTTGGCGATGAGCGCGCCTTCGACGGCAGCGTCGAGATCGGCGTCGTCGAAGACGATGAAGGGTGCATTGCCGCCAAGCTCGAGGCCGAGCTTTTTGATCGTCGACGCGCATTGCCGGTAAAGCAGCTCGCCTGTCCGGGTGGAACCGGTGAATGTCAGCACCCTGATGTCACGGCTCGCGGTCAGCGCCCCGCCAATAGCGGCTGCGTCACCGGTAACGATGTTGAGCAGTCCCGGCGGCAGGCCGGCGCGCTCGGCAAGAACGGCAATCGCGATTGCGGAGAATGGCGTCTGCAGCGCCGGCTTGAGCACGACGGCGCAGCCGGCGGCAAGTGCGGGGCCGATCTTGCGGGTGATCATCGCGTTCGGGAAATTCCAGGGCGTGATCGCCGCCACCACGCCTGCAGGCTGGCGCAGGACGAGAATGCGCTTGTCCGGCTGATGTCCCGGTATGGTCTCGCCGTTGATGCGTCTTGCCTCTTCGGCGAACCACTCAATGAAGCTCGCGCCATAGGTGATCTCCCCCTTGGCCTCAGTGAGCGGCTTTCCCTGCTCCAGCGTCAGGATCATCGCCAGATCGTCGCGGTTTTCGATCATCAGGCGATGCCATGCCTTCAAAACGGCGGCGCGCTCGCCGGCGGTCTTCTTCGCCCAAAGCTTCTGGGCGATGACGGCGGCGCGGATGGCCTCTTCCGTTTCCGCCGCACCGAGGTCAGGGACCGCCCCCAGCACCTCACCTGTCGCCGGATTGCGAACCATGGCCGCCTTGCGGCCTTCCGCTTCGATCCAGCGATCGGCGATCGGGCATGCCTGACGGAAGAGCGAGGGATCATTGAGCTTCATAGGACAACTTTCAGCAGAATACGTGAGCGGCGCCGGGATCGAAATCCAGATGGACTATATCTCCACGATTGAGCCCGGCAATAGCCTCATGACCGAATGGCAAGCGGACCGAAAGCGCCTCGCCGGCCGCCGTCTCCGTCGACACGTGGATATTGTTGCCAAGAAAGGTAATGTCACTGACCGTCGCGGCAAGACCCGCGCCGGCCGCCCGGGCGCGCGACAGGCGAATGCGCTCAGGCCTCAGCATCAGAGCGGCCTTTGCGCCGGAGGTCCCTTTTCCATGCACCGGAATTTGATTGAAGATGGTCCCGCCTCCGAGCGCAATGGTGGCTTGTCCGTCGGAAGATGACACCAGGTTGCACGAAATGAAGTCGCTGTCGCCAATGAATTCGGCAACGAAGCGGGTCTTGGGATTGGCATAAAGTTCGGGGCCGGTTCCGATCTGGTCGATGACGCCCTTCGAAAAGACGGCGATACGGTCGGAGAGCCGCAGGGCCTCCTCCTGGTCGTGCGTGACATAGAGGATCGTCACTTCGGTCTGCTGGTGGATACGGCGGATCTCGTGCTGGATTTCCTCGCGCAGCTTCTTGTCGAGCGCCGACAGTGGTTCGTCCATCAAGAGCACCGGCGGATCATAGGCGAGCGCTCTGGCAAGGGCGACGCGCTGCTGCTGGCCGCCGGACATTTGCGCCGGCTTGCGATCCTCGAAGCCTTCGAGCCGGACGAGGCGCAGCATCTCCTTGACCTTGCTGTCGATCTCGGCCTTTGACTTGCGCCTGACCTTCAGCGGAAAGGCGATGTTTTCGCCCACCGTCAGATGCGGAAACAGGGTGTAGCGCTGGAACACCATGCCGATGTTGCGCTTGTGCGACGGCGTGGCGAGCAGGGTCTTGCCCTCGAGCGTAATGTCGCCCTTCGTCGGATTGTCAAATCCGGCCAGGATGTAGAGCGTCGTGCTCTTGCCGGATCCGGACGGCCCGAGAAAGGTGAGGAACTCCCCGCGCCTGACATCGAGAGTAACATCGTGGACGGCGACGACAGGGCCGTATTCCTTGCGTATGCCGCGGATCTGAAGGAATGGTTCGTTCATTGTTTCAGTACCTTACGCACGACGGCAGCAAGCGCCATCAAGATGATCGTCAAAAGGATGAGAAGGGTCGACGCGGCTGCGACAACAGGCGTCAGGTCTTGCCGCAGCGTCGCCCATACTTTCACGGGCAGCGTCTGCAGGGTCGGGCTGGACATGAAGATCGCCACCACCACCTCGTCCCAGGATGTCAGGAACGAGAAAACGGCCGCCGAAAACAGCCCATGACTGATCGCCGGCAGGGTGACCCTGATCTTTGCTTCCAGGGGCGAGGCGCCGCAGAGCACCGCCGCATCCTCGATCGACTTGTCGAAGCCCTCCAGCGCACTCGATATCGACAGGATCGAGAAGGGCAACGCCAGCACGAGGTGCGAAATGACAAAGCCCGTCAAGGTGCCGCCGAGGCCGATCCTCAGAAAGAAGGCATAGAGGGCGACCGCGAGAACCACGACCGGAAGGATCATGGGCGTCAGGAACAGCGCTTTCAGCGCATCGCGGAAGATGAACGAACCGCGCACCAGCCCGAAGGAGGTCACGAGCCCGAGCAGCACCGACAGGATGGTCACGATGACGGCGATCTTGAAGCTCGTCAAAGCCGATTCCAGCCAGCGCGGGTCGGCGAAGAGCTCGCCGTACCACTGAAATGTCCAGCCCGGCGGCGGAAAGATCAGCCACTGCGAGGAGCCGAAGGACAGTGCGGCGATGAAGACGATCGGCAGCAGCAGGAAGGCTGCGGTCAGAAGCGTTACGCCGAGAAGGATATATTTCCACCAGCCGAGACGGTCGAAATTGAGCAACATATCAACGCCCTCCCGGGTTCTGGTTGCCGAAGAAGCGCAGCTGCACGGCATAGAGCGACAGGGTCACCACGAGGAGAACCAGCGCCGCAGCACCGCCCATTCCCCAATTGACCAGCGACTGTACGAACTGCGCGATCAACTCTGCGAGCATCATGTTGGCGGTGCCGCCGAGAAGCGACGGCGTGACGAAATAACCGAGCGACATGACGAAGACCATCAGGGCGCCGGCCGCCATGCCGGGCATAGCCAGGGGCAGGAGAACACGCGTCAGGCACTGCCAGCGGTTGGCGCCGCAAAGGGCCGCCGCCTGCAGGGTCGACGGGTCGATCTTCTTGATCACGCCATAGAGCGGCAGGATGATGAAAGGCAGCATGATATAGGTCATGCCGATCGTCACGCCTGTCAGATTGTTGACGAGCGCCAGCGGCTGGTCGATCAGACCCATTCCCATCAGCATCTTGTTGATGAGCCCGGTCCGCTGCAGGAGCACCATCCAGGCATAGGTGCGGGCCAGCAGATTGGTCCACATCGACAGCAGCAGGATCGCAAAAATCACCGAAGTCAGCCGTCCGGGCATGATCGCCAGCGCCCAGGCAACGGGAAAACCGATCAGCAGCGAAATCACCGTGACGAGACCCGAGACGATGAACGTATTGGCGAAAATCTTGAGATAGGTCGCGGAGCCGATCAGCTGCGCATAATTTCCGAGCCCAGGCACGGGTTCCAGCACGCTTCGCAGCAGCAGTATCGCCACCGGCACGACGAAGAAGATGCCGACGAAGGCGAAAGCCGGAACGACCCCGCTGAAACCTGTTGGCCTGCGTATCTTCGGCAAGGGCGTAATTACGCCGGAGGCATCGCTAAACGTCGACATGACAGTCCTTCCCACCCGTCAATTTCCGCGGGCGGGCACGGCGACCTTCGCCGTGCCCGTTGATCTCAAGCTCCAGTCTATTTCGCCTGCCAAGCGTACCACTTCTCGCCGATGGCATCGCGATTATCAGCCCAGTAGCTCATATCGGCATTGACCTGGCTTGCCGTCTGCTGGTCCGGCAGGGTCTTGGCCGTTTCCGGGTCCATCAGCTTGGCCGATTCAACATTGATCGGCGCATAGCCGGTGGCCTTTGCCAGGGCGGCCTGCGGCTCGGCCGAGGTCGCCAGTGCAATGAACTTCATCGCAGCTTCGACATTCGGCGAGCCCTTCGGCACGACCAGCGCATCAGCAGCGGTAATGTTCTGTTCCCAGGAGGTTTCAACCTTGATGCCGGTCGCAGCAAGCGCCGTCATGCGGCCGTTCCAGACGCTGCCGAAGGGGGCCTCGGCGGAGGCCAGGAGCTGCTGCGACTGGGCGCCGCCGGACCACCAGATGATATCCGATTTGATCGTATCGAGCTTTTTGAAGGCGCGGTCGAGGTCAAGCGGATAAAGCTTGTCGGCAGCCACACCGTCGGCAAGCAGCGCCGCTTCGATCACGCCGGGAGCCGACCACTTGTAGAAAGTGCGTTTTCCCGGAAACTTGGCCGTGTCGAACAGGTCGGCCCATGTCTTCGGGCAGGTTTTGACGGCATCGGCATTGCAGCCGATGACAAAGGAATAATAGAAGCTGCCGACCGAATAGTCGGTGACGAAACGCGGATCGAGCTTGGATTTGTCGATGACCGAGAAATCGAGCTTCTCGAGCTGGCCGGCCTTGCCGGCCTGGGCGGCATAATCGCCTTCGACGTCGACGACGTCCCAGGTGACCTCACCGGCCTCGACCATCGCCTTCAGCTTGCCATAGTCGGTCGGGCCGTCCTGCACGACGGTGATGCCGGTCTTTTCGGTAAACGGGCTCGCCCATGCCGCCTTCTGCGCGTCCTGGGTCGTTCCGCCCCAGCTTGAGAAGACCATGTTGTCGGCTTTGGCCGGTGCGGAGACCGCGACGAAGGCGGCAACCGCCGCGAATGCAAATGTCGTTTTCATGTTCCCTTATCCCTGTTTTGGTTTGTCCTACGGGTTATGCCTTATGCCGTCAGTGCGCCTCGCTCTTGGGGAGAGAAGCTTGCTGGCTTCATAATCTTGTTTTCCGCCACCTCGATGAGGTCGCGAATCTTGGGCAGGAAGGCCTGCCATCGGGGATCGACCAGAAGCCGCTGGCGCCTGGCCTCCCGGTCGTCCAGGCTTGTGAAGGCCCAGATGTGGACGATCTCGTTGATCGTGCCGATCTCCGAGAAGAAGTAGCCGACCAGCGTGCCGAGATGGCTCTTCTGGATCTCGATCCCCTCTTCCTCGACCACTTTGAGATATTGCGGGATCGCGCCGTTCTTCAGCCGATAGGTGCGGATTTCGTAAAACATCGGCGCTACCTCATCACGAAGGGATCGGGGATCGGATCGTCGGATGTCCGGAGCCAGATCGTCTTGGTGCGGGTATAATCGAGCGCCGCGGCCATGCCGCCTTCCCTGCCATGGCCCGACAGGCCGAAGCCGCCGAAGGGTGCGATCGGCGATACGGCGCGGTAGGTGTTGACCCAGACGATGCCGGCGCGGAGCCCCTTCATCAGCCGGTGCGCCCGGGTCAGGTTCTGGGTGAAGACGCCGGAGGCCAGGCCATAACGGGTGTCGTTGGCAAGCCTCAGCGCCTCGGCCTCGGTCTCGAAGGACACGACGGAGAGCACCGGACCGAAAAATTCCTCGATCAGCGAGGGCGAGGCGACCTCGTCGCAATCGAGAATCGTCGGCGGGAAGTAAAAGCCTTCACCGTCGATCTTGCTGCCGCCGGTGACGAGACGGGCGCCACTTTCAACCGACCTTATGACGAGGGCGCCGATATTGTCCTGCTGGCGCTTGGTGGCAAGCGGGCCGACTTCGGTCGCCATGTCGAGCGGCGCGCCGATCCGGATCGCCTCCGCCTTCTCCCGCAGCAGCGCGACGAATTTGTCCTTGACGCTGCGTTCGACGATGAGGCGGGATCCGGCAACGCAGCTCTGCCCCGTCGCGGCGAAGATGCCCGCGACCTGGGCGTTGGCAGCACTTTCGAGGTCGGCATCGGCAAAGACAATGAAGGGTGACTTGCCGCCGAGTTCGAGCGAGGTGGAAGCGAGGTTTTCGGCCGAGTTGCGAACGACGTGCCGGGCGGTTTCGGGGCCGCCGGTGAAGGCGACATGCGCGACCTTCGGGTGCCGCCCGAGCGCTGCGCCGCAGGAGGCGCCGAAACCGGTGATGATGTTGACGACGCCGGCGGGAAAGCCTGCCTCGTGCACCAGACGCGCAAATTCGAGAAGCGGCGCCGGCCCGTCTTCCGAGGCCTTGACCACCATCGTGCAGCCGGCGGCCAGCGCCGGGCCGATCTTGACCGCCGACAGGAAGAGCTGGCTGTTCCACGGCACGACCATGGCGACGACGCCGATCGGCTCGCGGCGAAGCCAGACATCCATGTCGGGCTTGTCGATCGGCAGGTAGGCGCCTTCGATCTTGTCTGATATGCCGGCATAGTAGCGATAATATTCGGCGACATAGGCGATCTGCGCCGATGTTTCGCGGATGATCTTGCCGGTGTCGCGCGTCTCCAGTTCGGCGAGGAGCTGCGCGTTGGCGGCAACGAGGTCAGCCAGCTTGTAGAGCAGCTTGCCGCGTTGCGTGGCGGTCATTTTCGGCCAGGCGCCCTCATAAAGCGCCCTGTCGGCAGCGTTGACAGCCCGATCGACATCGCCTTCGCGCGCTTCGGGCATTTCAGCCCAGACCGCGCCGGAGGCTGGATCGATGCTCGGATAGGAAGCCTCGCCATCCGAGAATTCACCGTCGATGTAATGCTGGAAACGCCGCATGGTCTTACTCCTGAAATGCCGGCATGACCTCGGTGATGAAGCGCTCGAGCGACGCCTTCTTGCGCTCGAAACTCATGCCGGTGTCGATCCAGAAGGAATATTCGTCGTAGCCGAGGGCTTCATAGGCCTTGAGCCTGGCGATGACGGTCTCAGCGTCGCCAACGACATTGTTGGTGCGCATGACCTGATCCGACAGCATGGCGTTCGCTCTGATCTGCTCGTCCGGAATCCGTTCGATCAGACCTTGGGTCACCGGCTTCTCATTCTTGAACCAGGCGAAGAAATAATTGTAGTAGACGCTGAGTTCGTGCGCAGCCTGGGCGACGTCTTCTTCCGATGAGCCGACATAGGTGTGGCGTAGCAGCATGATCTTCGGCCGCTCGATATCAGGGTTCTTGGCGCAGGCATCGTTGAAGCGGTCCATCAGCGATTGGACTTCGTCATCGCCCTGCCAGAGCGGCGTGACCTGGACGTTGCAGCTGTTGGCGACGGCAAATTCGTGCGAGTTCGGATCGCGCGCGGCAACCCAGATCGGCGGGTTCGGCTGCTGCAGCGGCTTCGGCGCCGAGGTGGTCGCGGGAAACTTGAAGAATTCCCCGTCATGGGCGTAGTCGCCCTTCCATACGCCCTTCACCGCGGGGATGAGCTCGCGCATGCGCTGGCCGGCGCCCCAGGCGTCAAGACCCGGCAGCAGGCGTTCGTATTCGAAGGAATAGGCGCCACGCGCAATGCCGATATCCAGCCTCCCGTCGCTGATGATGTCGGCCATGGCTGCTTCGCCGGCAAGCTTGATCGGATGCCAGAAGGGAGCGATCACCGTTCCCGTGCCGAGCCTGGCCCGCGACGTGCGGCGCGCCAGATCGGCAATGGTGACGAACGGGTTGGGCGCGATGGTGAAATCCATGCCATGGTGCTCGCCCGTCCAGATCGCGTGCATGCCGCCCTTGTCGGCGATCTCGCAGAGCGCGACGAATTCCTCATAGAGGCTCTTATGGCTCTGGTTGGCGTCGAGCCGTTCCATATGGACGAAGAGGGAGAACTTCATGCTTTTGCGCCCTTGGCTGGAATGGGATGGACGGTGCCGCCGGTCTCGTCGCCGAAATAGACGCCGAAATTGCCGATCGAGCTTTCCATCGCGAAGCGGTTGACGATATCGGCGGTCGAACTGGTCTTGAATTTTGCCGCAGCCAGCGCGTCGGGTTTTACGAACCTGCCGCCGGCAGGCTCGCCGTCTCCGGCGACGGCGTGATAGACGATATGCTGCTTGCCGTCGCTCTTGCCCTCATAGACCGAATAGAGAAAGCCGATACTGACCTTCAGCCCGGTCAGCGTTTCCAGGTATTTCTCCAGCGTCTCGGTCGGATTGCCGTCATGGGCGTCAATGCTTGGGAGGGAGAGCACGTCGTCGCCGAGCAGCAGTACCTCGCCGCGGCGCTCGACGACGGCCGCAAGTTCGATATTGCCTTCGCTTGCCGCGGAAACCGCCTTGCTTGCCAGCGTCGGGGTGAAATAACCGCCGCGCGCATAACCGAGACCATTGCGGCCGCTATTGTCGAAAGCTTCGATGCGTCCCATCAGGATGACGTGGTCGCCGGCCTCGATGACCTGTTCCATGGCGCATTCGAACCAGGCCGCCACATTCGAGAAGACCGGGCAGCCTGCCGATCCCTTGACCCACTCGACCGCCGCAAATCGGTCTTCGACCGGCCGCGCAAACGTGTTCGATACGTCCTTCTGCGTTTCCGACAGCACGTTGATCGCGAAATGATCCGCGCCGGTCATGGTGGCGAAATTGCGCGACGTCTTGGCAAGGCAGACGAGGAGCAGGGGTGGATTGAGCGAGACCGAGGTGAAGGAGTTCGCGGTGAAGCCGATCGGATTTCCATCCGCGTCGCAGGCGGTGACGACAGTCACGCCGGTGGGAAAAGCGCCGAATGCATCTCGCAATGCCCTTGGGTCGACAGTCTGGATTGTCATCGTTCATCCTCCCCGAACGACAGCCACTCAGCGAGCAGCGAATTGACGATATCAGGCGCGGTCAGGTTCACCATGTGACGATGACCTTCGACGATGCGGGCGTAGCCCCGCGGCGCAAGCGCCGCCATCTGCGTTGCCATCAGGGGCGTCGAGTTCGGATCATCGGACCCTGTTAGAAACAGGGCCGGACCCTGAACGTCTTTCCAGCGATCGGCATAGGTCTCGTCTCCTCCGGCGAAGGCGGCGTAAGCGACAGCATAGCCCTCGGGGTCGACGAGGTTGAGCCATGTCCGCGTCAATTCCCGCGCAACGACGCTGTCCGGATCATCGCCGAACCATCGCGCCAGGGGACCTTCCTTGTCGACGCCCGCCACCGGAATGGCCGCGGCGCGTGCGAGCACGGCAGCCTTTGCTTCCGGTTCGCGCCTGTAGACACCGTTGAGATATGCGACACGGCTGATACGTTCGCCGAACGTCGCCGCCGCCCCTCCCGATACCAGCGCTCCCATGGAGTGGCCGGCAACATTCGCGGTCTCCATCGCCATCTCATCAAGAAAGCGCCCGAACCAGGCGACGAACTCCTCGAGACGGCTGCCTTCCGGCAGTTTTGCGCTGTCGCCATGTCCCGGCATGTCGACGGCGATGACGCGATGGCCAGCCGACAGAAAGGCGATCTGCGGAGCCCAGGCCTCGAGACGCATGCCGACGCCATGGATCAGAACCAGCGGTTCACCGCTGCCGGCCTCGTGATAGGCCGTTCCGCTTGCCGTCTTCCTTCGGGGCAAGTCACCGGCGGCGCCCTTTGCTGCAGCGGCGCCTGAGATCGATCCGGCTGTCAGCATCTCAGAGCCCACCCTTTCAAACGCCCGCGGGGTTGGCGACGTCCTGCCCCAGGTCCTTCAGATCCTGGTAGCGGTCGCCAATGCGGTGATGGGGACGTCCGCCGACCGAAGCGCCGAGAGCCACGACGATCTCGTCGGCGGCAGGCGCGTCGGGGATCGAGGTCTGGATGGTCAGGTAGTGCGAACGGCGGCCTTCATCATTCTTGTCCATCAGCGGGATCATGATCGGCGCATTGGCAGGACCACGTGTGTTGCAGAAGGCGAGATAGGACTTGGCGCCGACAGCGTGGCGATAAAAATTACCGAAGCGCAGCGTGTGGATGAGCGCAGACGCATGTTCGATCTCGCCGTCCAGGCCGACGACGGCGGCCTTGCCATAGGCTTCGACTGCATCGCCGGAACCGATGGCATCGATGATCATCTTGGTCAGCAGCTCGCCGAGAACCGGAGCGCCTGCATGAATTTCCGGCTTGAGGTCCTCGACAAAGCCGCGGCCGGCCCAAGGATTCTTCACGACCGCAAAAGCGGAGAACAGCTTGAGGGGCACTGCCGCGGCCTTGCCGCCTTCGATCAGCGTCGTTTCGATCTGCAATCCGGTCTTGCGAATTTGAATGGCCATGGAACACCTCATCTCTCGATTTCGTATTATGGTATACCATAATATATGGGTGTCAAGTTGGTTCTGCGAAGGCCAGATCGACGCCTAAGTGATCCAGAATTCGGCGCGCATGCGCTCCCGACCGCCCGGAAGCGCTTCTTCACTCAGCTATTTTTCTGGAGCCGGACAGTGCGGCGTCTCTCCGCAGCGACGCGACGTGTCGGGAGGTCAAAACGATCGCAGCCATATGATACCGCCTTATATATTATTGAATATGGCATACCATCACATCGGGCAAAGTTGGGTGTCAAGCTTGGAGTTTGGATTTTCTTCATCAACGAGTTTGATGCGACCTCTCGGACGCAGCGCATTGCATCCATCTTGGCGACCTGATCGACCGGGGTCAGGAAAGCTTGCCATCCCTCAGATTAGCCGTGCAGGGTATTTCCGGCGTTTCCAATCACACCCTCATTGGAAACCACGAGCATCGGCTGCTTCAGCTACTCCAGACTCCGGATCGCAAAAGGATGGATCGCTGGCTGAAAAATGGCGGCATTGAATTTTTTCAGGAACTGGGGATCGAACCCATCGACGGATGGGAAGAAAAAGCTTCGGAGCTTCTGGGTGAGCCTATGATTGAGTGGCGGCATTCTCTACCGCTCAAATTACAAATGGGTGAGCTGCTTTTCGTCCATGCGGGCATAGACACGGATGTCCGATAGAGCTTCAGGACGGCCGAAACGCTGGCTTGGATTCGCGAGCCATGGACCTCATCGACCGGGCCCTATAAAAATGATTGGGCCGTGGATCCACGGCCACACGCCGATCGCCGCGGTCGAGATACTGGGGCTTGCGAGACCGGTGTTTTGAGCGCGCTGCTCATTCATGGTGATCGCATGAGACTTTTTCAAACCAGCGAGTAGGCTGAGTTGCTGCGAAATTCCCAACCGGCGCCAGGTTCTTGCGATGGATGAATGCCGCAGTTCCCTCGCCGACCGCGTCCAACAGGAGCGCTGGCGGTTCCCGCCCTATTCGGCAGGCTTCTGCGCCGACAGCACCGCCTCGGCAATTGCGCTGGCAGCCGCGACATGATCCATCGCCGCCCGCTGGGCCCCCTCGCCGTCGCCGCGGCGGATGGCATCGATGATCTTCGACATCTGCAGCGGCCCTTCGATGCCGCGCCTTTCCGTCTTGATCGTCATCGAGCGCAGGTGGTTGATGCGCACGGTCAGCAGGTTGACGACGCCCCAGGCGACATGCCTGTCGACCATGGTGAACAGCGTTTGATAGAAGGACGAGGTATTGGCAAGCACAGCCGCCATATCATGGTCACGATAGCTGTTGCGGATTGCGGCCAGGGATTCCTCCAGCGCGGCGACGATCTCGGGGCTGCCACGCTCCGCGCACAGCCGCGCCGCCATGCCTTCGAGCGCACCGCGGATCTCATAGATCTGCCTGGCTTCGTCGATATCAAGCTGGGCGACGATCGGTCCCTTGTTCGGCAGATTGGCGACCAGCCCTTCCGATTCCAGATGCCTCAGAACCTCGCGCACGACCGTCCGGCTGACGCCGAGCTGGGCGCAGAGATCACGCTCGACGAGACGGTCTCCGGGACGGAAGTATCCGTTGACGATGGCCTCGCGCACCTTGTCGAGCGCCAATTCCCGCAATGTCTTCGCAGGACGCTCGACCCTGATTGCTGCGTCCTTCAGAGCACCGCTCATACCGTACCTCAGTGTTGGATTGACTTTGCACGCTGAAATTTTCCAGCGGCAGCCGAATTCAGGAATCGTATTATGGCCTACCAAATACTGTAGCTGTCGGCGGCCAGCAATTCAACAGCAGCGTGCCGATCCTAGGATTGTCGGCCTATGCATCGGAATCGGGCCTCGCCCTGACGATCTCTTCGACCACGGTCTTCGCCTGCACCCGGATGTCGGGGACGGCGGTGATCTCCCAGAATTGCCCCGCCGTCAAGGCGCCGACGGCAAACAGTCGGGCCGGCGAGATCCGGGACGGAGCCATGACCTCGGAAGCCGCATCCACCTGGATGCCGAGGCCGAGGGGATCGGGGGCGATCAGCTGAAACCGGCTCATCTCCTTCAAAAGCGGCGAATGGCTGATCCCAGCGCGCTCCATCCCCGTGCAGTTGACCAGCCAGTCCGCGCTGATCTCGGCGATCTGGCGCTTCGCCCTGACCCTGTAACCGGCGACGAGCCTGTCTTCCCCGGCCTCGAGCGATTTCAGGAAGCCCGCGTGGAAGCGAACGGTTCCGTCCGAGACCAGCTTCTCGAATGCGGCGAACATGTCGGGCGCCACCCGGTGACGGTGGATGTTCCACCAGGGGAGCGCATGCCTGAGGAAACGCGCCCGCTCCTCGCTCGAAAGCCGTTGCCAGAGCGCCTGCGTGACCGGCCTCAGGCCGTCCATCACACTCCGCCAGTCGGCGACCTCCCTGCTCTTGCCCCGCAAGATCTTCAACAGACCGCTGATCGTATGGGGAAGTCTCCCGACATCGATCGGCAGAGGCGCCGGCGGCGTCTTCGCATGTCCGAGCGGTGCCAGACCGCGCCGCGACAGCACGTCGATCCTGCCTTTATGGCCATGGGCGCGAAGAGCAAGAACCTGATCGATCATCGTCAGGCCGGAGCCGAGGATGCAGACCGCATCGGAGGGTGCGACGCGCCGCAGCCATGACAGCCGCCACGGGTTCTCGATGATCCGCGACCGCAAAAATGGCGGGACGCCAGCCGGATCGACCGGAAGGTTCGCGTTGCCGACGCCGAGGCAGAGCACGACATTCTTCCCGGCAATCTCGTCGCCGTTGCCGAGGTGGAAGGCGAGCGTGCTCGTGCAGCGTTCCACGCATCCCGCCGCCTTGGCCTTGATGAAGTCGACCCGGCAACGGCCGTCCCGCTTTCGAAGCAGCCGCGCCAGCGTATCTCTGACATAAAGACCATAATCGCTGCGCGAGGCGAAATCGCCGGCCTGCAGCTGGCGTCCATGGCTTTTCAGCCAGTCGACGAAGTCGTCGGGATGATGCGGCAACAGGCTCATGCGGCCGGCTGGAACATTGAGGCGATGCAGATAGAGTTCCGTCCGGTAGGCCGTTCCGCGGCCGAAACCAGGATCGTCGCCGACGACGGCGATCTTCGCCGAGGCGGGAAGCTGCTCGATGAGATTGCAGGTCACAGCGATCGCTGAAAAACCGGAACCGACGACGATCACATCGTATATCAACGCATTCTCCCTGAAGCTTCACACCGTCACCGAGGCATCTCGTCATTCAAGCCCGCGTCACCTGCGGGCCCTTCCAGATTGCACCGGCAGCGGAATCATGAAAACAAATGTCTCCATTGTCTATAAATATAGTTTGTTATTTCTCCCGCTAGCCCATTCCCAACCATTACCCTTTTGAAGGTGAGATCGAGGGGCCGGGTGGCCCTCAAACAAAGGGGCTCAGAATGAATTTCAAAAATTTGGTTGCCGCGATCGCCATCGGCGTCGGCACTCTTGCAACGGCGGTTATCGCCCAGGCGGCGGACAAGAAGGTCGTCGTCGGCTATCAAACCGATGCCTTGCCGTCGTCCGTGGCGATCGCCAGCGGCGAATTCGCCAAGGAAACCGGATATGACATCGACTTCCGCAGGTTCAACTCGGGCGCCGAGATCTTTGCGGCGATCGCCTCCGGCGACGTCCAGGTCGGCTATGTCGGCTCCAGCCCGTTTGCGGCTGCGGTCTCGCGCGGGCTCGAGGTCAAGGCCTTCTACCTCGCCTCCATCTCCGGCATCGACGAGGCTCTCGTCGTCCGCAACGGTTCCGGCATCGAAAGCCTGAATGATCTGAAGGGCAAGAAGCTTGCGGCCGCGCCGGTATCCACCGACCACTATCAGCTGCTGGCGCTGATCAAATCGCTGGGTCTGACCGAAAAAGACGTTCAGGTCTTCGCCATCCCGCAGCCTGAGATTGTCGCCAGCTATAACCGCGGCGATATCGATGGCGGCTTCGTCTGGGATCCGGCACTCACCGAACTGAAAAAGAACGGGAAGGTTCTGGTGACCTCCAAAGAGGTGGCGGACAAGGGTGCGCCAACATTCTCCGCCTGGGTCGCGACCTCGACATTTGCCGCCGACAACCCGGCCTTTCTGAAGGGCTTTGCTTCGGTCATCAACAAATACTACGCATCCTTCGCCTCGGACAAATCCGCCTGGGGTCCCGACAGCGACAACGCCAAGTCGCTTGCCAAGCTTCTCGGCGGAACAGCTGACCAGCAGGCCTCGGCCCTGAAGAACCTTACGCTGCTGACGCCTGAGGTTCAGGCATCGGAGGCCTGGCTCGGCGGCGGCGAAAAGGCGGGTGCCGGCAAGATCCTCAAGGACACCGCTTCGTTCCTGAAGGAACAGGGCAAGGTTTCCGACGTGCTGGCGAATTACGGCGCCTTCGTTACCGCCGACGCGCTTACCGGCGTCAGCAACTGATCCTCCCCGACACCGGCGCGGCTTGCCGCGCCGGTGTCCAATTTGCGAGCGGCACCATGCTTAAAGTCGATCACGCCAGCGTTTTCTTCTCGGCCCGCGACGGGCGGACCGTTCACGCACTCGATCGCGTGTCCTTCGATATTCCCGAACGGGGTTTCGTCGTCGCGCTTGGAGCGTCGGGATGCGGCAAGTCAACCCTTCTCAATGCCATTGCCGGTTTCCTTCCGCTTTCGGAGGGCCGGATCACCCTCGACGGCCGCGCTGTCGAACGGCCGGGCGCCGATCGTGGTGTCGTCTTTCAGAAGGACTCGCTGCTGCCGTGGAAATCGGTGGCCGACAATGTCGCACTCGGTTTGAAATTCGCCGGCGTCAAGCGCAAGGAGCGTGAAGCGCAGACCCTGGAACTGCTCCGGCTCGTCGGCCTTGCCGAATTCGCCGGTGCGTTTCCCTATGAACTGTCGGGCGGCATGCGCCAGCGTGTCGGCATAGCCCGGGCTCTGGCGACAAATCCCGACATCCTGCTGATGGATGAGCCATTCGGCGCGCTCGACAGCCTGACGCGCGAACAGATGCAGGAACTGCTGGTTTCCATCTGGGATAAAACGGCAAAGAAGGTTTTCTTCATCACCCACTCGATCGAAGAGGCTCTGTTCCTGGGGACGCAGGTCCTGGTCATGTCGCCGCGACCGGGACGCGTCGTGGCGCGCTTCGATCTGGATTTCATCAGCCGCTTCGCCGAAACCGGCGACGCCCGGTCGATCAAGGCGTCGCCGCAATTTGCCGAGCTGCGCGAGGAGATCCGCGCCATTCTGCACAGCACCGAAGATTTGAGGAGCGCCGCATGAGCGATATCGTCCAGGCCCCGCCGATTGCGGCCGGCAGAGAGGACCGCCAGGTCAAGCTGGTCAAAATGGCAAGCTTCGGCGCCGGCGAGAAGTCGACGGTGGCCATCAGTATTGCCACGGCGCTTGCCATATTGCTGCTGTGGTGGGTCGTATCCGCGCTCGGCTTCGTTCCACACCTGTTCCTGCCGCGCCCGGACGAGGTGCTGACACAGATCGGCGCCATCTATCGCGACGGTTACGCCGGCGCGTCGCTGTCCGAGCATGTTTTTGCGAGCCTGTTCCGCATCGTCGTCGCAGCCCTCATCGCCGTCTCCGCCGGCATTCCGCTGGGCCTGCTCATGGGGCTGAACCGCTGGGCGAAAGGCGTGCTCGACGCGCCGATCGAGTTCTACTGGCCGCTTCCGCCGCTCTCCTATCTGCCGTTGATGATCATCTGGCTCGGCATCGGCGAGACGTCGAAGATCACGCTGCTGGTGCTGGCGATGTTCGCGCCGATCTGCCTCTCGGCCCAGGCGGGCGTTCGTTCGCTGCCGATCGAGCGCGTCAATGCCGCCCGTTCGCTGGGCGCGAGCCGGCTGCAGCTCTTCCTGGACATCGTCCTGCCCTCCGCCCTGCCCGAGATCCTCACCGGCATCCGCATCGCGCTCGGCGTCGGCTGGGGCACGCTGGTCGCGGCCGAACTGATCGCCTCCACGCGCGGGATCGGTTTCATGATCATGTCGGCGTCGCAGTTCCTGGCGACCGACGTCGTCTTCGTCGGCATCGGCATCATCGCCATCTGCGCCTTCACCTTCTCGGCCGCCATCCGTTTCCTCGAGGCGTTCCTCGTGCCGTGGAAGGGCAAGCTCTGACCGAGTAGCGCAAGCCGAGCGGCTCCAATATCCGCTTGCATGGGAAACAAATAGAGAAAGACGTTTAGGAACCGTCGTCAGACAGCCAAATCCTTAGTTTGCCGACTGACCTGAAGCCCAGCTTTGTCATTTCGTTTAGCGCTGCGCCACGGTCATATCCGACTAGCGGCGCATCGGGTGAAAAGGCGGTAGTGGCCAACGAAACGGCATCCCGGAAGGCCTGCGGCGTACCAGTCAAGCTAAAGATATTGGAGATCCCGACTGCCTCGGGTGATCGATTTACGATGCAGCCTGCATCAAAGCCGTCTCCGGCCAATCGGCCATAGATATGCACGCTGGGATCAGAAAGCAGGGCCGGTGTGAAGACGTTGGCATCGGTCGGGCTACCAGACTCTTTCCACGAATGTTCCCAGCGACCCAGTGCCGCCGCATCGCAAATGCGTGCCCAATCTTGAGGCGCACGCGGTGAAATTCTGTGAGGTTCAGCCCAAATCCATGATGCAGAAAACAACAAATGGAACCCTTTGTTGACGAGTTCGAGCCTCGAAAACCCGTCTTTGAAACCAGGTCGCCGTCCCAGCCGATCCGTCAGCCGACCGATTTCAACCAGCTGTTCCTCTGTTGCATCCGGATCGAGTGTCGTCATGTTGGAATAGTATGGAGGTGCGCTCACATCGCTCGACCAAAACGCACTGGTTCGCTGATCAGGCAGTCCTTGGGCACGGAACACCGCCTGATACAGGTCTGCATTGTTAGCGGCACAAATACGCGCCTTTTCTGCATCGGAGCGTGCCGTGTGTTTCACGATATCGCTTTGTGAGGAGTCGCGTATCATAAGAAACCCTGTTGCTCGAAGCGTCTGACACCTAGCCGGTGCATTTCGCGAAAACAGTTGAGCGGCCTAGATCAGGTTGCATGCCAGCGCTATGCCCTCCATTGTCAACACGGTCAATCGGACCAGATCAACTTGGCGCTGCTGCAGGCTGCGTACCAGCACCTTCTCGGCCGCTATCCGTTTCCTTGAGGCCTTCCTCGTGGCTTGGAAGGCAAACCCTGACCGGACGGCGAACAGGCAGCCCTGTTCAATGGTTGCCTGTCGCCCCGTTCAGCCCGTGTATGGCGACCAGTTCCGCTGCGACCAGCTGCTGAAGCCGCCATAAATTGCGGTCCCGAATGCCGCGTTCCTCCAGATGCTTCACGGTCAGATACAGATATTCGGCGCAGGAGCCCATGTGTCCGCAGGCGCGCGCAAGCACCCGCGCCACCGTCTCCAGCGGCAACTTGCGCGAGACATGCTCGCCCTTGGGACCGGCCCAAAAGACCAGCGCACGCACCAACCCATGCGCGGTCGCGACCGGGATCCAGCGAACCGTCGCGGCGTCGTCCATCGTGCCGACCTCACGGCGGATCAATCGCCGGAGCTGGCCAAGGTGATCGTCGTCGGCGAGCTTGAAGACGATACCGTTGCAACGGCCACCCCGGTCAAGCGCCATCATTAGGCCCCGGCTGAGCCCGCGTTCCCCGCCAGCGGGTCATCTCCAGGCAGAAGGAGCGGTGCCAGCCTCGTGTCGCGCCATGCTGCGCTTCGACGGCGTCGAAGTCCGGCTTCCATATCAATGATCCGTAGGCAAAGATCCAAAGCGGCGCGCCTGCCGACTCGCGAAGCAGCCGCTCGGCAAGCATCTCCAGCTCCGCCTCGGTCAACGGTTTTCGGTGCAGCTCCGGACCGACATCGAGCTCGGGGCGAAGGCTCAGCGATACGAGCTCGTCCGTCAGAGCCATTCCTGGTCCGGGCATCAAAATTGTGCTCCCCAGGCCCGTCATCCGTCAATGCACCGAATATGTGGCCGGCACGGCCTGACGCAATTGCAAGCTGCGCAGCAGCATCGCGGCTTCCCTGACGATTGCCGAGAATGTCGCATCATCGGCCTCTGCGATCCTTCCTGTCATGTCGCGGATGATCGTCGTGAGACGGACGATCGACGTGCGATGCTGCGGATCTTCCGATCCGGTTTCGGCATCGGCCATGGCCAGCAGCGTCTGCACCAGCCGCTCCATCGTTTGCCGGCGCCGGCTCCTCGGATCGGCATTCGGATCTTCACTCAGGCGCAAGAGGTCGGCGACGATATCGGACATTCCGCTGCCTCACACCGCAAAGGCCGGCGGCATGGAAACGGCCGGCCTCCGCCCCCGCGCCTGCGTCTTCAAGGCCTCGAGCAGCCGGTAGCCGCTGCGCCAGCGACCAAAGCCGCTGGCGACATTGATGTGGCCGGCAAGGCCGATATTCCTGGTCTCGGCGTTCCACAGCCGGCCGAAAAGCGTCAGCCGGTCGACCGTCATGTAGGCATCGTTCATGCTGCCGATAACGATGCTGGGAAAAGGCAAGGGCGCGGTCGGCATGCCGCCGAAGGTGATATGTCCCGGATGCAGCATTTCGGTGGCCTGCAGATCGCAGGGAGCGACGAGCAGCGCCCCTTTGACGCGGCGTGCCGCACTTCGCCCCGCCAGCCGGGCGGCAAGCAGGCATCCGAGACTATGGGCAACCAGATAGGCCTCGCCCGCCTCGTCAAGCGCGCCTTCCAGCCGCAGCAGCCAGGCGTCGAGGTTCGGACGATCCCAGTCATTTTGAGCGACGCAACGGCTGCCCGGCTGATCCTCCAGCCAGTGTTGTTGCCAATGCCCTTCTCCCGAGCCGAAAAGGCCGGGAAGGATGAGGACTTCGCTCATCGAATCAGTCCGATCACCAGGGCGAACAGGAAGGTGAAGGAGCCGATGATCGTACAGAGCCCGGCCGCATGCCGAAATTGCGCCATGCGGCTTGCCGTTGCTCTTGTCCTACCGTGCCGATCAAGACCGTTCTCAAAGACGACTGCCATCACGCTACCCCCCTCAATACCAAAGGCCGGGCACGGTGCCCCAATAGTGGAGTTCGTATTCGCGGGCCGACCGGTCCCGCTCGTCGTCCCGCCCGAACAATGCGTCTGCAGGCTTCCGCGCAGGCGGCATCTTCGCCATGACCAAACCGACCGCGAGTCTCAGCCACAAATGGAAATCAAGCCTCATGCGAACCTCCTGTCAGGGACCGATATTCTCGTGCTCTCACTCTTTGAATCGACGTGACGCATCCTAGGAGATCAGCGAATGGCGTTGCGCATTGGCAAGAAGATCGTGAAGCGACGCGGTCGGTCCGTAGAGCATCAGCAGGCGGTTCTCCTCGTGTTTCGCCAGACGATAGCGTCGGGCGAATTCGAAGACGCTCCACAATTGCTCGCCGGCCGCCGGCCTTTCCGCATCGGAGATCGTTGCTTCCTGAGATCGGGCCATGGCGACGGTCCTTATTCCGCCGCCGCCAATGCCGGGTTTGCGCCCGGAAAGAAGGCTGCCAATTCACCGACCACTTCGCCCACGCGGCTCAGAATCGGATCGGATGAGACCGTATAATCGGTGAAATCGCGATCGGACGCATAAACGGCCGTCGGCAGGGTGTGGGCCATGAAAAAGCCGAACAGCGGCCGAAGCTGATGCTCGACCATCAACGCATGCCGGTCGCCGCCGCCTGTCGCCGTGATGATGATCGGCTTGCCCCGAAGTTCGTGCGGATCGATCAGGTCGATGAGGTGCTTGAAATGGCCGGGATAAGAACCCTTGTAGGTCGGCGAGCCGATGACCAGCACGTCGGCCTGCACGATCTCGTCGACGACATGCCTGGCCTGCTCGTCGAGATCCTTGCGCCACAAGGCGCTGCCCAGCGACGGACCGACATCATGGAGATCATAGGTCTTGCTCGTAAATCCGTAGCGAATGCTCGCGCGTTCGGCGACGTGCCGCACGAGTGTCAGCGTTTTCGATGGACGGTTGAAGCTGCCGGCTATGCCGACGAGTTTGAAACCTGACATGGTTTTCCCTCTCTTTGATTGCCTCAAATATTGTCTACAAAATTGATAGATTAAAGGAACGTGCGTCTCTCCTTGTTCGCCTGGTTGAAAAAAACGTTCGCGCACGCCCCGGCACGCATAGGCTGCATGGCGATCGCCATGGATCTCGCGGCCGCAGCGGGATATCGGCTGCGGGAAGGGCGAGTCGGCTCGATGATGCCGCCGGCAAGACCGTTGCGAACGGCCCGCGATTGGCTTTGCCGTAAGGTCGAATATAATTGGTATAAGATTTCCGGTTCAGGCGAACGATTGGATGACACGCCCTGCCTTTTCTGTCGCCAGAAATATACACTCCTTATAGATTTTAGTGGGAGTTTTTCATGCCATTGCAGACGGCTGATGTCATCGATTTCCAGGCTTACCGGCAATCGCGCAGCAAAGATGCGTCCGATGCGCTCAAGGCGGCGACGCCGGTATCCTTTGCCATGCAGCCCGTTCTCATGTGGGTGCCCTATTGGGGTTTTGTCCCGGTCATGGCAATGGGCATTGCCGGATATGGCGCCTGATCAAGCGCTTCTCTCCGACGGCGAAGCCATAGACGCCGCCGAGGAGATCACCGTTCAGACAGGGCAGAATTTGCGGCGCATTCGCACCCGCCGCGGCTATTCCCTGGACAGGCTGGCAAAGATCGCCGGCGTCAGCCGCGCCATGCTCGGCCAAATCGAGACGGGCAAAAGCAGCCCGACATTGAGCATTCTCTCGAAGATCGCGCTTGCTCTCGGCATTCCCTGCGCAGCACTGATTGCCGAACGCGCGGAAAACTCGATCATTGCCGTGCCGCGGGCCAGATCGAAAATCCTCGCATCGTCCGAGGGGCGCTTCCGGACACGGGCTCTTTTTCCCTTCGAAGGCGAGCGGAAGGTCGAATTCTACGAGCTCAGGATCGCTCCGCACCATAGCGAAAGTGCCGATGCCCACCAGCATGGAACGGTCGAAAATCTGGTCGTTGCCCAAGGCACCGTCGAAATCATCGCCGGCAAGCAGGCGCCGCACATCCTGGGTGAAGGCGACGCCATCATCTTCGATGCCGACGTGCCCCATATCTATCGCAACATGACGGGAACGGAAGCGATCCTCTATCTGGTGACGACCTATCTCGAAGACGTTCGCGTCTAAACTGCCTGACATGCTTGGATCGGGTAGGAGGGAGCCTTACGGCGCCCCTCCTCCCACACCACCGTGCGTACGGTTCCGTACACGGCGGTTCATC
>NZ_NWSQ01000029.1 GCF_002531725.1 Rhizobium sp. L43
CATCTCGCAATCGTCTGACGCGCGATGGCATCGGCCAACCAACGGCCTGAAACGCATTAGATTCGAAAGCTTCACATGCTCTGAGGTGCGCAGGCCAAGGGCGGGAGCCTCGAAGGACGGGGGCGGGTGATGAGAGCTGTGGCGCCACCCATGACCGGGAGAGACGCGGTGGCCGTCCTCGTCCTTCGAGGCCCCTGCGGGGCACCTCAGGATGAGGGCGGAGGGAGGTCGCGGCTCGTGTCACCGGAAGGTCCTCCAGCGTGCCAATGGCCAGACTCTGCGCCGTACCGTTCAGCCGTCCAGACCTATTTAACTCGCTCAGCCCGGCCTAACCCCTTTTGGCGATTTGACTCCGACCTACATCCTGCCAATCTGCACCAATACGTTGGAACCAAGGGGAGGTTCTTGTCTTGGATGCAGCATACCCTGGGCGTGAAGCAAGCGTTCACGATATTCTGGAACTGGCATCGCATTACCGAACCGCTGCGATTTTGCTTGGGGAATGTTCTCCCCGGGGCAAACCGCTGTCGCACACTCCGCGCCGGTTTCTGGCTCTCCACTCGATCGAGCTCCATCTGAATGCGTTTCTGCTCGCCAAAGGGCATGAACCCAATAAGATTCGCGGCCTTTACCACGACATTGGCGAGCGCTCGCGATGGGCGAAGGATTCCGGCTTGATCTTCCGAAAGCGAACGGAGGCACACTTGGCGGAGCTCAAAAGGGAATATCTCGTCACAAGATACGATCCGGCCGCCACGCTGTCGCAGGTGAACCGGGTGATGGCAACGCTCGAAGAGTTGTCGCAGAAGGTGAGGAGGGTCATCGACGTGGATCAGTCGAACAAGGGGAAAACGGCCGGTCCAAATCTGTGAGCATCGGCGGTTCGTGCGATTATCCCTTGATGAAACCGGGCGTTTCCAACGCTTGAAGCGAACGGCGCAAGTGCATCACCCATTACCGGAAGAGACGCCGATGACCGCCCTCGTCCTTCGAGGCCCTGCGGGGCACCTCAGGATGAGGGCGGAGCAAGGTCGCGGCTTTCAAACCTTGCCAGCAGACGGGCCGCTATCACTCTGTGGCCAAGTAATCGGTGGCCTCAGATCGGCTCGAAGGTCTAACCTCGTCGAGCGAGTTTTTCGTTGTTAATGGGCGACTTGGGAAGCTGCCGACATTAATTCCTGGGAATTCGGTGCCTTGAATGTCTGGAGCCCAGGGTCCAGAACTTCAGTGAAGCTCCAGCGTACGATGCCCTCCCGGTCGATGAGGAACTGACCAACAAGCTGACCGTGGTCGGCAGCCATCATCTGCTGATCGGCTTCCGTAATCTGATATCCTTCCTTCTCGTTGATAAATTCGTCCATTGCCATCACGCTCATAGGCTCGGGCAACTCGCCCGGAAGATCGATCCGTATCGCCATGACCGTGTCGATCCCGACCTCGCGTAAGCCGAAGGCTTGGTGCGAAGCCCGCACCGGGTCGGAAGCAGCAAGAAGATCGGCTATCGGATGGTAACGGAAATAGAGCCGCGCGCGTTCGACCGGGGTGTTTACCACCGCCAGGGATTGGACGCCTTTCTCACGCAGCATCGGGTTGAGATATGCCATGGCCGCGACATGGCGCCGGCAGAACGGACAATGCAGGCCTCGAAACAAACCGATCAACAATGGGCTGCGGCCATGAAAATCATCGAGTGCGATCTTCCCCTCGTGTGAGATCGCATCAAACACAACGTTCGGGACCCGGTCGCCCGGTTGTAGCGGATGGTCGACATAGGGCGTAGACATGGAGAACCTCCTCGCTCGGGGATCAGTCGAGAAAAGGCGCCACGTGAACTGCTTCGAGGTCGAGATTGAGCGTTCAAGGCCTGACCTCTCGTCTCACCGCGCCGCCAGGATCCGATCTAAGGATGATCTCACATTGGCCCACGGGCAAGCGGTAAACAGCAAATCGTGAATTGAAAGAGTCCGTTTTCTGCAAACTCTGATTTTTTTAGCGGCCGTAGAAGCCGACACAAAAATGAGCTGGGGAAGCCGCTATCGCAAAGTCTCAGCTTCTGATCGGTTCTTTGCCGCTCGAGAGCGAGTTCGAGGGGCCAGTCTTGCCGGCCCCTTATCCCTTGTCAGATATCGCTTGCAGCACTCGCCCAGAGGTCGGCCGCTTCGGCTGCCGTCATGCGCCGCACGTCGGCCTCATGGCTGCGGCTGGCGAAGAGTTCGCTGGCCATGATCTGTTCGGCAAGATCGGCCGGCAGGGAGAGGATGACGCGGCCTTCGCCATTGTGCAGCCCGCCGAGTTCGGTGCGCTTGCCGGTCACCATGCCGCCGGCGACCGTATTGTTGGTCTCGGGATCGATCAGGATGAATGAGCCGGAAAGACGGTTCTGCTCATAGGGATCGAAGATTGCCGCTTCGTCGAAGACGAGCCGGACTTTGCCGATGGCGTTCATGTAGAGCCGCTGGGCGGCGTTCCAGCTGCCGGTCTTCAATTCGAGCTGGCTGAGCGGCTGCACCTGGACGCGCTGGCGGCGGCTGCCGCTCTTCAGCCAGTAGCGTTTGCCGGGCTCGATGCCCTCAGGCTGCAGGGCGACGATCTGCGCGTCGAAGGCAAGGCCGACCTGCGGCTGGGCGTCGATCGAGACGATCATGTCGCCGCGCGCCACGTCGACCTGGCGGTCGAGCACCAGCGTGATTGCGTCGCCGGCGACGGCGGCGTTGCGAACGAGATCGAAGGTGACGATCTTGGAAACATTGGCGACCATGCCGGACGGCAGGATCATGACGCTGTCGCCCGGTTTGACCGAGCCGCCGGCAACCGTGCCCTGATAGCCGCGGAAGCTTTCGCCCGGACGCGAGACGCGCTGGACGGACAAGCGGAAGCCGACCGTCTGCGACGAGCGGACGGTGGCAAGCTCCAGCGTCTCGACCAGCGTCGGGCCGTTATACCAGGGCATGGCGCCCTGGCCGCGATAGACGACGTTTTCGCCCTTCAGCGCCGACATCGGAATGGCGGTGATCTGCTTGACGCCGAGCGACAGGGCGAATTCCCGGAACTCGTGGCTGACCTTGTCGAAGCCGGCGCGATCGTAGCCCGTCAGGTCGATCTTGTTGACGGCGAGCACGAACTGCTTGATCCCCAGCAGCGACGCGATCGTCGCATGCCGGCGCGTTTGCTCGAGAATGCCGAAGCGGGCATCGACCAGCAGGATGGCGAGATCGGCGGTTGAGGCGCCGGTCGCCATGTTGCGGGTATATTGCTCGTGACCGGGCGTGTCGGCGACGATGAAGGAACGCTTGTCAGTCGAGAAATAGCGATAGGCGACATCGATGGTGATGCCCTGTTCGCGCTCAGCCTGCAGGCCGTCGAGCAAGAGCGCGAAATCGGGCAGGCCGAGATCGTTTTGCTTGCCGGTGGAATCGCGCTGCAGGGTGGCGGCCTGGTCTTCCTTGACCGCCTTGGTGTCCCAGAGCAGGCGGCCGATCAGAGTCGACTTGCCGTCATCGACGCTGCCGCAGGTGATCAGGCGCAGCGGGCGCGAGTCGCGGAGCGCCTTCTGCGGCTCGGCGGCGGGGCTGGCGACGGTTGCGGCCGAGACGGCGGTTTGGGCTGCGGTCATCTCAGAAATATCCTTCACGCTTCTTTTTTTCCATGGAGCCGGACTGGTCGCGATCGATGGCGCGGCCCTGGCGTTCGGACACAGTTGCAATTTCGAGTTCGGCAATCACCTCTTCGAGGGTGGTGGCCTGTGAGCGGATGGCGCCGGTCAGCGGGAAGTCGCCGAGGGTGCGGAAGCGGATCATGCCTTCCTGGCGGACTTCGCCGGGCAGCAGCTCGAGGCGCGGATCCTCAGCCAGGATCATCATGCCGTCGCGCTCCACGAACGGCCGCTTCTTGGCGTAATAGAGCGGCACCAGCGGAATGTCCTCAGCCTGGATGTAGCGCCAGATATCGACTTCGGTCCAGTTCGACAGCGGGAAGGCGCGTACGCTCTCGCCCTTGCGGATCATGCCGTTATAGACGTTCCAGAGTTCCGGCCGCTGGTTGCGCGGATCCCAGCGATGATCGGGCGTGCGGAAGGAATAAATCCGCTCCTTGGCGCGGCTGGCCTCCTCGTCGCGCCGTGCGCCACCGAAAGCGGCATCGAACTGGCCGGCATCGAGCGCCTGGCGCAGGCCCTCGGTCTTCATGATGTCGGTGAAAGCGGCCGAACCATGGGTGAAGGGCGTGATGTTTTCGGCCGCACCGCGCGGGTTGATGTGCTCGATCAGATCGAGATCGTACTTCTTCGCGGTCTCGTCGCGGAAGGCGATCATCTCGCGGAATTTCCAGCCGGTGTTCACATGCAGCAGCGGGAAAGGCACGCGGCCGGGATAGAAGGCCTTGCGCGCCAGGTGCAGCAGCACCGAGGAATCCTTGCCGATCGAATAGAGCATGACGGGACGCTCGAATTCGGCCGCAACCTCACGGAAGATATGGATGGATTCGTTTTCCAGCGCTTTCAGATGCGGGTCGAGCGGCGCCTTGGCGCTCTGCGGATTGCTGAGTTCCGTATCCGGACGGCTATCGGGCATGTCTTACTCCAGGCTATCGGTCGTTTGCGGCTCACCGCAAAACTTGATGTTGGCTTTCCCCGGAAATATTGGCTTTCCCAAGGCTGCGGCGGTCGCCGCGCCCTGATTGGGAAGGCCATGGGGTGATTTATTGTGCGGCGATTGCAGCGGCCTCTTCGGCGACATGCAGGCCGCATTCGCGCGTCTCGTCCTGCTCCCACCACCAGCGGCCGGCGCGTTCCGGCTCGCCGGGCTTGATCGCCCGCGTGCAGGGCTCGCAGCCGATCGAGGGATAACCGCGCTGGTGCAGCGGATTGACCGGCACGCCGTTTGCGGAAACGAAGGCGTTGATCGCCGCGAGATCCCAATCGGCAAGCGGATTGACCTTCAACAGGTGCCGTTCGGCGTCATATTCGGCAAAGGGCGTTTCGGCGCGGTTGGCCGACTGGCCGCGGCGCAGGCCGGTGATCCAGATGGCAGCACCGTCGAGTGCGCGGGCAAGCGGCTTCAGCTTGCGCACGCCGCAACAGGCATGCCGGGCTTCGACGCTCTCGTAGAACCCGTTGAGGCCGTATTGCGCCGCATAGGCGTCGATGTCAGCCTTTTCCGGTTCGAAGCGCTTGATCTGGATGTCGTACTGGCTTTCGGTCTCTTCGATCAGCGCCAGCGTTTCGGCAAACAGCCGGCCGGTCTGCAGCGTCGCGACATCGATCGGCAGGCGGTGCGTGCCGATCTCGGCGGTGATCACCTGGTCTTCGATGCCGAGCGACGTCGTGAACACCACGCGGCCGCCAAGGCCTGACACCAGCGACAGACGTCCGGCAAGGTCGAGGCCTGCCAGCCTGTCGTTCAGCGCCCGAGCTTCGGCGATCGGCCCTTCTTCCGCAATCAGATTGATAGCAGTCATGAGAATCCTGTCCTTTGTTGACGGGAGTATCGCAGTTCACACAAGGATCGGACAGAAAAAGGGATTTCGAAAGCTGCGGCCGGAGGAGCAAATATCTCTCCGAAGCTGCCGCAACGCAAAAAAACAGCCGCCCGAGGACAAAAATCCCCGCGAACAGCTGGTATGTCTATAAAAATAGTAGAGTTACACGCGGCCTGTCAATCCGAAATCTGAAGTGATGCCGAAAAAGATGCGCGGCACCCGGTTTAGGCGTAGATTACAAGTTGTTGGCCGAGGGCGAAAAACAAGGCCAAAAATGCTTATTCCTCAAGGCTTTCTCCGGCGCGTTCAAATTCCGTTCATGCTGGTTGTGTCATAGAGGCGAAAGTACTTCCGTAGCGGTGCGAAGTTTCGTGCCGCCTGTGTGTGTCGATGGTCTGAGATGATTACGCAAAAGGCGAAATATGCGTTGCGGGCGCTGACGGCTCTGGCTGATGCCGATGCCGACGAACCGGTGATGATTTCCGATATCGCGGCGCAGCAGAAGATCCCGAAGAAGTTCCTCGAACAGATCCTGCTCGACCTGAAACATCACGGCATCGTTGTCAGCCGCCGCGGCAAGCAGGGCGGTTATCTCCTGCTCAAACCTGCCCACACCATCACCTTCGGCGAGGTCCTGCGCATCGTCGACGGACCGATCGCGCCGCTGCCCTGTCTGTCGATCACCGCCTACCGCCGTTGCGATGATTGCGACGGCGAGCAGAACTGCCAGATCCGCCACGTCTTCGCCAAGGTGGCCGACGCCACCCGCAAGGTGCTGTTCTCGACGACCATCGCCGATGCCGTCGCCCCAAAACACAGCGCCGAAGTCACCCGGCTGCTGGCCTGAGCATCGCGCATCTTTCTTCAAGATTTGGTGAGATCCCTTTTCTTCCACCCGGCATGCTCCACCTGCCTGCCCAGACGGGTAGGGAGGATACGATGTTTAGAATTTCAGCACGGCGAGTATTGGCTGCGGCCATGCTCTCGGCCGTTTTCGCCACAGGTGCCGCCGCCCATCACGGCTGGTCGTGGGCCGAGGCGGACCAGATCGAGCTTGCCGGCACCATAGAGAAGATCTCGATGGGCGGGCCGCATCCGACCCTTAATGTCGCAACCGCCGATGACGGCGTCAGGCTGGTCGAACTCGGCAATCCGCGCCAGACGGAACGCTCGGGCTTCGTCGAAGGCGTCGCCAAGCCAGGCGACAAGGTGGTGGCGCTCGGAAACCGGTCGCAGGATCCGAAGGAAAAGCGGATGAAGGCGGTGCGCCTCACCATCGGTGAGAAGCGCTACGATATCTATCCCGACCGCATCCGGACGAACTGACCCGAGCGAACCGAGCCGTGATCGACATTCTCGAATGGCTGTCAGCCACCGCGCCCGCGGTCGCACTCAGGCGCTCCGGAACACTCTACATGTTCGTCAACGCGGCCCATATCCTGGCGATCGGCCTTCTCGTCGGCACCATCCTGCCGCTCGATCTGAGGCTCGCCGGCGTCTTCCGCAAGGTGCCGGTGGAGATCCTCGCCCCGTTTCTCTCCCGCGCCGCCGGCGTCGGCCTTGCCGCGGCGGTTGTGACCGGTTTCTGCCTATTCACAGTGCGGGCGGTCGAATATGCCGCCAATCCCGCCTTCCTCGCCAAGCTTGGCCTGATCGCCCTCGGCCTTCTCAACCTGGCGATCGTGCATTTCGGGGGAGGGTGGAAAACGGCGGTGTCGACCGGCATCGTCCGTCCCGGCCTGCGCT
The DNA here is from genome assembly GCF_002531725.1 of Rhizobium sp. L43. GTDB lineage: Bacteria > Pseudomonadota > Alphaproteobacteria > Rhizobiales > Rhizobiaceae > Rhizobium. The sequence continues at coordinate 7,222 of NZ_NWSQ01000029.1, forward strand.
TCTCCGCCGCCTTGTCGGCCACGGTCTGGATCGCTGCCGTGCTCGCCGGCCGGTGGATCGGGTTTCTCTGAGGCGATCGCTGACGATTGTCTCAGCCGCGGCGCCTATGAATTGCGCCGAGGGAAGGGAGTTGAACAGAACACGATGATCCGTCATATTGCATTGCAATTGCAACGCATGAGGCAGGTCATGAAAACGGCATCGCTCCCGTCCCTTCGCGTGGATCCCGAATTGCGCGCTGCCGCCGAAAGTGTTCTGAAAGAAGGCGAGAGCTTGTCGTCGCTGATGGAGGACTCTCTTCGCCGCCAGATCGATTACAGAAAGACCCAGGCGGAGTTCATCGCACGAGGTCTGGCCGGCTTGGCGGACGCTGAGCGGACCGGTGTGTTTTACACAACGGCCGACATTCAGGAGTTGATGCGCAAAAAGCTTGAAAAGGCGAAAGCCCGCAAAGCCGCACCGCAGCAATGACCTTCGAGCTGAAGTACACCCAGACCTTCTATGAGGATCTCGACCGGCTCGCCGATTTTCTCATCGACCGTGATCCTGATCTGGCCGAGCGCGCCCTCAACGCCATCCATAAAGCTCTGCTGATACTTGAGGAGTTCCCGCTTATGGCCAGACGCGCCTCTGCGGATGATCCCTTGCTGCGCGAGCTCGTCGTTCCCTTCGGTTCGGCCGGATATGTCATTCTTTTCAAAGTGGTGAGCGAAACGAGCGTCATCGTCCTCGCCGTCCGTCACCAGCGCGAAGAAGATTACCACTGATTATCTGTCGCTGACCGCCCAGCGCGGATTGATCCAGGGTTCCTGGTTCGAGCGCGCCAGCGGCTGTTTGCCGAGGATATGGTCGGCGGCCTTCTCGCCGGTCATGATCGATGGCCCGTTCAGGTTGCCGTAGGTGACATGCGGGAAGATCGAGCTGTCGGCGACGCGCAAAGCCTCGACGCCGATCACCCGCGTTTGCGGATCGACCACCGCCAGCGGATCGTCCTTGGCGCCCATCTTGCAGGTGCCGCAGGGGTGATAGGCGCTTTCCAGATGTTCGCGCAGGAAGGCGTCGATCTGCTCGTCGCTCTGGACGCCTTCGCCCGGCTGGATCTCCGGCCCGCGATAGTCGTTGAAGGCGCTCTGGCCGAAGATCTCGCGGGTGAGGCGCACGCAGTGGCGGAATTTCTCCCAGTCCTCGGCATGGCTCATATAGTTGAAGCGCAGCACCGGATCGGCCTTGGGATCGGCGGAGCGTAGGCTGACGCTGCCGCGCGATTTCGACAGGTTGTAGCCGACATGCACCTGGAAGCCGTGGCTTTTGGCCGCCGCTTTGCCGTCATAGCTGATCGCCACCGGCAGGAAGTGATACTGGATGTCGGGCTGCTTCAGCCCCGGTGCCGAGCGCAGGAAGGCGCAGGCCTCGAATTGGTTGGAGGCGCCGAGCCCGCCGCGCGAAAGCAGCCATTGGGCGCCGGCCACGCCCTGCCAGAACCATGGCAGCCAGGAATAGAGCGAGACAGGCTTGGTGCTGACCTGCTGGAAGTAGAATTCCATGTGGTCCTGCAGATTGGCGCCGACACCCGGCCGGTCGGCCTTCACCGCAATGCCCATATCCTGCAGATGCTGGCCGGGGCCGATGCCCGATAGCATCAGCAGCTTCGGCGAATTGAAGGAGGAGGCCGATACGATCACCTCGCGGTTGGCCTTCACCACCTCGACCCTGCCGCCGCGTTCGATCTCGACGCCGGTGGCCCGCCCGTCCTCGATCACGATCTTGCGCGCCAGGCCATAGACGATCCCGACATTGTCCCGCTTCAGCGCCGGTTTCAGATAGGCATTGGCGGCAGACCAGCGGCGGCCGGAGAAGATGGTCTGCTCCATCAGACCGAAGCCTTCCTGCTTGCTGCCGTTATAATCTTCCGTCGTCTCGAAGCCGGCCTGTTTGCCTGCCTCGACGAAGGCTTGGAAGAGCGGATTGGTGAAACCGCCGCGCTGCACATGCAGCGGTCCGTCCGTGCCGCGCCAGCCCTCTTCGCCGCCATGCGAATGTTCCATCCGCTTGAAATAGGGAAGCACGTCGGCATAGGCCCAGCCGCTGGCGCCGAGCTCTTCCCAGCGGTTGAAGTCCTCGGCATGGCCGCGCACATAGACCATGCCGTTGATCGAGGAGGAGCCGCCGATTACCTTGCCGCGCGGCGCGGTGATGCGCCGGTTGTTGAGGTTTGCCTCCGGCTCGGAAAGATAACCCCAGTTATACCTCTTCATGCTCATCGGCCAGGCAAGCGCTGCCGGCATCTGGATGAACGGCCCGAAATCGCTGCCGCCGGCCTCGATGACGAGGACGCTGTTTTTGCCGTCCTCCGACAGGCGATAGGCGAGGGCGGAACCGGCCGAGCCCGAGCCGATGATGACGAAATCTGCTTGCATCTACTTGTTCCCTCGAGCCGCCATCATTCGGCTGCTTCTTGTTTTTCCCGGAGCCCTGCCCCTCATCCGCCTGCCGGCACCTTCTCCCCGTGAACGGGGCGAAGGGACATGCCGCACCGGCTTCCCCAACCTCGACGCTGCGTTTGGCACGTCCCCTCTCCCCGCGAGCGGGGGTCCGGAGGACGGGTCGAGACGAGTGGCTCGACCCCGTTAGGGTGAGGGGCAAAGGGCAGGGCAGATGTGTTTCAATTCAATAAGGCGCCGCCACCGGCCCCATGCCGACATAGACCGTCTTCAGCTCGGAATAATGCTCCAGCGCCGCCAGCGAATTCTCGCGGCCGAAGCCGGATTGTTTCGAGCCGCCGAAGGGGATTTCCACCGGGCAGAGATTGTAGGTGTTGATCCACAGCGTGCCGGCTTCCAGCCGGTCGACGACGCGGTGGGCGCGGGTGAGGTCGGCGGTGAAGACGCCGCCGGACAGGCCGAATTCGCTGGCATTGGCGCGCGCGATCACCTCGTCCTCGGCGTCGAAATCGAGCACCGACATCACAGGCCCGAAGATCTCCTCGCGGGCGATGGTCATGTCATCGGTGACGTCGGCAAACACCGTCGGCTGCACATAATAACCTTCACCGGAGACGTTGTTCGGAATGCCGCCGCCGGCAATCAGCGTTGCGCCCTCGGCCTTGCCCTTCTCGATGTAGGAGATCACCTTCTCGCGCTGCGCCCAGGAGACCATCGGCCCCACCTGCGTCGCCTCATCAAGCGGATCGCCGATCAGCATCGCCTCGGTGCGGACCTTCAGCCGCTTCAGGAACTCGGCCTTAACAGTCTTCTGCACGAAGACGCGCGTGCCGTTCGAGCAGACCTGGCCGGTCGAATAGAAATTGCCGAGCATCGCCCCGCCGACCGCCGAATCGAGATCGGCATCGTCGAAGACGATGAGCGGCGACTTGCCGCCGAGTTCCATCGTCACGTGCTTGAGGTTGCCGGCTGCAGCGGCGGCAACCCTGCGGCCCGTCGGCACCGAGCCGGTCAGCGACACCTTGGCGACATCGGCATGGTTGACGAGCAGCGGCCCGGTGTCGCGGTCGCCCTGGATCACATTGAAGAGCCCCTTCGGCAGCCCTGCCTCATAAAGGATCTCGGCGATCTTCAATGCGCCGAGCGGCGTGTTTTCGGAGGGCTTGAACACCATGGCGTTGCCGCAGATCAGCGCGGGCGCGGCTTTCCAGCAGGTGATCTGCTGCGGATAGTTCCAGGCGCCGATGCCGACGCAGACGCCGAGCGGCACCCGCTTGGTATAGGCAAAATCCTGGCCGAGCGGGATATGCGACCCGTTGAGCCCGGCCGGCGCAATGCCGCCGAAGAATTCGAAGGCATCCGCACCCGAGGTCGGGTCGGCGACGATGGTCTCCTGGATCGGCTTGCCGGTATCGAGCGTTTCCAGTTCGGAAAGCGCCCGGTTCCTCTCGCGCATGATCTCGGCGGCCCGTTTCAGGATGCGCCCGCGCGCCATCGGGCTCATCGCCGCCCATTCCGGCTGGGCGCGTTTGGCCGCCGCAATCGCCTTTTCGACGATGGCAGGCGTTGCCGCATGCAGCCGGGCGATCACCTCGCCGGTCGCCGGATAAAGGCTCTCGATGACGGTGCCGTCGGTATCCTCGACATATTCGCCGTCGATGAAGTGCGAGGCTTTCGGCTGGGCTTTCATGTCATTTGTCCTTGGGGGAGGTGGTGGAAAGAAGTGCGTTCAGATAATCTTCCGTCAGCGCGATCGAGGCTTCGATGCCGATCGGCGCGGATTTCAGACTTTGCCTGATATAGAGCCCGTCGATCATCGCCGCTGCGCCCTCGGCGATGCGTTCTGCGGCGTCAGCGGGCAGCAATGCCTTGAGATTGGCCAGCAGATTGGAGCGCAGCCGCCGGGCATAGATCACCAGGAAACGCCGCGTCTCCTCCGAGCGCTGCGCTTCGGCGTAGAAGGCGAGCCAGGCGGCGATCGTCTCCGGCGCGAACTGGTCGGCGTGGAAGCTGACGCGGATGACGGCCGAAAGTCGCGCCCGCGGCGTCCTGGCGGCCTTAAGGGCTGCCACGGTATCGCTGCGCAGCTGCCGCAGAAGCGAGCGGATCGTCTCGATCAGCAATTGCTCCTTGCTGCCGAAATAATGATGCGCAAGGGCTGGCGACACGCCGGCCTGGCGGGCGATGTCGGACATGGTGACGGCAAGCGAGCCGTGATCACCGATCACCCGCAGCGCCGCATCGACAAGCGCCTTGCGGCGCACTGGCTCCATTCCGACCTTCGGCAAACCGCCAACTCCCATGAAATCTGCAGCAGGTTATTTTTGATTGACTAATCAATCAACAAAAATCTTTCTCGATTTGGCCTGTTGCGGCTCTTTCCCTGAAAAATTGCTGCAACATATTCCGAATCTGAGGAGGTGCATCATGGCCGATGTCTTCAACGAAACGACGACATCCCAGCTACGGTCGAAATGGAGCTGGTTCGTCGGCCTCGGTGTGTTGCTGCTGGTCTGCGGTCTGATCGCGCTCGGCAATCTGATGCTCGCCACCGTCGTCTCGGTCTATTATGTCGGCATGCTGATGCTGCTCGGCGGCGTGACCTATCTCGTCCATGCCTTCCAGGTGCGCGGCTGGGATCACGTGCTGTTCTGGGTGCTGAGCTGCCTGCTCTACCTGCTCGCCGGCATCTGCGCCTTCATCAATCCGATCCTCACCTCGGTGGCGTTGACGCTGTTTCTCTCGCTCGCCCTTGTCATCGCCGGCGTCTTCCGCACCTGGGTCGGCAGGCGCATGAAGCCCGCAAAGGGCTGGCGCTGGATCGTCGCAAGCGGCGTCATCACCGCGCTTGCCGGTTTCGTCATTGCCCTCGGCTGGCCGGTCAACAGCTTGTGGATCCTCGGCCTGTTCCTGGCCGCCGATCTCATCATCCAGGGCTCGACGATGATCGCCTTCGGCCTCGGTATCCGCAGTGGGCCTGTGGAAAGCGGTGCCTCAGCACCGCTGTCCGATCGTTCTTTTTGACAAGGGGGTGAGAGGGGATTAGACTTTAGGGGTATGTGCGATCGCCGCAAATGGTCATGCGTCCCCCAAAGGCAGGGTTCTGCCTGAATAAAAAAGGGAGGAAGTTCATGCCGATGGTCACCGTTTCCATCTCTCCGCAACAGGCAGCGGGCATCCGCGCCGCCGTCGACAATGGCGGTTATGCCTCGAGCAGCGAGGTCGTCCGCGAGGCGCTGCGCCTCTGGGACACCGCGCGCAAGCTCAACGAATTCAAGGCCGATGTCCTCGACGACGAGATCTCTCCGTCCGGTGGCAGATGCGTCGGCGACATGTTCGCCGATCACGAGGCGGAGCGCCGTCGCACCGCCTGAACGAGCAAGCTGACCAAGCAAGCGCCTGATTGCATTGGAGGATTTAAATAAACGCGGAACGCGTGGCGATCCCTTGCGTGTTTCACAAAACTTTCACATTGGCGAAAGGGTTCATTGATCCTTCTGCGGCAAGTTCCGGACGAAAAAGAACAAGTCACAGTGGAGATCGGCCCACATGAAGACTGGAACGTCTGCGGCTGCCGCCGTCGAGCCCGGCGTCCTGCGCCGCTACGCCAGCGATCAGATCGTCACGCTGGCCAAGCTCGTAGTCGAGAACGCCTTCCAGCCGATCGTCGAGGCCGGCACCGGCACGGTTTTCGGTTACGAAGCGCTGATGCGCGGCCAGGAACGCATCGGCTACGACACGCCCCTCGAAATCCTCGACGAGGCCCATCAGGCCGGCCAGCTGCTGCAGCTCGAACAGATGCTGGCGGGCCGGGCGCTCGCCAAATTCGCCACGCTGTCGAATTTCTCCACCGCGACCTTGTTCCTCAATCTCGATGTCCGGATGATCCCGCATGGCGAACGCCTGGTCGAGAACCTGCTGCAGCATCTGCGCAAGGCCGATATTCCGCCATCCTCCGTCTGTTTCGAATTCTCCGAGCGGTTCGACAACACCAGCGTGCCGGAATTTGCCGGCCTGGTTTCGAAGCTGCGCAAGGCCGGCTTCAAGCTGGCGATCGACGATTTCGGCGTCGGCCATGGCGAGATGAAGCTGCTTTGCGATTATGCCGTCGATTACCTCAAGATCGACCGGCATTTCGTCGCCGAGATCGACCGCAGCCCGCGCAAGCGCCATCTGTTGAAGAGCATCGTCAACATCGCCCATGTGCTCGGCACCCGCGTCATCGCCGAAGGCATCGAGACCGAGGCCGAATTCATCGCCTGCCGCGAATATGGCGTCGACCTCGTCCAGGGCTGGTTCGTCTCCCGCCCGACGACTGATATATCCGAGCTGGCGCCGTCCTTCCCGCATCTGCAGGAGCTCGGCAAAGGCAAGCGGGGCAGCCAGTCGCTCGACGAAATCCTCATCCGCAAACAGATCGAACTGCTGCCGACGGTTTACGAGAACGACAGCATCGACAGCGTTTTCGAACTCTTCCGCCGCAACCCGCGCCAGGCTTTCTTTCCCGTCCTCAACGCCAATGACGAGCCGCGCGGCATCATCCACGAGCATCATCTCAAAGAATATATCTACCAGCCCTTCGGCCGCGATCTCTTAAAGAACAAGATGTATGAGCGCTCCATCTCGCATTTCGTCGAGATGGCGCCGATCGTCGGCCTCGACAGCGATGCCGAGCAGCTGATGGCGATCTTTGCCAATATGGAAGGCAGCAACTGCCTGATCCTGACCGACAATATGCGTTATGCCGGCGTCGTCTCCGCCGCCTCGCTGATCAAGGTCATCAACGAGAAGCAGCTGAAGACCGCCCAGGACCAGAACCCGCTGACCGGCCTGCCGGGCAATCGCGCCATCCGCGATTTCATGCGCCTGTCCGGCCGCGACGGCGATGAGGTCCGCCATTTCTGCTATTGCGATTTCGACAATTTCAAGCCGTTCAACGATGCCTACGGCTTCCATCTCGGCGACCACGCAATCTCGCTGTTTGCCGCGCTGATGCGCCGTTATTTCTTCGCCGAGCGCCATTTCCTCGGCCATGTCGGCGGCGACGATTTCTTCATCGGCGTCGTCGGCTGGACCAAGGAAGAGCTGACGGAAATTCTCGACCGGCTGATCGGCGATTTCCATGACGACGTGCTCGATCTCTATTCCGACGAGCACCGCGCCGCCGGCCGCATCCTCGGCCACGACCGCGCCGGCGCCGAAGCCCTGTTCCCGCTGATGCGCTGCTCGATCGGCGTCATCGAACTGCCGGAAGGCCTTGTCATCGACGATATCAGCCGCGTCAGCGCCGAGATCGCCGTCATCAAGTCGGCCGCCAAGGAGAGCGACGAAGGCCTGGTCTTTCATCTGCTGCAGCCCAGCGCGTCTTTCCAGAGCGGTTCTGCACTTCCATCAAAAGCTGAACCGCTCTAGACGCGCAAAGGAGGCAGTCGCACTGATGCCGTGGGCGAGGCGAATTGACGCCCTTGCCACATCAAGCCTTCCCAAGCCTCCGGGGCTGATTTATTCCGGTTGCTTCGGATCAGGGAGGGTCGGGCCATGTCACTGCCTCAGCAAATGCGTTTCGTCGATCTGCCGTCCTTCGGCGGACCGGAGGTGATGGTGATCGGCAAGCGGCCGCTGCCCGTGCCCGGTCACGGCGAGGTTTTGGTGCGTGCCGAAGCGGTCGGCATCAACCGCCCCGATGTCGCCCAGCGCCAGGGCAGCTATCCCGCGCCCAGGGATGCGAGCCCGATCCTCGGCCTGGAACTTGCAGGCGAAATCGTCGCGCTCGGGCCCGGCGTCAGCGGCTATCGCATCGGCGACAAGGTCTGCGGCCTCGCCAATGGCGGCGCTTATGCCGAATATTGCCTGCTGCCGGCAGGCCAGATCCTGCCCTTTCCCAAGGGTTATGACGCGGTCAAGGCTGCCGCTCTCCCGGAGACCTTCTTCACCGTCTGGGCCAATCTCTTCCAGATGGCCGGGCTGACGGAAGGCGAGACGGTGCTGATCCATGGCGGCTCCAGCGGCATTGGCACCACGGCGATCCAGCTCGCCCGCGCTTTCGGCGCCGAGGTCTATGTGACGGCCGGCTCACGCGAGAAATGCGAGGCCTGCGAGGCGCTCGGCGCCATGCGCGCGATCAACTATCGGACCGAGGATTTCGCCGAGGTGATCAAGGCCGAGACCGGCGGCGGCGTCGATATCATCCTCGATATGATCGGCGCCTCCTATTTCGAGCGCAACCTCGCTTCGCTGGCGAAAGATGGTTGCCTGTCGATCATCGCCTTTCTCGGCGGCGCGCTCGCCGAAAAGGTCAATCTGTCGCCGATCATGGTCAAGCGCCTGACGGTGACCGGCTCCACCATGCGCCCGCGCACGCCGGAGGAAAAACGCGCCATCCGCGACGATCTTCTGTCGCAGGTCTGGCCGCTCCTGGAGTCCGGCTCCGTTGCCCCTGTCATCCACAAGGTCTTCGCCTTCGAAGAGGTCATCGAGGCCCACCGGCTGATGGAAGACGGCAGCCACGTCGGCAAGATTATGCTGCGTTTGGGCTAGCGCAAATTCAGCTCTTAGCGCGTCCTGTTGGAGGTGCTGCGCCCGAGCGTCAGGGATATGCCGACGGCGAGAACCCCCGGCAGCGCCATCAGCAGATAAAGCCAGTGCGCCGCCGAAAGCGCGCCCGCTATGCCGCCGGGATCGACGAGGCCGGCGCCATTGGCGATGACGCCTGAGAAGGCGGCCCCGAAGGCGCCGCCGAGCGAACTCATCGTCGGGATCGCCGAGGAAGCCTTGTCCTGTTCGCTGTCGGCAACGAGCGTCAGCACCATGGCGACGAGATGCCCCCAGCCGAGACCGATGCCGAAACCCATCATGAACATGCCGATCGCCGCCGGCGCGATGACGAGCATATGCGCCGAAGGATTGTCGCTGGCGAGGAAGACAGCCAGCGATGCGGTCGCTGCCGCCTCGATCAGCGCGCCGATGACGATTGCCGCATGCGCCTTGCTGCCGGTCAACGAGCCGCCGAGGAAGGCCGCAAACGTCCAGCCGAGCGCGACGAGGGCCACGAGGTAGCCGGAGATGATCGGCGTCACCCCGTGCAGGACCTGCAGGAAATAAGGAATGAAGACGTCGCTGACGAGCACGACGGTGACGGCGAACATCGTCAGGTAAACCCGTGAAATCGGCCTGGAGAGGCTGACGGCGCCGGACGGCAGCAGGCGGTTGCGGCTTCGCCGCTCGACGGCAAGCATGGCGGATACCGCGGCGACCGAGGCGGCGATGAGCATGATTTTTGCGCTCGTCATTTCGATCGTGCCGGCCGCACCGACCATCAGCACGGCCGCAAGCAGCAGCCCGATCTGCACGACCGGCGTCTTGACCTGTTCGCGGTCGTCCTCGACCTCAGGCAGCAGCCGCGGCGCCAGTGCCGCCATCACAAGGCCGAGCGGCACGAGCACGATGAAGGCGTAGCGCCAGCTGCCGCCTGAGGAAAAGAAGCCGCCGAGCGTCGGCCCGATGACGGTCGCCACGCCCCAGATCGCCGCATAGAGTGTCGAGGCCTTCGGCCACAGCGGCTCGGGATAGACGAAGCGGATGAAGGCATAGCCGAGTGCTGCCAGCGCCCCTGTTGAAAGACCCTGGATGGCACGGCCGATCAGCACCACCGGCATCGACGGGGCGGCTGCGGCAATCAGGCTGCCGACGCCGAAAACCAGCGCGGCGATCACATAGACGGCGCGAAGCGTGATCCCGCGCGGCCGCATGGCGACGAAGATCGAGCCGAGCACGGCAGCGGCGACGAACAGGCTGGTGACCCAGGAAAACAGCGCCAGCCCGCCGATATCGCGCACGATCGAGGGAGCGATCGTTGCGGTGATATAACTCTCGACCGCATAAAGCGCGACGCCGCCGGCAAGCATCAGCGTTGCCGGCAGATGCCGGGGCAGGAAAAGCGCCAGAACGGAGCTGGACTCCGGAATGGCGGCGGTCTGATCGATACTCGACATGGGATGATTCCCCGAGGTTTTTGCTGGCGAAGAATTATTTTCCAAGTTATAAATTGGAAAATTACATGCCGCCTCCATTAAAACAAGACTTGACTTGGAAAATATGCGCCAATCCCCCGCCAACCGGATTCTGATCCTGATAAAGACCGACGGCCCCCAGCTTGCCGCCGCCATCGGCGATGCGCTCGGCATTTCGGGCGAGGCTGCCCGCCAGCAGCTCGCCAGGATGGCGGAGGAGGGGCTGGTGGAACCGGTGACCGTTGCCGCTGCCGGCAGGGGACGGCCGCGCCAGCTCTGGCATCTCACCGCCGCCGGCAACCGCCGCTTTCCCGATGGCCATGCCGAACTGACGGCAAATCTGCTCGGCACGCTGGTCGAACAACTCGGCCCGGCAGCGCTCGACGCCGTCATCTCAGCCCGTGAGGCCGAGACGCTGCAGCGCTACCGGCAGGAACTGGAGAGTGCGGGCGACCTCGCCTCGCGTGTCGAGGGCCTCGCCGCCATCCGCACCCGCGAAGGGTATATGGCCGACAGCTGGCGGCAGGCGGACGGGTCGTTCATGCTGGTCGAAAACCACTGCCCCATCTGCGCGGCCGCCGCCGCCTGCGCTGGCTTCTGCCGCTCCGAACTCGAAACCTTCCGCGCCGTCCTCGGCGCCGACGTCGAGCGCAGCGAACATATTCTCGCCGGCGCCCGCCGCTGCGCCTACTGCGTCACGCCGCATTGAGGCGCAGCGATCAGAAGCCCGACGCGTTTCACGCCGGCTGGCGCGCCTGCCGCCTGTTGCTTTCGAGATAGAGCAGCACGCCGATCGATGCGAGACCCGCGGCGGCGCCGACGAAGGCGGTTCCGGAATAATCGGTGATCGCGGTGCCGAAGGCGAAGAGCCCGGCGCTGATGCCGGTCCCGATGAAAGTGTTGAGCGAGAGCAGCGAGGTTCCGAGCCCCGGCCGGTCGGCAATCAGGTCCTGCAGATAGGTGATCGGCACGCTAAGGATCGCCGCGGCGCCACAGGCATTGAGGAGGAGCAGCGCATAGATATGCCAGGGCGCGGACGCAAATCCGAGCAGCAGCAGATAGGCGCAATAGATCAGTGCGCCGAAGGCGAGCACATGCACGGTGCGGAAGCGCCGTTGCGCCATGCCCCAGATCATCATGAACGGCATTTCGAGAAGGGCCGTCAGCCCGGCGATGAAGCCGACATCGACCACCCTTCCACCAGCCGCATGAGTGATGATCAGCGGCAGGAGCATGCTGTTCAGCCGCTGCAGCCCGAAGAGCAGCGCCATGACGATGACGCGCACCAGCACATAGGGCATGAAGATCCGTTTCAGCGACGCAAAGAACCCGGGTTGATCGGCGGCCGGGGGGGCGGTGCCGTTTCCGGGCGCGAAGAAGAAATACAGGCAGAAACAGGTGAGGCTTGCGAAGGCCGCGATCCCATAGGCCGGCGTCATCGACGGCGAATTGACGAGATAGAGGCCGATCAGCCCGGGCGCCAGCGCCCATGAGCCGGAAAACAGCGCCCGCACCGTTGCCGTGACCGCCGCCGCCCGGCCGCGGTCTATCTGGTTGGTCCTGGCGCGCAGGCTGGCAAACAGCAGCGAATAGGTGGAATTGCTCATCGGCACCAGCAGAAGCGTGGAGAAAATGAACATGGCGGGGCTGTGGATGATCGCGATCGACCCGAAGCCGAGCATGCCGGCGACCGAAAGCCCCAGCACCAGCGGCCGCCGCTCTTTCAGCCTGTCCGACCAGATGCCGAGCGTCAGGCTCGTCGTGACGTTGACGATCGCGGAGAAGAAGATCAGCGCCGAATAGGTGCCATTGCCGAGGCCGAGTTCGTTGATCCCGATGATCGACTGATAGGGCGCGGTCGAGGCATAGGTGAAGGCGAGCGCGACGAGGGTCACGGCCGGAATGCGGATCCTGTTGTCGCCAAGGATCAATGAGAAAGTGGATGACATAGGATGGTTCCTGATGCACCACTCTTAGCTGCATCGGACCCATCAGAGAAACGATAGTTTTCGATCGCTTCGGTCAATTTATGTGATGTTTGGTCGGGCTCTGTGATCGGTGTCCGACGGCTCCCGCCGCCAACGCGTGGCCATAGCCGGTTGACTCTGCCAATCCTCCGCCCTTAGTGCTCGCCGGGGTTGATCAATTGGATGGGGATGATGAAATTCCATTTTGTTGGCGCTGTTGCGCTTTCTTTCGCCGTTGCCGGTTGCAGTAGCGTTGCCCCTGACGGGCGGCCGCTCATTCAACACTTCTTTCGGGATCTTGTGATGAGGGGATGTGGTTTCCAGATGACCTGGGAATCGGCGAGACAAGCCACAGATACCTTTAAGCCAGTTATACCGACTGACAGAGAACGCATGACTGACAGAGGCCTCATGAGGGCTGCGATTGCAATTTGCGGCAAGGCGAAACCCGAAAATAAGAGCAAAGCTATCGAAGTCCAGGTTGCTGACAGTGGCGGTACCTTGCGGAAAATCGTTGTCGAAAGAGAATAGAAAAGCGCAGGCGCTCACCCCACCCTCCGTCTTCCTCGGGCTTGACCCGAGGACCCACGCTGGCATCCACCAGCAGCGGGCATGGGTCCTCGGCTCAAGGCCGAGGACGACGGAGGTTGGGGTGATGTTTTCGCCAAACTCGCCGCCGTCGCGTCGGCCACTCCATCAGCCGGGAACCTCCGCCATCCTGATGGCAATCGCCATCGCTTCCCCTCGCGCCACGTCAACCCCCGTTGGCTTTCGCCGCGTGACGCGTTATGCCTGCCCATCCCGCCAGCATCCGGATGAGAACTCATGACCAATCCCGTCACCGTCGAAGTCACCCGTGGCCTGCTCGTCGAAAGTCGCCATCGCGGCGCGGTGGCTGTCGTCGATGGCGATGGCAAGCTTGTCTTCTCGCTCGGCGATATCGACGCCGCCGTCTTCCCGCGTTCGTCCTGCAAGGCGATGCAGGCGCTGCCGCTGGTCGAGAGCGGGGCGGCCGACGCCTATGGTTTCGGCGACAAGGAATTGGCGCTCGCCTGCGCCTCGCATAATGGCGAGGACGAGCATGTGGCGCTTGCCGCCTCCATGCTCGCACGTGCCGGCCGGAATGGCGAAACGCTGGAATGCGGCGCCCATTGGTCGATGAGCCAGAAGGTCCTGATCCATCAGGCCCGCACGCTCGAGGCGCCGACCGCGCTGCACAACAACTGCTCGGGAAAACATGCGGGCTTCATCTGCGCCTGCTGCCATCAGGATCTCGATCCGAATGGCTATGTCGGCTACCATCATCCGCTGCAGGTCGAAATCCGCGCGGCGATGGAAAGCCTGACCGGCGCCGTGCTCGGCGCCGCGAGCTGCGGCACCGACGGCTGCTCGATTCCGACCTACGCCGTGCCGCTCAGAAGCCTTGCCCACGGTTTTGCCAAAATGGCGACCGGAAGCGGCCTGGAGCCCTTGCGCGCCAAGGCATCCCGCCGGCTGATCGAGTCCTGCATGGCCGAGCCCTTCTATGTCGCCGGCACCGGTCGCGCCTGCACCACGCTGATGCAGATCGCTCCCGGCCGCATCTTCGTCAAAACAGGCGCCGAGGGCGTCTTCTGCGCCGCGATCCCGGAGAAGGGCATCGCCATCGCGCTGAAATGCGAGGACGGCACGACCCGCGCCGCCGAAGTCATGGTGGCGGCAACACTCGCCCGTTTCTTCGAGACGGAGGGCGAGGTGCATGCCGCCCTGATGGCCCATGCCGCCACGTCGATGCGCAATTGGAACGGCATCCATGTCGGCGATATCAGGGTCACCTCCGCCCTGACCGCCTAAGCGCGGTGCGCATATTTGCCGGCGACCTGAGCATGGTTCCCGGATGCCGCAAGGGCAGGGCAGCTCGCAGCGCCATCAGGCTGTGGCGATCGTGCCGTTGAGATCGCGATAGGGTTTCAGCCGCTCGGCCGTCATCTCCATGGGCACGATCAGCCCCGCCACCTCGGAAACGCCGAGCACCGGGCAGGGCGAGACGAGGTCGAACTTCTCCTCCGTCAGCAGCACATGCGTTTCGGCCGCGCAGCGGGCGATATGGCGCTTGATTGCCGCCTCCTCGAAATCGCCGGTGGAAAGCCCGTGCACCGGATGGGCGGCGGTGACGCCGAGGAAGAACAGGTCGGGGCGGAGCTGCGAGATCGCCGCCATCGCCGCCGCGCCCGTCGCCACCATCGAATGTTTGTAGAGCCGCCCGCCGGCCAGGATCACTTCGGCTGTCGGATGGTGCTCCAGTTCGGCGGCAATCGTCGGGCTGTGGGTCGCAACCGTCAGCGGCATGTCGCGCGGCAAGTGCCTGGCGATCTCCGCCGTCGTCGTGCCGCCGTCGAGGAAGATCATCTGGCCCGGCCGGACCATCGCCGCCGCCGCTGCGCCGAGCCGCGCCTTGATCTGCGACGAAACGCTGCGCCGCGCGGAAAAATCCGGCAGATCGGGCGAAAGCGGCATCGCCCCGCCATGCACCCGTTTCAACAGACCCTCGGCCGCCATTTCCCGGAGGTCCCGCCTGATCGTGTCTTCCGAAAGCGAAAAATCCTCGGCGACGCGCTTGGCGACCACCTGGCCGTCACGGCGCAGGATATCGAGGATCAGGGCCTTGCGTTGCGTCGTCAGCATCGTCTCTCCGCACGAAAATGAACGATATGGCATGATATTGCACGAAGTGACTCGACATTCAAGAAATATCGTGCATTTTCACGCTATCCCGTGCATGAGGCCGGGAGAGTGCTCACGCATAAGCGGAGCGAAGGAGTGGATCATGTTGATTTTGATTGCCGGCCCTTACAGGTCGGGAACGGGCGACGACCCGGAAAAGATGGCCGCCAACCTGAAGCGGCTGGAGGCGCCGTCGCACCGGCTGTTTGCGGCCGGCCACGTGCCGATGATCGGCGAATGGGTGGCCCTGCCGATCTGGCACGCTGCCGGTGGCCGGTCGGTCGGCGATGCGCTCTACGAAGAAATCTTCCACCCGGTCGCCGGCCGGCTGCTGCAACTCTGCGAAGGCGTGCTGCGCCTGCCCGGCGATTCCAAGGGGGCGGATAATGACGTCCGCATCGCCCGGGAACGCGGCATCCCGGTCTGGCATCGGTTGGAAGACGTGCCGGGCTGCGGGTGAGGGTGCGTGTTTTTCTCTCCGGAGGGAGAAGGGGACCTATCGTATCCGGCTGCGTTGGCTGACAAGGCGAGTTGAAGTGCAAGATCTGCCCCTCACCCTAACCCTCTCCCCGTAAAACGGGGCGAGGGGACGTGCCTTGCGAGAGGTGAGTGAGGAACCGAGAGGTTGCGGCTATCCCCTTCGCCCCGCGAGCGGGGAGAAGGTGGCGGCAGCCGGATGAGGGGCGCGGCGCGGCACACCGATCACGCCCTCGCGCCTGACGCACCTACGCTTGTCCCGATGGAAGATCAAAACTCCATCCCCCAGTTCCGGCGCACCGACCGCCGCGCTATAACCCTTGCCGAAAGGGAGTCGACAATCATGCTGACACTATATTACGCGCCGGGAACCTGCGCGCTCGCAAGCCTTATTGCCCTGGAAGAATCCGGCCTGGCCTTCGAAACCAGGAAGATCAGCCTCCGCGATGGCGAGCAGCGCCTGCCGGACTATCTGAAGATCAACCCGAAGGGCCGTGTGCCGGCGCTGGTCACCGACCGCGGCGTGCTGACGGAAACGCCGGCGATCCTCGGCTTCATCGCGGCAAGCGCCCCGGCCACCAAACTCGCGCCGCTGGGCGATGCCTTCGAAATGGCGCGGCTGCAGGCCTTCAACAGCTATATCTGCTCGACCGCGCATGTGAACCATGCCCATCGCCCGCGCGGCTCGCGCTGGGCCGACGATCCGGCCGCCATCGAGGCGATGAAGGCCAAGGTGCCTGAGAATATGGCCGATTGCTTCACGCTGATCGAGCAAACGATGTTCGAAGGCCCCTGGGTGATGGGCGAAGCCTATTCGCTCGCCGACCCCTATCTCTTCGTCATGACCGACTGGCTGCCGTCCGACGGCGTCGATCCCACCCGCTTCGAAAAGGCGAGCGACCATCACGCCCGCATGCTGCAGCGCCCTGCCGTCCAGCGGGCACTGGCCTATGATCGGGGCTGATAGCGGGTGGCCAGCTTCTTCGGCGCCCGGAACAGCCAGGCGCCGATCAGCCGCAGCCGCAATTCCTCGTCGCCGATCACGGCGGCGCGCACCGGCAGATGCGGCCAGCCGACATAATGGTCGGTCTGGAAGTAGATGTCGGGCGCCATCTCCAGCAGGTGATCCTTGTCGTCGAGCGAAATCGAGATCACGATCGTTTCGGCGTTCTTCACCGCCACAAAACTCTTGCCGCCGACCTTCAGCGCCGGATTGCCGTAGGAGGTGCTCTCCTCGACATCGAGCAGGCCGGCTTCCGCCGCCAGCCGCTTCAGGCGCTCGAAGATCGCATCGACATTGTCGGCCATGTCAGCCCTTTCCGTCAGGGCGAAACCTAGCACATCTTCACGCGCATTTCGCCAGCGTCGGCTTGGCCTCCGTGGCAGGGCTGGCCGGCATCCCGAGCGGCAGATCGGCGATCTCCCGCATCGACATGCGCTCGACCTCGGGATGCCGAAGCGGGTCGTCCTTCCAGGTCGGGGCAATTTCTGTGCTGCCAAGGTGAAGGGCAGGTCTCAAGAAAAACTTCAGCAACGACATGGCATGCCTCGCTTTCAGCGGTGAGGGATCACAACCGCATGCTGCAATGTCGCCTCTGTCAGGCGGATTTTCAATTGAGATTAATGCGGCGCTGCTATAGAAAAACTATATGAAGAACTTGAACATGGTGCATCTCAACGGCCTGCGGGCGCTCGAAGCCGTCGGTCGTCTCGGCTCGCTTCAAGCCGCCGCCGATGAGCTCGGCGTCTCGGTCGGCGCCGTCAGCCAGCAGGTTATCAAGGCCGAAGCCCAGCTCGGCCAGGTGATCTTCGAGCGCACCGCAAAGGGCATGATCGCCACCGAAGCCGGCCGGCCGGTGCTCTTGGCGCTCGACGAGGGGTTCGCCCGGCTTTCGGCGGCGGTATCGATCGCAAGCCGCAAGGACGATACGATCCTGACCATCTCGGTGGCGCCGGTCTTCGCCGCCCGCTGGCTGGTCTGCCGGCTCGATCGCTTCGCCGAGCGTCATCCCGACATCAAGCTGCGGCTGGATGCAACGACCAATCTCGTCAGTCCGGCGCTTTGCGATGTCGATATCGGCATCCGCGTCGGCACCGGTAAATGGCCTGACGTGAAGGCCGAATTGCTGCTGGAACAGGAGGTCTTTCCCGTCTGTTCGCCTGAGATGGCGGCGAAATTGAAAGAGCCCGCCGATATTCTCACCCTGCCTGCCATCATCGATGGCCATGCCATGTTCACCTGGGAGGTCTGGATGCGCGCGGCCGGACTGTCAGGCGCGACGCTTTCAACGCGCCACGTCTTCAACGATGCCTCGCTCTGCCTCGATGCGGCGATCGCCGGCCAGGGCGTCATGCTTGCCTGGCAGACCCTTTCCGGCTTTGCGCTCGCCGAAGGCCGGCTGGTCGCCCCCTTCGGCATTCGCGCCCGAACCGGCTTCGGCCACTACTTCGTCACCGCCGAAGGCATTCGAGAACCGAAGAAAGTTAGGGATTTCAAGGCCTGGATCCGCGAGGAAATGGCCGGCACCGTCGCGCTTTTCCGGTGATTTCAGACCTCGATCGGCTCCTTGCTGCGCGTCGCCTGCATCGCTTTGTAGGCCGGACGGGACTGGCAGCGCTCGATCCAGGCCTTGACATGGGGATGCGCATCGAACAGCGCCTCTTCGCTCTGGGCGTAGCGCAGCACCTCGGCGAGGTTGAGATCGGCAACGGTGAAGCGGTCGCCGACGATCCATTGCCGGCCGGCCAGATGGCCTTCGAGAACCGCCAGCGGCCGGCGCAGCGACCGGCAGGCAACGGCGATCGTCTCCTGGCCGCCGTCGCTGTTTTCCAGCCCGTTGTCATAGGTCAGCACGATCTTCACCGTCTGCGGCTCGATCGCCGCCGCCGCCCAGACCGTCCACATCGTCAGTAATCCGTCTTCTTCGACGGTTTGGCCGGAAAGCGGCCCGCCATGTCTACGCGCGAGGTAAAGATTGATCGCCAGGGACTCGTGCATGACGAGGTCGCCATCCCGAATGCTGGGGATTTGCGCCATCGGGTTGACGGCGATGAATTCAGGCGAGTGCGTGTTGAGCGGCGCCTCGGGCGCCAGCGGATCTGCGAGCCGCCTGGCCTGCAGCACCGGCACCGATTGAAATTCGAGCCCAAGCTCCTCCGCCATCCAGTAGACGCGTGAGGCGCGCGATCGATAGACCCCGTAGATTGTCAGCATGAACGTTTCCCCGCGATGTTGTGCGAGGGAGGGTAAATGCCGGATCGGCCTCGGAAAAGTCCGTGGCGCTGATGGGACGATGAAAGCTTTTGATAGCAAGCAATTCCAGCAAACGCGGACGCCCTCTAGGCATCTCTGGGCAGCACAGAGCGAACCCTTGCGATGAAGACATGGAAGTCCTGCATGAACGTGCGAAGGAACTTGGCGGTGGCCTCGTTCGTGACCTCGCCGTCATCGGTGATCAGCCCCGGTGTGAACTGGATATAGGCTTCCGGGGCATTCATTTGGGGAGAGTTGCAGAAACTCAGCACGCTGCGCAAATTCTGCTGGGCGACGGCGGTGCCGATCGCGCCCGGCGACGTGCCGATCACCGCGGACGGCTTGCGTGTGAACGAGTTGGTGCCATAGGGGCGGCTCGCCCAGTCGATGGCGTTTTTCAGCCCGCCGGGAATGGATCTGTTGTATTCGGGCGTGACGAACAGCACGGCGTCGACGGCCGCGATTGCCGCCTTGAATGCCTTGCCGGCCGGCGGGTAGTCGGCATCATAGTCGTAGCTGTAGAGCGGCAGGTCCTTGAAGGAGATCTCCGACATGTCAAGTTCCGGCGGGGCGAACCGCACCAGCGCCTTGGCAAGCTTGCGATTGATCGAGCCCTTGGCGAGGCTGCCGATGAGATAACCGACTTTATGCGTGGTCATGGCCTTCTCCCTCTTGTCCTTTGATCGCGCGTCACTATTCACCGAGGAACGTCACCGTCTCGGTAAGCGGGGCACGGCCGGTCCGGGCGTAACTGACCGTCGGGTCCTCGTAGCCGATCGACATGCCGCAGAAGAGGATGAGCCCGTCCGGGGGTGACAGGGCCTCCGCCACCGTCTCGCGAACCTGCGACCACGCCATTTGCGGGCAGCTGTGCAGTCCTTCGGCGCGCAGCAGCAGCATGACGGTCTGCAGATACATGCCGACGTCGGCCCATTGGGGCAGGCCGAGCTCGCGGTCGATGTAGCAGAACAGGGCGGCGGGTGCGCCGAAGCAGTTCCAGTTGGCGATGGCCGCCCGCTGGCGCGCCTCCCAGTCCTCGCGGGCAATGCCGAGCGCGCTGTAGCGCTCCTTGCCGAAGGCGGATCGGCGTTCCCCATAGGGGGGCTTCAGCGCGGACGGGTACATCTCGTACTGCCGCTTGTCCCAGGCGTCGCCGTGGGCCACACGCTCGACGGCTGACGTCTTGAGTTCGGCCAGCGGTGCGCCGGTCATCACGTAGGTGTTCCAGGGCTGGATGTTCGATCCCGACGGCGACCAGGCGGCGGCCGACAGCACACGCTCCAACACCTCCCGCGCCACCGGCTTGTCTTTGAACCCGCGCACCGACCGTCGACTTCTGACTGCCTCATATACATCCATGATCGCCTCCTTGCCGGCCTTCGTTTGTTCAAACACCCTGCGGTCGTCCAGTTCGGCCCCGACCGACAAGCGGTCAGTAGTCCCAGAAGATCGGTACCCAACGAAAGGCGTCGCCTTCGATCGCCACATGGCCGATGGATGGGAAGGGCAGGTGAGTGGCCACCAGCAGCTCGCCGGTTGCCGCCAGCTCCCGCAGAAGGCGGACGCGGACGCGGGCTGCCTCTTGCGGGTCGTGTTCGAAGCCGTTGAACCAGTCGGGATGCTCGAACCCGACCGCGAACACAGCATCGCCGGCAAACATCAGCCGGTCGCTGCCGGATGCCAGGCGGATCACGCTGTGCCCGGGGGTGTGGCCGCCGGTGCGGGTGACGACGACGCCCGGCGCCACCGTGTACTCCTCCTCGAACGTCTGCAGATGGCTGCCGTACTCTTCCGCGAACCGCTTGGCCGCCCGCCGAAGCGCGTCCGGGAACCCCGGCGGCATGGAGACATGGGAGAAATCGGGCGCCGTCCAGAATTTGACCTCGGCCGCCGCCACGTGGATCCTGAGGTCCGAACGCAACTGCTCCTTCACCCCGTCGACAAGCAGCATGCCGATATGGTCCATGTGCATGTGGGTCAGCACCACGTCGGTCACGGACGCAAGATCGATGCCGGCGGCCTGAAGTCGATGGGCCAGTTGCCCGGCCCGCGGCAAGTTCAAGTTCGGGTCCGAGCCCAGCCCGGCATCGAGGAGAATGGTTCGGCCGCCACTGCGCACCACGACCACGTTCAGCCCCCAATCGAGCGTCTCCGTCGGCAGGAAATTATAGTCCAGCCAGGCCGACCGCAGGGCCGGGTCGGCGTTGTGGCCCAGCATCGCGCCGGGCAGCGTCAGCACTCCATCGCTGACCACCATGACGTCGATGTCGCCGATCTGCAACGAGTAGCGCGACGGAACCAGTTCGTCGGGTTTCGGGCTACCGGGGCGTGCGATATTGTCCATATTCGTCTCCTCCTGACTGTCCGTTTCGATGTGGTTCATTATCTCCATTCGCGATGGAGGCGGAATCACACCCAGGTCTAGGAGGCGTACGTCAAACGTATATCAGGCTATTGCCCTAAGGCAGTCGCTGTCACGGAAATGACATGAAAACAAAGAGATAGAGAATGTCTATGGCTCGGCGACGCAAATGCTCTCGTCAGGAGACGCGGTTTCGCTCGACGGTCAGTTGCGCATAGGGGGCGGCGCCGCCGGCCATTTCGCCCGACACCTTCTTCTCCCACGCAAAGCCTAAAACCGCCCCTTCTGTGGTTTCCTGAAAGATGTTGTCGGTGATGACGGCGGTGCCGGCGCCGCCGGCGACCGAGACGGCGCATCCCACCGGCGCCTTGCGCACCACATTGCCTGTCACAACGACGTTTCTGAGATAAGGACCCCAGCCGATCTGCATTCCCCAGCGCGGTGCGCCCTCGATCACATTGCCCGAAATCAGCGTATCGGCC
Organism: Rhizobium sp. L43; assembly: GCF_002531725.1. Classification (GTDB taxonomy): domain Bacteria; phylum Pseudomonadota; class Alphaproteobacteria; order Rhizobiales; family Rhizobiaceae; genus Rhizobium. The sequence goes on from NZ_NWSQ01000029.1 coordinate 28,916, forward strand.
TCCGCCGCAATGCCGATGCCGAAGCCGACCTCGTGCTGGTAAGGACCCTTCAGCGTCAGATTGCGCACGACATTGCCGGTGACGCTTGCAAGCCTGCCGCCTTCGTCGAAATTGGCGATCGAGATGCCGTTCGCCGCCCCGTCGATCATGTTGGCGGAAACCACCGCGCCCTCGAAGGCGAATTCGACATAGATCGCCGTCTCGCCGGAGCGCCGGCACTGATTGCTGCTGATCTGAATGTCCGAGGCCGAATTGGCGCGGATCGCCGTGAAGGCGCAGTCGGAGATGTGGTTATTCACCACCATCACGCCGTCGGCGCGGAAGATGTTGATGCCGTTGCCGTTCTGGCCGGTGCCGCCGTCATTGGCGCGGATGTTGGATATGCGGTTGCCGGAGACCACGGTGCCGTCCTCCGCCTTTTTCCAGCGATGCACCAGGATGCCGCCATTGCCGCAATCGGCGATCGTATTGCCCGTGACCGAGAGATTGGATGAATCGACGGCATAAAGCCCGGATTGGGCAGCACCCGAAATACGGCTGCGCTCGACCCGCCCGCCGCAGCGCTCCAGCTGCAAGCCGTGTTTGCGGCTGCCGCCGATCTCGCAATTGTCGATCAGCACCTCGTCGACGCCGGTGAATTGGACGAGCCCGCCGGCATAATCGCCAAGCCAGCGGTTGCCGCCGTCGATGACCAGATTGGAAAGCTCGATGCGGCGCACGTTCTCGGCGGAAAACAGATGACCTTCGCCGGTATAGACGATCCGCGAGGCGCCGGGCACGCCCGTGATGCGGGTATTGTCGGGCAGAGTGAGATTGGAGACCTTGTAAGTGCCGGGCGGCAGGAAGACCGGCACGTTTTCGCGCGCCGCCTGTTCGATCATCTGCTGCAGGTTGCGGGTCTTGCGGTCGCCGCTTTCGGGAATGGCGCGATATTCCACCGCGTCGATCGCACCGCGCAGATCGGGCTCGGCGACAGCAGTCAGCGGCGAGGCAAATGCGCGCGACGTCCCGCCTGCAACGGCCGAGGCGGCGAGAAAGAAAAGCATGTCGCGGCGTGAAGGCATCCGGGGATCACGTGTCATGACGCGCCCGTAGCAGGAAATGTGCCAGATGGCCTGTCTTCTTTTGGTGCAGGCTGGGCACAGGCCGGCCGAATTGCCGCTGCCGCCGACGGCAGGATATCGCCGCCGATATTGTCCTCTTGTTCACCCTTTCATTTAAGCAAGCCGAAGGGAATGAGGACTACTTTGAAGGGAATTTTAGGGGCTATGCGGGTACGGCCTTCGGCCGCCGGGGAGAATGGCGTCATGTACGAACCGAGTGCCAGGCGATGGGAATCGGCCGATGCCCTGTCGGCCGAGACGCGGCGCATCGTTGCCGCGACGGAGGCGATGATGGCCTCGACCGCCCATCACCTCTCCGACGGCATCGAGAACCTGCGCCTCAAGGAAATCGTCCATGAACTTCCGGATTTTCTCTACGTCAAGGATCGCGACAGCCGCTTCGTCTTCGCCAATGCCGTCACCGCCAGCAGCCTTGGCGTGGAGAGTGCGGCGCTGATCACCGGCAAGCGCGATTTCGACCTGTTCGATTTCGAGACGGCGCGGCGTCATTTCGATATCGAGCAGCAGATCATGGCGACGGGCGAAGCCCGCATCGACATGGAGGAATCATACGTCGTTCCCGGCAGCAGAAAACCGATTTGCCGGTTGACCTCGAAGATACCGCTGCGCAACGATCGCGGCGAGATCATCGGCCTGATCGGCGTGTCCCGCGATATCACCGAGCGCAAGCTTCAGGAGGACCTTCATCGCGGCCAGGCGAAACTGCTCGAAATGATCGCCCGCAACGAGCCGTTGCCGATGATCCTCGAGGCGCTGGTGCTGATGATCGAGGCGCAGCTGACCGATATCGACGGCTCGGTGCTGCTGCTCGACGGCGAGGGCACCAGGCTTTACCACGGCGCGGCGCCCAACCTACCCGGCGGCTACAGCCGCCTCATCGATGGCGTCACCATCGGTCCCAAGGTCGGCTCCTGCGGCACCGCCGCCTGGCGCGGCCAGACGGTTGTTGTCGAAGACATCATGAGCGATCCGCTCTGGGAGGATTTCCGCGCGCTGGTTGCCCCGTTCGGCTTCCGCTCCTGCTGGTCGACGCCGATCGCCACCGCGCAGAACAACGTGCTCGGCACCTTCGCGCTCTATTCCAGGGAGGTCCGCCGTCCCACCGAGCATGAGATGAAGCTGGTGGCGCTCGCCACCCACATCGCCGGCATTGCCATCGAGCGCAAGCGGGTCGATGACCGCATCCATTTCATGGCCCATCATGACGATCTCACCGGCCTGCCGAACCGCGCCTTCCTGAAGGAACGGCTGGCGAATATCCTTGACCAGGCCCGGCGCAACAACCGCAAGGTGACCGTCGCCTATATCGATCTCGACAATTTCAAGGACATCAACGATGGCCGCGGCCACGCTGCCGGCGACGAGGTGCTGAAGGAGATCGCCACCCGCATGGCCAATAGCGTCAGGGCGTCCGATATGGTGGTGCGTCTCGGCGGCGACGAATTCCTGGTGGTGCTCGTCCACCAGTCGAGCCATGATGCCGGCATCACGCGCCGACTTCGCGAGCTGCAGAAGGCGATCAACCGGCCGGTGCGCGGCGCCGACGGCGAGATCATCGTCACTTCGAGCATCGGCGTTGCCGCCTTTCCCTTCGATGGCGCCACCTCGGAAGAGCTTCTCGCCAATGCCGACCGCGCCATGTACCGCGCCAAGGAGCTCGGCCGCAACACCTTGCAGCACTACGATGGCGGCGGCGCGCCTGTGGGCATGCCGCTCGGCGAGCAGGAGGAACTGCATCTGGCGATCACCGGTCACCAGCTGTTCCTGCAATACCAACCGCAGGTCGATGTCGCCACCGGCCGCATCACCGGCATCGAGGCACTGGTGCGCTGGAACCATCCGGCCAAGGGCAGGGTGCCGCCGGTCAATTTCATCCCGCTTGCCGAAGAGACCGGCCTCATCGTTCCCCTCGGTCTCTGGGTGCTGAACGAGGCCTGCCGCCAGGCGCGCCAGTGGCAGGATATGGGACTGACGCCGCTGACCATCGCCGTCAACGTCTCCGCCAAGCAGTTTGCCGATCCGGATTTCGCCACCCACGTCGCCGAGGCGCTGGAGCGCCACCGCCTGCAGGCGCGCTGGCTGGAGCTTGAGGTCACCGAAAGCGTGGTGATGCAGGATGCCGAACGGGCGCTTGCGATGATGGAATCGCTGCGGGCGCTCGGCGTGCGCCTGTCGATCGACGATTTCGGCTCCGGCTATTCCAGCCTGGCGGCGCTGAAGACCTTCCCCTTCGACCGCCTGAAGATGGACCGTTCGCTGGTCGAGGCGCTGCCCGGCGACAAAACCGCCGTCGCCATCGCCTCGGCCGTTATTTCGCTGGCCCAGACGCTGAAGCTTTCGGTGCTGGCCGAAGGTGTCGAAACCGACGCCCAGATGGATTTCCTGCGTCACGCGCGCTGCGAGGAGGCGCAAGGCTACCGCTTCTCCAAGCCGGTCTCCCCGGAGGAAATCCCGGCATTGCTGCGGGGGCGGGGGCTCTGACCCTCATTTTGGCAGTCTGCCCCGATCGCTAAACTCGCCCGATCGCTAAACGCGAATGATATTGAGCCGCAGAGCGCTGACGACGGCCTGCGTTCTTGTCGTGCATCCCAGTTTCTTGATCGCGCTGCCGATGTGATTGTTGACCGCATTTTCCGTGAGGTCGAGAAGCTTGGCAATTTCATTGCCTTTCCTGCCGCCGGCGGTCAATCTCAGGCAGTCCAGTTCGCTTGGCGTAAACTCGATGGGCCTGTGTTTCTCGTTCAATGTCAGCTGTGAAAGCCGGTCATAGATGAGTGTGGCGATAAACAGGAGCTTCGCCATTTCGATCATGCTGAAATTCCGCGGCCCTGAAATTGACATGGCGCCGCGTCCGCCCGCAGCATCGTGGACTGGAAAATAGGCGCCTTTTTCCATGCCGTATCGATGAAACAGTTCAATGACCGTCGACTTCTTGCCTCCGCCGCGATCGGTATTGATCGCGTCGACATCATAATTGAACGGGCTGGTCGATCTCAGCATCCGGCGGATGACCGGGCTGTCGATCAGCAGGTTATGGGCGTCATAGTAATCCACCATTTCCGCCGGCCAATTGGTGATGATTTTGGTTGCGCCGATTTCGACATTGTCGACGGTCGGCAGCGTCATGATCAGGAAAGCATTCATGCCAAGGTCCTGCGTGAGACCCTTCATATATTTGAACACTTCGTAATGCGTGTTGAAGCCGGCCGCGACTTCCTCAATACGGCTGAATTCGGCCTCGAGCTTCATGTTTTCTCCGATCAAGGGTCAAGCTGGAGCGCTTGGCGTGCGGCAGCTGAATAGCTCGGATCCCGTAGTATCGAAGTAGATTCCACAGCTATATCCGGCGCTCCAACTTGCACTTGAGGCACACAATTGCAAGGCCTGCCGCGAGCGCCATCGTGCGGGAGATTAGATTAACAACTGGTAAATATATCGTCCGATTTCATTGGCGAAGAAAGGCGCACAAATGCTGGGCCCACGCCTTCGACACTCGCCTCACGCAACGTTTCCATTGCGATGGCGCTCGCTGCTAAAGTTATAACCATCTGATTACGTTTGATAAATTTGATCAACTTTTTTCGATTGGGAGAGCCAGCCTCAGCAATTGCGGGGTTAATGGATGCTTAAAGATTTTCATAGATTTTATCCTCAGATTGCTCGTCCGATCACAGCGTATTGGGATGGTAGCGGTCAGCTCTCTTGTCCTGAGTGGGGGAACAGCATGAACGGAATAGCATTCGGCTTCGGATCCGATGCCAAGGCGATACTCGCGGCGATGAACAGGTCGCAGGCCATCATCGAATTCGACCTCACGGGAAAAATCCTGACGGCCAACGCAAATTTCTGCACGGCGCTTGGCTACGAATTGCGGGAGATCGTCGGCCAGCACCACCGAATGTTCGTCGAGGCGGCAGAGGCCTCGTCAGCCGATTATCGTGAGTTCTGGGCCAGGCTGAACCGAGGCGAATTCGACCGGCGCCAGTACAAGCGTATTGGCAAGGGAGGCAAGGAGATCTGGATCGAGGCTTCCTACAACCCCGTCTTCCGCGGCGGGAAACCCTACAAGGTCGTAAAGTTCGCAACCGATATCACTGCGCAAAAGCTCAAGACGGCCGAAGATGCCGGCAAGCTGAACGCGCTCTCACGCGCCCAAGCGGTCATCGAGTTTACGCTGAAGGGCGAGATCCTGTCGGCGAATGAGAATTTCCTGTCCGTGCTCGGTTATCAGCTTCCGGAAATCCTGGGGCGCCACCATTCAATGTTTTGCGACAGCACTTACGCGAACGGCGACGATTACCGACGGTTCTGGCAACGCCTGGCAGATGGCGAGTTCGTGGCCGATGAATTCCTGCGGATCGGCAAGGGTGGGAAAAAGGTCCATATTCAAGCCTGCTACAACCCGATCTTCGACATGAACGGCAAGGTCTTCAAGGTCGTCAAATTCGCCACCGACGTCACGGCTCGCGTGAACAATGTGAACGAGCTTGCCAGGTCTTTGCAGGCCATGTCCGGCGGGGATCTGACCCAGCAGGTCACAACTCCGTTCACGCCCACACTGGAGAAACTGCGGACCGACTTTAATGCTGCGGTCGGCAAGCTGCGCGGCGCGATGCAGACCGTGGCGGAAAACGCAACCGGTATCGCCGCCGGAGCCCAGCAAATTCGCTCCGCGTCGGACGACCTGTCGAAGCGAACGGAACAGCAGGCGGCCTCCGTCGAGGAAACCGCAGCCGCCCTTGAGGAGATCACCACGACTGTCTCCGATTCCAGCAACCGCGCCCAGGAAGCCGGCCAACTGGTGCAAAGGACACGGGAACATGCCGAGCGATCCGGGGCGGTGGTCCGAAATGCCGTCGATGCGATGGGCAAGATCGAAACATCATCCGCAGAAATCGGCAACATCATCGGCGTGATCGACGAGATCGCGTTTCAGACCAATCTCCTGGCGCTCAACGCCGGGGTCGAAGCGGCACGCGCCGGCGAGGCCGGAAAAGGCTTCGCGGTCGTCGCGCAGGAAGTCCGCGAACTGGCTCAGAGATCGGCGAAAGCGGCAAAGGAAATCAAGGAGCTGATCACCGCCTCCAACCAGCATGTGAAAAGCGGGGTCGCTCTCGTCGCAGAGACGGGCAAGGCGTTGGAGGAGATTGTCGTCCAGGTTCAGCAGGTCAATGGCAATGTTCTCGCGATCGTCGAAAGCTCGAAGGAGCAGGCGACTGGATTGAAGGAAATCAACACTGCCGTAAACACCATGGATCAGGGCACACAGCAGAATGCAGCCATGGTGGAGGAATCGACGGCGGCGGCCCATAGCCTCGCTAGAGAAGCTGACGCGCTTTTCCAGTTGCTGGGTCAGTTCAACATCGGCGGCAGCATTGCGTCACGTCAAATCCGACCGACCGCGGTAACTGCTGCCTCCAAGCCTGTGACTTCGCCCGCGCGGGCGAGGGTCGCCAAGGTTGTCTCCGCCTTTCATGGCAATGCCGCGGTGGCCGGCGGCGAGTGGGAAGAGTTCTGAGCTGTATAGGGCCGCCACTGGTCTCGGCTTGATACAGCCGAGATCGGCAGCGGCTCCACCCAGTCGGATTTTGTCAACGAATTTATATTAAGTTATTGCGCATATTAGAGGGAAGATATCGTGCCCTGGCAAGTCTTGATCGGAAATGTGGCGGCGGTCTCGCTCGTTATTTCGGTATGGATGCACCTGCATTACAAGCTTTACCGTCTTTCCAAGGTCCAGGCAGAACTCGGCTTCGGCTTGATGATGGGGCTTGGAGCCGTCTTGTCGATGCTGCTGTCGGTCGAGGTCGACAGCGGCTATTTTCTCGATCTCCGTTCGACCCTGCTGGCGGTCTCGGCAGTCTACGGCGGTCCATTGGCGGTTCTGATGACGGCAGCTCTCACCTCGATGCAGAGGATCTCCATGGGTGGCGCCGGTGTCGAGCCGGCATTGATCTCGATCTTGCTGATCTCCGTGTTCGGACTGGCGGTCCACTTCCGGTTCGGCAGAGGCTCGGCGGATGTCAAAAAAGCTCTGGCCTGTGCCGTCATGGTGGCCGCTGTCACATTGGCGTTGAGCATTTTCCATCGCGGCGGCTGGTCGCATATCACGATCGTCAGCCTTGCCGTCATCAGCGTGAAATTCACAGCGACTTTGGCCGCGGCATCCGTCATCACCTATTTCCATGCCTTTACCCTCGAGCGGGATATCTTGAAGGCCGCGCTGACCCAGGCGCCTGATTTCCACTATGTCAAAGACCGCAATAGCCGGTTCGTCGTCACCAATCTCAACGTCGCGCGAAACCACGACCGCACCAAGTCTTCGGAGATGGTCGGCCTGACCGATTTCGATCTCTATCCCAGCGAAATGGCGAAAGCTTTCTTCGATCGCGAACAGGAGATCATGGCGACCGGCGAGCCCATCGTGGACTTCGAGGAACCGCTCGTCGAAGAGAACGGCCGGGAGCGCTGGTTCGTGACGTCGAAGATCCCGTTGCGAAACCGCCACGGCGATCTGATCGGGCTTTCCGGCGTGACCCGCGATGTCACCGAGAGAAAGCGTCTCATTCAGCAAGCGCTCGACAGCAAGAGTGTGCTTTCCCAGGCCATGACGGAAATGTCCGATGGCCTTGCCATGTTCAATTCCGCGGGCCGGCTGGTGTTCTGCAACGATCAATATCGTGCCGCCTTTCCCCGCTCCGCCGATGCCAGGCAGCCCGGCGCTCATATCAGCGATATCCTGCAGGCCGTTATGCGCAACGGCGAGCGGATCGACGTCAGCCCGGAGGCCGGCGAGGACTGGATCGCGACGGAAGCAGCGCAGCTTTTCCTGACCCATGATAGTGAAATACCGATGTTCGATGGACGCTGGCTCAGGCAGCGCACGCGTTTGGCGGCCGACGGCTCCGCCTTGGTGGTGGTGTCCGACATCACGGCGATGAAGCATTCCGAGGAAAGGCTGACGCAGCTCGCCCTGAAGATGAAAGGGCTGGCGGACACCGACGCATTGACCGGTATTGCCAATCGACGCGTGTTCGACGAGGCGATCGCGGAAGAGTTTGCGCGCGCCCGCCGGGCCGAATCCGCTCTCAGCCTGCTGTTGATCGATGTCGATCACTTCAAAGCCTACAATGATACCTACGGTCACCTCGAGGGCGACAATTGCCTGAGGGTGATCGGCGAGGTTCTCCGCTCGATTGCCAAGCGCCCCTCAGACCTCGCGGCGCGATTTGGCGGGGAGGAGTTTGCCATTCTGCTTCCCGGCACCGACCGGGATGGCGCGCTGCGGCTCGCCAAAATGCTGCGTTCGACATTGCACCGGCGGGCAATCCCGCACAGCGAAAGCAGCAAGGCGATCGTGACGGTCAGTATCGGTGTGGCGCACATGTCAGATCGGTTTGCGACGCCGGCAGAACTGGTCGAGGCCGCCGATCAGGCGCTTTACGCGGCAAAGAAACACGGCCGCGACCGCGTCGAGGCCGCCGCCGCTCAGGCAAGAGCGGCATGAGTTCGAACACCTCGGACATATCCTCAACTCTGTTTTCGGGCGAACCTCATTTCGCAAGCTTGCCGATCGCCTCGATCTCGTTCGTCCATATGCCTGCCGCATAGTCTTGCGGCAGTCGCGCCAGCAGCAAAGGATCGTCGATGCCGGTGGAAAAATCGCTGCCGCGATAGGGGCCGAGCACGAAGACCGCGGTTCCGGCATCCTGCATCCGCTTGAGAAACCGGTCCGGCCAGCCCCAGAGCCACGGGGCAATATTGATCGGCACCAGCATCATCCGATGCTGGCAGGCGTCCGGCAGCACGCCGGTCCAGCCATAGCCGATATAACCGAACAGGCAGCCCTTCAGGCTCTTGCGCGAGGCGGTCCTGATATCCGGCGAAAGCCGACGGATGACGTCGATCGGCTCGTCGCCGCCGTAAACGATGATCTCAACCCGCCGTGCGGCGGGAAGCCCGTTGAGCACCGCGGCGAGCTTTTCGCCTTCGGAAGGATCACGGCTCTTGACGTTGATCAGCAAACGCCGATCCGGAAAGCTCGACAGAACCTCGGCAAGCGTCGGCATCATGCCGATGCCCCGGCCGCGAAAGGGAAAGCTCTTGCCGCCATCGGCGGTATAGCCGTAACCGATGTCGAGCTTCTTCATGTCGGCCATCGAATGCTCGCGCGTGACCCCGTGCCCATCGGTGCGGCAGTCGAGCGTCCAGTCGTGAAAGACGGCGAATTCGCCGTCCGTCGTCGGATGCACGTCGATCTCGACAATATCGGCGCCGGCGGCAAAACCGGCCTGCATCGAGCGGACGGTGTTTTCGAGATAATCATGTTTCGGCGGCAGCATGCGGGCGGCGGTGCAGGTGTCGTTCTTTAAATCGGTTTCGTCGAACCGCTGGGCGATGCCGCGATGGGCGAGCAGCACCGGCTTTCCCGGCCGATGCTCCGCCAGAAGGCTGGTATTGTTGAGGTAGATGCCGGCCGCAGCGAGTGCTACGGCCGCCGCCGCGCAATAGAAAAGCTTCCTGCCCAATTCTGCCCCTCCTGATTGCATCGAGTGACATGACAGCTAGAAAGCGATTCTGGTTGTTCTTGGGCTGTTTTCCGGCTTTTCTGGAGCAGGGCTGGGAAACGGCGAAACGATTTTGCCGCGCAAGAGCATAGGATGTCGGAATCTCGTTTAGCCGGTCGTCTTCAAGACGGACAGGCCATGGAGAACATCAATGACGATTACCATTACCGCCTTTGAACGGTCACCCGATCGCGGCAAGGGTCTGGCGCGCGACATGCGGGTTCGCTGGGCGCTCGAGGAAGCCGGCGAGCCTTACGAGGTCCGCCTTGTCTCGTTCAAGACGATGAGAGAACCCGCGCATCTGACCCTTCAGCCTTTCGGGCAGATTCCGACCTATGAGGAAGGCGATCTCGCCCTTTTCGAGTCGGGGGCGATCGTCTTCCATATCGCCGAGCGCCATGCCGGCCTGCTGCCGGAGGATGCGAATGCCCGGGCGCGGGCGATCGCATGGATGTTTGCCGCGCTCAACACGATAGAGCCGCCGGTCTTCGACCGCGCCCTCGTCACAATCCTGGAGCGCAACGAGCCCTGGTACGAGCAGCGCCTGCATGCCCTGGAAGTCAGCATCCGGAAACGGTTGGACGATCTTTCCCGTCGGCTTGGCGATGCCGACTGGCTTGACGGCGCCTTCAGCGCCGGCGACCTCCTGATGGTGACGGTGCTGCTCAGGCTGAAGGGATCGGATCTATTGGCCGACTATCCCAACCTTACCGCTTATGTCGCCCGCGGCGAAGCGCGGCCGGCTTACAAACGTGCTTTCGCCGCCCAGCTGGCGGTTTTCACCGCCGCATCGGCCGGCTGATCACTGCCGCAACCATCGAGTTTTATCGCCCATGGAACCACACGACGACGAGCTCATCCGTTTCGAAGCGCAGGGCGCCGCACCTTTGCCGCCGGCTTCGACCGAAGGTCATGTCGAACATGACGGCGCCCGCATCTGGTATGCGAGCTGGGGCGCCGGCCCTCCTGTGATCCTGCTGCATGGCGGTCTCGGCCACAGCGGCAACTGGGGTTATCAGCTTGCCGCGCTCTTGGGCAGCGGCCGCCGCGTCGTGCTGATCGACAGCCGCGGCCACGGCCGAAGCACGCGCGATATCAGGCCCTATAGCTATGAGCTGATGGCTGCCGACGTGCTTGCGGTGATGGACGAGCTCGCTCTCGAAAAGGCGGCGTTCGTCGGCTGGAGCGACGGCGCCTGCATCGCGTTGATCCTTGCGATGACGGCGCCGTCGCGCGTCGAAGGGGTGTTCTTCTTCGCCTGCAACATGGATCCGAGCGGCACGCTGGAATTTCATCCAACCGCGGTCATCGACCGCTGTTTTGCCAGGCACGCCAGGGATTATGCCGCACTCTCCGCCACGCCGGACGATTTCACCGCCTTCGTCGAAGCGGTCAGCCTGATGATGCGAACGGAGCCGAACTATCAGGCTTCCGACCTCGCCGGGATCAAGGCGCCGGTGGCGATCGTGCTTGGCGAGCACGACGAATTCATCAGGCCCGAGTATGCCGACTATCTTGCCCGCAGCATTCCCGACGCACGGATGATCTGTCTCAAAACGGATGATCTGTCTCAAAGGTGTCAGCCATTTTGCGCCGCTGCAGCGGCCGGCGGCGTTCAATGCGGCGGTGCTGTCCTTCCTGGACGGGATCCATTCATGAACAATCCCTCTGGCCTCGCGTGCGTTTCCCGCTATCTCTAGCGTCATGAGACCTGATGCGCTGCTCTATCCCGCCCCCGAAGGGCTCTATTGCCCGCAAGGCGGCTTTTATGTCGATCCGGTGCGGCCCGTTGAGCAGGCGCTCGTCACCCATGGCCATTCGGATCATGCCCGGCCGGGCCATGTGAACGTGCTGGCCACCCGCCAGACGCTCGACATCATGCGCCTGCGTTACGGCGACGGCTTCTGCGCCAGCGAGCAGGCTGCCGCCTTCGGCGAGGAACTGTTGGTCAACGGCGTCAAGGTGAGCTTTCATCCGGCCGGCCATGTGCTCGGCTCCGCCCAGATCGCCATCGAGAAGAATGGCACCCGCATCGTCGTTTCCGGCGATTACAAGCGCCGTCCAGACCCGACTTGCGCCGCCTATGTGCCGGTACCCTGCGACGTCTTCATCACCGAGGCGACCTTCGGCCTGCCGGTCTTTCATCATCCCGATCCGATGGATGAGATCGGCAAACTGCTGGCCTCGCTCCGGCAATTTCCCGAGCGCACCCATCTCGTCGGCGCCTATGCGCTGGGCAAGGCCCAGCGCGTCATTCGGCTGCTGCGCGATGCCGGTTATGCCGAGCCGATCTATATTCACGGCGCCATGGAAAGGCTCTGCGACTATTATGTCGGGCAGGGCATCGATCTCGGCCAGTTGCTGCCGGCCACGATCGAAAGCCGCGACAAATCCGCCTTCAAGGGCGCCGTCGTCATCGGCCCGTCCTCGGCCTTCGCCGACCGCTGGGCCCGCCGCTTCAACGAACCGCTGCCGGCCTTCGCCTCCGGCTGGATGATGGTGCGCCAGCGCGCCAAACAGCTCGGCGTCGAGCTGCCGCTGGTCATCTCGGATCATTGCGACTGGCCGGAACTGACGGAAACCATCCGGGAACTGCACCCCGCCGAAGTCTGGGTGACCCACGGCCGCGAGGAGGCCTTGGTGCGCTGGTGCCAGCTGCAGGGCATCAAGGCGAAGCCGTTGCATCTGGTGGGTTACGAGGATGAGGGCGATTGACGATGGAGTTTGTTGCCGAAAACCCCTCCAGAGTCGGTCTTGCCGCCATCGCTGACACGTCAGAGATGGCGCAAACGCCTACCCCTCACTCCCTCATTCCTTTCCTAGGGCTTTGCCCGAGGGATGTCACAGGAATCCGGCCACCGCGCGTCGGCGCGGTGAATGACTCATGCAACGTCAAAGAGTCTTCCGCGCCCAAGGACTTGGGCGCACTGGATTCCTGTGACAAGCACAGGAATGAGGGAGTTCCAATAGGGCCTCTCCGTGCCAGTCTGCAGGCGCCTGTGAACGCCTTCGGGCACCGCGGCTACGATCTGGCACCCGAGCCCACCTCTCGCTCCCTCATTCCTGTGCTTGTCACAGGAATCCAGCCACCGCGCGTCGGCGCGGTGAATGACTCATGCAACGCTAAAGAGTCTCTCGCGTCCAAGGACTTAGACGCACTGGATTCCTGTGACATCCCTCGGGCCAAGCCCGAGGAAGGGAATGAGGGAGCACGCTTTGGGCCTCTCCACGCCAGTGGGAGGCGCCCATGAAAGCGTTCGCCGATCTCCTCGACCGCCTGGTCCTCACCCCCAGCCGCAACGGCAAGCTGAAGCTGCTCATCGACTATTTTCGCGACACGCCGGATCCCGACCGCGGCTATGGCCTTGCCGCCATCGCCGGTACGCTGGAGGTGCGCAACGTCAAGCCGGCCATGCTGCGCGAGCTGGTGCTCGAGCGCATCGACGAGGTGCTGTTCCGTTATTCCTACGATTATGTCGGCGATCTCGCCGAAACCATCTCGCTCGTCTGGGACAATGAGCGGGATATCGACCGCTCGGCCCTTGCCCAGCCGCGTCTCGGCGAGGTCGTCACCGGCATGAATGCGCTCGGCCGCACCGAAGTGCGCGGCTTCGTCCGCGATCTGCTCGACCGGCTGGATGCCTCCGGCCGTTTCGCCTTCATCAAGCTGGCGACCGGCGCCATGCGCATCGGCGTTTCCGCCCGCCTCGCCAAGCAGGCGCTGGCCGATCTCGGCGGCAAGGACGTCACAGAGATCGAAACCCTCTGGCACGGCCTGCAGCCGCCCTATGAGGCGCTGTTTGCATGGCTGGCGGGCGGCGGCGAAAAGCCGGTCCTCGCCACACCGGCGATCTTCCATTCCGTCATGCTCGCCAATGCAGTGGAGGAGGGGGATCTGACCGGTCTCGACCCGGCCGATTACGCCGCCGAATGGAAATGGGACGGCATCCGCGTCCAGCTCTCGCGCTCCGGTGACAGGCGCAAGATCTATTCCCGCTCCGGCGACGATATTTCAGGCGCCTTTCCCGATATCCTCGAGGCGATCAGTTTTTCCGGCGTCGTCGACGGCGAGTTGCTGGTCGGCGGCACCGCCCGCTCCAACAGCCCGACGCGCACCTTCTCCGACCTGCAGCAGCGCCTGAACCGCAAGACGGTCACGGCAAAGATGCTGGCCGACTACCCCGCCTTCATCCGCAGCTATGACCTGCTCTTCGACGGTGAGGAGGATATTCGCGGCCGCGCCTATGTCGATCGCCGCGAGCGCCTCGGCGAGATCATCGACCGCGCGCCGCACGACCGTTTCGACCTCTCTCCGCTCGTGCCTTTTTCGGCCTGGGACGAGCTCGATGCGCTGCGGGCGGCCCCACCCGATCCGGTCATCGAGGGCGTGATGATCAAGCGCCGCGACAGCATCTATCAGGCCGGCCGGATGAAGGGCCCCTGGTTCAAGTGGAAGCGCAATCCGTATAATGTCGATGCGGTGCTGATGTATGCCCAGCGCGGCCACGGCAAGCGCTCCAGCTATTATTCCGATTTCACCTTCGGTGTCTGGGCCGATGACGAGGACGGCGAGCAACTGGTGCCGGTGGGAAAGGCCTATTTCGGCTTCACCGATGCCGAACTCGAAGTGCTCGACAAATTCGTGCGCAACAACACGACCGAGCGTTTCGGTCCGGTGCGGGCGGTGCGCGCCGACAAGGACTTCGGCTTCGTCGTCGAAGTGGCCTTCGAAGGCATTAACCGCTCGACCCGGCATAAATCGGGTGTCGCCATGCGCTTCCCCCGCATCGCCCGCCTTCGCCCCGACAAGCCGACTTACGAGGCCGACCGGCTGCGCACGCTGATCGCCATGATCGACGCCAAGCCGCCGTGATCTCGACCGACCGGCCGGAAAACGCGACGCTGTACCCTCTGTGCTGGACCCCCTGCGCAACAATGACGCAGGGCCAATTTTCAAGATGATGTGTATTGGCGGCAACGATCTTCCGGTGCAGATTTTGCTCTGCTGTTCCAGGCCGGGGAAATGATTGGGTGCTGCCTTATGAGCTCGCGTGAACTAAATTCCTTTTTCCTTCAGCGCCGTGCAGTGCTTGCCGGTATCGCCGGTGCACTCGTCCTGCCGCAAATGGCCGCCGCTTTCGATGTCCCGGATGAACCGCGGCTTGCCAAGCATGACTACGCCCAGGTCCGCCACCATTTCCGCACGAAGCTGTTGCAGAAGGGCCCGGCGCCCGACAAATACGAGCCGCTGGCAGCGCCTGCCGATGCCGAGAAAATCTTTTACCGTTCCGGTTACGGCGGCGAGCTCGAACTTGCGGCCTGGGTTTCCAAATACAAGCGCGAGCGCGCGCCCAAGCCCGCCGTGCTCTTCCTGCACGGCGGCAACGCCATGGGCATCGGCCACTGGCAGTTGATGAAGCCCTATATGGATGCCGGCTACGTCGTGATGATGCCGTCGCTGCGCGGCGAAAACGGCCAGATGGGCAATTTCTCCGGCTTCTATGACGAAGTCGACGATGTGCTTGCCGCCACCGAGCGCCTGGCGCACCTGCCGGGCGTCGATTCCCAGCGCCTGTTCATCGCCGGCCATAGCATCGGCGGCACGCTGACCATGCTGACGGCGATGAGCACCCATAAATTCCGCGCCGCTGCGCCGATTTCGGGCAATCCCAATGCCTTCCGCTTCTTCAGCCGCTATCCCCAGGATATCCGCTTCGACGACAGCAATGCGCATGAATTCGAGGTGCGGTCGGCGCTGTGTTATGCCCAGAGCTTCAAATGCCCGGTCCGTGTTGTCCACGGCACCGAAGAGGCTCATTTCAACGATCGCGCCGATCTGCTCGCCCGCCGCGCCCGCGCCGCCGGCATCCACATCGAGACCGACACCGTCGCCGGCAATCACACCTCGGCGCTGCCGGCCGAGATCGAACAGAGCATCCGCTTCTTCCACGGGGTGGCGGCCTGATTTTTCGCCGCCGCTTCAAATACAGGTCCATTGGGCCTATATTCCGGGTATGACGACGGACGCAGAGACAATGATCGTGCCGAACGACTTCCCCGAACTGAAATCGCTCGTCTGGAATCGTGATCCTGCACGCGCGATGCCCGCCCGCGAGGTCTTCGCACTGTATGAACGCAATTGGCGTTTCGTCGATACCGGCAGGCTGACTGCGCAGGAGATGCGACTGATCCGCGATCTGGCTGCCACCTGTGGCAATGGCGTCCTGCTCGTTTCCTGATTTCTCACCCCAACGCCAGCCTCGCGCCAGCCGCGGATGCCATCCTCCCGGCAGATATCGCTGTCTCGCCGATCGTTGATAAGGGTGGTTCCATGAATTTTCTGCGCCGGGTCTTCCCGATTGCCGGGCTGGTGATTGCAGTTGCGTCGCTCGCCGGCTGCAACATCCTCATTCCCGATGTCGCCGCCGATTCGCCGGCCCGTTTCGTCCAGGAAACCTCGCCGGTCTTCTATCAGCCGCCGGGCGTCGATCCGCGCCGGGTGCGGCCGATCCCCGATCAGCCGGTGCCGCAGACGCGCGAGCTCTACAAGACCCAGTTCCACCAGACCTACGGCCTGCCGGTCACCAATCCCGTGCACATGGCAATGTATGGCGAGCTGCGCGACGCAGATTTCACCCTGCCGGCGATCCCGATCAGCCGCGTGCAGCCGCAGTTCCTGCGCCAGGAGGTCGATTACCAGACGACCGAGCGGCCCGGTACCGTGGTCGTCGATACCAAGGCGCGTTTTCTCTATTTCGTCGAGGGCAACGGCAAGGCGATGCGCTACGGCGTCGGCCTCGGCCGCGACGGTTACGCCTGGTCGGGCCGCGGCACCATCCAGTGGAAGCAGAAATGGCCGCGCTGGACGCCGTCGGTCGAAATGGTCTCGCGCCAGCCTGAGGTTCGGCCCTTCGGAGCGGAGAATGGCGGCATGAATCCGGGGCTGATGAACCCGCTCGGCGCCCGCGCCATGTATATCTTCAAGGACGGGCAGGACACGCTCTACCGCATCCATGGCACGCCCGACTGGCAGTCGATCGGCAAGGCCACCTCGTCGGGCTGCGTGCGCATGCTGAACCAGGACGTCGTCGATCTCTATGACCGCGTCCCCGCCAAGGCCGAGATCGTTGTGATGTAGCGCTGCAACAGCGCTGCTGATATCGTCCGCTTCAGGCCGGACACGTCTGCGTGAAGCTATGGTTTATTTGGCGCAAGCCGATAGATCTTCTCTTGTTGTTATCGGCATCGGACGAATCGCTGGTTTATCAGCCCTTTCGTCCGGCTTCCCGCATCAGAGGAAATCAGTCCCGCGTCATGAGCTTCGATAGACATCTTTCCCGCCGCAGCTTCCTTTCCTTTTCGGCGCTGACCGCAGCCTCCGCGCTCACCGGCTGCGCCTCCTCGGCCAATACGGTAACATCGGGCGATACGTCGATCATCTACCGTTCGCCCATGCGCCTGTTCCAGTCCCCGGCTGCGTCGAGCGTGCCGAGCGGGCCTGAGCTTGCTGTCATGTATGGCCCGGTCGAGGATGGCGGCTTTCTCATTCCCGCCGTTCCCTACGAGCAGATCGATCCGCGCTATTATCGCCAGCGCGTCGTCGATCCCACCGGCCAGCCGCCCGGCACCATCGTCGTCGATACACCGTCGCGTTTCCTTTATCTCGTCCAGGGCGACGGCATGGCGATGCGTTACGGCGTCGGCATCGGCCGCGAAGGTTTTGCCTGGCAGGGCTCGGGCGTCATCCAGTGGCGTCAGAAATGGCCGCGCTGGAAGCCGCCGAACGAGATGGTCGCCCGCCAGCCGGAACTGGTCAAATACTCGATCGACAACGGCGGCATGGAGCCGGGCCTGAAAAACCCGCTCGGCGCCCGCGCGCTCTATATCTTCTCGAATGGCGAGGATACTCTCTACCGCCTGCACGGCAATCCCGACTGGCGCTCGATCGGCAAGGCCGTCTCGTCGGGCTGCGTCAGGCTCATGAACCAGGACATCATCGATCTCTACGACCGCGTTCCGACAAAGGCCCCGATCGTCGTCTTGCAGTGATCTGACGGGGCGGCCTCGATCCGGCCGCCGCGGCCCCTTTCCCTAGGAGGAACGCAGGTGCGTTCCTCCGGGGGTAAGAGTTTTCATTTTGCCCCCGGCAGGAGATTTATTTTTTGGAATACCATTGCTTAATTCGATAAATAACCTACATGGTGCGTATCGAATTGCTTGCGACCTTTGTCCACGCGCTGAAGCGCTCCGTCAGATATCCTCTCAACATCGATACGGCTTGTCGGACATTCTTCCGCAAGCGAAGCACAAACGGTTGAAAAGGAGATCGTTATGAATTCAGGCGTCGTCAAGTGGTTCAATGGCACCAAGGGTTTTGGCTTTATTCAGCCCGATGATGGTTCTACGGACGTTTTTGTCCACATTTCAGCGGTCGAACGCGCCGGCATGCGCGAACTCGTTGAAGGTCAGAAGATCCGCTACGATCTCGTCCGCGACAAGAAGTCGGGCAAGAATTCGGCCGACAACCTTCAGGCCGCATGATTTGTCATTCGTCCGTGCTGCCGTACCGGCAGCGAAATGGCTGAGTGACTGGAAGAGGTCGGGTAACCAGCCCGGCCTTTTTGCTTTGAGCGCCGGTCGTTCTGCCGATCGTTCTGATTGACAAATTGAGCAGCCGAAGGGTTGAAGGGACGCTGAAATGGGCAGGCCAAACTATAAAGTCGGCGACATGATCGTGCTGAAATCCGGCCTTACCCGCACGGCGAAAGCCGAAAAGCGGTGCCGGATCTCCAGCATCTTGCCGAACGACCACGGGCATGTGCAATATCGCGTCCAGTTCGACGCGGAGAATTTCGAACGCCGCATCACTGAGGCCGACATCGATACCGGGGAAACGCCATCCAGGATTTCTCCCGAGGCGGCAGCCAAGGCCGACAGCGCCGAGCCCTGGCTGAAGTTTTCGAGCATCCGGACGGGCAAGTAGTCCCGCCGTTTTTCATTATTGACAGCGCGGCTTCGCCGCCGACAGGAAGGATATCGTTTTGCAGGTTCTCGTCAGGGATAACAATGTCGATCAGGCGCTCCGCGTGCTCAAGAAGAAGATGCAGCGGGAAGGCCTGTTCCGGGAAATGAAGGCGCGCAGCGCCTTTGAAAAACCGTCCGAGAAGCGCGCCCGCGAAAAGGCCGAGGCCATTCGCCGCCAGCGCAAGCTCGCCCGCAAGAAGCTGCAGCGCGAAGGCCTGCTGCCGGCGCCGAAGAAGGTTCTCCGCGCCCGCTAGTCCTTAGCCCGTGAGCACGGCGCCCGCCGTGCATCACGGCGCCAGTTGTGATATCACGGTTCCAGCTGTGGAATCGCGGCGTCAACCGCGGAGCCACGGCTCCAGCGCGCCATCACCCGAGAAAGGGGCACATGACCGCCACCAAGGGAGAATTCTTCAATCCCGCCAAGCTTTCGTCGCGCGACAAGGCCGAAGCAACCGATCACACGGCGCGCGCCATCATCGCCGCCGAGGCGTCGGCCCGTGACAAGAAGACGGAAAAGCTGAAGGCCCTGCGCCTGCAGCAGGAGGCCGAAGCCGAACCCAAGGCAGCGCCTGCCAAGAAGCGCCGGTCGCCGGCGAAGCCCGCTGCGGGACGGCCCTGATCCTCGGTGCCGCTATTTAGGCTGACCGGGTGAATACATTCAGCCGCCCGTGCCGGTGCGCCCGAGATTGCCCCGCAGCCGATGCAGCATGTCGCGCATCGAAGCCATTTCCTCAAGCGTGCAGCCGGCGGCCTGACCGATCGCCGTCATGATCGTATCGATCTCGCCCTTCATCGCCTCACCCCCAGGGGTCAGCGACACGATCACCTGCCGTTCGTCGCGCAGGTCGCGGATGCGCTTGATTAACCCGCTCTGCTCCAGCCGTTTCAACAGTGGCGACAGCGTGCCGGAATCGAGATCCAGCTGCTCGCCGATCGTCTTCACCGGCAGTTCGCCGCGTTCCCACAGCACCAGCATTACCAGATATTGCGGATAGGTCAGGCCGACCCTGTCGAGGATCGGCTTGTAGGCGCGGGTGAACGCGTGCGCCGTCGCATAGACCGCGAAGCACAACTGCTTTTCCAGCCGTTTTTCCTCCTGCGGTATCTCCATGGTCTTTACCGTTTGCGCTTTCATATCCACCATCCCTGAGGCACCGATTGTCCTCTTTTCGCATTCGAAATGCAATTTGCAAAATTAACTTGCGTACAATTTAATTGTGCGATATCAAAAATCCAACCCGATCGAAGGGCCAACCAAAGGAGATCGTCATGCCTATTCTCTATGCGACCAAAGCCTCTGCCACCGGCGGCCGCGCAGGCCGCGCCGTTTCTGAAAACGGCGTTCTGGACGTGACGCTGACCGTTCCCAAGGAACTCGGCGGCGACGGCGCCACCGGCACCAATCCCGAACAGCTCTTCGCTGCCGGCTACTCCGCCTGCTTCCTCGGTGCCCTGAAATTTGTCGCGGGCCAGCAGAAGGTCAAGATTCCCGAAGACACGACGGTCTCCGCCAAGGTTGGCATCGGCCCGCGTGAAGATGGCACCGGCTTCGGCATCGAAGTGGCGCTGACGGTCGATATCCCCGGTCTCGACCGAGAAACTGCCGAAAAGCTCGCCGCCGCAGCCCACATCGTCTGCCCCTACAGCCACGCCATGCGCACCTCGACCGAAGTTCCGGTCACGGTTGCCTGATCCAAGCGTTCAGCAAGGATGCGGGAGAGGGACTTCCGGCCTCGCTTGGCTGCCGTCGCTTTTCTCATTGCCTACATGAAGCGCAGTGCTCTCCGCATGGGTCCTCGGGTCAAGCCCGAGGACGACGGAGCAAGGGGCGTCACGGTTCCTGCCGATGCTCCTCCCCAATCTCCGTCGTGCTCGGGCTTGACCCGAGCATCCACGCACAAGCCTGACGGCAGCAGTGGGGTGATTTCTCGAAAGATCCCAGAGGCTGTCCGGCTCGCCCTATTCGCCCATTGTCCGTTCACTATGACGGGACCGGCGATCCGCCCGGCTTCGGCGTTTCACCCGACATCCCCGACAATGCCTGCAGATCCTGCCGCAGCCGCGTGGCATCGCCGTCCGGCAGCGTGGCGTCGAGGGCCGCATGCGTCGCTTCCCAGATCGGCAGCGCCTTTGCCAGCGCGGCCTTGCCTTCCACAGTCAGGCTCAGCAGCCGGCGGCGCCGGTCTTTCGGGTTCTCCATCACATCAACCCAGCCCTTGCGCTGCAGCGGCTTCAGCGCCGCCGTCAGCGTCGTCTGGTCCATGGCGAGCAGGGCGGCGACCGGTCCCATCGGCGGCGGCTCCGGCCGGTTCAGCGACATCATCAGCGAAAACTGCCCGTTGGTCAGCCCGGCCGGCCTCAGCGCATCGTCGAACAGCCGGGCGAGCGCCCGCGCCGCCCGCTGCACATGCAGGCAGAGGCAGGTGTCGCGCACCATCAGCGTCGTGGAAAAGGGAATCTCGATCGAATTTGACATGCTTCATTTCTATTGATATCAATGTATTTAGTCAAGGAGAAGGAGCGTGCCGGAGGAGGGCGCATTCCATGCAGAATGAAGTTGTTTCCCGTGAGCAATGGCTGGAGGCCCGCCGCGCCCTCCTGCTGAAGGAAAAGGAGGCGACGCGGCTGCGCGACAGCGTCAACGCCGCGCGCCTGGCGCTGCCCTGGGTGAGGGTCGACGAGGACTATGTCTTCGATACGCCGGAGGGAAAGAAGTCGCTCGCCGATCTCTTCGACGGCCGCAGCCAGCTGCTGATCTATCATTTCATGCTGGGTCCCGATTGGGATGCCGGCTGCCCCGGCTGCTCCTTCCTGTCCGACCATGTCGACGGCGCTCTGCCGCATCTCAACCATCATGACGTCACCTGGGTCGCCGTCTCGCGCGCGCCGCTCGACAAGATCGCCGCCTATAAAAGGCGCATGGGCTGGCAATTTCCCTGGGTCTCTTCCTTCGGCAGCGATTTCAATTTCGATTATCACGTCTCTTTCAGCCCGGAAGACCTTGCCAAAGACAAGGTCTTCTACAATTTCACCCCTATGCCGCCTGAGGATGCCAATGACGAACTGCCGGGCCTCAGCGCTTTCTACCGCAACGACAAGGGCGAGGTCTTCCATACCTATTCGAGTTATGCCCGCGGGCCGGAGGAACTGATCGGCACCCTGATGATCCTCGATCGGGCGCCGAAGGGCCGCAACGAGGACAGCACGATGAATTTCGTGCGCCGCCATGACGAATATGAGGAGGCTCAAAAGGCGCCATCCTGCTGTCACTAAACTGGAGCAATTCCAGGCCGCCATCACTCAAGGGAGAAGGATGATGAAGACCGCAGAAGTGCTGAAGGAACATTCTTTTCTGGAAAGGCTGGTCGGCGACTGGACCGTCAGTGCACCCGAAATGTCCGGTGGCGAGGACTGGACGGAGACCGTGCGCTCGCTGCACGGCATCTGGTTCGTCGCCGAAGGCACCGGCCGCATGCCGGATGGCAAGCAGGCGACCAGCATCCTGACGCTCGGCTACAACGCCGCAAAAGCCAAATATGTCGGCAGCTGGATCGGCAGCATGATGGACTATATGTGGGTCTATGAGGGCGAGCTCGATGCATCCGGCAACGTGCTGGACCTCTACACGACAGGGCCGGACTTCAACGGCGAGGGGCTTGCCGATTACCGCGAGCAGATCGCCTTCGCCGACGCCGATCACCGCACCTTCATCTCAAGCGCCAAGCAGCCCGACGGTTCCTGGAAGCAGTTCATGGAAGCACATTACGCCCGCAAGATCTGACAATCGCGGCGCTCAACCTTAAAGGGGTTTCGAAAGAGAGGCCTCGGGAAAAGGGCGTCGAAAAAGGGAGAGTATGATGTCCGAGACGCATGGAAAGTTCATCTGGTGCGAGTTGATGACCCCCGACACAGCTGCAGCCGCGAAATTCTACAGCTCGGTCGTCGGCTGGACGACCTCAGAAATGAAGATGGAGGGCATGCCGCCCTATACGATCTTCGAGGCGAACGGCATCGGCGTCGCCGGCCTGATGGAATTTCCGGCCGAACTCGAGGGTAAGGGCATTCCACCGAACTGGACGGGTTATGTCGACGTCGACGACGTCGATCAGTCGGCCAAGGATTTTGCCGCCAATGGCGGTACGATCCGCCGTCCGCCGGAAGACATCCCGACCATCGGCCGCTTCGCCGTCGTCGCCGATCCGGGCGGCGCGGTGCTCTGCATCATGACGCCGGCGCCGATGGAGAAGCCCATGCCGGAACTGGCCTTCGACGCCCCCGGCAATATCGGCTGGCGCGAACTCTACGCCGGCAACGGCAAAGACGCTGTCTCCTTCTATTCCAACCTGTTCGGCTGGACGAAGGACAGCGAAATGGACATGGGTCCGATGGGCGTCTACTACCTCTTCGCTCACAATGGCCGGCAGATCGGCGGCATGATGACCAAACCGGAAAATATGCCGATGCCCTTCTGGTGCTATTATTTCATCGTGCCGGCGATCGACGCCGCGATCGAACGCGTCACCTCAGGTGGCGGCAAGGTCGTCCACGGCCCGATGGAAGTCCCCGGCGGCAGCTGGATCATCCAGGCGACGGACCCACAAGGCGCCTTCTTCTGCCTGGTGGCGCCGAAGCGGTAGGCTTAGACGCATCGTGGCGGTGTGCCGTGAGGCCCCCTCATCCGGCTGCCGCCACCTTCTCCCCGCTGGGGCGAAGGGATTTGCCGCAGCGTCTCGACTCCCTCTTCTCCCCAGCGGGTGTCCAAAGGACGGGTCGAGACCGGTGGCTCGACCCCGGCGGTGCCCGTAGGGCGGATGAGGGGGCTGCACGGCACTCGGCCAACAACAGTCACACTCCGGATCGCACCACCCATTCACACCTCAACCGAAGCAAAGAACCCTTCCGGGCTCTCCACCTCCACCAGCCGCTTCTTCTCGATCAGCCAGAACCGGTTTCCCACAGCCCGCACGAAACTGCGGTCGTGCGATACCAGCAGGCAGCTCGCCTCGTGCGCCATCAGCTCGCTCTCCAGCGCTTCCTGTCCCTCGATGTCGAGATGGTTGGTCGGTTCGTCGAGCAGATAGAAATTCGGCTCCGTCAGCCGCAGCACCAGCATGCCGAGCCGCGCTTTCTGGCCGCCGGAAAGCTGGCCGATCGGTTTTGCCTGCATGTCGATCGTCATGCCGGCGCCGGCCAGCAAGGCGCGGGCGCGCTGGTCGCCGACATCGAAGCGGCGGATGATCGTGCCGATCGGTGTGTCGGTGTCGCTGAGATCGGCAAGCGCCTGGTCGCCATAGCCGAGCACCAGCGACGGGGTCGCCTTGATATCTTCGCGCGCAGCATCCGGTCTTTCGATCGCCTGTTTCAGCATCGACACCAACCGCGACTTGCCGGCGCCGTTGAGGCCGAGGAGGACGATACGGTCGCCCTGGCAGATGAACTGCCGGCCGGTCTTGAACAACAGCGTCCCATCCGGCGTCGTCACCGCCGCATCCGTGAGCGTCAGCAGCACCTTGGCATGCGTGCCGCGATTGGCGAGCCGGATGGCGCCGGCCGAACGCTCCAGATGCGCTGGTTTTGCCGCATCCTCGAGCTTCTCTGCCCGCTGCTTGAGCTGCTTGGTCTTGACGACGAGCAGGTCGCTGCCGGAATTGATGCCGATATTGTTGAGCTTCGCCGCCTGCTTGCGCAATTGCTCCGCCACCTTCATATCGCGCTCGTAGCGCCGGGCTTCTGAGGCGTCGGCCTCGTCGAGGGCGGCGCGCGCTCGTGTGTATGGTAGGGAGAAGACCGGCGATAACTCCGGCCGCAGGAACAGCGTCCGATTGGTCGTCGCGTCGAGGAAAGTGCGGTCATGGCTGGAGAGAATAACCGGCACGTCGCGCGGCAGCGCATTCAGCCAGCCCTCCAGCTGGGCGATCTTTTCGAGATCGAGATGGTTGGTCGGCTCGTCGAGCAAGAGCACGTCGGGCTCGCTCACCCAGGTGCGGGCCAGCATGGCAAGCCGCTGCCAGCCGCCGCTCAATTGCCTCAGCGGCCGGCTGCGCATGACCTCCTGCACTTCGAGCGACTCCAGCACCACATC
The DNA here is from genome assembly GCF_002531725.1 of Rhizobium sp. L43. Classification (GTDB taxonomy): domain Bacteria; phylum Pseudomonadota; class Alphaproteobacteria; order Rhizobiales; family Rhizobiaceae; genus Rhizobium. The sequence continues at coordinate 53,713 of NZ_NWSQ01000029.1, forward strand.
GACGCGCCAGCTCTCGCTTTCGGCCTGATCGGCCGGCAGCGCCTGCAGTACCGCATCGTAGAACGGCGTGTCGAAAAGAGCAGGCGGCACATTCTGCGCGACATGGCCGACGGTCAGCCCGCGCGCCCTGGTGATCTCGCCCTCGCTCGGCTCCAGCGCGCCGGTGATGCAGGCAAGCAGCGTCGATTTCCCCCGCCCGTTGGCGGCGACGAGGCCGATGCGGTCGCCTGTATTGACGACGAGATTGAGCTTGGAAAACAGCCGATTGCCCAGCGTCACGCCGAGATTGCGGATATTGATGAGTGTCATGATCGTTCTCTGGTCTTGACCGGGGACGCGATCCGGGGCGTTCAGCCATCACGGAGTTGCGCGTATCCGGCCCGGGAATTGAGAAAAATGCGCGCTGTCTACGGCGCCGCATTGGCCACGAAGGGCAGACCAGGAAGAGATGTCGGGAAACGGTCTCTGGTCAGCCCTGCAAACGCATTTGCAGGGCGTTGACGGGACCACGCTGGCGATGATGCCGGAAATAATATTGCATTGCGTGATCCTCCTTTCTCGAAAGGGTTGCAGCGTTGAAATACCATTGCCTGCAGAAAGAGGCAAGGGAGCCGCAAGCACGCCGATAGCCAGTCGCCACGCCGGCTGTTGAGTTGGCAGGAACGGTCACCCCACCCTCCGTCCTCCTCGGCCCTGAGCCGAGGATCTATGCCCGCCGCTGATGGACGCCGCGTGGATGGTGGGGCCAAACCAGCGGTTCAGTTGCTCCCAACTCCTGATTTACCCATTCAGCCCACCATCAGCCAGCTCCAGCCGCCGCGTGATCCCAATGCTCTCGAGAAATGTCTCATCATGGCTGACGACCAGCAGCGCCCCGTCATAGGCGCGCAGCCCGGCCTCGACCGCTGATATCGAGTCGATGTCGAGATGGTTGGTCGGCTCGTCGAGGATCAAAAGCGGCGGCGGTGCGGAGCCCAGGACGCAGGCAAGGCCGGCGCGCAGCAATTGGCCGCCGCTGAGCGTCGATACGGTCTGCAGCGCAGCATCGGCCCTGAACATAAAGCGGGCAAGGGCGGCCCGGCAGGTGTTTTCGTCGGCTTGCGGGTTGATCCGGCGGAAATTGTCGCGGATCGAGGCCGACGGATCGAGAAGACTGACTTTCTGATCGAGCATCGCAAAACCGGTCATGACGCCGACCGTGCCGGCCCAGGGTTTCAGCTCGCCGGTAATAAGTGCCAGCAAGGTCGTCTTGCCCGAGCCGTTGCGGCCGGTGACGGCGACGCGTTCCGGTCCCGTCACGTCGACGGAGAGATCGCGGATGACGGGATCACCCGGCTGGTAGCCCGCTGTGACACCATCCATCTTCAGCACGATCTTGCTGGCAGGCAGCCCGGTCGGCGGCAGGGTGACCGACAAGGGTTGCAGGATCTCGATCTTCTCGCGTGCCGCCTTTGCCTCTTCCAGTGCCTGGGCACGTCGGCGGTCGGCAAGCCGGGCATTGTCGCCGCCGGTGGTTTCGCTCCGCTCCTTCATGCCGCCGAGCATGATGCGCGGGATGCCGCCCTTGGCGGCCATCTTCCGCCCGGTGCTGTCCCTGTGCGCCTGCCGCTCCACCGTCGCCTGCGCCTTCCTTGCAACCTCGGCCATACGTTTTTCGGCATCGTCGAGATCATGCCGGGCTGCCGCGAGCTCGAGCGCCTTGCGCTCGCGATAATGGCTCCAATTGCCGCCATAGCGGGTGGCGCTGAGCGAGGTCAGTTCGACGATCGCATCGACGCTTTCGAGCAATTCGCGGTCATGGCTGACGATGATGGCGCCGGCCCGCCAGCCTGAAATCAGGCCGATCACAGCCTCGCGGCCCTCGCGGTCGAGATTGTTTGTGGGTTCGTCGAGCAGCAGGAAATCCGGTTCGGTAAAGATGAGCGCCGCCAGCCCGGCGCGCGTGCGCTGCCCGCCGGAGAGTGCCGCAAGCGGCGTCTGTGGCTCTGCATCGAGCCCAGTGCGATTGAGCGCTGCGGCGACGCGCGCCTCCAGCATCCAGTCTGCCGTTGCCAGTTCGTCGGCCGTTGCCTCGCCGGCTTCGGCACGATGCAGAACGGCGAGCGCATCGGTGACGCCGAAGAGATCGGCGACCGTTTCATCGGGCGCCACCTGAACGCTCTGCCGCAACACGCCGAGGCTGCCGCTGACGGATATCGTCCCCGAATGCGGCTGGATATCCCCGGAGACGAGCTTCAGCAACGTCGTCTTGCCGACACCGTTGCGCCCGACAAGGCCGGTCCGCTCCGTCCCGAAACTGAGGTCGAGATTGGAAAAAAGCGACCGCCCGTCAGGCGCGGCCCATGAAATCTGGGAGAGAGTGATGGATGCAGGCATGGATATGGATTTCCCCGTTGGCAAGGCGAACTGGCGTTGCGATCGGGTTGAAATCCATTGCGGCGCACATCCTGTTGAAATGGTCGATGGCAGATAATTTAGGGAGTAAAGGCTGAAGGTTCAAGCAAAAGAGCCGACTTTCCGCCCCGTTTTTCTCAGCGGGCTTCATCCTGAGATTGCCCCTCACCCTAACCCTCTCCCCGTAAAAACGGGGAGAGGGGACGTGCCCTGCGAGAGGTTGGTGGGGAACGGAGAGGTCGCGGCTTGTCCCCTTCGCCCCGCGAGCGGGGAGAAGGTGCCGGCAGGCGGATGAGGGGCTGCACGACGCGCCACTGACGATATGCCTAAAGCGGAGAAGACACTCAGCCCTACCGCTTCAGGCTCCCCAATATCCCACGCACCAGCGCCCGGCCGACTTGCGTCGCCACCGTGCGCGCCACGCTCTTCATCGCCGCTTCCACCACGGTTTCGCGCTGGTAGCCGGAAGCCCGGCCGCGTGATTGGTCGCGGCCCTGATTATCGTCATTGCTGCCGCCGAAGCCCGGAAGGGACCAGCCGGAGGTCGTGCTGCCCTGCTGAGGCGCTTCTTCCTGCGCCCGCTTGGCGGCCTCGGCATCCGCCGCTTTCTTCGCCCGCGCCGCCAGCAGCTCGAAGGCGGATTCGCGGTCGACATCCTCGTCATAGACGCCGAGAACCGGGCTCCTGTCCATGATCTGCCGACGCTCGTCATCCGTCACCGGGCCCACGCGGCCGGATGGCGGGCGGATCAGCGTGCGCTCGACGATCGACGGTGCGCCCTTGGCTTCCAGCGTCGAGACCAGTGCCTCGCCGGTGCCGAGATTGGTGATGACGGTGGCGCAATCGAAGGCCGGATTCGCACGGAAGGTATCGGCCGCCGTCCTCACCGCCTTCTGTTCGCGCGGCGAATAGGCGCGCAGCGCATGCTGTGCCCGGTTGCCGAGCTGGGCGAGCACCGTTTCCGGCACGTCGAGCGGGTTCTGCGTCACGAAATAGACGCCGACGCCCTTGGAACGGATCAGCCGCACCACCTGCTCGACACGTTCGGTCAGCACCCTTGGCGCGTCGTTGAAGAGCAGATGCGCCTCGTCGAAGAAGAAAACGAGCTTCGGCTTTTCGGGATCGCCCACCTCGGGCAGTTCCTCGAAGAGTTCCGAGAGCAGCCAGAGCAGGAAAGTGGCGTAAAGCCGAGGGTTCATCATCAGCTTGTCGGCGGCCAGCACCGAGATCTGGCCGTAGCCATTATTGCTTGTGCGCATGATGTCGGTGATCTTCAGCGCCGGTTCGCCGAAGAAGTGCTCGGCACCTTGCTGTTCGAGAACGAGCAGCGCCCGCTGGATCGAGCCGACCGAAGCCTTGGAGATCAGCCCGTACTGGTTGGAAAGTTGGCTGGCATTCTCGCCCATATAGTTCAGCAACGAGCTGAAATCCTTGAGGTCGAGCAACGGCAGCCCGCCCTGGTCGGCGATCTTGAAGGCGATGTTGATGACGCCTTCCTGCGGTTCGGAGGCATCCATCAGGCGGGCGAGCAGCAGCGGTCCCATCTCGGCGATGGTGGTGCGCACCCGGTGGCCCTTCTCGCCGAACAGATCCCAGAAGATCACCGGAAACTGGTCGAATTCATAGTCGGCAAAGCCGATCTGCTCGGCCCGCTTGGTGAGAAAATCCTTGGGTTCACCCTTGGCGGCGATGCCGGAAAGGTCCCCCTTGATATCGGCCGCAAAGACGGGAACACCGGCCCGAGAGAAGCCCTCGGCCAGCACCTGCAGCGTCACCGTCTTGCCGGTGCCGGTAGCGCCGGTGACGAGGCCGTGGCGATTGCCGAATTTCAGGTCGAGATATTCCGGCTTGTTGATGCTGTCATCGGGATTGCGGCTCGCGCCGATGAAAATCTTGCCATCCTCGATCATCCGCAATGCTCCCTTCGGCGCTGCCGCCATTTGTTGAGAAGGCTTGGCATCCCAGCCTTCATCGAACCATCGTTTCCCTGTTATAAGCAGGCAGGCGCATGCGGACAACTGTTTGCATTAAAAGCCAAACCGGACAATGGGCCGCCCGGGGAGGGCCGGCTTGAGTTGCCGTGGAATTTCGAATAACGTTGACGTTAACGTCAAAATAACAGGAGGCTGACGATGAATGAAATTGTGACCCAGATCGCCGATCGTGTGGGGATTGCGCCTGATTTGGCCGAAAAGGCGCTCGGCATGATGCTCGGCTTCCTGCAGCGCGAGGCCGCCGATGGCCCGGTCGCCAAGATGATCGAAGCGATCCCCGGCGGCGCCGATCTCGTCGCCCAGTTCAACGGCGCCGGTGCCGGCGGCGGCGGTCTGCTCGGCGGGCTGATGAACTCGCTCGGCGGCGGCGGCATCATGGGGCTCGGCCAGCAGCTGATGGGCGAAGGCCTCGGCATGGGCGAGATCACCTCACTCGCCAAGGAAACCATCGCCATCGCCAAGCAATATGCCGGCGAGGAAGTTGTCGACGAGGTCGTCGCTTCCGTCCCCGGCCTCAGCCAGTTCGTCTGAGACGATTGATCCGTAGGAGCCTCGCTTCGTTGCGGGGCTCCGCATATTTGTCCTGGCGGCAGTCGGGGTGAAGTGCAAACGCTGCCCCTGCCAGCTCAAGGGATGAAAGGAGAGCCTATGACCGTCTGGCGCCCATCGCAGCAGATCAGAGTGAAGGTCATCGGCCTCGCTTGGCGGAAAGACCAACTGCTCGCCGCGGAAGTGGAGGATGACAGCGGCCGTATCAAGGGTGTTCGCCCGCTCGGCGGTGCGATCGAATTCGGCGAGAGCCGCGAGCAGGCTCTGTACCGCGAATTCCAGGAGGAACTCGAGACGGCGATCCGCATCGTCGGCCCCTGGCATCTGCTGGAAAACATCTACGACCATCACGGCGCGACCGGTCACGAATATATCTTCGCCGCCGATATCGAGCTGGCCGATGAAAGCCTCTATGAGCGCGACGAAATCCGCTATTCCGAACTCGACGAGACGGCGGCGACGGCGCGCTGGTTCGGCCGCGACAGGCTGCGTGAGGCCGGCATCGATCTCTATCCGTCAGGTCTCGACAAGCTGCTGTCGCGCTGGCGCGATTGAGCCCGAGATCGCCTGCTTTGCAGGGCGGAGGTGATCGCCAAACTTTGATCGTCCGTGCCCGCTCCCCGCGGAACAAGAGAGGTCGAATTGCTGTTTCTATCAGCATCGCTGAAACCAGAAGGAATAGCATCATGCGCAGGTTTATTGCAGCAATCTCGATCGCTCTCCTTAGCCTCTCCGGCCCGGTTCTTGCCCAGTCGAACATGGGCATGGATGCCAGCGGCCGGATCGACGGCACGCCGCCGCTCGGCACTGCGCCTGGAGCCGAGACGCAAAGCGGACTGATCATCCCGCTCGACTCGATCGAAACCGGCAGCATCGACAAAGAACCGTTGAGCGGTCCCGTCGATTGGGCGCGTTGCCCGCCGCGCAAGGCGCGCGGAGCCCTTGCTACGGAAGGCGGCAATAGCGGCGCCTCGGTCAGCCCTGCATGCCGTGACCAGGGAAACCAATAGGATCAGGGGAGGGCGCTATTTGCCGTCCTTCTTGTCGTGGTGCAGGATGACGCCGAGTTCATGCCACCGCCGCCCGTCGCGCCCGATGAGTTCGTCGGCTGAGGCTGGCCCCATGCTGCCCGGCGCGTAGGCGTCAGGCACGCTCTGGTCCTTCGCCCAGATATCGAGGAAGGGCTGAACCGCCGCCCAGCCGGCCTCGATGCCGTCGGCGCGCTGGAACAGCGTCTGGTCGCCGATGAAGAGATCGTAGAGCAGCGATTCATAACCCGTGGTCTTGCCGATATCGAATTTGTCGGCATAGCGGAAGTCGAGAGAGACCGGCGTGGTGTCGACCGAAAGCCCCGGCGATTTGATCGAGATTTCCATGCTCATGCCCTCGTCCGGCTGCACCTGGATCACCAGCCGGTTCGGCGGCAGGCGGCGGTTGACCTCGGTCTCGCGAAACTGCGCGAAGGGCACGGGCTGGAAAGTGATGACGATCTCGGTGTCGCGCGCCGTCAGCGCCTTGCCGGTTCTCAAATAGAAGGGCACACCGGCCCAGCGCCAGGTATCGGCATAGAGCTTCAGCGCCACATAGGTCTCGGTCCTGCTCTCGGGCGAAACATCCTTACTGTCGCGATAGGCCGGAAGCTGGGCGCCATTGAGCGGGCCTGCCGTATAGGCGCCGCGCACACCGTGCGTCTTCGCCTCTTCGGGCGTATAGATGCGCAGCGCCTTCAGCACCTTGCTCTTCTCGTTGCGGATCGCTTCGGCGTCGAAGCTGTTTGGCGGTTCCATGGCGATCATCGCCAGCAGTTGGAAGAGATGGTTCGGCACCATGTCGCGCAGCGCGCCTGTCGCATCGTAGAATTTGCCGCGGCTGCCGACATCGACGATCTCGGCGGCGGTGATCTGCACATGGTCGATGTAGCGGCTGTTCCACAAGGACTCGATGATCATGTTGGCGAAACGCGCGGTCATCAGGTTCTGCACCGTCTCTTTGCCGAGAAAATGGTCGAGCCGGTAAACTTGGCTTTCCCCGATCTGGGCGAGGATCTGTGCATTCAGCGCCTGCGCCGAGGCGAGATCGGTGCCGAACGGTTTTTCGATGGCGACGCGGCGGAAGACCCCGTCCTTTTCATCGGTCAGGCCATGGGCTGCGAGCTTCTCGACGATCGTGCCGAAGAAGGATGGCGGCACAGCGAGATAGAAGGCGGCATTGGCATTCGGTCCCAGCCGTCTGCCGATCTCGACGAAAATATCGTCCTTGGTGAAATCGCCCGATGTATAGGAAATACGCCGGCGCAGGCTCTCCCAGGCCTCGTCCTTCACCGTCGGCTCTTCGCCGCTCAGATGGTCGAGGAATTGGTCGAGCCGCCCGCGCAGAAACTCGTCGTCACCCGGCTCGATGCCGATGCCAAGAATGTGGAGATCCTCGCCGACGAGGCGGCTCCGCGTCAGATTGATGATCGCCGGCACCAGCAGGCGGCGCGTGAGGTCTCCCGTGGCGCCGAAGATGACGAGGGTGACGGGCGGAGTAGGGGTGGCCATGATGTCGTTTCCCATGATTTTCCGGCCCGACTATAATGCGTGCCGGTTTCGCCGCAACATAGGCGGTGTGGGATAACAGGCATTTGACATTGTCTGGGGCAGGCGTCTAGGGCCACAAAAGCCCCTTGCATGTTCAATTCGCGCTGATTGTTAGATGATCGGTGCGCACTCCGGCGGATGGCCATCCGCCGGAGTGCGGACGGCCGGGACCGCAGGCCCCTTGGCTTGAACCGGGGATGAGATTGGTCCGGCCGTCCTCGCGTTTGTCCTGAACAGATGATGGGGAGCAAGTCCCGCATGCAAGGCAAGGTTTCGTTCCAAGAAGACGCGATGCCGGTAGTTTATGCCGGTGTAGACGTGAGTAAAGAGTGGCTCGATGTTCATTTGCATCCGCTGGGCGAAAGCCGGCGGTTTAGCAATGACAAGACCGGCATCCGCCAGCTGAAACGGCTGCTGGCCAACCATCGGCCCAAAAGCATCGTGATGGAGGCAACCGGCAAGTTTCATCGCCCCGCCCATCGCTCGCTTTGGCTCGATGGCTTTGCCATCGCCGTGATCGATCCGCTGCGTGCGCGCATGTTTGCCCGCGCCTGCGGCTATCTCGCCAAGACCGACCGTCTCGATGCCCGTTTCCTGGCGCTCCTGGCCGAGAGCCTGCGCCCGCCGGCCAGCGCGCCGCCAAGTCCTCACATCGAGGCCTTGCAGGAGCTGGTCAATGCACGATCGGCCGCCAAATGCGACATCACCGCCCTGCAGAACCGCAGCAAGACGGCCACCACCGCCCTTCTGCGCAGCGAACTCAACCGCCTTGTGCGTCGGCTGGAACAGCATGTCGAACGTCTCGACAAAGAGATCGAACGATGTGTCGGCGAGGATCCGCAGCTCTGCCGCAAGGCCGAGATCCTCACCTCCATTCCCGGCATCGGCCGCGTCACGGCCCTGGCCTTGATGGCCGGCATGGACGAGTTGGGGACATGTTCGGGCAAGCAAGCCGCCATGCTGGCAGGGCTTGCCCCAATCGCTAACGACAGCGGTGCCCGAACCGGACGTCGCTCCATCCGCGCCGGCAGGCCAGCACCCCGGCGCGCGCTCTACATGGCCGCCTTGTCGGCCTGTCGATACAATCCCGCCCTTGCTCGTTTCGCAGACACGCTCAAAGCCGCAGGAAAACCAGCCAAGGTCATCCTTGTCGCCATCATGCGCAAGCTGCTCGTCTTGGCAAACTGCCTCCTAGCTCACGATCCCCTCTGGACCCCAAATCCGCCTTGACAACCAACACAGATTCTCATCCGGCTGCCGCCACCTTCTCCCCGAGGGGAGAAGAGGAGCTGCCACGCCCTCTCCGTTCCCCGCCAGCCTCTCGCAGGGCACGTCCTGGCGCGAACCGGACATACCGGCAGCAGCCGACTACCCCTTCACCGCCACCATGAAAATCCTCGGAAACCTCAACAGCACCCGCCCATCCGACATCCTCGGATAGGCCTGCTCCACCCGCTTGAGATAATCCGCCAGAAACGCCTCGCGATACTCCTCGCCGGCCTGGGCGAGATAGGGCATCAGCCCGGTTCCCTTCACCCATTCGACGATAGCAGCCGCATCCGCCATCGGGTGATTGTAGATGGTGTGCCAGATATCGACGCGCGAGGCTTTGGCGATCAGCCTGGAGTAATAGGCGGATGGCGCAGGCAGCCTCCGGCGGCGCACGCTCTTTCCTTCGAAAGCAGTCCTCCACGGACCGGCATGCGCGGTCTCCTCCATTGCCAGATGCGAGGGTTCGCCGAGATTGTCGGGCATCTGCACGGCGAGCACGCCGCCTTCGGACAGTCCGTCCATCAGCCGGTCGAAAATGTCGAGATGGTCGGGCAGCCATTGGAAGACGGCATTGGCAAAGAGCAGGTCGGCGGGTTCCGCCGGCTGCCAGCTGCCGAGATCGGCCTCGACGAAATCAGTGCCCGGAAGCCGTTTGCGCGCCGCCGCCAGCATGTTCGTGTCGCTGTCGAGGCCGGAGACGCCTTCGGCCCCATAACGCTCGATGATGAGTTCGGTCGAATTGCCCGGCCCGCAGCCGAGGTCGACGGCGCGGCGGATGCTTTGCAGCGGCACTTGCGCCAGAAGATCACGGGCCGGTCGTGTGCGTTCATCCTCGAATTTCACATATTGGCTGGCAGACCATGCCATGGCGTTCACTCCTGCTGTCAGCCCACATCCCATGTGGTGGAGGCGGATCTTGTCGATGTTGCGGCCGTCGAGCCTGACGATCTCGCAGCCGACGTTATCGGAAACAAAAGCATCCCGCCCGTCACGCCGCAGACACGAGTATTTTGTCCACGCGCCTGCCGTCGAGATCGATGACTTCGAAGCGCCATCCATCTCTCGTAAAGCTCTCGCCCAGTTCCGGCAGATGTTTCAACTCTTCCAGCACCAGGCCGGCCACGGTCTGATATTCGAGGTCGCCTTCGAGCTTGAGGTTCAAGAATTCGGCGAACTCGTCGATCGGCGTCCAGCCGGACACCAGGTACGAACCGTCGTCTCGGCGCGCGATGGCCTGTTCGTCGACAGGTCCCTCCTGGAGCGCCCCCATGATCGCTTCCAGAATGTCGCCTGATGAAACAATCCCCTCGAAATGGCCGTACTCGTCGAAAACCAGCACCATGTGAACCGGTGATTTCCGGATCGCTTCAATCACATTGATGGCGGTTGAGAGGTCGGAAACCACAGGAACGTCCTGCGTCAGAGCCTTGATATCGGCGCTGCCGTGTTCGGACATCGAATCGTAGAAGTCCTTGACCGGAAGGATGCCGATCACCTCGTCCGAGCTGCCTTTGCGAACGGGCAGCCGAGACCGTTTCGTCCGGTGCAACTGGGTGCGGATTTCATCGAGGCTGTCGTCGATATCAATGATTTCGACGTCTCGGCGGGGCGTCATCAGCGCGCGGGCGGTGCGGTCGGCCAGCCGCATCACACCTGAGATCATCGCCGACTCTTCGCTTTCGATAACGCCTGCCGACTGCGCCTCGGCCAGAACGGTCTTGATTTCTTCGTCGGAGACATTGTCGCCGCTTTTTCCCGTTTGGCCGAGGAGCTTGAGGACAAGATTTCCGGAGGCGTTCAGAAGCCAGACGAGGGGCAGCGCAATTTTTGACAGCACCGCCATAGCCGGCGCCACCTTGGCCGCAACCGCTTCGGGTTCTCTCAATGCGATCTGCTTGGGAACAAGTTCGCCGATGATCAACGAAAGGTAGGTGATTGCCACGACGACCGAACCGACGCCAACGGCATCGGCGGCCGTCGACGACATCCCCTGGGCTTCCAGCCATCCGCTCAGGCGGCCCCCGAGCGTGGCCCCCGAAAAAGCGCCGGAGAGAACGCCGACCAGCGTGATGCCGATCTGCACCGTGGAGAGAAAGCGACCGGGGTGTTCGGCAAGTTTGATTGCTTGCGCTGCACCCTTGCTGCCATTGTCAGAGAGAACCTTCAGGCGGGCTGGCCGAGAAGACACGACGGCCAGCTCCGACATGGCGAGCACACCATTCAGGATGGTGAGAAACGCCACAATTCCAATTTCCAGAAACACAGGGACCCTATTCGTTGAGGTTGTCATGCCGCATCCATGAGGCGACGCGGCGAGATATTCGAAGGGACGCTACTATAGACGCATCACCTGTCGTCTTTCTATCATCGTGTTACATCAGTGTAGGTTCCATCCCGTTTTCAGAATTCGGTGAGTGGCAACCCTCGGCCCATGCGGAAGGGTCGAAATCCAGTCGAAAAACATCAATCAAAGGCGGTCGTCGTCATGACGAACCGCTCCTCTGAAGTGGAAGTTACAGGTCGCCTGTAGCGGGCCGGCGTGCGGCCGCCCGTCATTCTCGATGATGTGGAAAGCGGCTGCTCTCTGCGGGAGCCTGATGTGCCCAGGGCGAGGCCGAGGTCATTGCACCGTCTACAGTCGTCGCCAGCGTCTTCGGCCGGGAGATCCCGCTTGGAGCGGGCGGAGCTTGTACTGGATGGGTCGCTGTCAGGCATGGGCCAATTTTGGCTGTGAAACGCTTCCGGCGCAAGAGGCGCCGGGCGAAAATCCGTATAGCGTCTTGATGTGACAGTTTCGACAATCGCGGCAACGCCGCATTCTGGTTCGGAATGTTAGGAGATTTTTTGCATTTCTGCGTGACGCCGAAACCGATCGAAATTTCGGCATCACGCTCTTGCCCCGTCAGGCCGCGAGGATGGTGATCCCGTAAGCATTGGCCGCCGCCGTCATCCGGGCGATGGTCTCAGCCGAAGGGCTGGCCTTCGGTGGCTCGGTCGTGCCTTCCGCTTCGATGAACTCGGCCATCTCCCGATCGACGACCGCGGAAAACACCGCGGGGACGGTGCCGCGGTTGGCATAGCCGTGCACCACGAAGGGCGCGATGGTGACGATGTCGCCGGGCCTCGCCTCGATCTCTTCCGGGCCGCCATCGGTCAGGCGCCAGATCGTCAGGCTGCCCTCGAGGATGCGGAACACCTCAGGGCTCGCATGCGCATGTTTCGGCGTCCGGCTGCCGGGTGGTACGGTGACGTCGAAGATATTCAGCCAGGTTCCGCGGAGCCGCAGCTGCCGCTCGACCCGGTCGCCGAGGACGAAAAAGCGCTTTGCCTTATCGCTGCTATGCATTTTCACAAATGAGTTAGACATCATGTCTCTTTCTTCTTCTTACGGGCTTTTTCTTGCAGGCCCTTTCTTGCGGGCGCAGCCGTTAAACCTCTACGCCGGCTTTGACAACCGCCTTGTTGTCGGGATCACCATCGCCGAACGCCGGCAACACGGCGCGTTTCGGTCGCCGAAGCGATGAACGAACGGCTTCGTTGCCGAGAGTTCAGTGCAGTCCGCGCGCCTATGCATCACGAGCTGTCGGTGCGGATATCTGTACGGAACGTCGTTTTCGCAAGGCCCGATAATGCGGCACCAGCTATGCAGAAATGACGGAGGCCGGAGGGTTTCCGGCTCCATGCCTGTAATACCGCCGACACAGAAGGGGCGCATAGAACGCGGCGGCCGTTCTTGACCGTTCTTCCATTTTCACATTGATCATTCAAATTTATGGAGCGCATCCATGTCTTCTCTTCCCGTCGTCGGCGCTGCCATGACGCTCGATGAAGTCGAGCTTCACCGCGACTGGCTGTTCGAAAAGCCCCGCGATCTCGAACTGCAGAGCTTCGCCGATGCCGAGGTTTTGAACGGCGACTGGGCGCCGCTCGCCAAACGTGCGCGCAGGCTTCTCGACGGTCATACCGGCCGCTTGGGCATTCACGGCCCGTTCTGGGGTTTTACCATCGCCTCGAAAGATCCCGATATCCGCGCCGTCGTCACAAGGCGACTGTTGCAGGGCCTCGATGTCTGCGCCGCCATCGGCGCGACGCAACAGCCCTTATAGCTCGTGGTCCTACAACAACCTCGACAACAATGACGGCGCCCGCGAGGAACTGGTCGAGCGCGTGCATCTGACGCTGCGCGACGCCACCAGGCGGGCCGAGGATATCGGCTGCACCATGGTCCTCGAAAACATCGAAGATAAGGATCCGCATATCCGCGTGGCGCTGGCCGAAAGCTTCCATTCGCCCGCCGTCGCCGTCTCGATCGACACCGGCCACGCCCATTATGCCCATGGCTATACCGGCGCTCCCCCGGTCGACTATTACGTCAAGGCCGCCGGCAACCGCCTGCAGCACGTCCATCTGCAGGATGCCGACGGCTATGCCGATCGCCACTGGAGCCTCGGCGAAGGCTCGATCCACTGGCACGCCGTCTTTGCGGCTCTCGCCAAGCTCGACAGCAACCCGCGCCTGATCATCGAGATCAAGGACAAATCGAAGATCCCGGCCTCTGCCGCTTATCTCGCCTCGATCGGGGTGGCGGAATAAGGCGGTTGTTATGTCCTCTCACGAAAACCGCGTAATCACGCTGATCCCGGTCGCCTCCGCCTTGTCGAGCGCCATCAGCGCCGGCACCGCCTCCTCAAGGCTGACGCGGCGTCCGATCAGCTTCTGCGGGGCGATCTTGCCGGCCGAAAGCATCGACAGCATGGCGTCGTAACGCCAGGCCTGCATGCCGTGGCTGCCGTAGATTTCGAGCTCGTGGCCGATCACCTGCGCCATCGGGATTTGCGGTGTCGCATGCTCGCCGAGCATCAGCCCGACCTGAACGTGCCGCCCGCGCCGGCGCAGGTTCTTGATCGAGTTGAAGCAGGTGGCGGGATGGCCGAGCGCGTCGATCGAGACATGCGCGCCGCCCTTGGTGATCTCGCGTACCGCCTCCGCCACGTCGGCGACGCCTGACGCATTGACCGTCGCCACCGCCCCGCACTCCCTGGCGAAAGCGAGTTTCTCCTCGGATATGTCGATGCCGATCGCATTGGCGCCCAGGGCGGTGGCGATCATGATCGCCGACAGGCCGACGCCGCCGCAGCCATGCACGGCGATCCATTCGCCAGGCCCGGTGCGTGCCTGGTCGGCGACGGCGCGAAACGAGGTGGCGAAGCGGCAGCCGAGGCTGGCCGCCGTCGCATCGTCGATCGTATCGGGCAGATGCACCAGATTGGTATCGGCATAATCGATCGCCACATATTCGGCGAAGGATCCCCAATGGGTAAAGCCCGGCTGGAACTGGTTGGAGCAGACCTGCTGGTTCCCGGAATGGCACTCGGCGCAATGGCCGCAGCCGGAAACGAAGGGCACGGTCACCCGGTCGCCGACCTTGAAACGCATCACGCCGCGGCCGGTGGCGACGATCCGCCCGGCAAGCTCGTGTCCCGGCACATGCGGCAGGCGGATATCCGGATCGTGGCCCATCCAGCCATGCCAGTCGCTGCGGCAGAGCCCGCTGGCGCCGACCGCGATGACGACGCCGTCCTCGGTGGGCGTCGGATCGGGCAGGGTGCGAATTTCGGGCGCCTGTTCGAAGGCTTCGTAGAACATGGCTTTCATCGGCGTCTTCCTTACTGTCTATCGGCGTTGCCCTCATCATCGCATGTGGCAGCCAGCCATTCCAATATTCCATCCCATCATTTTTGCTGATGCACCCATCGCTGAAGGCCGGCTCGCTGCGCACGAATATTGCGGCCCGCCGCCGTCCGCCGGCATTTTCTTGCTTCCATGTTTCAGCGCAGGATTTGTCCTTGACCCGGCTTGCCGCGGAGGTTTTTGCTTTGCCGGCTTTACAGGGAGGGCAGCATGGCCGTCGATACATCACCACGTTCAACCACCTGGACTCATGTCGACGGGGAATGGCTCCCCGGCAATCCGCCGCTGATCGGGCCGACCTCGCATGCCATGTGGCTGGGCTCCACGGTCTTCGACGGCGCCCGCTGGTTCGACGGCATCGCACCCGATCTCGACCTGCATTGCCAGCGCATCAACCGCTCCGCACTTGCGATAGGCTTGAAGCCGGTAAAGACGGCGGAGGAGATTGCGACGCTCGCCTGGGAAGGCGTTGCGAAATTCGACGGCGCCACGCCGATCTACATCAAGCCGATGTATTGGGGTGAACATGGCTCGCCCGGCAGCGTCGTGTCCGTCGATGCGGAATCGACCCGCTTTGCGCTCTGCCTGTTCGAGGCGCCGATGGGCGGCCATGGCGGCACCAAGCTCACCGTCTCGCCCTATCGCCGCCCGTCGCCGGAAACCGCGATGACCGAGGCGAAGACCGGCTCGCTCTATCCGAACAGCGGCCGGATGATCGCCGAGGCGCGCAGCCGCGGCTTCGACAATGCGCTGGTGCGTGACCTCAACGGCAATGTCGTCGAGACCGCCTCGTCGAATGTCTTCCTGGTGCGCGACGGCGTGGTGATGACGCCGGCCGCCAACCGCACTTTCCTTGCCGGCATCACCCGCGCCCGCGTCATCGACCTGCTGCGCAAGGCCGGTTTCGACGTCGTCGAAGCAACCCTTTCCGTCGAGGATTTCCTTGCCGCCGATGAAATCTTCACCACCGGCAACTACTCCAAAGTCGTCGGCGTCATCCGCCTCGACGACCGCAATCTCCAGGAAGGCCCGGTCACCCGCAAGGCGCTGGATCTCTACATGGACTGGGCTCACGGCAGGAGCGAGAGCGAGGAGTGAGCAGCGGTTCGGCGCAGCCGAAGCAATCGATCCAGCGAATCGATTGCAGCTGCGAACGCCCGGAGCGCAAGCGTAGGGCCGGCGCGCTCCCCGGCAGGATCGAGATCCGCATCCACCCCCTCTGCCCTGCCGGGCATCTCCCCCACAAGGAGGGAGATTGGCTGGGCGCGGTGGCTTCCCTAAACAACTGGCCGTCACATGAATCGTAAATTGAGGGCGAGGCATTGCTTCTTGCCGATCTCCCCCCTTGTGGGGGAGATGCCCGGCAGGGCAGAGGGGGGTGCCAGCCACACCCGAGCCCATTCGAAAAAAAATGCGAGAGCGGGCCCCCGCACCCTCACGTCATCCACTTCCGATGCTCCGCAAATCTCTCCGCCAGGAGATCGATGAACAGCCGCACCTTGGTCGGCAGATGGCTGCGGTTGGGATAGACGGCGTTGATGTTGAACTCGATCGGCCGGTAGTCCGGCATGATCTTCACCAGCCGCCCTTCGGCGATGTCGTCGAACACCACGAAACTCGGCGCCAGGAAGATGCCCCGCCCGGTCAGCGTCAGGAAACGCAGCATCTCGGCGCTGTTGGAGACGACATTGCCGCTGATCTTGACGCTCTCCTTGTTGCCCTCGCCATCCTCGAAGCGCCATTCGTCGCCATAGGGGTAATAGGCATATTGCAGGCAATTGTGATCGGCGACCTCGGCCGGCGTCTTCGGCATCGGATGGCTCTCGAAATAGGCTGGCGAGCAGACGAGCATATGGCGCCAGGGCGTCAGCTTGCGCGCGACGAGCGACGAATCCGGCGGCGGTACGGTGCGCATCACCAGATCGTAGCCATCCTCGATCATGTCGACCATCCGCTCGCCGACGCTGAAATCGAGTGAGATCGACGGATAGAGCTCCATATATTCGCTGACGACAGGCAAGAGGAAACGCACGATGGCGCTGCTGGTATAGACCTTCAACGTGCCGCGCGGCGTCGAACTTAGCGCGCCCGCCGTCCGGTCCGCTTCTTCCAGCTCGGCGAGGATCTGCAAAGAGCGCTCATAGTAATATTTGCCGGTTTCGGTCAGGCTGACCTTGCGCGTCGTGCGGTTGAGCAGTCGCACGCCGAGCCGGTCCTCCAGCGATTGCACGTGATTGCCGACCATGGTGACGGACATGTTGAGCCGGCGCGCGGCCGCGGAAAAACCGCCGCATTCCACCACCCGGCCAAAGACTGTGAGGCTTGTCAGCCGATCCATATTGCCCTCGGATTATCCGCTGAGAGTTGATGATCCTTCCCGATTTAAGCAGATTATCAAAATAAATGTCAGGGTGCATTTTCCGTCTCATCGAACAGGGCCTCTCACAGAGGAGGCCAACGCTGAAGGAGAATGACGATGGTCGAGTTACCCCACAGGCAAGTTTTCGAAAGTGCCAGCCAGGCCGAGCAGATCCTGGCCGAGGAAGCCGCCAGGGCGCCCGCCGCCGAGGCGCCCCCCATGCCTGTCTCCGAAGCGCCGGTCGCCGAAGCCCCGGTCGCCGAAGCGCCCAAAAAGTCCGGCCGTCGGATGGTCAAGCGCGCCGCCCTTGCCGCCGCGCTGCTTGCCGGTGTCGCTTTCGCAGGCGATTTCGGCTACCGCTACTGGACGGTCGGCCGCTTCATCGAATCCACCGACGATGCCTATGTGAAGGCCGATTACACCACTGTCGCCCCGAAGGTCGCCGGCTATATCAGCCAGGTGCTGGTCAACGACAATGACGCAGTCAAGGCCGGTCAGGTTCTCGCCCGCATCGACGACCGCGACTTCCAGGCCGCACTGTCGCAGGCCAGAGCCGATGTGAAGGCGGCCGAAGCGGCCATCACCAATATCGACGCCCAGATCTCCCTGCAGCAATCGGTGATCGAGCAGGCGAGGGCGACGATCGATGCCTCGCAGGCATCGCTGGACTTTGCCGTGTCCGATGCCGCCCGCTCGGCCCGCCTGATCACCAACGGCGCCGGCACCCAGTCTCGCGCCGAGCAGACCCAGTCGGCCCGTGACCAGGCCGCTGCCGCCGTCGAGCGTGACCGGGCAGCCCTCGTCACGGCTCAGAATAAGGTGCCGGTGCTGCAGACTGAGCGCGAACAGACGGTTGCCCAGCGCGACCGTGCGGCCGCCGCCGCCCAGCAGGCAGAGCTCAACCTCTCCTATACAAACATCGTCGCCGCCGTCGACGGCACGGTCGGCGCCCGGTCTATCCGGGTCGGCCAGTATGTCACCTCCGGTACGCAGCTCATGGCGGTCGTGCCGCTGCATGCGGTCTATGTCGTCGCCAATTTCAAGGAAACGCAGCTGACCTATATCAGCCCCGGCCAGTCGGTCGAGATCAAGGTCGACAGCTTTCCCGATATCTGGATCAAGGGGCATGTCGACAGCGTTTCGCCGGCAAGCGGCCTGGAATTCTCGCTGCTGCCGCCGGACAATGCCACCGGCAATTTCACCAAGATCGTCCAGCGTATCCCGGTCAAGATCGTCATCGACGACGAGGCTCTGAGCGGCCTGTTGCGCTCGGGCATGTCGGTCGAGCCCGAAATCGACACCATGGCTGCCCAGACCCAAGCTGCCGAGACCAAGGCTGCCCAAACCAAGCCTGCCCAAGCCCCTGGAACAGTCGAAGAGGGATTATCCGGCCACGCTGGATGATCCTTCCCTTGTTTGCCGAATTATCCCGATCATTCCCTGAGTGATCACGATCATTCCCTGAATGATCACCCGAACCCCGTCATGAGAAAGTTTCCCGCGAGAGCTGGAAGGAGATAAGCCATGGCCACTCTTCAGATCGCCGCAAACGGCAATTCGCTGGCACGCCCCGCCGCCGCAGCGCCCGTGGCACCTGCGGCGATGAGCCCGCTGCGCATGTGGGCAGCCGTTGTCGGCTCGACGCTCGGCGCCTTCATGGCCGTCCTCAATATTCAGATCGTCAACGCCTCGCTTGCCGATATCCAGGGCGCGATCGGCGCCGGCACCGATGACGGCGGCTGGATTTCGACCTCCTATCTGATCGCCGAGATCGTCGTCATCCCCTTGAGCGCCTGGCTGGCGCGCGTCTTCTCGCTCCGCAACTACCTGCTCACCAACGCCATCCTCTTCCTGATCTTTTCTGTTGCCTGCGCCTTCGCGGCCAATCTGCAGCAGATGATCATCCTGCGCGCCATCCAGGGCTTTTCCGGCGGCGTGCTGATCCCGATGGCCTTCACCATCATCATCACCCTGCTGCCCAAGCCCAAGCAGCCGATCGGTCTTGCCCTTTTTGCTCTTTCGGCCACCTTCGCGCCGGCGATCGGCCCAACGATCGGCGGTTACCTCACCGAGAACTGGGGCTGGGAATATATTTTCTACGTGAACCTTGTGCCCGGCGCACTGATGGTCGGCCTGCTCTGGGCCTCGCTCGACCGCGCGCCGATGAACCTGAAGCTGCTCGCCAAGGGCGACTGGCCTGGTATCATCACCATGGCGATCGGCCTCGCAGCCCTGCAGACGGTGCTGGAAGAGGGCAACAAGGAAGACTGGTTCGGCTCCGATTTCATCCTTCGCCTGTCTGTTATCGCCGCCGTCTCGCTGACGCTGTTCCTGATCATCGAGCTGAAGACTGCCCATCCGCTCCTGAACCTCCGCCTGCTGGTCCGCCGCAACTTCGGCTTCGGCATCGTCGCCAATTTCCTGCTCGGCATTGCGCTCTACGGCTCGGTCTTTGTGCTGCCGATCTATCTGACCCGCATCCAGGGTTATAATTCCGAGCAGATCGGCATGGTTCTCGCCTGGACCGGCATCCCGCAATTGCTGCTGATCCCGCTGGTGCCGCGCCTGATGAAGCGTTTCGACGTGCGGCTGCTAATCGTCGTCGGCTTTGCCCTTTTCGCCGCCTCGAATTTCATGAACGTGCACATGACCGGCGATTATGCGAGCGACCAGCTCTTCTGGCCGAACATCGTCCGTGCCATCGGCCAGGCACTGGTCTTCACGCCCCTCTCGGCAATCGCCACATCAGGCATCGAGCAGGAGAATGCCGGTTCGGCTTCGGCACTCTTCAACATGATGCGCAATCTCGGCGGTGCCGTCGGCATCGCCTCGCTGCAGACCTTCCTGTCGAAGCGCGAACAGTTCCACTCGAACATCCTGACCCATTCGGTCTCGGTCTTCGAGGAAGCCACCCGCGATCGCATCGCCAGGCTGACGGCCTACTTCATGAACCACGGCGTCAGCGATCAGGCGCTCGCCAGCCACAAGGCCGTCGTCGCCATCGCGCTCAAAATACGCAAGCAGGCCAATATCATGGCCTTCAGCGACACCTTCTTCTTGCTCGGCGTCGCCCTCGTCGTCGCCCTGCTGGCAAGCCTGCTTCTCAGAAAACCCGGTCAACTCTCCGGCGGCGGCGCCCACTAGCGCTGCCTGCCTCAAGAGGAGAAAAGCCATGACAACTGCGATTTACGCTGCCGATACCGACAGGCTCCAAACGAAAACCGCCGGCCAAGCCGTCAGCGCCGCGGCGCTGCTCTCGATCATCGAATGGCTTTCCGGTGACGAATGCCACGCGCTCGACGAAGCGGGCCTCGTCTCAGGCCTCGGCCGCAGGCTTCAGGCGCTCGGCCTGCCTGTGGAGCGGCTAACCCTGCATCTGATGACGCTGCATCCCGAGTTCATCGGCCGCACCATCGCCTGGGCGCCGGGCGAGCCGGTCGAGATCCACGACCGGGAACACGGCGCCCGGGTCGCCATATCAAATACGCCGCTGCGCAAGGTCATGGAAACCCGCGAGCCGCTGGTGGTCGATACCAGAGAAAGCGTGCATGGCCGCTGGCAGCATATCGATGTCTTCGCCGATCGCGGCCTGATGCAGCTCGTCATCGCGCCGCTCTGCAATGTCGACGGTCCGGTCAGTGCCGCCGTCTTCGGCACGAAACGGCCGGGCGGCTTCACCGCCCCCGAGCGTCAGGTGATCGAGCGCATCCTGCCGGCGCTGCGCAACACCAGCGAGCTGCGGATTCTGCGCCAGGTCGAGCTCAGCCTGCTCGATACCTATATCGGCCCGCTGACGGCAAGCCGGATCCTGGCCGGCCGCATCCGCCGCGACGAGATCGAATCGATGGAGGCAGCCCTGCTGCTCTGTGATCTCAGAGGCTTTACCGAACTGTCGAACCGGCTGCCCGGCAGCACCGTGCTCGGGCTGCTGAACGCCTATTTCGACAGGATCGTGCCGGCGATCACCCGCGAGGGCGGCGAAGTGCTGAAGTTCATGGGCGATGCCGTGCTGGCCTTCTTCCCGGGTTACGATGCCGCCCATTCCTGCGGCGCCGCCCTGGCATCGGCCCGCGCCATCCTCGAGGAGATCGACCATTTCCAGTATGAGGGCATCGGTGTGAAGGCCGGCATCGCCCTGCACTACGGCGAGGTCAGCTACGGCAATGTCGGCTCCGGCCGCCGCCTCGACTTCACCCTGATCGGTGGCGACGTCAACCTGGTCAGTCGCATCCAGACCGCCTGCAGCGAGTTGGGAGAAGCCTTGCTGATGTCGGAGCCGTTCCGTCAGGAAGCCGGGGCAGGGGATGTGGTGTCGGTCGGGGCGCATGTGCTGAAGGGGTTTGCCGAGCCGGTGGAGCTGTTCACGATTGTGCGGTAGGTGCCCGACGCCACCCCCTCTGCCCTGCCGGGCCCCGGGGTCGAGCCACGGGTCTCGACCCGTCCTTCGGACCCCCCACAGGTGGGGAGATCGGCAAGAAGCCATGCTTCGCCCTAAATTTACGATTCATGTGACGGCCAGTTGTTTGGGGAAGCCACCGCGCCCAGCCAATCTCCCTCCTTGTGGGGGAGATGCCTGGCAGGGCAGAGGGGGGTAGCCCGCCCAGCTCAGAGATACTGCGTCCCAATGCCCGCTTGCACCAAATGCATGGCAGCTCTGCCCGAAACGCCTTCGCCTTCTCCCATCTTTTCGCCATAGTGGCACCGAAATTCCATAAGTGGGAGGAAGAGGCTTATGAATGTGCTGTTCGACGAACAAGGCGACATCGTCCGTGAACTCGGCGTCGCCGCCGAGATCGACCCCGAGCACGAGATCGAGCGCCGAACCGCCTTCCTCAAGGATTATCTGGTCGCCTCCGGCATGCGCGGCTATGTCCTCGGCATCAGCGGCGGCGTCGATTCGCTGACGGCGGCGCTGCTGGCCCAGAAGGCGGTGCGCGAGCTGCGCGACAGTGGCCATGCGGCCGAATTCATCGCCGTGCGCCTTCCCTATGGTGTCCAGGCGGATGAGGCCGATGCGGCGCGGGCGCTGGAAACGATCGGCGCCGACCGCTCGATGGTGGTCAACATCAAGGCGGCGGCGGATGCGATGCTGGCCGCGGCTCAAAACGGCGGTCTCGCCTTTGCCGATGCCGGCCGGCAGGATTTCATCCTCGGCAACATCAAGGCCCGCCAGCGGATGATCGCCCAGTTCGCCCTGGCCGGCGCCCTCGGCGGCCTGGTGATCGGCACCGATCATGCCGCCGAAGCGGTCATGGGCTTCTTCACCAAGTTCGGCGATGGCGCCGCCGATATCCTGCCGCTCGCCGGCCTCAACAAGCGCCGCGTCCGCCTGGTGGCAAAGCGGCTCGGCGCTCCGGACGAACTGGTGTTCAAGGTGCCGACCGCCGATCTCGAGGACCAGCGCCCGCTGCGCCCCGACGAGGAGGCCTATGGCGTCAGCTATGACGAGATCGACGATTTTCTCGAAGGCAAGCCGGTCGGCGAGATCGCCCGCCGCCGCATCCTCGCCGCCTATCGGGCGACCGCTCACAAGCGCGCCTTGCCGGTCGCCGTCAACACGCTCTGACGATCGTCGGTCTGCATCCGCTGGCCCCATTCTCAGGCAGCGCGGGATCTCTCCGCATCCCTCGGCCGCACCATCCAGGCATAGGCAGCGCCAGCCAGAAGCAGCACCGAGGTGCCGAGGAACACCGAGCGCATGCCGATATGCCCGCCGACGAAGCCGCCGAGGATGGGGCCGGCGACCTGGCCGACATATTGCGAGGAGATGGAAAGCCCGAGAATGCTGCCGGCCGCACTGTCCGGCACGCTGTGGCGGATGACAGCAGTGATGCAGGGCAGCAGCCCGCCAAGTGCCGCGCCCATCAGGAAGCGCAGGATGATCAGCTGCCAGGAGCTGGTGACCAGGGCCTGCGGGATCAGCAGCAGCCCGGCGACAGCGAGCGCGCCTGCGATGACAGGCCAGTGGCCGATCCTGTCGGCGAGCTTGCCGAGCCATGAGGCCGAGAGAATGCTGCCGAGGGCGGCGGCCGACATGACGACGCCCGATATGATCGTTACCTGGGCTTCGACGGGCACGAGCTGCGCGACATAGACGGTGATGATCGGCTCGATCGACATATTGGCGAACATCAAGAGCATGCCGGTCGCCAGCATGGCGATCACGGGCCGCTTGTCGGCAATGGATTTCCAGCCGCCGCTGGCCTTGGCGGCCTGCTTGCGGGCCGGCGATTTCTCTTCCTTGATCAGCAAGGCAGTGGCGAGGAAGGCGAGGAAGATCATGGCGCCGGCGGCGAGGAACGTGCCGCGGATGCCGATGACGGGCGGCAGCGCCCCGCCGATCAGCGGCCCGACGAGATTGCCGGCCATGATGCCGGAGGAGAGCACGCCGAGCGCCCAGGCCGAGCGGTCCTTCGGCGTCTGCGTCGCCACCAGCACCATCGAGCCGGAGGCATAACCGCCGGCAAGCCCGACGAAGAGGCGTAGCGCCACCAATTGCCAGACATTGCCGGCCATGCCCATCAGCGAGATCGCCAGCGTCATGCCGAGACTGGCGCGCACCAGCATCAGCTTGCGGCCATAGATATCGCCGAGCCGGCCCCAGAGCGGCGCGACGAGAGCGGCGGCAAGGAAGGTGGCGCCATAGGCAATGCCCGACCATTGCACGATCGCCGCATGGTCGGTCACACCGAGCTCTTCGACATAAAGCGGCAGGAAGGGAAGCAGCAGCGTCATCGCCACGATCGTGGTGAAGGAGCCGATCAGCGAGATGGCGAGGTTGCGCTTCCAGTAGATCGAGCCCGGTTTGGCGCTGGCGGCTTCCCATTGCGTATCGGTCATTCTCTCGGCCTCGGCATTGATCGCGCGGCGCGGGTTCGGCCGTGCCCGATAAAACGATGTACCCTTTGCCGCGACGAGGAGATCGGCGCGGGTGAAACTGTCCTGAGATCGAGCTTTTCGAGGTCGAGCGCACGGGCCTGGCGGAGCATGCGCTCGTCGTTCCAGGGCGGGCACGCGCTGATATAACCGCCTTCTGGCGTGTCCTTCAAGACGGGGTTTCCGCATTGGTGGCCTGTCTTTGCAAATTGCCGCCGTAAGCTGGACCCTCTCCGGCGAAAGTGCTAGAACATGACTGATTGCATGATGCAATCAGTTAATCCGAGGACATTGCCATGAGCGACATGCGCACATCCCGAAAACAGACAGTCCGTAATCTCTACGCCGCTTATCTCGATGACCGCAAGGACATCGCCGGCGCCCTGCTGACGGAGGATTTCACCTTCTCCAGTCCGCGTGACGACCATATCGACCGTGCCACCTATTTCGAGCGCTGCTGGCCGAAGGAGCCGTTCTTCCGCGCGATCCACATAGAATTCCTGGCGGTCGACGGCGACGAGGCGGTGGTTCGCTACCGCGCCGAAAAACTGGAGGGCGGCAGCTTCGGCAACATCGAGAGCCTGCGCTTCCGCGGTGACAGGATCGCCTCGGTGGAGGTCTATTTCGGCCGGACGCTGTGAGCTCGCTGAGACGGCTTAGAAGATCCGTATTGCTGACGTAGCGATGATGATCATCGAGACCGCCACCATCAGCGCCCGCACCGGCAGCCGCTTGACGAGGACGGCGCCCAAAGGGGCGGCGATGACGCCGCCGATGATCAGGCCGATCGCCGAATTCAGTTCCGACCATCCGAGCGTCAGGATGAAGGTCAGCGAAATCGTCAGCGTTACTGCGAATTCGGTGAAGTTGGTCGAGCCGATCACCCGCTTCAGGTCGTGGCCGCGGCCGACCAGCGTGCTGGTGACGACGGGTCCCCATCCACCGCCGCCGATCGCATCGAGCACGCCGCCGAAGAGTCCGACGGGCGGCACGGCCCAGTCGCGCACCTCGCGCTTGCCCGGTGGCCGAAACGCCTTGTAGAGGATCAGGAGGCCGATCGCGATCAGATAGACCGACACGAAGGGCGCGATCGTTTTGCCGTCGATATTGGCGAGCAGATAGGCCCCGATCGCGCCGCCGATCATGCCGGCCGGTGCGAGCCGCGCCACCAGACGCCAGTCGACATTGCGATGATAGGCATGCGAAAGGCCGGACGCGGCGGTCGTGAACATTTCCGCCACATGCGTCATGGCGCTGGCATTGGCGGCCGGCACGCCGAAGGCGAGAAGGCTCGTCGTCGACAGCACGCCGAAGGCCATGCCGAGTGCGCCGTCGACGATCTGCGCGCAGAAGCCCACAACGATGAAAAGGAAGAAGTCCGATGTCATGCGGTCCCCTCGGGCGAATGCCGGCATTATAGTGGAAGCCGCGGATACGGGGAAAAAATCCCCTCTCAGGCGGCAAGCCCGCGCTGCTTCAGCCGGACGATCTTGAAGAAGCCGTTCGGAAAGACCGGCAGGACCTCGGCAGCGGCAAAATCGCCGCGACGCTCGGCCCAGGCGAGGATGCGATGAATGCGGAAGGCGGATGACCAGCCGATGTGGCGCACCAGCGGCGCCACCGCCGTCTCGATCGCGCCCTGCAGACCGGCGCCGTCGCCGAGTTTGCTGGCAAGGATGATCTCGCCGCCCGGCCTGAGCACCCGGGCGCATTCGTCGAGCGCCCGTTCGGGCTCGGGGATGAGGGTGATGACGAAGGGCAGGCAGACCGCATCGAAAGACTCCTCGGCAAAGCGCAGCGCATGCGCATCCATCACCTCAAGCGCCTGCACATGTTCAAGATTTTCGCGTATTGCCTTTTCGCGCGCCCGCGCGATCATATGTTCGGAAATGTCGATGCCGGTCACCCGGCAGTGGCGCGGGTAATGCCCAAGCGTCAGGCCGGTGCCGACGCCGATCTCGAGAATATCGGTGCCGGCTGCTGCGGCGAGTGCCGCCAGCTTGCGGTGACCATCGCGCAGGATGCCGCGATAGACCCGGTCATAGACCGGCGCCCAGCGCTGATAGATTTTCTGCTGATCTTCCGCCCGGTTGCGGAACTCTGACATGTCGGCGCCTCCCTAACCCAACCTTCAACTCCTGAGAGTAGGTTTCGGTTCCCCGCGGAATGTGACGCAAGGCACAGATTCGTATGGCGGCGAGCCCGGCGGCAGCCTATTTTGCCGGCATCAGCCCGAGCTTTTTGGCGTCCAGCTCGCTGCCGATCTCGACGGACTTGTTTTCCTTGTCGTAAACGCAGATCTGGGCGATCAGCCCTTTGGCGCCCTTCGGCTTGCCCGTCACCAAAGCGAGCCCGTAATGCGAGCTGCCGAAGGGATCGACGGTGGCGGCGGGCTTCTCGATCGTGACCGCCGCCTGCTTGCATTTGGCCTCGACGTCGGCAGCAAGCTGCTTCCAGGCCTCGTCGGAGGAGGCATGCGCGGCACTTGAGAGCGAAAGCAGCGCGGCGGCAACGAGAAGCTGGATTATATTCCTGTTCATATCGGGTCTCCCTTGATCTCTTACAGGCAAAGCGGTTTTCGCGGGCGGGCAACCCAGGCGATTTGTCGAAACGATTCAAGCCCCGCAACTGAGGCAAATTTTCCTCCGGCCGGTCGCTTTTTGATATTTCGCCGGTTGCCTCTCCCCCTTTCCCCTCCTATGTTCCGCCTCACCTGCCGAGACGCAATCTATTGCCAAGAGGAGATCTGACATGGCTTTCGAATTGCCTGAACTTCCCTATGATTACGAAGCGCTTGCTCCCTTCATGTCGAAGGAAACGCTGGAGTTCCACCACGACAAGCACCACAAGGCCTATGTCGACAACGGCAACAAGCTCGCCGCTGAAGCCGGTCTCTCGGACCTGTCGCTCGAAGACGTCGTCAAGAAGTCCTTCGGCACCAATGCCGGCCTCTTCAACAACGCCGCCCAGCACTACAACCACATCCATTTCTGGAAGTGGATGAAGAAGGGCGGCGGCGGCAACAAGCTGCCGGGCAAGCTCGAAGCGGCCTTCGCCTCCGATCTCGGTGGCTACGACAAGTTCAAGGCCGATTTCGCCAATGCCGGTGCCACCCAGTTCGGCTCCGGCTGGGCCTGGGTTTCCGTCAAGAACGGCAAGCTCGAAATCTCCAAGACCCCCAACG
This sequence comes from Rhizobium sp. L43, assembly GCF_002531725.1. GTDB lineage: Bacteria > Pseudomonadota > Alphaproteobacteria > Rhizobiales > Rhizobiaceae > Rhizobium. The sequence goes on from NZ_NWSQ01000029.1 coordinate 80,611, forward strand.
GCGAAAACCCGCTCGTTCACGGCGCCACCCCGATCCTCGGCGTCGACGTCTGGGAACACTCCTATTACATCGACTATCGCAACGCCCGCCCGAAATATCTCGAAGCCTTCGTCGATAGCCTGATCAACTGGGACTACGTCCTGGAACGTTACGAAGAAGCCACGAAGTAAGCGGCACCGGACGCGCCGCCATCGGCGGCGATGTCAATTCGCCTCTTAGAATTCAGCACCCGGCGTTTCAAGCGCCGGGTGTTTCGTTTTCACGACAAGCCGTCATATCCATGTCACCGGCCGCTCCTAATCACGCTCCATGTCCTCTTCCGCTTCTCCCCTGTTCCGCTTCGGCATCATCGCCGACCCGCAATATGCCGCGATCCCGCCGCATGCGGCCATGGACCGCCATTACGCCAACAGCCTCGCCAAACTCGCCGAGGCGATCGAGGTTTTTAATGGCTGGGAATTGAGCTTTGTCATGACGCTCGGCGATGTCATCGACCGCAGCTTTTCAAGCTTTGACGATATCCTGCCGGTCTATGACAAGCTGAGGCACGAAGCGCTGTTCCTGCTCGGCAACCACGATTTCTCCGTCTCCTCGGGCCATCTCTCCAAAGTCGCCACGCGTCTCGGCATGCCGTCGCCCTATTACAGCTTCTTCCGCCACGGCTGGCGTTTCATCGTGCTCGACGGCAACGAGGTCAGCACCTTCGCGCCGCCCGAAGGCCATCCGCATCGCACGCTGGCCGCCGAGATGCTGGCGGCGCTGCAGGCCAAAGGTGCTAAGAATGCCCATCGCTGGAATGCCGCGCTCAGCAACGAGCAGTTCGCCTGGCTGGCTGATGAAATCGCAAAGGCGGCCGAGGCCGGCGAGAAGGTGATCGTCATGAATCACTATCCGGTGCATCCGCCGGGTGAGCACGGCATGTGGGACAGCGAACGCATCGTCGAATTGCTCGCTTCGCAGGGTCATGTGGTCGCCTATCTCAACGGCCACGACCACGTCGGCAATTACGGCAAGGCCGGCGCCTGCCACTTTGTCAATTTCAAGGGCGTCGTCGACACCGAAACACAAAACGCCTTCGCGATCGTCGAGGTCCATGCCGACCGCATCGAAATCCGCGGCTTCGGCCGGGAAGAGAGCCGCACGCTGGTTTATTAGCGGCGAAAGATTGCTGACGAAGTCTGCCAACCTCGTCATGCTCGGGCTTGTTCCACGTATCCATAACAGCAATTGACCGAGGTAATGCGGGGTGCTTCCCCGATAAAGCACCCAACGCGCCGGCGGCGAGTTTAGCGGAACGCACCCCCACCCTCCGTCATCCTCGGCCTTGAGCCGAGGATCCATGCCCGCTGCTGATGGAGGTCGGCGTGGATCCTCGGGTCAGGCCCGAGGATGACGGAGGGTGGGGCAAATGTCGGCAGCCCTCTCGGGGCAGGCGTCCAAGATGTCACTGGAGCGAGGCGTCGAATCCCGGGAAGGAAGCTTTCTGGTGTCAAAGATGACATTGCCCCCCGCTCGTGTCTCACGCCACGCGTCAGGCAGGCACAGCCTTCTCCGTCCAGCCGCTGGTCCAGAGTTCCCGCAGGCGGTCGCCGTCGCCCTTGAAGAAATCCTCGCTGGTTGTGCAGCGCTCCACCCGGTCGCTGCGGAAATTGCGGATCGCCTGGCGCAGCTCGCACCAGGCGACGATATTGGCGGTCTGCGAATAATAGATCAGCGCGACCGGCTGGATCGTCCGCTCGCTCTCGCGGCCGAGCTCGTCGCGGTAGCCGAGCATCAGCTTGCGTTCGTCACGGATCGCGCGGCGCACAATCGCCAGGTCGAAGCCGGCCGGCTGCGCGATCGAGCCCCAGGCGTAAAGCGCCTTGTTGTCCATCGCCTGGCGCAGCGGCGCCGGCACGGCGCCTGATATCTTCCGGTTGACCCGGCGCGCTGCCTGTTTCAGCTCCTCGTCCGCCGTCCGTTCGAGCAGCGCCAGCGACAGCACGATCGCCTCCATCTCCTCGATCGAGAACATCAGCGGCGGCAGGTCGAAGCCCGGCCGCATGATGTAGCCGATGCCGCGCCCGCCTTCGATCGGCACCCGCATCGCCTGAAGCGCTGCGATGTCGCGATAGATCGAGCGCACGGTCACCTCGAGCGTCTCGGCCATGACAGCCGCCGTCATCGGTTTTCTGGCGAGCCTCAGGATCTGAATGATCTCGAAAAGCCGCGAGGCCTTGCGCATTTTTGCCTCTCCCATCCGCAACGCTCCTGACAATACACTGTCAGTTGGGTTCCCGTATAGAGCTGCCTATCAGATTGAAAACAATCAGGGTCTTTCAAAACGGCCCGCAGAACCCCAAGGCGGTAACTGACATGAACTATCACGAAAACCTCTGGCTCTTCTTCACCCTTCTGTTCGGCATCATCATCGTGCCTGGTATGGACATGCTCTTCGTGCTCGCCAATTCATTGACCGGCGGCGTCAAGCGCGGGCTCGCGGCAACCGGCGGCATCATGGCCGGCGGCGCCGTGCATTCGGCCTATGGCGCGGCCGGCGTCGGCGTGCTCGTCACCATGCTGCCGCAGCTTTTCAACGTGCTGCTCTTTGCCGGCGTCGCCTACATGATCTGGATCGGCATTTCGCTGATCCGCAGTTCGATTACCGTCGAGGCGGTCGGGCCGGGAACGGCACGTTCCGGCTGGCGCGCCTTCCGCCAGGGCGCCGTCACCTGTCTCGTCAATCCGAAGGCCTATATCTTCATGTTCGCCGTCTATCCGCAGTTCCTGAGACCGGAATACGGCCCGATCTGGATGCAGGGGCTGATCATGGGCGCCATGACTATCGTCACCCAGTTCGCCATCTACGGCACGCTGGCGATGACAGCCGGCCGCAGCCGCGATCTGCTCGTCGCCAACCCCGACGTCACCGCCTTTGTCGGCCGCTTCGCCGGACTGCTGCTGGTTGCAGTCTCCGCCTTCAGCCTCTGGCAGGGGTGGAAAAGCGCCTGAGCCTCGAGGTCCTGCCACTTCAGCCCGATCGTCGAGCACCGTTGCCGCATCTGCCGATTGAGGCGGATGCAGCGGCGAAAGTCGCTTCATCTTCAGCGATGACTTGCGGAGGTGCTGCACAGATCTTCTCTTATCATCGCGCGAAACTCGCCGAATGTCTGAAATCCAATGTGCCGTACAAGCCGATGGACCGTTGTTGGAGAAACGCCGCACCTACGCGCAACCGCGGCAGCACTTTCAAAGGCCGTTATCTCAGGTCTTTCCAAAATCTCCCTTGCGACCCGTTCGAGACTGATGGGAAATACCAGCCGCCGGCTGGCGATTAGGTGCTTCAGTTCTTGCACTGTTGAGGGAGGAGGAGAGTTCCGATCCTTTAGCATTGCGTGCACTTTCAAAAGAGCCGCCATTACGCAATCTTAGTCGAAGCCTGCACAGAGGCGGCGCCTCACATGAGATGCGCAAAGTGAAATCGGACGCGTTTCGCTCCGACTAGATCGCCTGCGGCTTGAAATCGCTGGCAGCAACCGGCATCACGCCCTGCAACAGAGCTACGGACTTTTCCAGCCCTTCAAGGCTGTTCAGAAGCACATCCTCATGCTCTATCGAGAGCCAGCCATCGTAACCGGCCATCCTCAGCCTGTAGCAGAACTGCCGCCACCATTCTTCGCCATGGCCAAATCCCAGTGTTATGTAGGACCAGCTACGCGCAGGGAGGTTCATCAGGCCACCGTTTTCCAAAAGGCTTGTGACGGCCTGTTTCGCGGTGTTGAGGAAGGTATCCTTTGCATGAACGTGGTATACGGCCTCGCCGAGTGCTTCTGCGGCGACAAGAGGATCGGCACCCATCCAGAAGAGGTGCGACGGGTCCAGGTTCGCGCCGACGACCGGGCCAACGGCTTCTCGCAGTCTCAACAACGAGGGGACGTTATAGACGCACTGATTGCCATGCAGTTCCAGCGCGATGCGTTCCACCCCGTGACCCCTCGCCAGCGCCACGATCTTGATCCAGTACGGGAGGAGCTTCTCCTCCCACTGATAGCGAAGGATCGCCTGCGTCTCCGGCGGCCACGAGGAGACCACCCAGTTCGGCATCGTATCGGTGGCATTCCCGGCTGGAAGTCCCGACATCGCGCAGACCGTCTTGATCCCCAGCGCGCCGGCTGCGCGGATCGTATCCTCCAGACCTCGTCCCTGGGCAAGATCGGTTGGATGCAGGGGATTTCCGTTGGCGTTCAAGCTTATCACTTCCAGTTCCCGGTCGGCGAAAGCTCCGAGGAAGGATTTCTGCGCGTTCCTGTCCCGCAGGATCGTCGATAGATCGAAATGCGGCGCCGTCGACCAGCCGCAGGTGTTGACCTCGACCCCGGAGACGCCCAGCCTTTGCGCGTGATCCAGCATCGCCTCGAAGGGCAGGCCGCCGAGGCTGTCTGATACGAATCCAAGCTTCATGCGTAAAACTCCGGTTTGGTAATCATTTCGACGGGGATCTTGCGGCCGTCGTTCAAGGCTCTGACGCCAGCTTCGGCGACCTTTGCGGCACAATATCCATCCCAACTGCTCGACGCGATGCGCGGGAAGACTCCGGTCTCGACGAACCGAATGAAAGCGCGGTTCTGGCGGCGATAGGCTTCGGCGTAGCGGCCGCGCCAATCCGCCTCGTAGCTTGTGCTCTGGCCGAGTTCCCGGTCGACGCGGGTGTAGTTGACTGCGTTCATGGCGATTGTTGCCTTCTCGCCCACCAGTTCAGCGCGGACGTCGTATCCGTAGGCTGCGTTGTTGTTGATCTCGATATTGACGAGTTGATCATCCGCCGTTTCGAGCACCATATAAACCGGTGCGACCAGCGCATCGGATCGCTTCGGCTGGAAGGCAGAGATCGAGACGTATTCAGTATCGAGTACGTGTCGGACGACATCGAATTCGTGCGGGGCGGAATTCGTGATCGCCATCGCTCCGGTGAAGTCCGACGCGGGCGTCGCGACATTGCGATGAAAGTTGTGCATCATCAGGGGGCGGCCAATTGCGCCATGCGCCAGAGCCCGCTTCATTTCGACATAGGATTGATCGAAGCGGCGCATGAAGCCGAGCATTATGAACTTCGATCCCGCGGCTTCTTCCGCCTGCATGATCTCCAGGCATTCTTTCGAAGATTGCGACAGCGGCTTTTCGCAGAGAGCCCGTTTGCCGGCTCTTATGCAGGACAGAGACAGGGGCGCATGCGTGAAATCGGGGCTTGCGATGATCACTGCGTCCACATCGGGACGAGCGGCGACCCGGTCGGGGTCGGAGTCGACATCGTGAGCGCTGTAGGCGTCCGCCACCTTGCGGGCGCGGTCCGCATCCATGTCGCAAACGACCTGGAGGCTCGCCCCTGGCAGATCTTCCGCGACGATTTTTGCATGATCGGCTCCCATCAGTCCTGCCCCGATGACGGCGATCCTTGTTGTCATTTCGATATTTCCTGTCGTTAGAGAATCAGCGATTTGCGGCAAGCATTACGCCTCCTCGTGCGAAATGCGTGCCGGGAACCCCATCCCGGCACGCACCCTTGGGAGGGCCTTACTTCTTTGCGTATTGATCAACGTTGTCCTTGGTGATCGACGCGAACGGCACCAGCTTTTCGGCCGGAGCATCCTCCCCCTTTTTCAGGCCTTCCACGACCTCGAAGGCGGCCTTCGCCTGGCCTGCGGCGTCCTGGAAGATGGTCTGCGACATGGCGCCCGCCTTGATCGCGTTCAGAGCATCGGCCGTGCCATCGACACCCGAAATCATCACACCCTTGAGACGGTCAGCGCCCTGAAGTGCTTCCAGCGCGCCGAGCGCCATCTGGTCGTTGGCTGCGACGATCGCATCGAACTTCGGAAAGCTCTGGATCCAGTCCTCCGTGACCTTCATGCCTTCCGCGCGGTCGTAATTGGCCGAGAGGCTGGCGAGAGTGGCCACGTCGGAACGGCCGAGCGCATCCTCAAAGCCCTTCTTGCGCTCCTGCGTGTGCGAGAGCCCCGGCGTGCCTTCGAGGTAGAGGATCTTGGCGTCCTTCGGCAGGTGTTCTTTCATGTACTCGCCCTGAAGGCGGCCGGCATCGATGTTCTTCGAGCCGACGAACGTGTACTTGCCGCCTGCCGATTGGATGCCGAGAGCGATGACCGGAATGCCGGCCTGGTTCGCCTTCTCGACGCCCGGTACAATGCCTTGGTAGTCGACCGGGACGACGACGATCGCGTTGACTTTCTGCGCTATGAAGTTGTCGATCTGATCGAGTTGCTTGCTGACGTCGTTGTTGGCGTCGGAGAAGTTCACTTCGACTGCCGGATCGGATTTCGACGCTTCGATGAAGGCGTTTTTGCGCGCCATGACGAAGACGTCCGTATCCGCCATGTTGGCGTAACCGACGACGAACTTGTCCGCGGCGAATGCAGCACCGCTGGAGATCGCGGCAACGGATATGGCGCACGCGAGAGCGAGTTTGGAAATGGCTTTCATAGGGTCCTCCCATAGAGTTTCAGGTTCATTCCGGATGCGGGAAATCCCCGCCGACAAAGAGGTGGTTCCTCAGCAGGCGCTGGCCCGCCGAAGAACATCGGTCATGCCTTCTTCTTGCTGCGGGCAGACTTGGTCCAGACATCGAGGATCACGGCGATCGCGATGATCAGACCCTTGATGATCTGCTGCCAGTACGAGCTGACATTCATGAGATTGAGCATGTTGTTGATGACGCCGATGATCATCGACCCGATGATCGTACCGGTGATGGTTCCGGTGCCGCCCATCAGGCTGGTGCCGCCGACGACCACCGCGGTGATCGCATCGAACTCGTAGCCGACGCCGCCGGCCGGCTGCCCGGAATTGATGCGAGACATGAGGACGATGCCTGCGACGGCGCACAGGATGCCGTTGAAGATGAAGGCCTTCACGACGATGCTGTCCGGATTGATGCCGGAAGCGCGAGCGGCACGCTCATTGCCGCCGACCGCATAGACGTATCGGCCGAACTTGGTCTTGTTGAGAAGAATCCAGGATAGGACGACGACCGCCGCGAGAATGATTACGGAAATCGGCATCGGGCCGAGCGAGCCCTGGCCGATCACCTTGAAATTGCCCAGTCCCGTCACCGGCGAACCGCCCGTGTAAAGCAGCACCGTGCCGCGTGCCACCGTCGTCATGGCCAATGTCATGATAAACGACGGGATGCGGAAAAAAGTGACGACGAAGCCGTTGATGATGCCGGTAACAATCCCGACTGCAACGCCCGCGGCGACAGCCAGAATGACGCTTCCGGTCATGGCCATCACGCTGGCCGCCAAGACGCCACAGAGTGCCAGGACAGATCCCAGTGAGACGTCGATGTGTCCCAGAATGATGATGAAAGTGACGCCGCACGCCAGGAGGCTCACCACGACGACCTGACGCAGGACGTTGGTGAGGTTGGCTTCTGTCAGAAATGTCGGGCTCAGGATCGAGGCAAGGATGCAGATACCAACGAAGATCAGGATTGTACCGCATTTGCGGTAGATCTGGGAAAAACTCATGGTCCGAGAGCCTGAAATCACCTGGCCCTCTCGTTTCACGGCCGCGTCTGCGCGTTCAATACTCATCAGTGTCCTCCCGTGGCGAGGCGCATGATGTTTTCCTGCGTGGCCTCGGCTCTTGTTAGTTCGCCGGTGACCCGGCCTTCGCTCATCACCACCACGCGATCACTCATGCCGAGGATCTCGGGAAGCTCGGATGAGATCATGACGATCGCGAGCCCCTGACGAGCGAACTCGGTCATCAGTCTGTGAATTTCGGATTTCGACCCGACGTCGATGCCTCGTGTGGGTTCGTCGAGAATGAGCAGCTTCAGATCACCCAGCAGCCACTTGGCCAGAACGATTTTCTGTTGATTGCCGCCGCTGAGGTTCTCCACGATCATTGCCGTATCGGGCGTCTTGATCTGGAGCATCTTGATCATGCGCTGGGAGGCGGTCTCTTCCTGCCGCTCGCTGATAAAGAGGCCGGAAGCGAACTTCTTGAGGTTCGCGAGCGAAATGTTCTCGCCGACGGACCGGCAAAGCACCAGACCTTCCGCCTTGCGATCTTCCGAGACCATGGCGATGCCGTCGGCAATGGCGTCCTTCGGCGACGTGAGCTTTAGCGGTTTGCCGTTCAGGCGGATGACGCCCGCGTCCGCGGCGTCCAAGCCGAAGATCACCCGGGCGACCTCCGTCCGGCCGGCGCCGATCAGGCCGGAAAGGCCAATGATCTCGCCGGCACGCACCTCAAAGCTGACATTTTCGAAAACGCCGTCACGCGAGAGGTTCTCGACGGAAAGGACGACATCGCCGATCGGCACCTCCTCTTTCGGAAAGATGCTGGAGATCGTGCGGCCAACCATCTGCGAAATCAGCTTTGCCGGCTCGTATTCGCTCGCCGGGGCGGCTGCGACGAACTGGCCGTCACGCATCACCGTGATGTCGTCGGCGATCTGGAAGATCTCGTCCATCTTGTGGGTGATGTAGATGATCGCGACGCCTGCCGCTTTCAGGTCTGCGATCTGCCTGAAGAGCATCGCGACTTCCGTGTCGCTGATCGCCGACGTCGGTTCGTCCATAATCACCAGCGAGGCCTCGCGCGAAATCGCCTTGACGATCTCGATGAGCTGCATCGTCGCGATGGACAGGTCGCGCATCTTGGTTTGGGGGCTGTATTTCAGCCCAAGACGATCGAGCAGCGCCTGCGTCTCTGAATTCATGCGATCGAAATCGACGAACCGGGACAAAACGCCCGTCCTGCTATAAGTGGGTTCGCGGCCGAGAAAGATGTTTTCGGCGATGGTCATGTCGAGCACCGGGCTGAGTTCCTGATGGATCATCGAGATCCCTCGGTCCAGCGCAGCTGCGGCGCTCTGATGGTCGAGCTTTTCGCCTCTGAAAAGGATCTCTCCGCCGTCGATCGCGTAGATACCGCTTAGAATCTTCATGAGCGTCGACTTGCCCGCGCCATTCTCCCCGACGAGGACATGGACCGTGCCGGCACGAACCTTCAGGCTCATGCCATCGAGCGCGAGAACACCAGGGAAGGCCTTGGTGATTGAGCGCATTTCAAGAACGAAGCCGGCTCCGCTATCTATAGGCGTGCGATGGCCTTCGCCGCCCGAAAGCGGCGCCACCTTTTGTAAGGTCGCAGACATGAGAGTATTTCCTCCAGATGAGAGAGCTCTCCCAAGCCCTCCCGCCAAACTGGCTTTTACTGAAAGACGAAATTGCGAAAATTCTGGAAAGTGTCAACGAACCGGTGGATTTTTCTCCCAAAAACTCTCATAAATAACGTCAGATTATGAGAGGCTTATTATGTCACGCCCAACGATCCCCGACTTGGCAAAGGCCGCGAATGTAAGCATTTCAACAGTCGATCGCGTGCTGAACGGTCGCGACCCCGTGCGCCCACAGACGGCGGAGCGAGTTCTTAACGCCGCCCGCCAGATCGGCTTCCATGGCGTGACGGCCATTGCTCGGCGACTCCAGCACGACAAGCCCGTGATTAAGTTCGGCTTCCTTCTCAAGCAGTCTCACCGCAAGCTCTATCAAATGTGGGGCGACATTCTCGTTGCGGCGACCGAAGCATTTCCCGATGCCCACGGAAGGCCCATCGTTAGATTCATGGACGATCTTGCGCCTGATAAGGCTGCCGAGGCGATCTACGCTCTCAGTCGCGAAGCCGACGTCATTGGAATGATCACCTCCGACCACCCGCAGGTGAACCACGCCGTCGATGGTCTTGCAGCAGAGAGCATTCCGGTCGTGACCATGATTTCCGATATTTCCACCGCCTCTCGCGCGGGATATGTCGGCAACGACTGCATCAAAAAGGGCCGCACGGCCGCTTGGTTCATAGCTGGGCTGAACAAGGACGGCGGGAAGGTTTCCGTCTTCGTCGGCAGTCACCGATATCTCGCCCAAGAGCTGAACGAAATGGGCTTTCGATCGTACTTCCGGGAGAGCGCGCCGGGCTTCAAGATGCTGGAGACGGTTGCAACTCTTGAAGAGCCCGAAATTGCCTATGAGGCCACGCGCCACCTTTTGCAGACCGAGCCGAATTGGGTCGGGCTTTATGTTGCCGGCGGCGGCATCACGGGCGTGATGCGAGCCCTGCGGGAGGATGGTGGGCCGGCAGCCAAACGCCTTGTTGTAATAGCACACGAGCTCACAAATGAAACAAAAGCCGGTCTTGCTGAGGGATTGATCAAGGTCGTCCTATCTCACCCGGCAAAGCAGTTGGGGGAGACCTTGGTGCGTGCAATGGCGCAAGCTCTCGATACCAACCGATCACCGACCGTTTCGCAGCACATCGTGCCGTTTGAATTTTACACTGCTACGAATATTTGAAGCTTCTCTGCACGCGATTCAAAACGGCTCAGATACCGCGCGCAGGCGACCGGATTGTCGTATTTTAGGCTGCCATGCGGTCGATGCCAATTGTAGCGGGGACCTTGCCATTGGTTTTTGGCGTATAGGGACTTTTTCGGACGTGCCTGAGACAGAGTTTCGCGGCGAGCGCGAGCAAATGCCTCTGAGGCTTAGCACGGTCCATTGTCGATCATGACGCGCTCCCGAGGCTATCGTCGTAAGTCAGCGCCGCCTTGGGAAAGGCAACCGCGGTCCCTTGTTTTCGTTCGGTGGTGTTGGCGGCCTATCTGGCACTGGCCCGTTCTGGTCTGCTCGCTGCTTATCACATTGTTTTTATGACAATCCGGCAAAACGTGACTGTCTGCCGCCATGGATTTTGTCATGCTCCCGGTGCAGATTGGCCTCCGGCCACTTGGCCGAGGAGAAATGGAGAGGAATATGAATTGGAAAGCAGTAGCTGCCGCCGCAGCGATGGCCGGAATAGCCTTAGGTTCGGTGACCGCCGCCGACGGTACTCATGATTCGCGCATTGCGCTGATGAAGCAGATCGGCGGTTCGGCCGGGGCCTTGGCAGCCATCGCCAAGGGCACCAAGCCCTATGACGCCGAGGCGGTGAAGGCGGCGCTGACGACGATTGCCGCAACGGCCAAGGTTTTCCCCGACCAGTTCAAGCCGGGCACGGAAACGGGCGACGAAGAGGCGAGCCCGAAGATCTGGGAAAACATGGATGACTTCAAGGCGCGCGCCGCAAAGCTCTCCACCGACGCCGAAACCGCGCTCGCTCAGCTTCCGGCCGATGCCGCCGCCGTCGGCGCCACGGTCAACACGCTCGGCGCCAATTGCGGCGGCTGTCACAAGGCCTATCGCATCAAGGATTGATAGGCCGTTTGATCTGGAACTTGATACGCGACCCGCGCCGGCCTTGCCGCCGGCGCGGATCACCTTATTCTCCGCCGGTGCGGGCTGGTCGCAGAACCGCTCCGCACAGGAAAATCTCGGCAAAGGGGAGGCGGAGCATGGTCCGCAGGTTCATCCGGTTACTGCTCTGTCTGATCGGCGTCGCCGTGCTTGGCGGGGGCGCCTTCTATCTCGTCACCGCACCCGATCCGCTGCCGGAGAGCCATTGGGCGGGTCTCGGCGCGCCGGACCTGGCGAACGGTCAGATGGTTTTCTGGACAGGCGGCTGCGTCAGCTGTCATGCAGCACCGGGTTCCGAAGGCGATGCAAAGCTGACGCTTGCAGGCGGCCTGGCGCTGAAGAGCCCTTTCGGCACCTTCCACGTGCCGAACATCTCTCCGGATGAAAAGGCCGGCATCGGCGCCTGGACGCTGGCCGAGTTCGGCAATGCGATGAAGCGCGGCGTCGGCCCGGGTGGCGAGCACCTCTACCCGTCCTTTCCCTACAGCTCCTATTCCCGCATGAGCGATAAGGACGTCAACGATCTCTTCGCCTTCCTGAAGACCCTGCCGAAGAGCGCAAATGTCGCGGCCCCGCATGAGCTGCCGTTCCCCTTCAACATCCGGCTGGCACTCGGCGGCTGGAAATTCCTCTATTTCAACGACCAGCCGCGTGTCGCGCTCGCCAAGAGCGACGACAAGATCAAGCGCGGGCAATATCTCGTCGAAGGCCCCGGTCATTGCGGCGAATGCCATACGCCGCGCGATGCGCTCGGCGGCTTCCAGGCGGATCAGTGGCTCGCCGGCGCCCCCAATCCGGAAGGCAAGGGCCGCATACCCGATATCACCCCGGCCTCCAAGAGCATCGGCGGCTGGAGCGAGGCCGATATCGCCAGCTACCTCGAAACCGGCTTCACCCCCGATTTCGATTCTGTCGGCGGCTCTATGGTCGATGTGCAGCAGAACATCGCCCATCTGCCGGCCGCCGACCGCGAGGCGATCGCCGCCTATCTGAAGGCGGTGCCGGGCCATTAGAGCGTTTCACGTTTTGACGGAAGCATAGCCAGCGTTTGTGAAGTAGTTTGCGCATTCGTCAGGCTTGATGGTGC
>NZ_NWSQ01000030.1 GCF_002531725.1 Rhizobium sp. L43
GTCTGACGCGCGATGGCATCGGCCAACCAACGGCCTGAAACGCATTAGATTCGAAAGCTTCACATACTCTGAGGCGCCCCGCAGGGGCCTCGAAGGACGAGGCGGGTGCGCCCCACGTCGATGAATGCAAGGAGCAGCGCTGGAGCGCGTCCTTCGAGGCTCCGGCCTTCGGCCTACACACCTCAGGATGAGGTGCGTTGGAGAATGCCGCCCTCAATAGGAAGCATTGGGGAAGACCGCCCCTTGATCGAAGGTCAGGAATCTGCGCCTCGAAGCGTAGCGCTGCAGATTATGGCTCGACCATAGAAGCCGGGACCAGCCTCCAAGAGAGCCTCATCCTGAGGTGCCCCGCAGGGGCCTCGAAGGACGAGGCGGGTGCGCCCACGCCGAATGAATGCAAGGAGCAGCGCTGGAGCGTGTCCTTCGAGGCTCCGGCCTTCGGCCTACACACCTCAGGATGAGGGGCGTTGGAGGATGCCGCCTTCAATAGGAAGCATTGGAGAAGACCGCCCTTTGATCGAAGGTCAGGAATCTGCGCCTCGAAGCGTAGCGCTGCAGATTATGGCTCGACCATAGAAGCCGGGACCACCGCCCAAGAGAGCCTCATCCTGAGGTGCCCCGCAGGGGCCTCGAAGGACGAGGCGGGTGCGCCCCAGGTCGATGAATGCAAGGAGCAGCGTTGGAGCGCGTCCTTCGAGGCTCCTGCCTTTCGGCCTACGCACCTCAGGATGAGGGACGTTGGAGAATGCCGCCTTCAATAAGGAATCACGGAGAAGGCCGTCCCTATAGGAGCGCCAGGAAGCTGCGCCTCGACGCGTAGCGCTGCAGATTATGGCTCGACCATGGAAGCCGGGACCACCGCCCAAGAGAGCCTCATCCCGAGGTGCCCCGCAGGGGCCTCGAAGGACGAGGCGGGCGCGCCGGCGTTTGATAAATGCAAGGAGCAGCGCTGGAACGCCTCCTTCGAGGCTCCGGCCTTCGGCCTACACACCTCAGGATGAGGAGCGCTGGCGGATGCCGCCCTCAACAAGGAGCACTGGAGAAAATCGCTCCTCGGTAGGAGCATCAGGAAGCTGCGCCTCGGCGCACAGCTGCAGATTATGGCACGACCACAGAAGCCTGGACCAGCGCCCAAGAGAGCCTCATCCTGAGGCGCCCCGCGAGGGGCCTCGAAGGACGAGGCGGGTGCGCGAGGTTGATCATCCGATTGTCCGCGGACAACCGACCGAAGCCCCCTCGCCCAACCTCCAAGAGGGTGAGTGCCCAGCAAGGCGCCCCCCGAGGACGCAGCGGGCGCATCGGCAATTGATGAAAGTAGGGCAGCGCTGAAGCATGCCCTCGAGGTTCCAGCCTTCGGCCTACACACCTCAGGATGAGGAGCCTTGGGAAACGCCGCCCCCCTCAATAGGGGTCAGTATTCTGCATCTCAATTCTGGGCGTCGGAGAATATCGCGCCGGCGCCCCAGAGAGCCTCATCCTGAAGCGCCCCGCAGGGGCCTCGAAGGACGAGGCGGGTGGAGGTCGACCGTAGCTAAGAGTGGCCTGCCTGTTTTGGGAATGAGCGACCGCCTGGCGCAGGTTGTCCGCGGACAACGCCTCGCCGAATCCGGCCATGCGCAATAGTCAGAGGCTGCGCCCAACTCGCCTTTCCTCCAGCGTCATCGCCATGCGGCCCGACCGCCAAGCTTGAATTTGCCGCAGTGCGGCACTACCTCATGGCGGTCCGAAGCGCTTAACCCCTCCGAGCCGCTTCGGGTCCGACGGACAGCCCTCCTCCTCCCAGGCTGTCGGTCACTCTCGAAGCCCGGCGCTCCCCTCCCGCGCCGGGCTTTCATTATTTTTGGCGATCCATCGTCATCGCGGAACAGGCGCCGCCCAGTTTCTCCATTCCTGTCGACCAGGCCATCACATCAAATGACCGGACAGCCGGCGGCCCAATAATTGCCCGCATCGCCGATCGGCGCCGTCGTCAGCCCATGGCGGGATGAATATTCAGGCATCGTCATAGCAGAGCGCCCATTGGTCGCCGATATACCAGTAGCGTCCGATCCGCGGCTCCGTCTTCCAGAGCAGGCTTTTGATGAACTCGATGCCGCCGCGTTTGAACGCGGCGGTCAGCTTCTTCCCCTCGTTCTCGTCGATCGTCAACCCACCATTGGCGCAGACGAAATAAGCATTGCCGATCCAGCGCGCCGCAAATCCGGTCGCGCCGCGCTCGATACGAAGTGCGGCGCCATGGGACGCATGACGACCGCCATTCGATGGTCGGCCCTGGCGCGGTACGCCGAGTGGCAAGACCAGGCGACCTCCGGGTCGCAGCCTTTCGATCCAGGGCGCCGCCGGACGCGCGACGGCGAAATTCACGTAGATCGCATCCACCTCCTGTTGCGGCCATTGATTGCCGTCGGCGGTGATGACGCTGACATTGGCCCGATCGGCAAGGGCTGCTTGCGCGTGGCCGGCCAGATCGGGATCCATCTCGACGGTATAGACATGACCTGTGGCGCCGACCAACTCCGCGAGAATGGCGCTATAATAACCGGTGCCGGCGCCGATATGAGCAATGCGACCACCGATCTGAACGTCCAGTTCCGCCAGAAGGCGAGCATGCAGCGACGGACTGCCATTGTTGACGCCCTTGTCGGGCTGCAGGGCGAACAGAGCATCCTGATAGGCCAGAACCAGATCGGAGGAGAACAGGGTGCGATAGCCGCCACCCAGATTGGCGATCTGCCATGGCGGCGGGCCGAGGAATTTTTCGCGAGGAACGACGGCAAAGGCAGCCTCGATCCGCGGGCTCGTCGTTGCCGCGGTTGCCACCACCTGATGGGCGTAAGCGCGGCGGATCAATGCAAGTTCCCCGGCGGTAAACATCGCAGTCGGCATGACGAACCTCCGGATATGGCTTTTGGCTTGATCTGTCCGTTTCTTGGCCTTTGCGTGCTGCAGATCGATCCATCGATACCTGATCACCATCGATCGCGTCGACAGCAGGCTCAAACAGCCGGGCATTCGTGACGGAAGTTAAACGCTATTTTGCTTCTCTTGCAGAAAACTACGTTGTTGCGTCATACGCTTACTCCGGGGCCACAAAGTTCGAACCCGTCACCTGATATCACTGACCTGCGAGCAGGCCGCACCGGCCTGCCGCGTCGACATCTTCCTATAATGTCGTTGGCGCCTCAGGCGTCGGGTGTCGTGTGATGCCGGGCGCCGACGCTGAAACGTTTCTTGATCCGGTCGACCGGCGTCCCATCCTCAAGTGGAACCTGGAGCAGCCTGTCATAGGTCTCGAAGCCCATCTTCGCGTAATAGCCAAGTCCGCTGACATTGTCGGCGCGGATGGTCGCATTGATGAATTCGAGGCCGAGCTCTTTTGCCGCCGCCCTTGTCGCGGGAAAAAGCGCGCTGCCGACGCCTGCGGTCTTCGGCTTCATACGGGCAAAGGTCGCAATGTCGGCGACGCCTTTTGGCGGATCGCCATATAGGCTCAGCGATTGAAAGCCGACCAGCGACTGGTCGTGCTCGGCAACATGGCAGACGAGCGGAAACTCGCCATCGATGAACCAATCGGCGAATTCGGCGGCCGAAAGCGGGGTCTCGAGAGCGGTCGATCCGCCGGCTCGGATGATCTCGTTCAGGAGAGCGCTCAATTCCTCGGCATCGGAGGAGACGGCTTTTCGAATATGCATGTCTTGGCTACCCCTTGGTCAACCAGCAACCTATCGGCGAGATTCGGAGAATACGAGTCGCCATCTCGCCGGCCAGGATGAGGCATCGCCGAACCGGCCGGACACCATCCATTCCGAATGGGCGGGTCCGACCTGGAGTGCCTTCAGGCGTTCAGACGCTGCTGCGTCTGCTGATCGAAAAAGTGGACCTTCGATGTTTCGAAAGACAGCTTCACCTGCTGGTCCGGAACCAGTTCGACACGCTCGCGCACGACCCAGGTCAGTTCCCGGCCCTCGAGTTCCACGGCGACATGGGTTTCCGATCCTGTGGGTTCGACCACCTTGACCACCGCATCGACGCCGTTCTCGCCGCCGAAGGCGATGTCTTCGGGACGGATGCCGAGCAGCAGCGGCCGGTTGGCGGAGTTAACAGGCGCCCGCGAAAGCTTGACGCGCGAACCGCCCGGCAGCGACAACGACGGATCGCCGGCATCCTGAATGGTCCCTTCGAGAAAATTCATCGCGGGCGAGCCGAGGAAACCGGCGACGAAGATATTGCGCGGCCTGTCGTAAAGCTCGAGCGGGCTGCCGATCTGCTCGACCCGGCCGCCATGCAGCACGACGATCTTGTCGGCCATGGTCATGGCTTCGATCTGGTCATGGGTGACATAGACGATGGTGGTCTTCAGCCGCTGGTGCAGAGCCTTGATCTCGGCGCGCATCTTCACCCGCAGTTTCGCATCCAGGTTGGAGAGCGGCTCGTCGAAGAGAAAGACCTTCGGATCGCGAACGATGGCGCGGCCCATGGCGACGCGCTGGCGCTGACCGCCGGAAAGCTGAGCCGGCTTGCGATCGAGCAGCGGCTGCAGGCCGAGAATGGCCGCGGCCTCGCCCACCTTCCTGTCGATCTCAGGCCGCTTGGCGCCGGCAAGCTCCAGCGCAAATCCCATATTCTGAGAAACGGTCATCTGCGGATACAGCGCGTAGTTCTGGAAGACCATCGCGATGTCGCGATCCTTCGGCTGCAGATTGTTCACCACCCGGCCGTCGATGCTGATCTGTCCGGCGGTGATATCTTCGAGCCCGGCGATCATCCGCAGCAAGGTCGACTTTCCGCAGCCGGAGGGGCCGACGAGAATGGTGAATTCGCCATCGGCGATCTCGACGTCGACGCCGTGGATGATATCGACGGGGCCGAAGGATTTCTTGACGTTTCTGATGCTCAAGCCGGACATGAATTTCTCCTTCAGCGTTTCCTGCGGACGCGCAGCGCCTGATGCGGCTTGCGCGGGATCTTGACGCCGAAGGCCGCGTCCGGCTTGCCGCCGCGCACCACCGAGCCATGACGGGTCGGATGCGGAATGGGCGCTTCCACCTTCTCGGCCGGCGTGATCGTCATCTCCCAGGTGTCGATGATATCGACATCGTAATCGTCGCCATCGACCGGCAGGCCGGTCGACCAGATCACCGGCTGATGTTCGCCGAAATAGATCAGGCGGAAATCGCCGTCGCCGTCACGCGCGCCGGAGACGCGCGACCACGGCCATTCGCCGATGATGCCAAGCGGTTCGAGGCCATGCTTGACGTCGGCCTCCAGCAGGTCGCGGAGGAAGCCGATGCGCTTCCAGGCCTCGCCGCGCAGCTCTCCGCCCTTGGCCCACCAGATCAGATCCTCGGGATGGGAATAGGTTTCCCCATGGCCGGCATAACCGCCGCGCGCCATGGTGATCCAGAAACGGTGCACCAGTTCGCGCGGATGGAGGTTGCCCCATGACTGCAGGATGTCGCCCTCATATTCCGGCTCGTCGTTGACGACGGGCTTGCCATAGGCATCGCGCCATTCCTGGGTCCGCTTGACGTCGGGGTTCTGGATGCAGGTGTGCGTCACCCACGGCTTGCGATGATCGAAATTCGCGGTCACATCGCCGTTGTGGATGGAGCGCAAATGCTGGTAGGGGTCGTTTTCCTCCAGGATGTGGAAATAGCGGTCCCACTGCTCCATCGGCTTGGTGTCGATGAGGAAATCATATTCATTGGCGAGCGACCACCAGACGTTCCGGTGGGCGGCAAGACGCGCAGCGAGATATTCGACATAGCGGAAATCCTGCGCGGCCGACATGTCGGCATAACCCCAGCGGTCATAGGGGTGGAAGATGATGATATCGGCTTCGATGCCGAGAGCGCAGAGTGCGGCCACCTGCTTTTCGAAGTGCTGGAAGGCGGCAGGGTTGGGCCGGTCGAAATCTTGCCTGCCGTCCGCCCCGCGTTCGAAGCAGGCGTGCAGCGGCTCGTTGACATTATAGGGATAGTCCTTCGGAAACACGCCCATGCGCATCTTGTTGAAGCGCGCCTTCTCCAGCGTCTCCAGCGTCTGCTTCTGCATCTCGAGCGGCTGATGCGTCCAGGCGTAGCAGGTCGTCCCGAAGGAAAGGAACGGCGTGCCGTCGGCATAGGCGAAGTGGAATTTGTTGCGCACCCGCACCGGGCCGTGATTGCCGGCCGAAGGTGCGGTTGCGGTCAAAACGCCCGTCCTGCCGTCGAGGGCCGCAGTCTTGGAGCGCGTCCGGAACGACCACTCGCCCTCGCTGTCGGGCATGAAACGGATGCGGTAGGTGCCGTTGCCGTCGTAGAAGCCCGGCACGCGGATTTCACGGCTCTTCTGGGTGAAGACGGCATCGAATGCCACGTCGAGATAGGGATTGCCGCCGGCAGGCCCTTCGAAGGCGGCCTCGAACACACCCCATTTTTCGACTGTTGCATCGGACATTCTGTCTCTCCTCGTAGAATGATTTCGCGATCAGCCCTTGACGGCGCCGGAGGTCAGGCCGGAGACGAAGTAGCGCTGGAACATGAGATAGACGATCGTCGCCGGCAGCACGGTCATGACGATCGCGGCGTTGAGCTGGCCGTAATTGCTGGAAAACTGTCCCTGGAACGACATCAGCCCGAGCGGCAGCGTCCACATGTGCTGGTCCTGCAGCAGCACCAGCGCCATGGCGAATTCGTTCCAGGTGGAGACGAAATCGAGGATGAGCAGCGCGGCGAGCACGGGCAGGCACACCGGCAGGAATATCCGCCGGAAGATGGTGAAGTGGGTGGCGCCGTCGATCAGCGCGGCTTCCGACAGTTCCTTCGGAATGCCCTTGAAGAAGCCGTGCAGGATGAAGACCTGATAGGGAACGCCGAAGGCGATATAGGGCAGGATAACGCCGGGATAGGTATCGATCAGGCCGAAGGAATTGACCAGCGTGAAGAGCGGCGCCAGCATCACCTGAAAGGGGATCATCGTGCCGAAGACGACGAGCAGCAGCAGCGCCTTGCTGATTCTCAGCTTGATCTTGGCAAGCGCATAGGCGGCCATGGCCGACAGGAACAGGCCGAGCGGCACCTTGATGACGGTGATGATGACGCTGTTCAAGAAGGAATTGGCGAAATTGCCGCGGCTCCAGGCAGCGCTGTAATTGTCATAGGCAAGCTCGGCCGGCGGCATGAAAGCGCCGGTGCTCGTCACCGCCGCCGGCGTCTTCAGCGAGGTGAAGACGATGAAGACGAAGGGCGCGACCCAGACGAGGGCGACGATGACAAGCGTGATCCAGAGGCCGATCAGGATGGGGTCGCGCTTCATCGACGACGGTTGAACCTCGAGATGCACGGCGGCGGTGTCGGTCGGCACTGCTGTCACGATTCGACCTCCTCGTGCTTCTGGGTCCATCGGAGATAGGGGATGACGACGGCCATGGTGATCAGCAGCAAGACGACCGAGATCGCCGCGCCCCGCCCGAAATCGAAGATCTGCATGGCCTGGGTGAAGGCCCAGAGCGCCAGCATCTGGGTGGACTGCGCCGGACCGCCGCCGGTCAGGCCATAGACGATGTCGAAAGCCTTCAGCGACGAGATGATGGACAGGACGAGAACGATGGTGATGGTCGGGCGCAAGGCCGGCAGCGTCACATGCTTGAACACCGCCCAGCGGCCGGCGCCATCGATGCGCGCGGCCTCGACCAACGTCTGGGAAACACTCTGCAGACCGGCCAGGAACAGGACCATCGAGAAGCCGACCGTCTGCCAGAGATAGGCGACGAAGACGGAATAAAGCGCGATATCCTTGTTGCCCAACCAGTCCTTGATCCAGCCCTGCATGCCCCAGGAGGTCAAGAGCTGGGCGAACAGGCCGAAGAAGGGATCGTACATCCACTTCCACATGGTGGCGACGGCGATCGGCGCGATGATGACGGGCAGATAGAAGATGGCCCGCAGACTATTGCGGCCGAAGATCTTCTGGTTGAGGCTGAGCGCCAGCAGCAGTCCGACCATCGGCGGGAAGATCAGGCTCATCAAGGTCCAGATCACCGTGTTGCGGAAAGCCACCCAGAAGACCGGATCTTTGGTGAAGATCGCCGAATAATTGGCAATCCCGACGAACTGCCGGTTGGCATCCAGCCCGTTCCACTTCTGGAAGCTCAGGATCAAGACATTGAGCATCGGGTAGAGCGCGAAGACCGCATAGATCGCCAGCGCCGGCACGAGCAGGATGAGCGCTTGCATACGCGGATCATGTGTCGATTGTCGAAGTGACATGCTTTCCTCCTGACGGCAAAACAGCCGCCAGCTCATGAAAGAATGTGCCAGCCGATCGATACCGGGATCGGTCGACTGGCGCTTGGGAGGAATCAGCTTCTGCCGGCGATGAAGCTCTGCAGCTGCTTGGCCGCCTCGGCCGGCTCGGTGTTGCCGGAGGCAACGTCGTTGATGACTCGGAAATATTCCGTCGTGACATCGAGCGGGAAGGCCTGGTCGCCGTTCATGTAGACCTTGCCGTATTTCTGGAAGATCCCCAGCCATTCGGCTTCGAGCGGCTTCTGGTTGGCATATTGCACGTTCTTGTTGACAGAGGTCGAGCTCAGCTGGCCGAGCAAATCCTGCTGCACCTTCGTCGACAGGAAATAGTCGAGAAATTTCGCGGCTATGTCAGGATTCTTGCTCTTGGTGCTGATGTAATTGTACTCGGCGAAGCCATAGAGACGCTCGGTATTGGTGGGGAAGGGGAAGATGCCGTAATCGTCGAGATTGGCGCCGGAGCCGTTGAGCTGGCTGACCAGCCAGTCGCCTTCGAGCATCATCGCCGCGCGGCCGGCGGTGAACAGGCTGTAGGACTGTTTGTTGTCGATGCCCATGAAGGGCTGCAGCGTGTAGTCCTTCGTCCACTTGGCAAATTCGGCGAAGGCGTCCGTCGCGCAGGGTTCCTTGGTCCAGTCGAGCGTCATCGCCTTCAATGCATCATGCTTTTCGGCGCCGCACTTGGTTTCGAGGATGACGTCCATCAGGCGCATGACGTGCCAGTTGACCGTGCCGCCGAAGGTGAAGGCGGGAATACCGGCGGCCTTCAGCTTGTCGGCCGCGGCAAGGAGTTCCTCGTAGGTCTTCGGCTCGTCCTTGATGCCGGCCTGCTCGAAAAGCTTCTTGTTGTAATAGACGGCCTCGCCCTTGAAGGTGAAGGGAACGCCATGCTTGCCGCCGGGATAGAGGTCGGCGAAAGCCGCAGCCGAGGGCAGCAATTCGTCGTTCCACTTATATTCGGTGTAATACTTGTCGAGCGGCAGCGACAGGCCGGCCTTCACATATTCGCCGCCGAGGCCGAGGCCCGCCCAGCTGAAATAAGTGTCAGGCCCCTTGTCGGAGCCGGCCGCGACGCGCAGCGCGGTCTTGTGCTCATCGACGGCACGCTGAACGATCTCGACATGGGTTCCGGGATTTGCCGCTTCGAAGTCTGTCGCCACCTTCTTCAGGGCCGTATTGGCGGCATTGTTGTCGAAGTTGAGGGTCCAGAGCGTGATGTCCTCGGCAAGAACCGGCGTCGCGGCGAAAGACGCCATGGCGATCGCAACGATGCTCGCTGTCTTCAATTTCGCGGAAAGGGTCAGCATTACCGTCCTCTTGTAAAGCCGGGCTCCTTCTCGCAGATAGTCATTCACATGTCAACTGGTATGATGAGCTAACCATCATGCTGGACGAATTTGGTAATTGCAGCGATGATGATAGCAGCCGATGCGGCGCCCGGATCGATGTGCCCGATCACCCGCTCTCCCAGCCGCGACGCCCGCCCCTTGGCGGCGACCATATCCCTGGTCGCTTCGCAGCCGTCGCGCGCTGCCCGCTGCGCCCTGTCGAAGCATTGGGGAAGGGCCATTCCCTCCGCCCAGGCATGGAGCGCCGCATCGGCTGCAGGACGCCAGGCGTCGACCATGGTCTTTTCGCCGGGCTCGGCCTTGCCGCGCTCCTGAATGCCCTGCGCCATCGCGGCGAAAGCGCGGACGAAGTCGTCTTCGCTGAGTTCGGGCCTGTCCTTGACGGCGGCTCCGGCGCGCATGAGGGCCGTGGCATAGAGCGGGCCGGAGGATGCGCCGACCGCATTGAGGAATGCTTTTGCCGCCGCATTGAAGGCGGCTGTCGGCGCGGCTTGCGCCGGGTCGAGCGCGGCGACCGCCTTTGCCGCCGCCTCACAGCCCGCATCCATGGCAAGGCCGTGATCGCCGTCGCCGATGGCGCCGTCGAGTTCGCAAAGATGGTCGCGCTGCACCGCGATATCCCCGGCGATCAGGGCAAACAGGCGCTGCAGATCTTCGGTCGTGATCACCATCGATCACCTCCTGAACATGGCGCAGTCGCAGGGATGGTCGATCAGCCGCTGCAGCTCGGCGTCGAGATGCATGAGCGTGACCGAGGCGCCCGCCATTTCGAGCGAGGTGCAGTAGTTGCCGACGAGCGAGGTATGGATGACGAGCCCGGCCTCGTCGAGCCGCGCCTTGACCCGCCGCATCATGATGTAGAGCTCCATCATCGGCGTCGAGCCAAGCGAGTTGACGAGCACGGCGACGCGATCGCCGCGGCCTGCCTTCATCTCCCGTAGAATCCTGTCCATCAGCTCGTCGGTCACCGCGTCGGCCGGCTTCAGCGGCTCGCTGGCCATGCCGGGCTCGCCATGAATGCCCATGCCGATCTCCATCTCGCCGTCGCCGATCAGGAAGTTCGGTTTCAGGGTCTGCGGCAGCGAACAGGGCGAGAGCGCGACACCCATCGTATAGGTTCGCGCATTGGCATGGCGAGCGGCGCGCTCGACCTCGTCGAAGGAGTAGTGAAGATCGCAGGCCGCACCGGCCGCCTTGAAGATGAAGACATTGCCCGCCACGCCGCGCCGCTTCTCCCTCTGGTCGGCCGGAGCGGACGCCACGTCGTCGGTGGTCAGCACGGTGCGCACCTCGATCTCGTCGAGCGCCAGCATTTCGGCCGCCATGTCGAAATTCATCACGTCGCCGGCGTAGTTTCCATACATGAACAGCACGCCGGCGCCGCCATCGACCGCCATCGCGCAGGCGATGATCGGATCGGGCGGCGGCGAGGCGAAGACATTGCCGATCGCGGCGGCATCGGCGAGCCCCTTGCCGACATAGCCGAGAAAGGTCGGCTCGTGGCCGGAGCCGCCGCCGATCACCAGCCCGACCTTACCCTTGCGCGGCCCGTTTCGGGCGATGATTGCGCGCGGCATATCGTCCACCGCATAGAGGTGCTCGGGATGCGCCGCGAGAATGCCCAGCAGCATCTCGTCAACGGCATCTGCACCTGCATTGATAAGCTTCTTCGTCTTCACGCCGATCCTCCCAGAACGAACTCCGACTGCATAGATGCGGCTGGCGTGTCGAAGGTCAATCCGGCAGCGGCAAGGCCGCGGTGGCGAATGGTGCGAGCAGCAATTCCTTCCCCGATGCGCGGTAATCGACGCTTCGTTCCCCGCTTGTCAGATTGACGATGTGGAGCTTGGCGCCTGCGGCATCCCGCGCAACGAAGGACAGAATCTCGGAAGGCGAGGAAGAGATGCATTCCTGCCAGGATGCGCCCGCCAGGGTGGACAAGATCCGCGCGGTGTTGAACAGCGGCCGCCGCCCGCCTTGCTCGGTCGGCTCGTCAGGGCCGGCGATCAGACCGAACGGACCTGTCAAAGCCGACAGCGTCAGGCATTCGAGCCCGGCATCCAGCACGCGGATGGCGTAGCCGAGCGCAAAGGCCCCGGCGAAGCGGCCATTGTGGCGCGGATCGCGATTGGCCATGGGAATGCGTGCACCCGAGGAATTGTCCATCGTGCGGCTGCCATAGGGGTTCTGCCGCATCGGGATCGTTGACGGGCCGATGCGGTAGGGCTTGTCGCCGTAAATGGCGCGAACGGAGCGGGTGATGAAGGGCAGCGCCTCCAATGTCTGCATGACGCTGAGATCGTCGGCCGCATGCACGATCGGATTGGTGCAATGGCTGACGAAGTCGATCTCGCCAGCCGGCACGCGCTTGCGGTTGAGCTCGGTGAAATAGCTGAGCATGCCGCCGCCGATGCGCATGCCGGGGAAGGCGGCGCGGGCTGCGGCATAGACTTCCTCGAGGGGAGGGCAGTCCGGCCATTGGCTGCCGGGCGGCGTCGATTGCCGGTCGACGGAAGGCGAAATCAGGATTGCATCCGGCTTGAATGCCGCAAGCTGCATCTGCCGGGCAATCTCGGCCGCCTCGCTTGCCGGCGACGACTTGCAGGCAAGCGCGATCTCCAGCGTCGAGCGGCCGCGATGGACGGCGGCGATTGCGGCAAAATTCTTCAGCGCTTCGGCATCGTGCCCGGCATCCGGATCGAAATGAAAGAGAAGTTCCCGAGGCGCGATCTCCGAGAGGACGGACTTTGCCGAGAGCGTCGCATCGGCCTCCTCGGGCGTCACGATCATGCCGATATCGGGCATGGTGCCGGTCCGCTCTCCAAGCTCGAGTTTTATCGCGCCGCCCGACGCCACAGGCGCCGAGCGCCGTGCGGAATGCCTGGTGTCTCTGATAACAAGCGACGTCTTTTGCCGGACAGGTTGGCTGGCAGAGATCCGGTAGGGCCAGGGAAGGGCGAGCGGCCTGACATAGGTCTTGTAGGAGGCATCAGACCAGTTCCTTTGATCTTCCATCTCAAAAGTGTCGCCCTCCATCCGGCATTCCGCCGTAACATCAGGCACGACCTCATGGGAAATGGCGCGCATATCCTTGAACGGCTGCCAGGGCTCGATGACATCGGGAAAGCGTGTCGCCACGATCCGGCCGTCGACATGTTCGACCGTTGCCGGTGAACCGGCGACGCCGACGATCGGATGCAGGATGCAGAAGCCGCAGCGATTGGTCTCGAAGCCGGTCACGGTGACGGCTTCGGCTTCGAAGTCGAGCCGGTCCTGAACTCCCTTGATGCGGACGTCGATGACGAGCTTGGTCTCGCCGGGTCCCGCACAACGCGCGAGGTAAGCGACGTCGAAACGGTCATCGCCCTGCTCGATCCTGAGATCCGCAATTTCAGGGCTGTAAGTGCCCCAGTCCCGATCGCGAACGAGGTAGGAAATCGCCCGCAGCACCTCGATGCCGTCGTAGTGGATGGAGCGGAGATTGCCGTCGGCGAGATCGGCGGTCAGCTTTCCGGCCGTCAGACGAACCGGCGGCCTTTCCTGGGCGCGGGTGCCGTAAAGCAGGAAGACATCGGCGGTCATCGCAGCATCGCTCCGACGTCGATCGTCTGTCCCCTGGCAGCACTGTCATAGGCGGCCTCGACCAGGGCGAAGGTCTTCAGATTGTCGGCCCCCGAGGTCGAATGTACAGCGCCGCGCTTGATTTGATCGACCCAATGCTGCTGGATCGCATAGACGCTCTCCTGGATGTTGTGCCAGGGCCGCGAGGCCCAGGACAGCAGGGTCGGAGAGACATCCATTGTGGTGGTGCCCTTGTCGTTGGCGATCTCAAGGCGGTAGCCCTGGGTCAGGCGGATCGTGCCCTCGGCGCCGTCGAGCTCGATCAGCGTCTCGGGGAACGGCTCTTTCGAGAGCTTGGTGGCGTAGCTGACGTCGACGACCGATGTGGCGCCGCTTTGATGATCGAGCAGGATGGTCGCGACATCCTCGCCCTTGATCTTGGGATTGACCCGCCTGATGCGGGCCGTGAGCGAGCCGACGTCGCCAAGGATGTAGCGGGCGACATCGAGCGTATGAATGCCGAGATCTTCGATGATGAAGCGTTCGCCCTCGGCGAGATAGGGCTGGCCGGAAAAGACGTCGTAGCCCGAGCGGAAGGAGAAGCGGCCCCAGAACGGCGTGCCTATCGCGCCGGCATCGAGCGCCTTGCGGACCGCCTGGATCGGCGTCTGCCAGCGAAAATTCTCGTGCACCATCAGGGCGACGCCCGCCTTGCGGCAGGCCTCGACCATCGCCTTTGCATCCGACAGCGTCTTGGCGAAGGGTTTCTGACAGATGGCCGGCACCCTGTTGCGGGCGGCCATTTCCACCAAGGCGCGGTGGCTCTGAACTGTGGTGGCGATATCGACGAAATCGAAGCCGCCATCGGCAAACATCGCCTCGGCATCGCTGTAGCGGCGCTCGATGCCGAACTGGTCGCCGACCACCTTCAGCCGCTCCGGATCGCGATCGCAGATCGCAACGATCCTTGCGCCGTCAACATCGTTCCAGGCGTGCATCTGGTTGATCGCAAAGAAGCCGCAGCCGATCAGGGCACCTTTCAATTCGGTCATGTCAACCTGCCTTTGCCATCTGCATGAGGGTCACGCGCTGCTGCAGGCGGCGTTGCGCCTGGTCGACGACCACGGCAATGATGATGACGAGGCCCTTGATGACCATCTGCCAGAAGGAGGAGACGCCCATCATGACAAGCCCGTCGGAGAGGATACCGATGACGAAGGCGCCGATGATCGTGCCGCCGATCGTGCCGCGGCCGCCCGACATCGAAGTACCGCCGAGTACGGCTGCGGCAATCGCATTCAGTTCGAAGCTTTCGCCGGTCGCCGGATGGGCGGCCATCAGTTCAGAGGAGATGACGACGCCGACGATCGCCGCGCAAAGTCCAGAGAACATGTAGACGAAGATCTTCACGACATCGACGCGGATGCCCGACATGCGCGCTGCCCGCTCATTGCCGCCGACGGCAAAGATATGCCGGCCGATCGGCGTCGAGCGGGCGACATAGGCGGCCGCGAGCGCCAGCACGATCAGGATCCAGATCGACACCGGCAGGCCAAGGATGCGTCCGGCGCCGAAGAAATCGAAGCCGGTCGTGGCATATTCCGGCCGGCCGACGAGGTTCGGAAAGGTCTGACCATCAGACGACAGCAAAGCCAGGCCGCGGGCGACATAGAGCGTGCCGAGCGTGGCGATGAAGGGCGCGACGTTGAGCTTGGTAATCAAGAGGCCGTTGATCAGGCCGATGATAAGGCCGATTGACAGCGTGATCAGCACGATCTCGAAGAGGTTGAAATAGATGGTATAGCCGATCGGCAGCTCGATGCCGTAAAGGATCAACCCGCCGGCGACCATGCCGCAGAGCCCGACGATCGAGCCGACCGAGAGGTCGATGCCGCCGGTGATGATGACGAAGGTCATGCCCATCGCCAGGAAAGCGTTCAGCGCCACATGCTTCGACATCAGGATCATGTTCGCCGTCGAGGTAAAATTCGGCGCGAAGATCGCAAAGAAGATGATGACGGCGAAAAGCGCGATGAAGGTCCTGAGCTTCATCAGCGTCAGAAGCACCGAGCCGTTGGCGCCTTTCGGCGCAAGAGTGGTAGATGTAGCCGCCATCATGACGCGAGTTTCCCTTGATGTCCGTGTCCCCTAGCCGAAGCCGCGATGATCGCTTCTTCCGTCGCCTCGTTCCGGTCGAAGACGGCGACGAGCTGGCCGTTGCTCAAGACCGCGATGCGATCGGAAAGCGCCATGACCTCCTCGAGGTCGGAGGTCGAAAATAATATTGCGAGCCCGTTTGCCGCCAATCGGCGCATGGTGCGGAAGACGTCGGCCTTGGCGCCGACATCGATGCCGCGGCTCGGTTCGTCCATCAGCAGCACTTTCGGATTGGTCATCAGCGCCTTACCGATAACCACTTTCTGCTGATTGCCGCCGGACATCGAGGTGACCTCGAAATCCGGATTCGCAGCCTTGATCGACAGATCGCGGATCGCCTCGCGAATGGCGTTTTTTTCGGCGCCGCTGTCGATATGGAAGAGCCGGGTGAAACGGGAAAGGCTTGCCAGCGTCAGGTTGGAGGCGATGGAAAGTGCCTGAACCAGGCCTTCCCGCTGCCGATCCTCCGGAATGAGGGCAAGGCCGCGGCGGATGCGCCGCGGGGTGTCTCGGGCGCGCACTTCCTTGCCGTCGATGAAGACCCTGCCGGTCGAGTGCGTATGGCGGCCGATCACGCATTCGAAGAATTCGCTGCGCCCGGCGCCCATGAGGCCGTAAATGCCGAGGATCTCGCCTGCCCTGACCGAGAGGGAGACATCGTTGACCGCAAGCCCGCCCGTTGGTCTCGGAAGGCTGATGTTTTCGGCGCGGAAGACCTCCTCGCCGATGGCATGGGTGACGGATTTGGCAAAATCCTTGGCGTCCGAACCGATCATCGAGCGCACGATCCAGCGCGTATCGATGTCGCGCACCATCGCCTGGCCTGTGACCTGGCCGTCGCGCAGCACGGTGATGGTGTCGCCGATCCGCATCAGCTCTTCCAGCCGGTGCGAGATATAGACAATCGCGACCCCCTGGGCTTTCAGCTCGCCGATCACCTTGAACAGGATGTCGACTTCGGCGGCCGAAAGCGCCGATGTCGGCTCGTCCATGATCAGGATGCGGGCATCGAGCGACATCGCCTTGGCGATTTCGACGAGCTGCTGCTGGCCGATCGGCAGATCCTCGACCATCGCGTCCGCTTCGATCCCGGCATCGAGCCGCCGCAGAAAATCATTGGCCTTCTCGACCTGCGCCTTGTGATCGATGCCGAGGATGCCGCGGGTTATCTCACGCCTGGCGAAGATATTCTCGGCGACCGACATGTTGGCGAAGAGATTGAGCTCCTGGAAGATCATGCCGATGCCGTGCGCCTGCGCATCGGCAGGGCTGTCGAAGGATACCGGCTTGCCATCGAGGATGATGCGGCCGAGCGTCGGACGCTCGACACCGGCGATGATCTTCATCAGCGTCGACTTGCCTGCACCGTTTTCGCCGACAAGGACGTTCACTGCACCGCGGCGAAGCTCGAGATTGGCGCGCTTGACGGCGACGATGCCAGAATAGACCTTCGACACGTCGTCGAGGCGCAGGATGATGTCGTCCTTCTGTGGCTCTCCTGTGGTCATGGGCCGACCTTCAGTTCCGAAGGCGTTATGAGCGGCAGCTCGCCGCTCTTCGGCAGCGGAAAGGCGCCGACTGCGGTCACCGGCTTGCCGGCGAGGCCCTCACGCGGGACGGCTGACAGAAAGGCCGTATTGGCCTTTTCGTTGAAGGCCTTGCCGAACTGTGCCCACTCGATCTGGTTCTTGAATTCGTTGAAATTGACGAACTCCAACGTGTCGCGCAGCGCCGTGCCGCGCAGCGCCGGCCCGATCTGCACCTTGGCGTCGGCCTTGCCGTCGCCATCGGCGTCGACATCGAGTGTTGCCGCGCGCGAGGCCGTATCGGCCGCGACAACCTTGCCGGTGATCTTCACCGCATAGGTCCATGGCGAGCTGCTCTGCTTGCGGGGATTGCCGTATTTCTCGCCTGCGGCGTCGGGGCTGGAGGTGGCCAGTTGCATGACGTCCTTGAGGTCGCCGGCGCGCTTTTCGAAATAGGGCACTGCCTCGGACTGCCAGATCGCCCCGACCTTTGCATTCGGATCGAAGGCAGTCTTGGCCGCTGCCGCCGCCTTTTCCTCAGCCGTCGGCGTCTTGATGATCTTGCAACCGGGCAAGGCGGCCGCCACGACGGCAGCGAGCAGGGCGCCCTTCATTCTCAACATGCTTTAAACCTCGACGTCTTGCAAAATGCATTGCGGAGGGCGCAGCGCTGCGCCCTCCGCAATTCGCGGGTGATCAGTTTGTCAGGGCGAAGGTTTCGAGCTTGCCGGCATTGTCGGCATTGATGAGAACGCAATCCATCAACTGCTTCTCTTCCTTTGGCGTCGTCTTGTTCTTGATGTAGGCGTCTGCCTGTTCCACCGCCAACTGAGCCTGCGCATAGGCGGGCTGCAGGACCGTTGCCTTGATGCCGCCCGACTTGATGGAGTCGCGCACGTCGTTGGAACCGTCGAAGCCGACGACGATCACGTCCTTGCGGCCGGCCGCCTGCAGCGCTGCGATGGCGCCCATGGCCATGGTGTCATTGCCTGAAATGACACCCTTGATGTCGGGATTTGCCTGGAGGATGGTTTCCATCTTCGAATAGGCTTCCGTCTGGCTCCAGTTGGCCGACTGCTTGGCGACCGACTTCAGCTCCGGATAGTCGTCGATGACATCATGATAGCCTTGCGAGCGGATGCCGGCATTGGTGTCGGACTCTTTGCCGACAAGCTCGACGTAATTGCCCTTCTCGCCCA
Organism: Rhizobium sp. L43; assembly: GCF_002531725.1. Lineage (GTDB taxonomy): Bacteria > Pseudomonadota > Alphaproteobacteria > Rhizobiales > Rhizobiaceae > Rhizobium. Next base: position 18,081 of record NZ_NWSQ01000030.1, read on the forward strand.
TCAGCTTGACGAATTCCTGCGCGCCGAGCTGAGCGCCCTGATAGTTGTTCGAGACGATCTGGGCGACGGCAACGCCGGTGGCGTTGATTTCGCGGTCGATCAGGAAGGAGGGAATGCCTGCATCCTTTGCCTTCTTGACGGCCGCGACGGAGGCGTCGGCTCCGGCATTGTCGAGTATGATCGCCTTGGCGCCGCGTCCGATTGCCGTATCGATCATTTCGGACTGCTTGTTGGCGTCGTCGTCATGCGTCATGAGCAGCGTTTCGTAGCCAAGCTCTTTCGCCTTGGCTTCGGCGCCGACGGCTTCGGCCTTGAAGAAGGGATTGTCATGCGCCGGTGTGATGATCGCGATGAGATCGGCCGAAAAGGCCGGAAGAGCCGTTCCGAGCGCCAGTGCGCCGGCAAAAGCTGCAAGTGTCAGTCTGCGCGTCAGTTTCATATTTTCCTCCCTGTTGTGAATGAAGCCCCGTCTCCCTGGGGCGGCTAGACCCCGTCTCCCCGGGGCAGTTGAGGGGGAGGGCTTGCCTCCCCAAGCCGGTTCAGGTGATGCGCCGGATGCTTTCGGCGATCTCCTGCGGTTCGAATACTTTTTTCCAGTCGTCGCGCATCAGCGCCGGGATGCCGAACTCGATCGCCTTGTTGCAGGCATCCGAGAACACGCCGTCGACTTCCTTGAAGATGACCGCGCCGAGCACGTTCATATGGCCGAGCAGGAAGTCGCGGGCGGCCTGTTCCGGCACGCCGCGAGCCACGCATTCGTCCATGGCCTGCCGCATGACGACGAGCAGCGATGCGCAGACGGTTTCCGACAAGCCCGGTTCGAGCATAGCGAGCTGGTCGACCGTGACCCGGTGCGAGCGCATGACCGGGGCCCAGATGATTTTGGCGATTTCCTCGCCGAGCGCGTAGCCGCTGTCAGGCCCCTGCATCAGTGCCGAGACGATATGCTGCTTGGCGAACAGGCCGCCGAAATGGTCCTTCTTGGCCTGCATATCCGTCTCATCGTTAAAGATCGGCGGGTGGCAGGGGTGGGTGACGAAATAGGTGAGGTCGTCACGCTTCGGTAGGTGGCCGGCAAAGGGTGCCGCGGCATCGAGCGCCACCACCATGGTGCCGGGTGCGAGCTTGTCGACGATACCGGCCGCGACCTTGCCGATCGCCGTATCCGGCACGGCGAGGATGACCACGTCGGCGCCGTCGAGGGCGGCATCGACCGGCGTGCAATCGAGGCCGAGATCGTTCTTCAGGCGCGCCTTGCCGGCGTCGCTCACCTCGACATGGCGCACTTGGAAGCGCGAGCCTTTGAGATTTTTGGCAAGCCGGTATCCCATTTTGCCGCCGGCGCCGAAGAGAGCAATCTTGGTCATGTTTTCCTCAACCTGTTCAGTTCTGGATAGGATCATATACTGGTATGATGAGTCAATCACCATATCATCACTTATTGGTTCAGTGCCCCTGTTTTTCCGCATCGAGCCGGTCGATCGCCTGCACGTTGCCGGCCGAGGGGCCGTCGGGATCGAATTCGGAGGCAAGCCAGGCGTCGACGATCGATTTCGCCAGTTCCGGGCCGATGACGCGCGCGCCCATCGTGATGATCTGGGCATTGTTCGATTTCGCCGCGCGTTCCGCCGAATAGGTGTCGTGGGTGAGGGCGGCGCGAATACCAGGCACCTTGTTTGCGGAAATGCACACACCGATGCCGGTGCCGCAAAATAGGATGCCGCGCTGATGTTCGCCGTCGACGATCGTCTGCGCCAGGCGCTGGGAGAGATCGGCGTAGAAGCCGGACTGGCTGAGATCGTGAACTTCGAGATCCGCCTTGCCGGCGAGATGGGCGGCAATGACATCGAGAAGCGGTTTGCCGGCGCTGTCGGCGCCAATTGCAATCTTCATAGCAGTTTCCTTTCATCGCCCGCAGGCATGGAAATCACCTTTCGATCGCCGCGCTGACGCGGCGAAGAATGTCGAGGTAACCGTCGACGCCCCAGGCGGAGCGGCCGATGAACAGGCCGTCGATATGCGCCTCGGTGATCAGTTCCTCGCAATTTTCCGGATTGACGCTGCCGCCGTAGAGAACCGGCACCGCACGACCAAGAATGGATTTCGCCACCTCGGCGATCTTGCCGTGCCGCTCCGACGCGTAGTCGGCGGTCGCCGGTATGCCCTTGGCGCCAATCGCCCAGACAGGCTCATAGGCAAGCAGGATCGGAGCCTTGTCGGCCTCGGTGTCGACGCCTCGCAAGGCGGCCTCGACCTGGCGCCGCAAAACAGCATCGGCCCGGCCATCCTGGCGCTCCTGCAAGGTCTCGCCGATGCAGATCAGCGGCGTCAAGCCATGGCGGATCGCGGCGGAAACCTTGAGGCCGACGGTCTCGTCGGTCTCGCCGAAATGCTCGCGGCGCTCGGAATGGCCGAGCTCGACGATGTCGAGCTGGCAGTCTTTCAGCATCAGAGGAGAAATCTCGCCGGTCCAGGCGCCGGCGTCCTCCCAGTGCATGTTCTGGGCGCCGACCTTCACCGAGGTCTCGGCCAGCAGACGCTTGACCTCGCGCACCGCGGTAAAGGCCGGAATGACGAAGCGCTGCACGCGGGTGTCGCGTTCCGCGTCCGTCGCTGCGAGGCGGTGCGCGAAAGCCAGCGCTTCCTCCACCGTCTTGTTCATCTTAAAGCTGGTGCCTACCCAGACGACCATCAGTTCTTCCTTCCGTCACGGATCTGCGCGAAATAGCCGTCCGTTCCGACCTGGCCGCCTTTCAGCGCGATCTGCAGGCCGTTGGTCGGCGGGTAATCGCCATGGGCGAGGCATAGCGGCGACCCCGGCGTCTGGGGCAGCGGCAGAAGCGTCGTCAGCGCGTCGATCTTCAATTGCCGGAGCGCATGGCTCGACGTGTCGCCGCCGGCCACAACGGCGCGCGACAGCCCTTCCGCTTCGATAAGACGGCGCAGGATCGTGCCGAGGCTACTGCCGAGCCGGTGACGGGCGCCCGGCAGCCGGTCGATATCGGCGCCACGGTCCGCGGATGGGCCGAGCGCCGTATAGAGGATGACGCTCCTGCCTTCTTTCAGCTTGCCGATACCCGCCTGCACGGCCGCCTCCACGGCGGCTTCCCCATTGGAAACCAGTTCGAGCGGATCGAGCGCAATGCTCTCGAAACCGTTCTCGGCAGCCGTGCGGATCTGCCGCTCGGTCGTCGGCGAGACGCTGCCGGAGACGACGGCGAGGCGATCGACCGGGCCGATATCGGGAAATTCGGCCCCGATCTCACCGATCAGGCCGGCCTGCCGCCAGGCGCTGAGCAGGGCATACTCGACACCTGAGGAGCCGGCGACGAAACCCCCCGAACGGCCGGTGACCCGCAGCAGCTGCCGGCCGGCCGCCGCCTGCGTTGCCTCGGAGTCGACATCGAGGAGCAATATCCCCTCGCTATTCGATGTCAGTTGGTCGATCCGTTGGTCGGCGTCCGACGCGGTGATTGCGACGAGATCGGCGAGCCGGACGGGAAGGGAGGTCTGCTTCGACAGGTGGAGCGCAAGATCCGCCTCGTCCATTGGCGTGACGGGATGGCGGCTCATGACGGGGTGGCGGTCGATTCGGAAGATGCGGCCCTGATAGGCGGCGAAGAGATTGCCGAAGGCCGTATAGCGCTTCAATTGCGGCGCGCCGACGATAACCGGCACGATGGATTGCCCGAAACGCCTGCGGCCGATTTCGATCGCCTTGCCGATATTGCCGATCCCCGGGCTGGAATCGAAGGTCGAGCAGACCTTGTAATGGCAGATCGAAGCACCGAGCGAACGCAGCCAGTCGAAGGCCGGCGCAAGGTGTTCCTCCATCCACGCCGGCGTTTCGCTGCGGCTCGTTCCCGCCAGGCCGATCGCGCGGCACTGTTTGAAGCGGGCGAAGAATTCCGGCGTGGGAAGGTCGAGGAAGAGCACGGTCTCGACACCGCTCGCGGCGAGCGCCTCCATGACGTCGGTCGAGCCGGTAAAATCATCGCCGTAATAGCTGACGAGACGTCCGTCCATATCGGTCACGCGCCCTTGCCGTCGCTGAATTTTACAATCGAGGCGGCCAATTCCGGGTGCTCCCTGGCGTAGACCTCAAGCGGAATGTCGGCGACCGCAGCCTGCCAGGCCTGCTGCACGGCCCGAACGCCGGCCGCCGGTCCGCCGGGATGGCTGACGATGCCGCCGCCGCAGAGATAGAGGAGATCGACGGTCTGGCCGGTGCGCCGATAGGTCTCCGGCGCCTGCCCGCCCCACTGGCCGGAGCCGGCGACCGGAAGCGGGCGATCGGCGGCGTCGAACAGCGGCGCGCTCACGGCCCTGAAGGACGAGACGAAGCTGTCGTCCGGCTCCCAATATTTCACCTTGATGCCGTTGATCTGGAACTGGTCGACGCCGAGCAGCCGCCAGAATTGCTGGTAGACCTTGAAGTCCATGCCGGCGCCCGGATCGCGCGTCAGCACGTCCCAGCCGTTGCGATGCGCGTGCAGCACCAGGCAGGAGCGCTTGCGCAGGAAGCTCATGCCGCCGAAGCCGATCGAGTTGATGTTGACGACGGCGCAGTTGCCGCCGGCCGCCGCGACGATGTCGTGGTTGCGCATCATCTCGTCCGGGTCGGCATGCGAGATGCCGAAGGCATACATCACCTTCTTGCCGGCCTTCTGCTCGTGATCGAGAATGCGCGGCATGATCGCTGCGACACGCTCCTTGAGCGGCGAATAGGGCGGGCTCATCAGCTTCTCGTCGTCCTTGATGAAGTCGACGCCCGATGCGATCAGCTCGCCGACGAGCTCGGCCGTCTCGTGCGGCCTCAGCCCAAGCGCCGGCTTGACGATCGTTCCGATGATCGGCCGGCCTTCGACGCCGGTCAGCCGCCGGCTTCCTGATATGCCGAACTGCGGCCCGGGATGGGCGCTCTTGAAGGCGTCGGGCAGCTTCATGTCGACGATGCGGATGCCGGTCATGCCCTTGATCGAATAGACGCCGCCGATCGCGATGGTCATCAAGGCCGAGAGGTCGGTGCCGATCGCCTCCAGCGGAAAGGCGATGTCGACATCGGCGCGGTGAAGCCGCGTGCCGGGAGCGGCCTCGGGCCAGGTCGGATGGCGTCCATCCTCGAGCCGGCGGATCGCCAGCACGCGGGCGGCGACGCGCGACTTCAGCTCTTCGGTTTCGCCGGGAACCGGCACGAAGGTTCCGGTCGACTGGTCGCTTGCGATCTTGTCCGCCATCGCCTCGACGCTGCCGGGCGTTTCGATGCGGTAGGTCAGGGTAATCATCATGAACGGACGGTTGCTCCTCTCGCCACGCAGATTGTCATGGCGTCAACTTGTGATCTGGTATAATGAGTATTCCAACTATTGAAAAGCGGAATCTTCGGGCGCGCAAATTTTCGGCCGCAAGCTTTGTCCTTGGTCCGGAAAACTGTTAGGAGGAGACATTTTGAGCCAGCGAGATGTTATGACCCAGCCCCTCGAACAAATCGTCCGCCGCAAACTATCCGACGAAGTGTTTGATCGACTTGAGCGAATGATCACCTCGGGCGAGCTTCAGCCCGGCGATGAAATGCCCTCCGAGCGGGTGCTGATGGAACGTTTCGGCGTCGGCCGGCCCGCGATCCGCGAGGCTATGCAGTCGCTTGCCAACAAGGGTCTCGTCAGCATTTCGCACGGCGAGCGGGCGAAGGTTTTGAGGCTGACGGCAAAGTCGATCTTCCGCCAGGTCGATCTCACCGCCAAGATCATGCTGTCGCAATCGGCGGATTCGCTGGAGCATCTGAAGAGCGCCCGCATCTTCTTCGAGCGCGGCATGGCCCGCGAGGCTGCGCAGCGCGCCTCGGCAAACGATATCGGCGACCTCAGGGATATCATCGAGCGCCAGCGCATGTCGCTCGGACGGGCCGAAGAGTTCATCGATGCGGATATGGAATTCCACACCCGCATCGCCCAGATCTCGGGCAATCCGATCTACGTCGCCGTCAGCGAGGCCATGCTTGCCTGGCTGAAGGAATATCATACCGAGATGCTGATCTGGACCGGCAAGGAAAAGTTCACGCTCGCCGAACACGACGAAATCGTCGATCGCCTCGAAGCCAACGACGTCGACGGCTCCGAGATGGCGCTCCTCAAGCATCTCGAGCGCTCGCGCGCGCTCTACGCGAAGTAAGCCGCACTTTCGAGCGCGAGAGCGCATTTGTCGGCGGCAGCGGAACAATGCTCTGCCGGCGAGGTTGTGGATGGGTCAAGCACGCAAAGATCCCCAAGGAGGACATCAGATGCGTATGAAACTCGTAGCAGCTTCGCTTTTTGCCCTCGGCATGGCCACCTCGGCTTTCGCCCAGTCCAACCCGGCGCCTGCCGGCGCCACGATCGACAAGAACCAGGCCGATCAGGGCGGTGGCGCGAGCGGCGACATGAAAGCCAAAAAGCCGATGGCGACGGATACCACCACGACAGGCTCCACCACCGGCGGCACGATGAAGATGGACAAGACCAAGTGCCCCAATCCGGTCAACAATTCCGCCAACCTCCAGACCCAGGGCGGCACCAGCAACGCCACGCCGATGGACGAGGCCTGTGCAGCCCATAACAACTGATCGGCCTCATCAGCAAAACCCCGCTTCGGCGGGGTTTTTGCGGACCGCATCCGGCAAAGCAGGCCAAAGATCGGCGAGGAGAAACCGAAGCCCTGACTATCTGCGTAATAGCGTGACAAGCGATATCGGCATCTCGACCGCGAAGAAATTCATTGCCGTACCGATAATGATCGCCCACACGGCTATGACGAAAATGAGCGCTGCGATCCTGATTTCTACTGGTCCCAGCAAATGCGCCCCCCGAGACAATATCTTCATTATCCCTCGCGCAAATTCGCTGCGCGCTAGGGATGTTGTGCGACTGGAGAGAGCGTGGGCGCGTGCAGCGCCGGGGTCTTGGCTCTCTCAAAACCGATGTCGCTTTGACCGATCAGCTCGCCTGACATAGCCCTGTTGCTGCGTTCGAGATAACGCCCATCGAGGAAGGAACGGTAGGCGTCTGCGATGCCCTCCTTCAGACCGACCTTCGGAGACCAGCCGAGAGCACGAAGTCTGTCGACGCTCAAGAGTTTCCGTGGCGTGCCATCCGGCTTGGTGAGGTCGTGCGTGATCTTGCCTTCGAAACCAACGACCCTGGAAACGAGGCATGCCAATTCGAGGATGGTCATGTCTTCGCCGGAACCGACGTTCACATGACTGTCGGCGGAATAGGTCTTCATGAGATGGACGCAGGCGTCAGCGCAATCGTCGACATGCAGGAATTCGCGCCGTGGCGTGCCGCTACCCCAGATGCATATCTCTTGCTGCCGGTTGATCTTGGCCTCATGCGCCTTGCGTATGAGCGCCGGCACGACATGGCTCGACCCGAGGTCAAAATTATCCTCCGGGCCATAAAGATTGGTCGGCATGACCGAGATGAAATCCCTGCCGTGTTGTTTGCGATAGGCCTGGCAGAGCTTCAATCCGCCAATTTTGGCGATCGCATACCATTCGTTCGTCGGCTCAAGCGATCCGGTCAGCAGGGCGTCCTCAACGATCGGCTGATCGGCGAATTTCGGATAGATGCAGGACGAGCCCAGAAACATCAGTTTTTCGACGTCAGCCCTATGGGCTGCATGGATGACGTTCGCTTGGAGAATCAAGTTGTCGTAAAGGAAGTCGGCCGGATAGGTATCGTTGGCGAGAATACCGCCGACCCTCGCAGCAGCCAGGAAGACGGCGTCGGGATGATTCCTGCTCATCCAGGCCTCCACCTGCTCCTGCCGTCTGAGATCGACCTCGGCGCGGGTGGCCGTCAAAATCTCGCAGCCCTCGGCAGCGAGACGCCGCACGATCGCAGAGCCCACCATGCCGCGGTGGCCCGCGACATAGACCCTTTTTCCGGCAAGGCTGTAGATCACCTCAGACATGGGCAAAACCTTTGGTGACACCTGCCGACGGAACATTTCGTGCCATGAGTTTCAGATCCTCGCGCACCATCTCGGCAACCAGCTGGTCAAGGCTGGTCTCATGTTTCCAGCCAAGCTTGGTGTGCGCCTTCGTCGGATCGCCGATCAGCAGATCGACTTCAGTCGGACGGAAATACGCTGGATCGATCTCCACCACACACCGACCGGATGCCTTGTCGTATCCCTTTTCCTCAACCCCGTTCCCACGCCAATCAATCGGCATGCCCACCTTGGCAAAGGCCTTATCGACAAAGGAACGAACCGAGTGCGTTTCGCCGGTCGCAAGGACATAGTCCTCCGGTTCGTCCTGTTGCAGCATCAGCCACATGCCGCGGACATATTCCCGTGCATGTCCCCAATCGCGCTTGGCATCCAGATTGCCGAGATAGAGCCTTTCCTGCAGTCCGAGATGGATCGCAGCCGCCGCCCGGGTGATTTTACGCGTCACGAATGTTTCGCCGCGGATCGGGCTTTCATGATTGAACAGAATGCCGTTCGAGGCGTGCATGCCATATGCCTCGCGATAATTGACCACGATCCAATAGGCGTAGAGCTTGGCTGCGGCGTAAGGGGACCGAGGGTAGAAAGGCGTCGTTTCGCTCTGCGGGACTTCCTGGACTTTGCCGTAGAGCTCCGAGGTGGACGCTTGATAGAAGCGGGTCTTCTTGGTCAGCCCGAGGAGGCGAATTGCTTCAAGCAGCCGCAACGTGCCGGTTCCATCGGCGTTTGCCGTATATTCCGGCGTCTCGAAGGAGACTTGAACGTGGCTCTGTGCAGCGAGATTATAGATCTCGTCCGGCTGCGTCTCCTGAACGACACGGATCAGATTGGTTGAATCCGTCATATCTCCGAAATGCAGGATAAAGCGAGGATTCTCGATATGTGGATCCTCGTAGAGATGCTCGATGCGGCTGGTGTTGAAGGAGGATGAGCGCCGCTTGAGGCCGTGAACGATGTAGCCCTTCTCCAAGAGCATTTCGGCCAGATACGCACCGTCCTGACCTGTTATACCCGTAATCAGCGCTACTTTTCGGTTCTCTCTCATTCTCATATCCATGATTGCCCTCCAACTCGAATACTAATGCAGAAGAAAGTAATGCTTCATGGTTCGGACAATTTTAAGAATTGAGCGATTACCATTATGTGTGATGTATTCAGGATTTGGATCGTAGTATTTCATCAGAGATTTCGAAAAAAGCTCTGAGTCGCTGAAGTTATACAACGCGTGATTTTTGGTATTTACATTGTTGATCGCCACAACTATTTCCGAATTTCGCGAGCCTTTCATTTGCTGCAGGCTGAACTCGAATGCGCGGCGGCTCGTTTTTCCCCATCTGACAACTGCAAGCGTTCTTTCCGCCAGGGCAGCCAGATGCACGGTGTCTGCCGAGACGAGCACCGGCGCGCTGTCGAAGATGACAATCCGGCCGGCCGCGCCCCCCAACTCGATGATTTCTGCCAGGCCGTTCGAACGGACGCGCCGCTGGAGACTGAATCTTCCAGATGGAATGAAATCGATACCGCTTGGATGGTGGTAGACGATGTCGCGGAGATCGGCCTGACCAATCAGGAATTCGTTCAGTCCGTGCATTAACCCCGACCTGAAAAACGAATCGAGTTTTCCCCGCCGAAGGTCGCCATCGACTAGCAGCACCGGAACTGCGGCGGCGGCAAGTTCGATAGCCAGCGATCTGGCGACAAGCGACTTGCCGTCCCCGCTGTGAGCCGAGGTAACGACGATACTGCTCGGCAACTTGCCGCCGTTGGACTGCTTGAGTGAAAGCACCACGGTACGGATTGCTTCGTCAAACATCGGGACCGGCATATGCTCGAACATCGTTTTTGAATTTTCCCGCCGCGCCAGACGCGGGATAAGGCCAGCCGGTATCGTGCGGGCTATTCCAGCTATCTGGTCGAAACTCCGAACCGTCCGATCCCACATTTCGATCACGAAAGCAGCCGTTACGGCTACCGAGATTGCAGCCAGGAGGGCGCCTACCAGATAGAAAAGCCGTCCACGTCCCTGTGGCGTGAGCGGCACTGAAGCCGGTGAGAAAACCTCCAGTTCCGCCCCCGGCAACCTGGCCTTGGCGGCAAGGTCACGGCGCTGGTCCTCAAGCTTGTCGAGTGCCGCTTGCTCCTTGTCGGCAATACGCTGCAGTCGCGTCAATTCCGTCTGCGCCAGGGCATCGCGCGTGCGCTTTTCCTGAGCATCAGCCAAGAGGGATTCCAGTGCGCTAGCTTCATGATCAAGCGCGGCGAGCTTGGCGCGCATCGTTTGCAGATATTGCTTGGTCGCAAGGTCGAGATCGGCACGGGATTGTTGGATCTTCCCACGTAAATCCACCACGGCCTCGGCATTGCCGTCATATGTCTGAAGAAGACGGGCGAGATCTTGCTCCTGCGCGTGAAGGTCGCGTTGCTTTGTGGCAATGTTGTCGGGAACGACGATATTCTGCACCGCGGCCGAAGCGTTATCCGCTGATTCCAGCGTGGATATCGTCGCCTTTACCTCGACCCGGCTTTCCTCGATTTTCCCTTCGCGGCCAGTGAGTTCCAGGAGTGATTTGATGCGTTCATCCTGAGCGTCCTCTTTTGAGACGATGTCCATCGATTCTTGATAGTTGCGGGCAGCGTCGCGAGCCATATTCGCGCGAGCCTGCTGTTCCGTGACGCGCTGCCGAAGCCATTCTTCCGCTGAAACCAGGCGGCCACTGACACTGCCCTTCCGCTCATCGAGGTAAATGCTGACGAGCCGGTTCGGAACCGCGGCTGCGAGTTCAGCATCATTCGCAGTGAAGCTGATCTGGATAACTTCACTCTTATCTTCGTGCCACACGCCGAGCGCCTGATAGTATTCCTGGATGGTGGCGTCGATGTTGTCTCCTGCCGGCAAGGTGGGTTTTTTCGTGTCGAACAGGCCGCGCAACGTCGCCCGGATCCTGTCAATGAATGATATCTTCCGCAGCGCTGGATTGAATTCCTGCCGCTCGTTAAGCCGCAGTTCGCGGACGACTCGCTCTGTGATGCCTCTGGATAGAAGCCGCTCGGTCTCCGATTTCACGTCAATGAGATCACTGCGGCTGGTATCGTCCACACCAAGTAATGTTGCGAGAGGCTGGCGGATAATCAATCGGGCCGATCCCTGATAGGCGGGCTTCAACCCAGAGATCATCATCGCCGCGGGCACCATAATCAGCACCGCTATCGTGATGATCACGATCATTCTTCGCCGGACGAGACCGACGGCGGCTCCCAGATCGAAGTGGTCCGCCTTGGTCTCAACCTGAAAGCGAGGATCATAGCGCATCGGCGAGATCGGAAGGTTGCGGTCCGGCGGAAGAGTGGAAATCGTCATCGTGCGCCAACCATTGCTTGAGGTTTCGCGGAAACGGTTTCGTAAAGTTTCTCGAGCGACCGCATATAGGCCCTCATGCTGAAGTGGTTGAGGTAATGCGTGCGCCCCTGGGCCGCGAGCCGGATGCAGCTTTCAGGATCGGACACCAGCTTCGCCAGGGCTGCAGCCAGGGCATTCGGGTCTCCGACGGGGACGAAGATCCCGGTTTCACCGTCGGTAATGACTTCGTCATGCGCCCCGACACGCGTGGTAACGACTGCGAGCCCGTGGGACAGCCCTTCGAGCACGGCCATGGCCAGACCTTCGGCGTGCGAGGGCAAGACCAGGATATCTGCGCGCGCGCACAGGGCCCGCGCCTCACCGGCGTCAAGCCAGCCGGGCATCTCTACCAGATCTGAAAGCGCCAAGGCGTCAGCCTGACGGCGATAATCCTCGACGGGTCCGTCGCCCGCCAGCACAGCCCGCCACTGGAGTTCTTTCATGACCGGATGGCTCAGCGCCAACAGAAGCTCCGTGACACCTTTGCGTTCGCTCAACCGGCCGAGGAATACGATCAAGGGTGTCTGGCCGACACGAATATTGTGCGCCCCGGGGTCGGGGACGCAATTATGGGCCACGACCGTGCGGCGCTCGTCAACGCCAAGAAGTGTCGTCAGCGTCAAGCGATCGCGCTCGCCCAGCGCCACAACGCAATCGGCGTTCTGAAACATCCGACGGATGAGCCGCTGTTGACGCGGCGAGCGTTGCGCAAAGTCGCCGGCGTAATCGTAGTCGTGCAGGTGCAACATGTGGCAGCATCCGAACAAGCGGGCGGCCTCCGTCAGGATCAGTTTTCGCGACGTGCTGCCGCGGCCGGCGATATGGATATGGTGAATGCGGGCTGGCGCAACGATCCGGTCCTTTGCCATCGTCAGGATGGCGCCGAGCAGGCGTGCGGGTGACGTCACCTTCGACCATCGAGCCCCTCTGGTATCGGTGACGAAATGCTTCGTGCCGGTCTCTTTCGCTGTCTCTGTGATATAGCCGACCAGCCTGCCAATGCCGCCGCCGTTCTCACAGCCGCCCGGAACATAGTGGCGGACGCTGGCCGCGCTCCGTGCTGCCATTCGATTTCTGTCCGTGAGGGCCTCCATCAGCATGATCCGACCACCTCCCGATAAACCGCCGCGGCCTGGGCGCCGACCCGTTCAGGCGAATTCGGTCCTTTGGCCCATTCGAGCGCGTTGTCACCGAAAATGCTTCTAAGCGCGCCGTTGTCTGCCAATGTCCTGATCGCTGCCGCGAGCTCTTTGGCATCTCCGGGAGGGACCACCAATCCCAACCCATTGGGCTGAACCGTGTCCCGCAACTCGCCGACATCGGTAACGATGACCGGTTTGCCAAAAGCTGCGGCAAGGTTGAGCACCCCGCTTTGAGATGCTTCCGTATAGGGAAGCACGACGATGTCGGTATCCAGGAAAAGCTGGGCGACCTCCTCATCCTCGATAAAGCGATTGCGAATATCGTAGCGGCCGGCATCCCCCATAAGCGGCTGGAATATCAGCGGATTGTCGCCACGGCCTGCGACCGTGATCTGCAGGTTGGGAAGCACGCCCTTGAGCATCGCCTCGGCCCGGACCAGATGTTCCAGGCCCTTATAGGCAAAAATCCGTCCGAAGAGCAGGACGCGTATCGTTCCATCCGCTTCGCGCGGCGCCATCTTCTGGCGCCGCGCGAGCTCCGCGTACCGAAGGATAGAGGGATGCGACAGGACATGGACACAATCCGGCGATTTCGAATATCGATCGAGGATCAGCCGCTTCAGTCCCTCGCCGTGGACGACAAGATGTCCGGATTGCTTCACCATCAATTCGGGGGCCCAGCCGGGCAGCGTACGCGTATCGGAATCGCCGGGATGGATTTGCACGTCATGAACGGTCGTCACAAGCGGGATCGGGCGCCAAAACGGCACGGCGAGGTTCAGCCAAAGTGTCGAGTTGCTGAGGAGATGAATGAGGTTCGGCTGCTCCTGCCGGATCAGACGCGTAAGCTGGTACAGAAACCAGGGATTGGAGAGAGAACGATGTCTCGGCCAGTCCAGAAGGTGCAGATCGACAGCCGGATCGATGGAGGAGGCGAGATGTGCGTAGCGCCGGCGCGGCACGGCAAGCACGACGTCCAGGTGTTGGGCAACGCCGCTGGCAAACGAGATGGTGTAGTCTTCCAGTTCGGAAACCAATAGCAGCGCCTTCATGTCGCTGCCTCCGACAAGCCGGCGTCCAGACCGAGCCGAGACAGGCCCCGCGCCGCGCGCAAACTATCGCGCGTCCGCCTGAGCAGGTTCGGTTCGCCGGCAAAGAAGAGGCCTTCGACGGCAAGCTTGCACCGGGTGCGTGCATCGGCTCCCTGCAGCTTTGCCGACGCGATGCGATAGGGATGGTGATCCGTCAGATGTAGTCTTGCCGGCAGCTCATGGGCTGAGAGAAACAGGTTCGTTGCTTCGACGGTACGCTGCCAATGCGTCATCCGCCTCCTCAGTGTGGCGGCATCTTCGGTCGAGCGATACCAGTTGTTATTGTGGATGCGGTAGAATCCAAGCGGATCCGGCATGGCAATGACGTCCCCCAGAAACGGATAGATCCCCACGAGCCAGGCATCGGCCGATATGCGGAATTGTTCGGGAATGCTGCCCGCAGTATTCCATGCGCTTCGTCGCACCGCGACGGCTGACGTCATCGGAAAAGGCCACCAACCAGCCGATCTGGTGAGGAGCGGCGGCAAAGCGCCCGAACACAGGGTCCGAGGGATCGGCTTGGAAGTCGGCGTGCCATCGACAAGCGTGGGCTGCAGTCGATGATAGACGAGCGATGCTTGAGGGTTTGCTCGGAACGCCGCAGCCGTCGCCGACAGCTTGCTCGGCGCCCACCAGTCATCGGCATCCAGAAAACAGAGGATCTCGCCCATGCTTGATCCGACAGCGGTATTGATCGCAGCGGCCTGTCCTGCGTTCTTCTGAAAGATCACCTTTACTCGGCTGCCATACGCTTCCAAAACGGACCGCGACTGGTCGGTAGAGCCGTCATCGACGACGATTATCTCGACATTGCCAGCATCTTGGCTCAACACGCTGTCTATCGCCCGCCCGACGAAGCGAGCGTAATTGTAATTATTGATGAGGACACTGAGGGCCGGGCGCTCCATGACGGGCGCTCAGGCGGGTTGCCGCGATGCACCGCCGTGCAGCAGCGCAAAGTTGCTTAAGAGTTTGACCTTGACGCAGCCATCGAGGGTGGAAGCCTCGGTGACGGGGCTATCCAAAATTCCCCGTCGGCCGAACAGCATCTCGTGCAGAGCCGATGAGATCGCCGCTGACAATGCCGCGACGAGTCGAGCGCCCGTCGTGTTGCATAGAGAACTAGGATCATGACGCAGAAACATGGCAATCCTAAACCTTCCAGGCTTCGACTGCAGAGAGAGCCTCTGTCAGAATTGTTGCCTCATTCCATTGGACCGCGGCTTACCCACCACGCTCCGCAAGACAGTCATCGCCACGGTAGCGGTGAACGGACACGTGCAACATCTGCTCTTAAGGGCAATCCCGCGGACATGGAGACCCGTCTTTTGGGTAATATCGGCAGAAAGCTTAAGCGCAACATCGTCTTTGGGTGTAGCGAAGGTGCAATAGGCGTAGTCCGCCCTTCACTAGGACAGATTGACTGCGGATGTGGCCCGATGATTGCTTGAGAGCAGCCTAGCCACGAAGGCCGGCAGCTTTTTTTATTGCCGCGATCAGCAGCCGCCTCTGTTCAAGTCAGTCGGGACGGAAAATGAAAGTAGATAGCCTCAGAACCGCCAGCGGACCAACCATCAGTTGGCGGGTCATCGAGTGCTGGGGCGCCGGCATATCCATTTTTTTTCAGGCAGGCGCCGTTCTGCCGCTTATCCTGGCAGATGCGGATGGAGCACTCAGCGATTCTGCCAGATCTATACTGCGTATTCCTTGCTTTCCTGTGTATGCATTTACAATCGTGATCCTTATACGCAATTTTCCGCAATTTCTAACGGCGCTTAGGCGAAATCTGATTGTTCCCTCGATCCTTTTCTTGCCGTTTTTGTCTACCCTATGGTCAATAGGACCTTCAACGAGCTTGAGGCGGGCAATCGGCCTTTTGTTTTGCGTGCTTCTTTCCTATGTCCTGGCGATACGTTTCACGCCAAGGCAGTTGCTGCTCCTGTTATTTGTGACCTTGGGAAGCTGTATCGTCCTCAGTGTGGCTATGTCAGTGGTGTCACCAAGCCTTGCCAATATGCCGGATGGTACTATGCGGGGCGTCTTCATTCATAAGAACGTCCTGGGCTGGTACTCGTCTCTGATGATCTTGGTGGCGTCGGCCGTGCTGATCGACGGGACGCTCGGCCTGCGGCGAACCGCGTTCACCTTGTTGGCCGCGGGCGTGATCTGCCTTGCAAGCTCCGGATCGATGACCGCGATCATTGCAACGTTAGTGGCCTATTGCCTGATCGGCTTTTATTCCCTCCTGCAAAGAAGCAGCAGCATCGGCCGCGTCGTCATCGTCCTATTTTTCGTTCAGCTGGCTGTCGGCATTCTGATTTCGCTTCACGAGTTCCTGGTTCCGGCCCTTGAAGCGCTCGGCAAGGACGCGACTTTGACGGGTCGGGTGCCATTGTGGGAGTTGGTTGATCGAGAAATATCCGATCGCTGGATGCTTGGTTATGGTTACCAGGTTTTTTGGACAGTCGAGAACCCCGTAGCGACGCACATCTGGTTAATGCTCGGATGGGCGGCGCCCCACGCACATAATGGATACCGCGATATCTTGTTGAGCTTTGGAATCATGGGGATGATTCCGTTTGTTCTGCTGCTTCTCCATGCAATCCGCCAGGGCGCGAGCCTTCAATGTCATGATCCGCAGTACGGGTGGCTCTGGCTCAATGTTTTTACGATCATGATTCTGGTGATGAATCTGACCGAGAGTATTTTTTTCGCTCAGAATGACGCCATCTTCATCCTCTTTACCGCAGCCATCATCATGTTTTCGCTGTACGCACCCGTGGTTTCGACCAGCCATTCGCCATCTTGGCAGGCGCCCTCGCGTGGCCTTGCGAGCGGGTTGCAGATATCATGAGGCGGCGTTTTGCACTGATCCTGAGCGTTTTGCCTGTCATGCTCTTTCCGCAGTCCGGCAATCCGGCTTCAGTCGGGACAGAGATAGATGCGCCCGAGCGCCTTCAGACGCTTGTCAGGGAGGCGACCTGCGCGGAAGCTTCCGCGACTTCGTCAGCCAAGTTGAATGGGACTTCTCTAAGCGGCGTATTGAGCGGCAGCACTGCGGCGGGGACGATATTTTACGTTTCTCCCGATGGCAAAGACAGCTGGAGTGGCCGCCTTCCCATCGCAGACCAGCAGGGGGGCGATGGCCCTTTCGCCAGCATTGAAAGAGCTCGTGATGCTGCCCGCGAGAAGGGCGGCACCAACACGATCGCGTTGGGTAAAGGCGATTACTACCTTACTCAGCCGATCGTCTTTGACGCCCGCGATGCGGGTTTGATCCTCACGGCAAGATGCAATGAAGCACCGATTTTGCATGGGGGCCCGCGCGTGCGCGACTGGGGACAGCAGGCCGATGGCCGCTGGACGGCGCCGCTGAAATTGCCACCGGATGAAGGGGTCGGTGACCTCTTCGTCAATGGGATACGCCAAACTCGAGCTCGATTCCCCAACGCTCCCGCTGATGGCGATCCACGCAAGGGCTGGTTGTTTGCCGCGAAGTGCGAGCCGGCCAGCGACATGCGGGAAGGAAACACGCGCTTTTGTTTCCATTCCGGCGACCTTCCGACAGTGGGGGATACAGGTGGACTGGTCGTGGACATCGTCGGAGGGTATCAACCCGGAAGCCAGTGGGGCAATGATACGCTCCCGGTTGTATCCCTCGATGCCGCCCACCGGACTGTCAACACGAAAGGCACCGGTTATTTCTTTACCGCAGAAGGCAGCCGCTACTTCCTGACCGGAGCCAAGGCCTTGCTCGATGCTCCGGGAGAGTGGTGGTATGACCTTGCCGCGGGCGAGCTTCATTACATCCCTGTCGATCAGTCGCTACCCGATTCCGTAGTCGTTGCCGGCATTCTGCCGACATTCTTCAAGTTGGATGGGGCCAATGGG
Source organism: Rhizobium sp. L43 (assembly GCF_002531725.1). Lineage (GTDB taxonomy): Bacteria > Pseudomonadota > Alphaproteobacteria > Rhizobiales > Rhizobiaceae > Rhizobium. The sequence goes on from NZ_NWSQ01000030.1 coordinate 35,591, forward strand.
ATGGTCGTATCAGGGCTCGAGTTTAGAGATGGAGCTCCTGACGGCAGCGGCAAGTTCTATACGGAGACCAGAGGATTTGGCGCGATACGGATCGAACATGCCGATGGCGTCAAGATTGTCGGCAACATTATCGACAATGTCGGCGTCGGGGTCCATGTGACGGAAAGCAAGGATGCGTTGATTGCCGCCAATGTGATTGCTGATGTAGCCGGGAACGGGATTTACGTCGGCACAAATTATGGCACGTTCGGCAAGTCGGACGGCGCCAGGATCCTTTCGAACCATATCCATGACATCGGAAAGGTTTACATTGAAACCGCCGGAATATGGTTCCAGGCGGCTGACAATGTCAGGATCGCCGACAACCTGATCGAAAACACGGCGCAGTTCGGAATCGCCGGCGGTTCGCTGTGGGGTTCCAATGACGCCGTCTATAACGCTATTATCGAGCACAACGTGATCCATGACGCCAATCAGCAGACGGCAGATGGCGGCGCCATCAAGATGATGGGCGAGCAGGGCGACCCCCTGAACAGCACCATCCGCTCCAATCTCGTGACCGGGACCGGTCATCTGATGAACAGGGCCGATGGGACGTTCTGGCCTCCGGGATATGAGAATACCAGCGAATGGCCGTCTCCCATCAGTTGGGCCATCTATACGGACGGGAAGGCGAGCGGGCTGCGTATCGAGGGAAATACGCTCTCGGGCAACGTCACGGCGATCGGTATCAACGGCGGTTGGAGCAACCTGGTGGTGGGAAACGTCATCACAGACGGATCGGGCGCGTCTTTTCGCGTTGATGACAGTACCGGCCGGGGTTGGCGTCCGCCATGGGCCGGCCCTAATCGCATCGAGGGCAATACTGTGTCGATCGACAGGAGCAGTGGGCTTGCGGCGTACGTCTACGCTCCTGACCATGGGCCTGGATACGTACAGTTCGCGCATAACCGCTACATCGGCAATTTGAATGACAGGAGCTTCCGAATATCTCCGGAGATCATGCGTTCAGGAGAATTTGGCAGTCTGCTGGATCTTCAGAAGGCTGGGGCGGACACCGGAAGCGTAGTCGCGCCGGCCGACTAACAAAGGGGCGACGAGCGGTATCCGCAGGCATACGCCGATACAGAGTATCTGGATCAAATTCCCGACGGGGAAACCCGCTTGGCTGCCCCCTTCTCCGGCCGGGCAGATCTGACGGCTCGCCAACCGGGGCCGTCGTCTCGCCTGTCGGGTTCCCCATCTCTCTCGCGCGATAACGACTATCTTCCGCGGCTTTGCGAAGATGAAACCGCTCTTTCGCGGCGGTACTCATCAAAAAGAGCAACGGCGCAAGTAGTAGGGGTACATTACCTTACTTCTAATATTGTAACTTATCCCGGCGTAAGACGTAAACATGAAGTCTCTTCTACGTCCAATAGCTGGAGCAGCAAGTATGGAGGCAATCGGCCTGCCGGGATATTCTGATGACAGTTTCGGTCGCGAAAGCGCAGGTCATGAGAAAACAACCAGCAGGCAGCAGCCAAGCTTCAGTTCTTCATCCAAAGGGCGCCTTGGGATGGACGAATGTCCTTGGTGTGCGCGTTTCGGCGGTCAATCTCAAAAGCGCGACTGGATTTATTCAAAAAGCGATCGAAGACGGCAGGAAGGAATATGTGTGCGTTCGCGACGCACACGGCGTCGTCCGGTGTCAAGGTGATCCCGAGCTCCGGTCGATCCATAACCGGGCGTTCCTTGTAACCCCCGACGGCATGCCGCTGGTATGGGCGTTGAAGCGGGCCGGCCATTTGGAGAGCGACAGGGTCTACGGGCCTGACCTGATGTTATCTGTTTTCGAGGCCGGCAGATCCAAAGGCTTGCGCCACTTCCTTTACGGCGCAACAGCCGAGACGCTGGAGCAGTTGCAGGCGCGCCTTCTCGCAAGATTCCCGGAAGCTGAGATAGTCGGCTCCTATGCACCGCCTTTTCGCAATCTGTCGGCGCAGGAGGAAACGGATATTGCTGATCGGCTCAATCGGTCGGGCGCCGATATCATCTGGGTCGGGCTGAGCAGTCCCAAGCAGGAGCTCTGGATGGCGCGCATGCGCGATCGTCTGGAAGCATCGATGCTCATCGGTGTCGGAGCCGCGTTCGATTTCCACGCCGGCCTCAAGCGGCAGGCTCCGAGGATCATTCAAAGAAGCGGCTTCGAATGGGCGTTTCGTCTTTTGTGCGAGCCGCGGCGGCTGTGGCGGCGCTATGCGCTCGTCGTGCCGACCTTCATCTCACTGACAGCATTCCAGAGACTGGGGCTTCGGAAGTTTCCGATCGAAGACGCCGTTTCCGGATCGGGTGCGTCGGGACAAATGTAGTAGAGGAGTAAAAGCAGCATGTCGTTCCTTGCGCCGTCAGCGATGAAACCGGGTCCGTCGAAGGCATCGACATCAAACAACGTGACGTCGCGGGCGATTCCGGCAGGCTCCGTGCCACCCATAACAACGAAGATCGCCGATCCCTTTGTACGGGCAGGGCTGAATATGCCCGTCACACTGCAGCGCCGGCTTCCTCGGCTTGCAACGTCGTCCGTCCTGGTCGCCGGTGACATTGCAAGCTATTTAATTGCCTATTTTGCTCTCCTGTCCCTTCTTCCCAGTGGTTCGGTCAGCGGTTCGGAGGGCACGACAATGGCGCGTGCATTCACGATCGCAGCACTGGCTGAGATTGTTCTTTACGCATCGGCCGGCCTCTATCCAGGATATCGGCTGCACGACCACGAACATCTCAGGCGGCGCATTATAGCTGCCGTCAAGGTGACTGTCCTGGCAGCATTCGGAGCTATGATCCTGCCGCAGGGGGCAGGACTGCTGTTTGCCGTTATCGGCCTCCTCAGTCTCGGGCTGATTGTTCAGCCGTTTCTGCATTGGCTGGCACGAGCCCTGTGCTGGAGACTTGGAATCTGGGGGGAGCGCGCGGTTATCATAGGGGCGCGCAATCTTACTCCCGCTCTCGTGGCACATTTCAAGGACCATTGGCAGTATGGCATCAGGCCGGAGTCCTTTTCCCTCGATAGTTTGGAGGCATTGCCCGATGGCGGGCCATCCGTTGCCATGATTGCGGGCGACACGATTGCGAACGACACGGGCTCGCTTGTACCCGACTTGGCGGCGATGCGTCGGAAGTTCGCCGAAGTCATTTTGCTGTCCGACACGCCGAACCTCAAGGTAAGCGGATTGCGACCCGCAGATGTCGGCGGAGAGATCGGTATTCGCCTCGTCACCGATCGGAGTTCGCTCAACTCGGATCTGGTTCGCCGGATCCTCAATCTCGCAATCGCCATCCCTGCAACGATCGTGGTCGCGCCATTCATCGCAATTGCAGCGGCCGCGATCTATGCCATCGATCCCGGCCCCGTCTTCTTCCGGCATACCAGGGAGGGACGGTTCGGCAAGCCGGTGCACGTCCTGAAATTGAGGACGATGTACCAGGATGCAGAACAGCGCCTTGAAGCACTGGTCCGAGACAACCCGACCGTGCGCACCGAGTGGCTGAGCCACTTCAAGCTCAAGGATGATCCGCGCATCCTTCCGGTTATAGGACATATGCTGCGCTCTTCGAGCATCGACGAGCTCCCGCAATTGGCGAACATCATTGCGGGCGAGATGGCCTTCGTGGGACCACGCCCGTTTCCGGAGTATCACCTTTCGGCGATGAACGGCGAATTTCGAGACAAGCGCCGTTCGGTCACGCCGGGGCTGACGGGTCTCTGGCAAATATCCGAGCGAAGCAATGCGGATATCGAGCTGCAGCAGCAACTCGACGAGTTCTACATCGACAACCGGTCCTTGTGGTTCGACTTGCACATCATTCTCAGCACAATTCCTGCGGTCTTAAAGGGCAAGGGAGCTTGCTGACCTGTTCCTCGTCCTGTGGGCAATCATCAACAACGGAGCACACCAATGCACGGATACAAGCGGATTATGGTTACCGGCGGCACCGGATTTCTGGGATCATTCCTGTGCGAAAGGCTTTTGCGAGAGGGCAATGACGTCCTCTGCGTGGACAATTATTACACCGGTTCGCGCGACAATGTGCTGCATCTTCTTGACGATCCTCGCTTTGAGATCCTCCGCCACGACATCACCTTCCCGCTTTATGTGGAGGTCGACGAGATCTACAACCTCGCCTGCCCGGCATCTCCGGTCCATTATCAGCACGACCCGGTGCAGACCGTGAAGACCAATGTTCACGGGGCCATCAATATGCTCGGCTTGGCCAAACGCACCAAGGCGAAGATCTTCCAGGCATCGACGAGCGAAGTTTATGGCGATCCGGCAGTCCACCCTCAACCCGAGGAGTATCGAGGCAGCGTTAATCCCATAGGCCCACGCGCATGTTATGACGAAGGCAAGCGGTGCGCCGAGACGCTGTTTTTCGACTATCATCGTCAATATGGCGTGGAAATTCGGGTGGCGCGGATCTTCAATACCTACGGCCCGCGAATGCAGACCAATGACGGCCGCGTCGTCTCCAATTTCATCGTTCAGGCGCTTCAAAACCAGCCGATCACCATTTTCGGCGACGGCAAGCAAACCCGGTCATTTTGCTACGTGGATGACCTGATCGACGGCTTTATCCGCTTGATGGCGGCGCCGGCTGGCGTGACGGGCCCTATCAATCTCGGCAACCCCGGAGAATTTCAGGTCCGTGAATTGGCGGAAATGGTCGTCGAAATGACGGGATCGAAGTCCGACATCATCTTCCAGGCACTACCAGTTGACGACCCGACACAGCGCAAGCCCGACATCAGCCGCGCAACGCAACAACTGGGCTGGCAGCCGAAGGTGAACCTTCGGGAGGGCCTTGAGAGAACGATCGCCTATTTCGAGTGGAAGCTTTCCGGCGGAGTAAAGAACAAGCTCGACGTCCGCAACCCGCCAGAAACTTATCCACATCTGGCGGCTCCGAACCTCGGACTGACTGCTCCGGAAGCCGCTCGATAGCGACATGAATAGCAACGTTCATCATCGAAAGCCGCGGCTCGTTTTTTTTCAATGGGACCATCAACCCAATGCGAACGCGGCCGGTTACCTGCTGCTGCACATGCAGCAGCAGGCCAAATGCCTCGCAACGCATTTCGATGTCGTCATCATTAGCCGCGACTGCGATTATGCTGAGATATGCGACCGGTACGAGCCGGATCTGACGCTGTTTGAAAGCGGTTATCGGTCGCATGGCTCACGTCGGATAAAAATCACCAACACCAATACCCATGTCGCCGTCCCGAAGCTTGGCCTTCATAACGCCGATCCATGGTGCGATCGACGCGCCGGCTTCCTCTCCGATATGGAGCAGTGGGGCATCGAGACATATTTCGCGATCGCCACGATGACTCCGGAATATATGCCGGCAGTGAAGGAGAACCTGTTCGTCTGGCCCAATTTCATCGATCCGGAAGTCTACCACGACTATGGCCAGCAAAAGGTCATCCCGGTCACGCTCACCGGCCAAGTCTATGGTCTTTATCCCTGGCGACAGACGGTCTTTCCGATGATCCGCGACCGTTACCCCTGCCTGGTCTCGCCGCAGCACGCCTATGAAAGCAAGCTGACCTCTCAGATCCTATCCGGAGAGGCCTATGCGCGCGCGCTCAACGCAAGCCTCATCGTTCCCACCTGTGGCACGATGGGCGGGGAGGTCGTACGCAAGCACTTCGAGATTCCCGGCGCGAAAGCCTGTCTCGTGACGGAACGTACGGCCGCAGTGGAGGCCGCTGGCTTTGTCGATATGGAGAACTGCGTCTTTGTTGACGGCCACAACGTGGTCGAGCGACTGGACTACCTCTTTGCCCATCCCGACGAAATACAGCGGATCACGACAGCCGGTCACAGTTTGATCCATTCGCGTCATACGGTGAACCATAGACCGCAAATATATCAGTGGTTCTTGCTGAACAAAGGCTTGCAATTCGGCGAAAAGATCATCCAATCAGGGCCTTTCGGCGAACTTGCAAAGGTCAAGCGTGTCGCAAAGCACGAGAGCGTCCATATCGTGGGGGAAGCGAGCGATCGCGCTCTACTGAATCAGGGCGACTTGCTTCTCGAGCAGGACAGGGTGGGGGAGGCGAAGCACTGTTACGCACGCTGCCTGGACTATGTGCCCTACCTTCCCGAAGCTAAATTCCGCCTTGCCATCTGTGCGTTGCGGGAGGGCGATGCCGATCGCGCCTATGCCCTTCTGGTGGACCTGGTCAAGGTGACCGTGATCGAATACGGGGCGGTTGATCCGGATCCGGTCGAGTGGGCGTACTTCTTGCTCGCTTTGATCTGCAAAGGCCAGCTTGAGCGGGCGCGGAGGCTGCAGGATTTCTATCCATCCTTATCTCACGAGGAATTCAGGCGGGCGCGCCTCGTCATCGCGCAACTCGGCCGCTCGGGTGGGGTTGTCGCGGGACTGTATGGCAGGGAACGAAAAAGCATTCACCAGGTTTCCGACCGAAGCGATTCCGAATGGCTTGCATGGTTCGCCAATATCCTGGAGCGGTGTCAGCAGCCAGATCTTGCAAATGTTCTTGGTCAGGCTGCCGCTGGCGGAAGCGGGACGAGCGCAAAAGCAACCGCGCCATACTTCAAGGGTGATGCTGGTTGGCGCCTGCGACTATATTCAGGCGTCGATGGCCTGATGGTGAAGCTGCGCCTGAATAACTTGCGGCCGAATGTACCGCCTCTGCCGGAGTTCCGATATCTCCGGCATCTCGTGCGAGCGTTGGTCCCCAAGTCGCAAAGAGGCGCGTTGCGCAGGATCCGGACAGCGCTTTCCTGGCCTCCCGTGTGAGCATCAGCAAGGAACTGCGGGCACCGTGCACAGCCTCGCTTAGAGAGGCGCGTATGGCAAGCTCCTGGGTGAGGCTGAAGACACGTCGCGAGGTCTCTATGTCCGTCGCATCGCTGACTCGGTGGCGCATTTGCCGTGCAGCCACCGAGTATTTAGCGCAGACTGCGTTTTCGAGATCTGAAGTAATGAGCGCCGACGGTTACAGCACCGTCAGTTTGCCACCAAACCGCCCGGAAGATTGTTCTGAAAAAGGTCGTTGAGCTTGAAAACAACTTCCGTCCTGTTGGTTGCCTTGACCTTTTTCATGATGTTGCGAACATGCACCTTGACGGTGCTTTCTCGCAGATTGAGCTCATAGGCAATGATCTTATTCGCCTTTCCGCGCCGCAGTGCCGCGACGACTTCGGCCTGGCGATCTGTAAAAATCCCGGCCAGCGGGTGCGTTGTCGAGTTGCTCGACTGCAGCAAGTGACGCATGGCGAACAGGGCGCTTGCGGGCACAAAAAGTCCTCCTGCTACCGAGAGCGCGATCAGTTCCATGCAGACGCTGATGCTGACGCTGGCCGGTATGTAACCCTTGGCTCCGTAGTCGATCGCCCTCACGATTTGGGCGAAATCGTCACTATCGGACAAGATGATGACCGGTGTCGACACGAATTCCGACGAAAGGCTCTTGATCAGTTCCGAAACGGCAGGCTCGTCGACCAGCTTGCCACCGACGTTCAGGACGATTGCGGAAAGCGGAGGATATTCTTCGCGCTTTTGCTTCCACTCCTCAATCGATCCAAAAGCCAGAATCAGAAAATCCGCGGTGTGGGCGGCCATGCATTGCGCGAGGCAGTGCCGATCAAGTTCCCTCTTGTCGAGAATGACAAGCGTGTGCTTTGAACTTGACGGCCGGGCAAGCGACGTCGACCCGTTTCCTGTCTCCAGGGGAAGAGATCCGTTTTCCTGCCTATGGTTTATGTTTATTGTATCCAAAGCCCCATCCTCCCAGTCGTTTTTTCTTGCCCTATTTCAAAGTCGAATATCGAACTCCTCTGCAAATAGGGGAGCTTAACTAGCAAAAGTGCTAATTTAATACCACAGTTCCGGGGCAGTAACACTAATTAATAGTGGTTACCCCAGCACATACGCTCCGTGAAAAGCTGTAAATGGATGAATTTTTAAAACTGATCAGTCTATGTCTAAGTCATTTGTATGCCGACATATGACGTTGCTATACATATTCAATTTATTTCGCTAACACCATGTAAACAATGCCCCTCTTCGATGTGGGATGGCCAGGATCGATTGTCGCGCGACTACCGCCGCGGCTGATCGCCGATCACAAACTTTCGCGTGCGATCATCATCCAATCATCGTAAGCAGCTACGCCTTTTGGTGGATAAGCTTCAACGTTTTGTTCCTTTACTAAAATGGAGAAAACAATTCTTTTGGAAGCGAAAGATATATTTGCTCTGGTGAAATGAAACCTTTGGCGCCTTCCTGCGATTGTCGGTTTCAGCCAAATCAGGGCGTGTTGAGTAACAGGGGGCGAGCTGGATGATTGCATCGAACGTCAAGCTGGATGACGGCTGCGTTATTCACCATCGAGATCTCGTGAATCTCTACGGCTGCACGATCGGCGCTGGAACGCGCATCGGCACCTTCGTTGAAATCCAGAAAAACGTCCTCGTCGGAAAAGACTGTAAGATTTCCAGCCATTCCTTTCTCTGTGAAGGCGTGACGCTGGAAGACGGCGTTTTCATCGGCCACGGGGTCATGTTCACCAATGATACCTACCCGCGCGCCGTCAATCCGGACGGCAGTCTGCAGACCGAGGCCGACTGGGTTGTCATCCCCACTCTGGTCAAGCGCCACGCGTCGATCGGCAGCAATGCCACCATCCTGCCCGGCGTGACCATCGGAGAGGCCGCCCAAGTCGGCGCCGGCGCTGTCGTAACCAAGGATGTGCCTGACGGCGCCATTGTTGCCGGCGTTCCGGCGAGGATCACCGGTCGCGTTCATGACCGGTCAGTTGACATGCAAGCGTTGGGAGGAATGCGATGATCGGCATTGCAGTTGTTGGATATGGGTATTGGGGCCCGAACCTGGTTCGTAACATCTCTGAAGCGGCCGGCGCAAACCTCGTTTCGGTTTGCGATCTCAATGTCGAGCGGTTGGCGGCTGTCAAAAGCCGGTATCCCGCAATAGAGATCACCGACAATTTCGAGGAAGTTCTGCGCGATCCGAGAGTGGATGCAATCGCCATCGCAACGCCGGTCTCGACCCACTTCAAGCTCGCAATGCAGGCGATGATGGCCGGAAAGCATGTCTTCGTCGAAAAGCCGATGGCATCGACGACTGAGGAAGCCTCGCGAATGGTCGAAGAGGCCGCGCGCCGCCGGCTCGTGCTGGCGGTGGATCATACCTTCGTCCACACCGGCGCCGTCCGCAAGATGCACGAACTGGTCGAAAGCGGCTTGGGCGACATGTATTACTACGACTCTGTTCGGGTCAATCTGGGGCTCTTCCAGCATGATGTCAGCGTCATCTGGGACCTCGCGGTGCATGATCTCTCGATCCTGGACCATGTCGTTCAGGAAAGGCCGGTGGCTGTGTCGGCGACGGGCATGAGCCATGTGCTCGGCGAGCCGGAGAACATCGCCTATCTGACGCTCTTCTTCGAAAGCAAGCTCATCGCCCACATCCACGTCAATTGGCTGGCGCCGGTCAAGGTGCGCCGCACGCTGATCGGCGGCAGCAACAAGATGATCGTCTACGACGATCTGGAGCCCAGCGAAAAGATCAAGGTCTATGACAAGGGCATCACGCTGAACCCGAATTCTCAGGCCTACGGCGAGAAGGTGCATCAGATGATGGTCGGCTACCGCAGCGGCGACATGTGGGCGCCCAAGCTCGATATGACCGAGGCGTTGAAACGTGAACTGGATCAGTTCGTCGACTGCATCGAGCAAAATTCGCGGCCCATTACCGACGGGCTCGCCGGGCTGCGTGTCGTTCGCACCCTTGAAGCCGCAAGCCGGTCGCTCGCCCAGCGCGGTCGGATCATCGAGCTCGAAGAGGCGAGGCGCATTGCATGATCCCGTTTCTGGACATCAAGGCACAATATCAATCAATCAAGGGCGAGATCGACTCCGCCGTGCTCGGCGTTCTTGCGTCGGGGCAATATGTACTGGGCGAGGAGGTGCTGCGTTTCGAGCAGGAATTCGCAGACTATTGCAACGTCAAGCATGCAATAGCCGTCAATACCGGAACGAGCGCCCTGCATCTGGCTCTCCTTGCCGCGGGCATCGGTCCCGGCGACGAAGTCATCACCGTGCCATTTACATTCGTCGCCACAGTGTCGGCGATCTGTTACAGCGGTGCACGACCGGTGTTCGTCGATGTCGAGCCCGCGACGCTGACAATGGATCCGGCCGAGCTCGAAGCAAAGATAACGCCCCGGACCAAGGCCATTATCCCCGTCCATCTCTACGGTCAGATGGCGGATATGAGTGCGATCAAGGCGATTGCCGATCACTACCGCATCCCCGTCATCGAAGACGCGTGTCAGGCGCATGGGGCACAATACCAGGGCCGGCGAGCCGGCAGCATCGGCGTCTCCGGTTGTTTCAGCTTTTATCCGGGCAAAAATCTCGGCGCCTGCGGTGAAGGGGGCCTGGTTGTCACGAACAGCGACGAACAGGCCAAGACAATGCGCATGCTGCGCGACTGGGGTCAGGAGCAGCGCTATCATCATCTGCTGAAGGGCTTCAACTATCGCATGGACGCCATTCAGGGCGCGATCCTGCGCGTGAAGCTCCGGCATCTGGAAGCCTGGACGGAAGCGCGTCGCGATCACGCCCGACGGTATTCGTCACTGCTCGGCGGATCACCGCATTTGAAGATACCTGTCGAAGTCGCCGACCGGCGTCACGTCTATCACGTCTATGCCGTCAGAAGCCGCGATCGCGACGGGCTTCAGCGCGCGCTCAGCGCCGAAGGCGTCCCCTCGGGATTGCACTATCCCATTCCCGTTCATCTGCAGAAGGCGCATGCCGATCTTGGTTATCAAGCCGGCGATTTCCCCGTCTCGGAAGCTGCAGCGCGGGAGGTTCTCTCGCTGCCGATCTATCCCGAGATGCCTTCGCGGCACGTCGACCAGGTGGCGGCCGCGCTGGAGTACGCCTATGTCAGCTAGTGGTGGAGGGGAAGCCAGGGTCGTGCAGGCGGTCCATGGTCGCCATGAGCGGCCGGCAGATCCGGCCTACCAGGCGGGGCTCGCCGAAGAACTCCGGCAATCATACGGGCGCGCCGGCCTGATCGAGCTCTACGGCCGCTTCGCGACCGGGGACGGTGTTGTCGACAGCCTTATGCGGAAAGCCATCTGGCAAGCCATTGCGCGGAGCTGCGGCACCGGCCTGCAGGTTGCAGGCGGTGCCGGTTTCAAACATCCGGAAACATTCGAAATCGGCAATGGCGTGTTCATCGGCGCCCAGGCCTATATCCAGGGACGCTTCGACGGCACGTGCAAAATCGGCAACAATGTCTGGATCGGCCCGATGGCCTATTTCGACGCCCGTGACCTGGAAATCGGGGATTCCGTTGGCTGGGGCCCCGGAGCCAAGGTGCTGGGCTCGACCCACACGGCGCTGCCGGTGGATGTGCCGATCATTCGCACGGATCTTGAAATCAAGCCGGTCCGTATCGGCGCAGGCGCCGACATCGGAACGAATGCGACGATTCTTCCCGGCGTGACCATCGGGGAAGGGGCGATCGTTGGAGCCGGAGCGATCGTTGTCTCCGACGTGGCGCCCTATTCGGTTGCTGCGGGTGTGCCGGCGAAACACATACGCTGGCGCAAGGAATCCGATCCTGTGCTTGATATCTCGCGTGGAGTAAAATCATGAAAAATCAACGCGTTCTTATAACGGGCGGAGCCGGCCTGATCGGTTCGCATATCGCCGATCTCGTCGCATTGGAAAAGCCGCGCGAGATCATCGTCCTCGACAATTTCGTGCGCGGACGGCGGGACAATCTCAGCACTGCTATAGCCAGCGGCTCGGTCAACATCATCGAGGGAGATATTCGCGACAGGGCACTGCTCGCAAAAACCTTCGAGGGCGTCGACATCGTCTTTCATCAGGCGGCCATCCGCATCACGCAATGCGCGGAAGAGCCACGGCTGGCTTTCGATGTTCTGGCCGAGGGCACGTTCAATGTTCTCGAAGCCGCCGTCAAGGCAGGCGTATCGAAGGTCGTGGCTGCCTCCTCGGCCTCCGTGCTGGGTCTGGCCGAGAGCTTCCCGACCACCGAAGCGCATCATCCCTATAACAACAGGACGATCTACGGCGCGGCCAAGACATTCAACGAGGGGCTGCTTCGCAGCTTCGCTGACATGTATGGCCTACGCTATGTGGCATTGCGTTATTTCAACGTTTACGGGCCGCGAATGGACGTTTACGGCGCCTATACGGAAGTGCTGATCCGCTGGATGGAACGTCTGGCGGCCGGGATGCCGCCGCTCATCTATGGGGACGGTAGCCAGACGATGGACTTCGTCGATGCACGCGACATCGCCCGCGCAAATATTCTGGCCGCGAAAAGCGATGTCACGGATGAAGTGTTCAATGTCGCGAGCGGCCAGGAAATAAGCCTGCTGCGACTGGCGCAGATGCTGAGCAGCATCATGGGTGTCTCGCTGGAGCCGCAGCACAAAGAGGCTCGCACGGTCAACGGCGTAACCCGTCGTCTTGCCGATATCAGCAAGGCCGAACGGCTCCTCGGCTTCAAGGCGGAGATCTCCATGGAGCAAGGGCTTCGTGATCTCGTTGCCTGGTGGCAAGGGCAGACCGACGCGGGGGGGCAGGCGGCATGAGCTCATCTCAATCCACAATTTCGGCCACAATTCCGGTCGCCAAACCCGTCCTCGGGGAGGAAGAGGCTGAGGCTGCGCGCCGCGTCATTCTGTCGGGATGGGTGACGCAGGGGCCTGAGGTCGCGGCGTTCGAGCGTGAATTCGCTGCCTTTGTGGGCGCCGCGCATGCTTGCGCCATGTCCAACTGCACGACCGCGTTGCATCTGGCCCTGAAGGCGGTCGGTGTCAGTGCCGGTGATGAAGTCGTCACGGTCAGCCATTCTTTCATCGCAACCGCGAATGCCGTTCGCTACTGCGATGCGGTGCCCGTTTTCGTCGATATCGAGGAAGATGGTTACAACATCGACGCCGGCCTGATCGAAAGGGCAATCACGCCTCGAACCAAGGCTATTCTCTGCGTGCATCAGCTCGGCATGCCTTGCGATCTCCGCGCCATCGTGGAGATCGGCAAGCACCATCGGATACCGGTTATCGAGGATGCGGCCTGTGCGACGGGAAGCGAAATCCTGTGGGACGGGCGTTGGGAAAAGATCGGCAAAGCGCATGGCGACATTGCCTGCTTCTCCTTCCACCCCAGGAAAGTCGTCACGACGGGCGATGGCGGCATGTTGACCACGGCCAATCCCGAATATGACCGGAAGTTCCGGCTCTGGCGCCAGCATGGCATGAGCGTCACCGATGCCGTTCGCCACGGCTCGAAACAGGTCATCTTCGAAGACTATGACGAATTGGGTTACAATTACCGGATGACCGATCTTCAGGCGGCCGTCGGACGCGAGCAGTTGCGGCGGCTGCCGGAACTGGTTGCCCAGCGCAGGCGGCTTGCCGAGCAATATTGCGAACGTCTGTCGACGATTGCCGGGCTTTCTCTGCCGGCCGAGCCGGGCTGGGCGCGCAGCAACTGGCAGAGCTTCTGTGTGAGATTGCCGGATACCGTCGACCAGCGGGCCGTCATGCAGACCCTGCTCGACCAGGGGATCTCGACCCGGCGTGGCGTGATGAACATTCATCTGGAGGGCGCCTATTCTGCTCAGAGCTCCCACCGCGCTGCCACGAGCCTGATGCGAAGCGTATCTGCGCAGCAGCACACGATCATCCTGCCGCTTTATGCCCAGATGACGCAGGCTGATATCGTAAGGGTCGTCGAGACATTGCGCCAAGCCCTTGCTGAGGCCACCACCGGGCGCGTCGTCCGTCAGCCTGAGCAGGACGTCGTACCTGCCTGAAGTGATGCCTGCACACTGCGGCATGGATACGAGATCACGAAGCGCGCATCATCTGATGCGCGCTTTTCTTTATGCGGATTTCGCGATCCATCCTCTGACGATTGCCGGCACGGACTCCGGTGGAAGCAGTTCGACCAGCATGCGCAGAGAGTAAAGCCCGGTCACGACCACGGCGAGGCAGCCAATCACCATCGCCGACCATGCCGGTAAGAGGAAAAAGGCCGAGACGACCATACCCGATGCAGGCAGGAAGAGAAGCGCGTGCCTGCGATTGGCGGGCGACCAGCGAAAGCCGGTGAGCCGACGCACGATCACGTAAATCAGAATACTATGCCAGACGTAGAGGCCGAAGAACGCCATGCCGGCCCCTAGCGTGCCGAAGTTCGATACGAAGAGCCAGGCCAACCCCACATGCACCAGCGTCGCAGCGACCTCCGTCCAAAAGAAGATCGTCTGCGCACCCTTCGCCAGGACGATGAAACCCATCGGCCAGGCGACGATCCTGAGCATCATCCCAAGACAGATCCAGCGCAGAAGATCCACAGCCCCATGAAACTCCGCGGAATAGAACAAACTCATCACGAGTGGCGCCAGGGTCAACGTGGCAATCAGACCAGGGCCGGCCAGCAATATGCTGATTTCCGCCTGCTCATTGACCAGCCGGTTGCACTCGGCATTGTTGTTGGCGATTGCAGTCAAGCGCGGATAGAAGTCCGTCCCCATCGCCTGCAGGATGAAACCGGCGTAAAGGCCGCCAAGCGCCCAGGCTGCCTGATACAATCCCGCCGCTACGACACCCCCTTCATTGAGCACGATAATGCGGATGGCATAGGCCGCGCCGAAGGTCAGAAGTCCACTTGCCATGAAAGCGACACCGAGCCTGAACAGAGCTGTCGCTTCCCGGCCGAACTGGCGCGCCGACATCGCCGGTGGCTGCGTGGATATTTGTTTGCTGTACCACCAGGTGGGAAGGAGCGAGACGGCCGCGATCGCCACGAGAGAGGGTGCAATCGCCTCTTCGCCGAACAGATAGATCAGCGGGATGCTGACGATCGTGCCGAACAGCCCTGAAAGCACATTGATGCGGGCAAGATTTGCAATGCCCCGCAAGCCCTGGATCAACGCAGCCTGTCCGGCAGCGACAAGCCGAAAGAATACGGCCAGGGAGAGCAGCACAATGCCGCCGGCATGCTGGTAGTCGCCGAAGGTGAATTTCGAGACCGGAAACGCCAGCGCCGCAAGCAAAAGCCCGCCAAGCAACCCGAGCACCAATGAGATGCGTCTGAGCGCTGTCGCCGACCGGGCGATCTTCTCGTCGTCGCCGGCGCCCGCCGCCTCAGCGACCCGGCGCACACCGCTGCTGCTCACGCCCAGACCAGCTATCGCTTGCGCGATATCGAGGATTGCCCCGTAAAGGCCGAGAAGCCCCACGCCTTCAGGACCGAGAAGAACGGCGAGCGCCTTGTTGCGAATGATGCTCAGGGCGACATTGACCAGCGAGGAACCGCCCATCAGCATCGTCGATTTCAGGATTTGGGTATAAGTCTGACCGCTGGGGGGGATCATGCGCAAGGTCATCACTCAACCCTAGCTGCCAGGTGAGATTCAGGCTGGTCCATATCAAGAGCGATTTCCTTGTGGCAGGCGGCCTGAGCGCCTCGATGGCGCTCGAACCTCCGCTCCAATTTTGTTGAGAACACGCGCACGTCGCGGGTCACTGGCCGGCTCGATCTGCGAGCGCTTGGTTCTCGAAAGATGGGCTTGTGTCGGCCTGAGGCGTGTTATCCAAAATGTGCGGCTGAACGACTCTCACCACATCGCCCGGTGCCAGCGTCGTCGTTTCCGAGGCTTGGAACTGATTGATTTGTCCATCGTTGCGACGGGTCACGCTAAAGGCAAGGGGGAGTTCCTCGACGAGGGTCTTGACGCCGTCATTGCTCCCCAGGTCTGCGAGGAGCAGCTTCTGTAGTGTTTCGCGCTTCAGCTTGAATTGATCGAGACTTGCCCGTTCGGACTGTGCTTCGGTTGCCACTTCGCTCCGGCGTGCGTCGTAAAGTCCCTCAAGGTTCCGCGTCGTCTCGCTGACCGCCTGCCGGCCGCGCATGACGGCGGTGAGAAGGTCGAGCTTGTCGGAGCGGTAAGTCGTCAGCAACCGTTCCAAATCCATCTGCCTTGACGAGATCGTCAGGCCTTTCTGGACCAGGGACTTGACGCTGACCAGTTGGTCCTCGACTGATTTGATATTGTCGTCGGCGCCCGTCAGTTTCTCTTCCAACGTCGATATCTCAGTGGTCAAGAGATCGCGTAATTCCGTGAACGCCCTCGACTGCCTCTCCAACGCATTGGCGCGAGCCCGAAAGATTATCCTCTCCTCATTGTATATGCCGGCGGCAAATTTCTGATCGGCGCCGGTCATTTGATCGAAGGTAATCTCGTCGGCTCCATCCATCTCCGCCTGCAGCCGCGCCAGCCTCGCAGTGCTGCGCAGGATCGAGTGATCGATTTCGCGCAACTCCCCTACGATCTGGATCGAATGCGTTTGCTGCTCCTCTTTAGCGCGACGCGGTCCGCCGCTCATTGCCAGGGATTGCAGGACGGTAAGTCCGGGGCGGAAACTGTACTGCCCAGGCGTGGTGACGTCTCCCACGACGTAGATCGGCGGGTATTCGAGAATTTCGATGGTGACCGCCGGCGCCTGAACCAAGCCGATTTTTTCCTGCAGACGCTTGGCTATCTCGTTTGTGAGGTCTGCGTTATCTAGATTGCCGATGGAAAGGGTTCCAAGAAACGGCAAAAGGACCGTGCCATCATCCGATACCGTGTATTCGCCGCCAAGCGCATCCCATCGTTCATATTGGCCCCTGGATTGCATCCATTGGACGATCGTCAGGCGGATCTTCGTTTGTGGAGCCAAGGTTTGTGGAACCGGGGGCGCGCTGTCGGCGAGAGCCGGCGGCACAGCTCCGGCAAGAAATACGAGTGCTCCGATGGCAGCTGTCGCACGAAAAAAGAGGTGGAGCGTGCGGTGCGATGAATTCATGTACATATCTCGCCTGCAAACATCCTTAAACGGATGCCGGTCCAATGCCTTGACGCTGTTCGACGGCCGGACGGCAGGTCCGAATCCGCATCGCTAGTGTGCAGTCTGGCGAAGCCTTGAGGAAGGTGGAGGCCGTTTGCTTTGCCTCATCATTATTGATGAGGTGGGGGCGGGTGCTTCATCCTATATCGAACGGAAGCATATATCCCCGCGCGGGAAAGAGGCATTATCCTGCAAAATCAAAGGTTATGCACGCAGAAATAGGCGCGCTCGCCGTGAGGGACGGCGAGCGGGTACGGAATTGGACCGACCCGTGCCCGATCGAAGATGCCGCGCTCCCAAAGGCTTTTGCCATCACCCGAACCGGTCCAGTACACGACTTTGTGACTTCGCGTGTCTCGCCCATTTCTTGGCCATGCGGCACGGCCGTTCCAAAAGGATGCAGCCGATAGAGCAAAAGGCGTAGGATATACTCGCTTGTTTTTCGACTATACTTCAGTGCCTCGTATGAAGCGTTTTCGTATGAAGCGATTTCGTATGAAGCGATCCTCATAGATTGACCCTGATAATCTCGCGAGAGGTACCCGCTATGTATCGCAACGCTCGCCGCTGGACTTCGCGCTCACTCCTGGTGGATTCGTTGATTCCCCGATGGTTCACTGTCGGCGGAGGCGGAAAGGGAAGGCCGCGCAAGCCTGCCGAAACGCGCGGGGATAGTGCTCAACTTGCAGCCTCGGTGCAAACTGCAACTGGAACCAATCAGGGCGCCCTTGTCGACGATCCCCATAAGGATGCGGTGCTCAGCGAGCATGACGTTGGACAGACCGCGAGCGTGAACGGCGACGCGGACGGCCGGGCCGACAATAGGCTCGTCGCGCCGCCCTTGCCTGACGCTTTCACAATCAATCGCGAAATAGGAGAGCGCAGCGGTGATCTGGCCGTCTCCGCATCATCCGCTCATACGCCAAGTTTTGTGCATTTCGCGCCGGATGCGGACAGAGTTGCGTTCGGGGCGGCACCGTCCCTTCCGCGCACCTATACTGGAACGAGCTTCATAGGCGACGATCCTCTGGCTCCGTATTTGCCGCAAAGCCCTGCGCTGACAGGTTCGGGGCAAGATTCTGCGACCATTGGGGGCGAGCGTTCTCACTCGGGTAAGGTCGTCATTCTCGAATCGGCGCCCTCAGCGCAGTCGACTGCGCATCATGCTGGGCCGAATGCGCTAGCGGTTGGCATGCCCTTTGGTGTGTGCGGATGCGGCTACTATACCTCCCCCACGCGGATTCTCGATTGGGCCCATGGCAGCGGCCTGCTTCAGCAGGACGGTCAGTTGCCAGGGACCAAGTTTACCGACGGGCCGGACTATGTGTCGACGATCAAGAAGGCCATCGGCGCCTCGGTCAGTGATCCTCTGCTCGATCGTGACGTATCTTCGTTCGCGGGCTGGCGCGCAACCGCAGAGTGGACGAACTTGGCGCTCTCCAACGGATCATTGCCCGGGGGCGGAGAGATAGGAACGGGAACCGGCACCAAGGGTAAAGCTGTCCTTTCCGGCTCGGTGACGACGCCACCTCAACCTTCTGCGCAGCGGTCGTTGGCAACGCAAGATCTGGCGGCCGCCGCGGCGGCGAGCAACCCGATCGTGCTGGAAAACCAGAAGCAGGGCAATCCGGAGAGCGAGTGGGGCATCGACACTGCCAGCACCAACATCGAGGGGTTTGCGACCGACATCAGCGTCGACAACGGCAACACGGTCAGCTTCAAGATCAATACGAATTCCACCAACTATCGGATCGATATCTATCGGCTCGGCTATTATGGCGGCATGGGTGCCCGCAAGGTCACGACCATACAGCATACCGGATTGCAGACGCAGCCCAATCCGCTGCGCAATGCCACGACCGGCACGGTGGACGCCGGCAACTGGGCCGTCTCGGCGTCCTGGACCGTACCTGCCGATGCCGTCTCAGGCGTCTATATCGCCAAGCTCGTGCGCCAGGACGGCACCTTCGGCGAGAATCAAATCCCGTTCATCGTGCGCGATGATGCCAGCCACAGCGACATCGTCTTCCAGACCGCAGACGAGACCTGGCAAGCTTACAACGGCTGGGGTGGCGCCAACTTCTATGGTGGTAACGGCCCGGCGACGGGGCAGGGGGCAGGCCGCGCCTATGCGCTCAGCTACAACAGGCCGATTGCGACCCGCGACGGGGTCGGCACCTATGCCGGCCCGCAGGACTATTTGTTCGGCGCCGAATATGCAGGCATCTACTGGCTGGAACAGAACGGTTATGACGTCTCCTATCTCTCGGGCGTCGACGTCGACCGCTATGGCAGTCTGTTGCTCAATCACAAGACCTATGTCGATGCCGGGCACGATGAATACTGGTCGGGACAGCAGAGGACCAATGTCGAAGCCGCACGCGATGCGGGCGTCAATCTGATGTTCTGGAGCGGTAACGAGGTCTACTGGCGTACCCGTTGGGGCAATGCCTACAGTGCCGACGGAACACCTTATCGCACCCTGATCTCCTACAAGGAGACATGGGGCCCCCAGGGGGTCAGCCTCGATCCTACCAACGAATGGACGGGCACCTTCCGCGATCCGCGCCTCAGCCCGCCTGCTATCGGCGGCGGCAATCCCGAGAATTCGCTGACCGGTCAATTGTTCAAGGTCGACGACGTCGGCGGCAATCTCGCCGCGATTAAGGTTGGTTATGATGACGCCAACCTGCGCTTCTGGCGCAATACGAGCGTCGCAAACCTCCAGCCCGGCCAGACGGCAACGCTCACCAAGAATTATCTTGGTTACGAGTGGGACGAGGCGGTTGACAACGGCTTCGATCCGGCCGGGCTCGTAAAGCTGTCGTCGACGACGCTGCCCGTCAGCACCTATTTGCTCGACTACGGAAACACGACCGGCAATGCGACGGCGACCCACAATCTGACCCTTTACCGCGCCCCCAGCGGTGCGTTGGTGTTCGGCGCCGGTACGGTCTATTGGACATGGGGCCTGAGCGACAATCACGATAACGAGGCGACCCCGACCGATCCTCGCGTGCAACAGGCAATGGTCAATCTGCTTGCCGATATGGGCATTCAGCCGGGAACGCTGCAATCCGGGCTTACCGCGACGACTGCTTCATCGGACAATGTTGCGCCGACCTCCGTTATCACGGTGCCTGCCACGGTGACCGCTGGATCCACCGTGACGATTTCGGGCACCGCTGCCGACACGGGCGGCGGGGTCATCGCCAGCGTCGAGGTGTCGACCGACAATGGGGCGAGCTGGCATCCGGCGACGGGCGACGAGAACTGGACCTACACATGGCAGCCGGCGATTGCAGGCACCTATACGATCCGGTCGCGGGCGGTAGACGATAGCATCAATCTCGAGACACCCTCGGCGGGGCGCACTGTCACCGTCACCGGGCCGACTTATACATCTCTCTTCGGTGCCGCGACGCCGGCTGTCGTCAACACCAACGATACTGCCGCCGTCGAGCTAGGGGTCAAATTCCAGTCCTCCGTGGCGGGCACGGTCAGCGGTATCCGGTTTTACAAGAGCAGCCTGGATACGGGCACACATACCGGGTCGCTCTGGTCAAGCACGGGTACGCGGCTTGCGACCCTCACCTTCACCAACGAGACTGCCAGCGGCTGGCAGACCGCGACTTTCACGAGCCCGGTGACTTTGACAGCCGGACAGACCTATACTGCATCTTACCATACGAATGTCGGCAACTATTCGACGACCGCCAACTACTTCCTGTCCAATGTGACGAGTGGTCCGCTGACGGCGCCGGCAAGCGGCAACGGCGTCTACCGCTATGGCAATAGCGCGTTCCCGACGAGTAGCTTCGACCAGACGAACTATTGGGTCGATGTGATGTTCAATCCCTCGAATGCGAACAACACGACACCGACGGCGGTTGCCGATACGGGGAATGCGACCGAGAAGGGCGGTGTCGCCAATGGTTCGGGCGGTGTGGTTGCGAGCGGCAACGTGCTGACCAACGACACCGATCCGGATGCCGGCGACACCAAGACGGTGAGCGCCGTGAGCTTCGGCGCGACATCAGGCACGCTCGGCTCGGCACTCAACGGCACCTATGGCAGTCTCGTGCTCAATGCATCGGGCACTTATAGCTATGCCATCAACGAGACCAATGCCGCCGTCCAGGCACTGCGCCTTTCGACCAACACGCTGAACGATGTCTTCAGCTACACGATGCGCGATACCGCCGGGGCCACCTCCACGGCAAACCTGACCGTCACCATCCACGGCGCCAACGATGCGCCGGTGCTCGCCGTCCAGACGGCGACCCAGAACGCGGCCGTCGGCTCGGCCTTCTCCTTCGTGGTGCCGACGACGACCTTCACCGACGTCGACAGCACAGAGACGCTGACCTATTCGGCAACGGCCGCCGACGGCACGGCGCTTCCCAGCTGGCTTGCCTTCAATGCCTCGACGCGCACCTTCTCCGGCACGCCGACGGCAGGCGGCACTTACGGCGTCAAGGTCACGGCAACCGATATCGGCGGCCTCGCCGCCAACGAGACCTTCAATATCGCCGTGTCGGTTCCCGGCAACACGACACCGACGGCGGTTGCCGATACGGGCGACGCGACGGAAAAGGGCGGTGTCGCCAATGGTTCGGGCGGTGCGGTTGCCAGTGGCAACGTGCTGACCAATGACACCGATCCGGATTCCGGCGACACCAAGACGGTGAGCGCCGTCAGCTTCGGCGCGACATCAGGCACGCTCGGCTCAGCGCTGAACGGCACCTATGGCAGTCTCGTGCTCAATGCATCGGGCACTTATAGCTATACGATCAACGAGACCAATGCCGCCGTCCAGGCACTGCGCCTGTCGACCAACACGCTGAACGATGTCTTCAGCTATACGATGCGTGATACCGCCGGGGCCACCTCCACGGCAAACCTCACCGTCACCATCCATGGCGCCAACGACGCACCGGTGCTCGCCGTCCAGACGGCGACGCAGAATGCCACCCTCGGCTCGGCCTTCTCCTTCGTGGTGCCGACGACGACCTTCACCGATGTCGACAGCACCGAAACGCTGACCTACACGGCAACCGCTGCCGACGGCACGGCGCTTCCCAGCTGGCTCGCCTTCAATGCCTCGACGCGCACCTTCTCCGGCACGCCGACGACAGCAGGCAACTATGGCGTCAAGGTCACGGCAACCGATATTGGCGGTCTCTCGACCAACGAGACTTTCACTATCGCCGCTGCGGCGGGGCCAACGACCTACAGCCTGTTCTCCGCCTCCAGCACGCCGACCCAGACGAACCTCAACGACGGCCAGCAGCTCGAGCTCGGCGTCAAGTTTCAATCGACCGTCGGCGGCGACATTACCGGCATCAGGTTCTACCGGAGCGCCAACGACAACGGCCAGAACGTCGTCGACCTGTGGAGCTCCACCGGCACCAAACTTGCCACCGCCACCTTCACCAATACCACGGCAAGCGGCTGGCAGACGGCGAACTTCACGACGCCCTTCACCATTACCGCCAATACCGCCTATGTCGCCTCGTATCATACGACCGGTGCCTATGTGGCGACCGCTAATTTCTTCACCGCCGCCGTCACGAACGGTCCGCTGACGGCGACAGCCACCGGCAACGGCGTCTACCGCTATGGCGGCTCCGCCACCGCTGGCATTTTCCCGAATTCCACTTTTGGCGCCACCAATTACTGGGCCGACGTGGTTTTCCGTCCCACGAATACGAACAACGCGACGCCGACGGCGGTTGCCGATACGGGGGATGCGACCGAGAAGGGCGGTGTCGCCAATGGTTCGGGCGGTGCGGTTGCCAGCGGCAACGTGCTGACCAATGACACCGATCCGGATGCTGGCGACACCAAGACGGTGAGCGCCGTCAGCTTCGGCGCGACATCAGGCACGCTCGGCTCAGCGCTGAACGGCACCTATGGCAGTCTCGTTCTCAATGCATCGGGCACCTATACCTATACGGTCAACGAGACCAATTCCGCCGTGCAGGCGCTGCGCCTGTCGACCAACACGCTGAACGATGTCTTCAACTATACGATGCGTGATACCGCCGGGGCCACAGCCACGGCAAACCTGACCGTCACCATCCATGGCGCCAACGACGCGCCGGTGCTCGCCGTCCAGACAGCGACGCAGAATGCCACCGTCGGCTCGGCCTTCTCTTTCGTGGTGCCGACGACGACCTTCACCGACGTCGACAGTACCGAAACGCTGACCTACACGGCAACCGCTGCCGACGGCACGGCGCTGCCCGCCTGGCTGAGCTTCAATGCCTCGACGCGGACCTTCTCCGGCACGCCGACGACAGCAGGCACCTACGGCGTCAGGGTGACGGCGACCGATCTCGGCGGCCTCTCGACCAACGAGACCTTCAACATCGCCGCATCGACGACGCCTGCGACCTACAGCCTGTTTTCCGCCTCCAGCACGCCGACCCAGACGAACATCAACGACGGTCAGCAGCTCGAGCTCGGCGTCAAATTCCAGTCGAACGTCGGCGGTGATGTCACGGGCATAAGGTTCTACCGCAGCGCCAACGACAACGGCCAGAACGTCGTCGACCTGTGGACCACCACAGGCACCAAACTCGCCACCGCCACCTTCACCAACACCACGGCGAGCGGCTGGCAGACGGTGAATTTTGCAACGCCTGTTACGATAGCCGCCAACACCAATTATGTCGCCTCCTATCATACGACCGGGGCCTATGTGGCGACGGACAGCTTCTTCACCAATGCCGTCACCAACGGTCCGCTGACGGCCCAGTCAAGCGCCGTTGCCGGCGGCAACGGCGTCTATGGCTATGGCGGGTCCGCCACCACGGGTCTCTTCCCGACCAACACCTACAATTCAGCGAACTACTATGCCGATGTGGTCTTCCGGCCACAGCTTGTCGCGTGAAGCATCTGACGAGGTGACGAACGGGTTTCGAATGATGCTGATACGACGAAAATACCGGCCGCGGCGGCGATCGCCCCGAACGCCCACATGCAAGGGATGCCGATGAACAGAATCGATCGGCTGCCCGTGACAGTGCTCGCCGGTTTTCTCGGGGCCGGCAAGACGACGCTTCTCAGCCACGTATTGGCCAATCGCGAGGGCCTGCGGGTCGCCGTCATCGTCAACGATATGAGCGAGGTGAACATAGACGCCAGTCTCATTCGAGACGGCGGCTGCAACCTGTCGCATACGACGGAGACGTTGGTCGAGCTCAGCAACGGCTGCATATGCTGCACCCTGCGCAACGACCTCTTGACGGAAGTGCGGCGACTAGCCGAAGAGAGGCGATACGATTATCTGCTGATCGAAGGCACCGGCATTGCCGAGCCATGTCCCATCGCGGCAACCTTTTCCTTCCGCGACGAAAACGGTGTTTCGCTTTCCGATTTTGCCAGGCTCGACACAATGGTCACTGTTGTCGATGCGGCAAACCTGTTGGCCGACTACAGCAGCGCCGATCTGCTTGCCGACCGCGGCCTGCAACGGGACGGTGAGGACCGGCGCACCCTCATCGACCTGCTGGTCGATCAGATCGAGTTTGCCGATGTCGTCGTGATCAACAAGATCTCGGACGCGACTGAAGAGGCCCGCGCGGAGGTCTGCAAGATCGTTGCGTCTCTCAACCCGGATGCACGTCAGGTGGAGACGGATCTCGGCAAGGTTTCGCTGGCAGCCGTCCTCAATACCGGCCTCTTCGATGAAGCAAAAGCCGCCGCGCATCCTTTGTGGCACAAGGAACTGTACAGCCCGGGCGAGCATGTTCCGGAGACGGAGGAATACGGGGTTTGGAGCTTTGTCTATCGCACCAGGCGTCCCTTCGACCCCAAGCGGTTTCGCGCATTCCTGGACGAGCCCTGGCCGGGGGTCATCCGCGCCAAAGGCCATTTCTGGCTGGCCACGCGCCCGCGTCACGTGGGCCTGATGTCGGCTGCCGGGGTGCAACGGCGCTGCGAACCCATGGGGCTTTGGTGGGCAGCCGTTCCCCGACAGGACTGGCCGAGCCATCGCCAATTTCGTCAGCATCTCGAGAGCCGGTGGGACAGCGCTTGGGGCGACCGTCGGCAGGAACTCGTGTTCATCGGCGTTGATATGGACGAGAGGGGTGTGCGGACCGCACTGGACGGCTGCCTCGCCGGCGCCGATCCACGCGACTGGGCCACCCTCGAAGATCCGTTTCCGGCCTGGTAGCTCCAGTCTCCTCGATCCGCTCTGAATGGACAACCTCCCGCCGGTATAGGTTGAGGGTCATCATATCGGCGTAGGGAATACCTCCCTCATACCCCGGATTGCTGTCGTACATTCCCTTGGCAAAGGTGCCAGAATGAACCTCTTGCTATAGCGGCCTAAGGGGCGGCCGATGCGGAAGGGGACGCCGCTGATGCGGA
This sequence comes from Rhizobium sp. L43, assembly GCF_002531725.1. Lineage (GTDB taxonomy): Bacteria > Pseudomonadota > Alphaproteobacteria > Rhizobiales > Rhizobiaceae > Rhizobium. The sequence continues at coordinate 60,954 of NZ_NWSQ01000030.1, forward strand.
GAATTCATGTTAGTAATCGTGAGTACCTGAGTACATTTGGTGGAGCGTTGAGTATCTGTCGTGCACCCTCAGCCTGGAGCGCAGTGCTGGGAACCGCGACGGTTGTGTCTTCCACGAGTACCGATGGTTCCCTAAGCTTTGCCAGTAAGGACAGCTTCGCCAATCCCGCCGGCGTCGCCGTCCCGTCCTCCTTCACAGGTCCGTTTTCCCCCGGCAAGGTCATGCAGCCCGCCGCGCTGATCTCATCAGACGGTGTGGAAACTGCCTCGATACCACCGACGGCGATGCCCGCGCCTGCAGGCGACGGCGGCGCGCAGGACAGGTCCGCCAAGACGGCATCGGTTGCGACGGTGCTGCAGACGACGACCACCTCATCCGAGCGCACCGTGCTCGGCCCGGACCCGTACCAGGAGGCTGCGACGCTGCCGGCCGCGCCCGCGCTGACCAGTGTTACCAGCGACGCCGGCACGACAAGCACCACCACGCAGCCGCTCGATCCTGCCGCCGGTTCCGGCACGACGTCATTTCGCCTTCAGACCTCGATAGCCTCCCTCTCGCTGGAGCCGAGCCAGGAGGTTTCCACCGATACATCAGCGGCCGCGACGGCACTTGCCGCACCGGTGGCGGCGGCTGCAGCTGCGGCGACGCCCAATAAGATCGCGCTCGAAAATCTGAAGCAGGGCAACCCGATCAGCGAATGGGGTCTGGAGGGCGACGGCGGCGGCACCATTCAGGGTTTCGCCACCGAAATCAGCACCAATATCGGCCAGACGGTCGATTTCAAGATCGCCACCGATTCCACCCATTACCGCATCGATATCTACCGCATGGGCTATTATGGCGGGGCCGGCGCGCGCAAGGTCGACTCGATCGAGCAATCGCTGACCACGGCGCAGATCCAGCCGCACCCGATCGTCGACATGTCGCTCGGTCTCATCGATTGCGGCAACTGGTCGGTATCGGCGAGCTGGCAGATTCCCAGCGACGCCGTCTCCGGCGTCTATTTCGCCAAGCTGGTGCGCGAGGATGGCACCGAGGATGCCAGCATCATCCCCTTCGTCGTGCGCGACGATGCCTCGACCAGCGATATCGTCTTCCAGACCTCTGATACGACATGGCAGGCCTATAATGCCTGGGGCGGCGCCAGCCTCTATTACGGCCAAGTGCCGGTCGATCCCGCCGACATGATCGGCTACCTCCCGCCGAACTGCAGCTGCGGCCTGACCGCGATCGGCCGTGCCTCGGCCGTCAGCTATAACCGCCCGATCATTACCAATACGAGCCCGATCGGCGGCTCGCACGATTACATCTTCGGCGTCGAATCCTCCGCCATCTCGTGGCTGGAGCAGAACGGCTACGACGTGTCCTATATATCAGGCGTCGATACGGCGCGCAGCGGCAGCCTGCTGCTCAACCACGATGCCTATCTCTCCGTCGGGCATGACGAATACTGGTCGGCCGAACAGCGTGCCAATGTCGAGGCGGCGCGCGATGCCGGGGTCAACCTCGCCTTCTGGAGCGGCAACGAGTGCTATTGGAAGGTCCGCTGGGAAAGCAGCATCGACGGCAGCGGCCAGGCCTACCGCACCATGGTCTGCTACAAGGAAACCTGGGGCACGAGCACGGATCCGAGCAATGTCGGCACCGGCACCTGGCGCGATCCGCGCTATGCCGATCCGGGGCAGCAGCCGGAGAATGCGCTGACCGGCACGATGTTCCAGGTGGACAGCTACCGCCAGGATACGATCTCCATCCCCTACGACTATTCGAACCTGCGCTTCTGGCGCAATACCGATGTCTCCGAGCTGAATGAAGGCGAAACCTATAATCTCGTGCAGAACCTGCTCGGCTATGAGTGGGATTCCGACGTCGAGAACGACTTCCGGCCGGCTGGACTGATCAACTTGTCGCTCTCCTCGGTCTCGGTGAGCACGTATCTGCGCGATTACGGCACCACGGTCGGCGATGCGGTGGCGACCCACAGCCTGACCATGTACCGGGCGGCCAGCGGCGCGCTGGTCTTCGGCGCCGGCACAGTCTTCTGGTCCTGGGGGCTAAGTGACAACCACCAGGGTCCGGCCACGTCAACCGACCGCAACGTCCAGCAGGCGATGGTCAACATGTTCGCGGACATGGGCATTCAACCGACCACGCTGGATGCGAGCCTGATCCTTGCTACCCAATCGACCGACACGCTGAAGCCAACCTCGTCGGTCAGCACGCCGATCGTGGGGGCAAGCTTCCTCGAAGGGCAGCATGTGACGATCACCGGCACGGCGCAGGATTTCGGCGGCGGCATCATTGCCGGCGTGGAAGTCTCCACCGATGGCGGCCAGCACTGGTTCAAGGCGTCGGGCCGCGAGAGCTGGAGCTATAACTGGGTCGTCCAGGCGAGCGGAACCTACACGATCATGTCACGGGCCGTCGACGACAGCGTCAATATGGAGGCGCCATCGGCCGGCAAGCAGGTCACCGTCACGCTGCCGGGCACACAGGGCCTGTGGACGCTGGCGGAAAAGCCCGCGACCGAAGTGGCGATCGATCGCGATTCCGTCGAGCTCGGCCTGCGCTTCCAGGCAACGACCGCGGGCTCCGTGCAGGGCATCCGCTTCTACAAGGGCTTCTACAATATCGGCGAGCATGTCGTCAGCCTCTGGAGCGCCAACGGAACGCTGCTGGCGACCGGCGTATCGGTGAATGAATCGCTCTCCGGCTGGCAGACGGTGATATTCTCCTCGCCGATCCAGATTGCCGCCGGCACGACCTATGTGGCCTCCTATCACAGCGGCGGCTACTACTCCGCTACCCAGAATTACTTCGCCAGCCCCTATGCCAGCGGCGCGTTGACGGCCGTCGATGGCGGCGGCGTCTATGCCTATGGCGCCAATGCCGGCACATTCCCCGGCCAAAGCCCCGGCACCGGCACCAACTACTGGGTCGACGTGGTCTTCGATGCCGGGCCCAACAGTGGCCCGGTTGCGACCGACGACACGGGGCTGACCATCACCCGCAACGACAGCGTCGTCATCTCGATCGCCTCGCTCATCGGAAACGATACGGATCCCAATGGCGATGCGATGACGATTTCGGCCGTCGGCAATGCCGTCAACGGCACGGTGACGCTCAACAAGCAGAACGGCACCGTCACCTTCACGCCGACCAACAATTATTCGGGGCCGGCGAGTTTCGCCTATACGCTGTCGGACGGGCGCGGCGGCACGGATCAGGGCAATGTCAGCCTCACCGTAAACCAGGGCCCTGCCGGGGAAACGCTGTTCACCTCAAGCGAAGGGCCGACGGGTGCAAGCTTCAACGAAGGCCAGTCGCTGGAACTCGGGATGAGGTTCGTCGCTTCGTCCAGCGGCATGATTACCGGTATCCGCTACTACAAGGCGGCCGGCGATACGACTGTGCATACCGGCTCCATCTGGAAGGCGGACGGCACGCTCGTCGCCACGGTCACCTTCACCAATGAGTCGTTCTCCGGTTGGCAGACCGCGACCTTCTCCACGCCGCTGCGGATCACGGCGGGTGCGACCTATGTCGCCTCCTACCACACGACCGGCAGCTATGTGGCGACAGCAGACTATTTCAACACTGCCCATACCAACGGCTCGCTGACGGCGCTTGCCGGCAGCAATGGCGTCTACGCGGTCGGGTCGGGCTCGACCTTCCCGACATCAAGCTACCAGTCGACGAACTACTGGGTCGATGTCGTCTTCAACCAGTCGACCGGCAACACGGTGCCGGTCGCCGTCAATGACAACGGCTATACCACCTATGCCAACACGGCTCTGTCGATTGCCGCTGCCAACCTGCTTGCAAACGACAGCGATGCCGATGGCGACCCGCTCAGCATCACCGGCGCCAATGGCGCGGTCAACGGAACGGTGACATTCAACAGCCAGACGAATAGCGTCATCTTCACGCCGAACTCGGGCTATACGGGCGTCGCAAGCTTCACCTATTCGATTTCGGACGGGCATGGCGGCACATCGTCTGCTACCGTCAGCCTCACGGTCAATTCGCAGGCCGGCGGTGGGGCGACCTCGAGCCTGTTCACCGGCGCCGACACGTCGGGGGTTGCCGCCGCCAATGATGCCAACTCGGTCGAACTCGGCGTCAAGTTCATCGCTTCCGCCAGCGGCCAGATCACCGGGCTCACCTATTACAAGAGCGCTGGGGATACCGGCACGCATGTCGGCTCGCTCTGGACCGCGAGCGGCCAGCTCCTTGGCCAGGCAAGCTTCATCAACGAGACGGGAAGCGGCTGGCAGACGGTTTCCTTCACGCAGCCGATCAATGTCACGGCTGGCACCACCTATGTGGCGAGCTACCATTCCAACGGCTTCTATTCGGCAACCGCGAACTATTTCACGACAGACTATACGAGTGGCGCGCTGACAGCGCCGGCAAGTTCGGTCAGCGGCGGCAACGGCGTCTATGCCTATGGCACGGGCAGCCTGTTCCCGACCTCCTCCTACAATGCCACCAACTACTGGGTGGATGTGCTCTACAAGCAGGGCGCGCAGAATGCGGTTCCGGTTGCCGCCAATGACAGCGGCTTCTCGACCAATACCGGCACGCCTGTCACCATACAGGCCTCGGCGCTGCTTTCAAACGACAGCGACGCCGATGGCGATGCGATCACGATCACCGGCGTCAGCGGCGCGGTCAACGGCTCGGTCGCCTGGAATACCCAGGCCCAGACGGTGACCTTTACGCCGACGGCCGGTTATTCCGGCCCGGCGAGTTTCAGCTACGCGATATCGGACGGCAAGGGCGGCGCGGCGACGGCACAGGTGGCGCTTACCGTCAACAACCCGACCGCGGGACCGGAGCAGAACCTCTTTGCGGCAAACGCGACGCCCTCTGTCGTCTCCGTCAACGACAACCAGCCTGTCAATCTCGGCATGAAATTCCAGGCCGATGCCGCCGGCTGGATCACCGCCATCCGCTTTTACAAGAGTACGGACAATACCGGCCCGCACAGCGGCTATCTGTGGACGGCTTCGGGCACCCTGCTCGGCAGCGTCACCTTCAACAACGAGACGGCCAGCGGCTGGCAGACCGCTCAGCTCACCCAGCAGATCGCCATCCAGGCGGATACGACCTATGTCGTGTCCTACTCGACGAACGGCCATTATTCGGCGACCGGCAATTACTTCGGCAGCGACGTCACGAACGGGGATCTCAAGGCGCCCGGCGGCAATAACGGCGTCTATGCCTATGGCTCGGGCGGGCTGTTCCCGACGAGCAGTTACAACAGCACGAACTACTATGTGGACGTGGCATTCAAACCGCAACTCGCGGCCTAAAGGCCGCTGGGATGTCAGGCCAAGCATGCTGTAAAGAGTGAGAGTATCGATGATGCGTGCAGACAACAGATTGCCGGTTACGGTTCTCGCCGGGTTTCTCGGCGCCGGGAAGACGACTGTCCTCAATCATGTCCTGAGTAATCGGGAGGGTCGCCGGGTCGCTGTCATCGTCAACGATATGAGCGAGGTCAACATTGATGCGGATCTCCTGCGCGAAGGTGGTGCAGACCTGCTGCGCACGGACGAGACGCTTGTGGAGCTCACCAACGGGTGCATCTGCTGCACGCTGCGCGAAGATCTCCTGAGCGAAGTCCGCCGGCTCGCCGCCGCCGGCCGTTTCGACTATCTGCTGATCGAGGGCACTGGCATTGCCGAGCCGCTGCCGGTTGCAGCCACCTTCTCCTTCCGCGACGAAAGCGGGACGGCCCTTTGCGACGTGGCAAGGCTCGACACGATGGTCTGCGTCGTCGATGCGGTCAATCTGCTTGCCGATTACCGGAGCGCCGAGTTTCTTGCCGATCGCGGCGAAAGGCGTGACGGGCACGATGAGCGCAAGCTCGTCGACCTGCTGGTAGAGCAGATCGAATTTGCCGATGTCATCATCGTCAACAAAGCAGGCGATGTGCCATGCGCCGACCTAGCCGAGGTTCGCCGGGTCATTGCGGCGCTCAATCCGGATGCCCAGGTCATCGAGGCGGTCTTCGGCCAGGTGCCGCTTTCCGCGATCATGGATACCGGCCTCTTCAGCGAGGCCAAGGCCGCCCGCCATCCGCTCTGGCACAAAGAGCTTTATGGCTGGGGCGATCATGTGCCGGAGACCGAGGAATACGGCATTTCAAGCTTCGTCTATCGCAGCCGCCGGCCCTTCGATCCCGCGCGCCTGAGCCGCATACTCGGGCAGCCATTAGCCGGCGTCATCAGGGCGAAAGGGCATTTCTGGCTGGCGACCCGGCCGGATGAGATCGGCCTGCTGTCGATTGCCGGCACGCAATACCGCATCGACACCAGGGGGTTCTGGTGGGCCTCGGTGCCGCGGGCGCACTGGCCACGCCATCCGCAATTCCGCCAGTTGCTCGACCGGCATTGGGACGATGTCTGGGGCGACCGCCGCCAGGAGCTGGTCTTCATCGGTTCCGGCTTCGACAAGGACGCCATCCGCATCGCGCTCGACGATTGCCTGACCGGGGAGGAGACCGGTTTCGACCCGCAGACCGCCGTCGGCCTTCGCGATCCGTTTCCGGCATGGCCGCACGATACGCATGCATCGGACCGAAAAGTGTGAAGCGGTTTTCGGATAATCCGATGCGTCGACTCAAAGGTGAACAGGTTTTGATTATCAACCAGAGGAGAGAACAATGAGCAGCGAACTTTATGCAGACGGTATCGGCGAAATCACCATCACCGGGACGATCGTGCGCATCGACCTGATGTCGCTCTCGGCCACCGAGCGTGACGCCAACAACAATCCGAAGCCGGTTTTCCGCCAGCGCATCATCATGCCTGTCGATGCCTTCGCCAATGCGGTCGATCTCATGCAGAAGGCGCTCGGCGGCTTGGTCGAGGCGGGGGCGGTCCGTCGCATCGGCGATATGTCGGCCGCGGCGGCTGCCGATATCCAGTCGGTGCAGGGCGGCGCTTCGAACGCCTCGCCGAACTTCAACTGAGAAGACAGGGACGGGAGCGCTGTGCGTCCATTCGGACGCACAGAGGACGCTCCGACTGATTGAAACTAAGCCCGATCGTTTTGTTTCCGGGGGGCTCCTATTGTTTCGGGTGGGCCAATGAGCGGTTTTCTGCATACCAACCTGCACTGTCTTGCGTTCGTCGCGCGTCATCACGGCGTCGACCTTTCGCCTGAGCGATTGCAGCACGATTACGCGGTCGGCGACGAACCCGTCGCCGTGCGGCGGTTGCTGCGTATGGCCAAGGACGCCGGCCTGCGGGCCAGGCATCTCAACCTCGACTGGCAGTCCCTGTCCCGGCTGGGCGAAGCTTTCCCGGTGCTTGCCGAACTTGCGAACGGCAACTGGGTCGTCATCGCCGGAACGGTGGGGAGCGGGGAGGACGAGAGAATACGCGTTCTCGACCCGCTCGCCACGCGCCCCGACGTCATGCTGCTGAGCGAGGAGCAATTCTCGAAGGCCTGGCCCGGATCGGTGGTTCTCCTCAAGCGCAACTATCGCATGTCGGACGAGGACCGGCCGTTCGGCTTCCGGTGGTTCGTACCTGAGATCATCAAGCAGCGAAGCTTCTTCCGGGACGTGGCACTCGCCGCCTTCGTTCTCTACGGCCTCGGGCTGACGACGCCGATCTTCTTTCAGCTCGTCATCGACAAGGTGCTCGTCCACCAGAGCTATGCGACCCTGACGGTTCTGACGATCGGTATTGCTATCGCGCTCGTCTTCGACGCGACCTTCAGCTTCCTGCGCCGTTATCTGCTGCTCTTCGCGACGAACAGGATCGACATCCGCGTCGCGACGCGCACCTTCGGCCATCTGCTCAACCTGCCGATCGCGCTTTTCGAGCAGGCCTCGGCCGGCGTTCTCGTCAAGCATATGCAGCAGACTGGGCGCATCCGCGAATTCCTGACCGGCCGGCTGTTCCTGACCCTTCTGGACGGCGTCTCGCTTTTTGTCTTCGTGCCGATCCTGCTTCTCTATAGCGTCAAGCTGACGCTTGTCGTGCTCGGTTTCGCAGCCCTCGTCGGCCTCGTGGTGATGATGCTCGTCGGCCCGTTCCAGCGCCGCTTGCAGGCGCTCTACCAGGCCGAAGGCGACCGGCAGGCACTGCTGGTGGAAACCGTGCACGGCATGCGCACCGTCAAATCGCTAGCGCTGGAGCCGCGCCAACGCAAGGTGTGGGACGATTATTCGGCCCAGTCGATCTCCGTGCGTTTCCGGGTCGACAAGATCTCGACCATCGCCCAGTCGCTGACCGGGCTGCTGGAGAAGCTGATGAGTGTCGCGATCATCGGCCTCGGCGCGCTCGATGTGTTCAGTGGCTCGATGACCATCGGTGCGCTTGTTGCCTTCAACATGCTCGCCGGCCGGGTCTCCGGACCGCTGGTGCAGATCGTCACCATGGTGCATGAATATCAGGAAGTGGCGCTCTCGGTGCGCATGCTCGGCGAGATCATGAACCAGCGGCCGGAGCAGGCGGGCCGCGGGCGAGGTGTCCGGCCGCATCTGAAGGGCCGCATCGAATTCGACAGGGTCACCTTCCGCTACAGCCCGGATAGCGCGCCGGCGCTCGACAACGTCTCCTTCGCCATTCCGGCGGGCTGCGTCTTCGGCGTGGTCGGCAAGAGCGGCTCGGGCAAGACGACGATCACAAGGCTGATCCAGGGGCTCTATCAGAGTCAGGAAGGCCTCGTGCGCATGGATGGTTATGACAGCCGCGAGATCGACCTGGTGCATCTGAGAACCAGCATCGGCGTCGTGCTGCAGGATAGTTTCCTGTTTCGCGGCTCGGTTCGCGAGAATATCGCCGCCGCCAAGCCCGATGCCAGCATCGAGGAGATCATGGAAGTCGCCCGCATCGCCGGCGCCGAGGAATTCATCGAGCGTCTGCCGCGCGGCTTCGACACCATGCTGGAAGAAAACGCCGCCAACCTGTCGGGCGGCCAGAAGCAGCGCCTGGCGATTGCCCGCGCGCTGATCACCGATCCGAAGCTCTTGATCTTCGACGAGGCGACGAGCGCGCTCGACCCTGACAGCGAGGCGATCATCCGCGATAATCTCAGCCGCATCGCCGCCGGCCGCACCGTTGTCATCGTCTCGCACCGGCTTTCGACGCTCGTCGATGCCGATGCCATTCTCGTCATCGATCGCGGCAAGGTCGCCGATATCGGCCGGCACGATCAGCTCGTGTCGCGCTGCATGACCTACCGTCACCTCTGGGCACAACAGATGAGGCAGGTTGCATGAACGCGCACGCCAGAAAATCCAGCGATAACCTGCCGGTCCCCACAGGCAAAGGCCCCAGAGACAAGCGCCCGGAGAAGGGCAGCGCGCTCACCGCCCGCCCGCCGCTGCCGCCGGCAATTGCGGAATTCCAATCCGACGCCGTCGAGCTGGAGGAGCGCGCCCCCCCGCGTGTTGCCCGCATGACGCTTTACTGCGTGACGGCGCTCCTTGCCGCGGCGATCACCTGGGCCTCGGTCTCGTCAATCGACGAGGTGGTGATCGCGCCGGGCAAGCTCGTCACCACCCAGCCGACGATCGTCGTCCAGCCGCTCGAAACCTCGATCATCCGCACGATCGACGTGAAGGCCGGCGAAGTGGTGCATGCCGGCCAGACGCTGGCGACCCTCGACGCCACTTTCAGCCAGGCCGATGTCGACCAGCAGCACGCGAAATTCTCGGCACTCGACGCCCAGGTGAAGCGCATCGAGGCGGAGCTTGCCGGCGACGACTATTCGAAGGTGGCCGGCAGCACGCCCGACGAGATGCTGCAGGTGCAGCTTTTCGGCCAGCGGCGGGCCTTCTACATGGCGCAGCTGCAGAATTTCGAGCAGCAGATCGCCGGCCAGTCGGCAGCCCTTGCGGCGAGCCAGAACCAGGAGGCGGTGCTCAACGACAGGCGCGACGGGCTCTCGCAGATCGAGGCAGCACGGGAACGGCTCTATAACAAACAGAGCGGCTCGCTGATCACGCTGCTCGGTTCCCGCGACGCCCGCCTCGACGTGGAATCCGACCTGACCGCCGTCCGCGGCAAGGCCGACGAGGCCGCCCACGCCTATGCCAAGCTCCGCGCCGACCGCCAGGCCTTCATCGAGGATTTCCGCCGCGCCGCCATGGAGCAGCTGGTGGAACTGCGCGGCCAGCGCGACATGGCCGACGAAGAGCTGAAGAAGATGGAGCTGCGCCGCAACATGGTGGCGCTGACCGCACCCGCCGATGCCGTCGTGCTGGATCTCGCCCAGCGCTCCATCGGCTCCGTCGTGCGCGAAGCCGAACCGATCGTTACCCTGGTGCCGATCAACGTGCCGCTGGAAGCCGAAGTGTCGATCAATACCCGCGATATCGGCCGGGTGGCCGTCGGCAAGGAAGCCCGTATCAAGCTCGATGCCTATCCGTTCCAGAAATACGGCACTGCCTCGGGCGAGGTGAGGACCATCAGCCAGGACACCTTCCTCACCGGCCAGCAGGAACAGACCGCCACCCCCAGCCAGCCGGCCGCCCCCTTCTTCAAGGCCCGCGTCCTGCTTGCCGATACCAGGCTGAATGCTTCGGACGTGCCGGTGCGGCTGCTTCCCGGCATGACCGTGTCCACGGAAATCAAGGTCGGCAACCGCACGGTGATCTCCTATTTCCTGTATCCGCTGCTGCGCGGCCTCGATAACGCGATACGCGAACCGTAGGAGGTGGCGGGTCAAGGGCTCGGCGTGTCACCCTCCTAGTCTTGAAACTTCACCATGGTCCCGCCGCCGGTCGCCTGGTCGGTCGGGAAGACTTCGATGCGGGAGACGTCGACGAAGACGGGAAGCTCGATGGCGTTGACGACGATCGCGGCGATGTTTTCGGGCTGGATGGGACGGTAGCCGTCGTAGAGCAGCGCGCGGGCCTGGTTTCCGCCCATCGCCGTCCTATAAAGATCGGTCTGAACGCGGCCCGGAACGACTTCGGTGACCCTGACCGAGGTTCCGAGCAGGTCGCATCGAAGATTGTCGCAAAACAGGCTGAGGCCGGCCTTCGACGGACCGTAGGCGGCCATATTCGGGTAGGGCGCCTGGCCGCCGCTCGAACCGACATAGAGGAGATGGCCGCGCTTGCGCTCGACCATGCCCGGCAGCAATGCGCGGGTGAGATGCATCGGCGCCTTCAGGTTGACGTCGATCATCGCGTCGATCTCGGCGGGATCGATCTCATGGAACGCCGCGCGCGTCGACAGGATGCCGGCATTGTTGACGAGGATGTCGACATCGACGCCGGCAAGCGCCCTGGCGATCGTATCCGTATCACGCACATCGGCCTTTATCGGGATCACGCCATCGGTGGCGGCGAGTTCCTGAAGCGGCGCCTCGCTGCGGCCGACGGCATAGACCGTCAGTCCTCGCCGTCTGAGCTCCAGCACCGTCGCCTTGCCGATACCGCCGGTGGCGCCGGTCACCACCGCGACGCGATAGGTGTCAAACATAGATATAGCCCCCGCTGATGACGACGTTCTCGCCGGTCGCGTAGGTGTTGCGGCTGGAAGCCATCATGACGATCCATTCCGCCATTTCGACGGGTTCGGCCGCCCGTCCGAGCGCGCTCGCCTTGGCAAGCTCAGGCAGGAAACCGAGCTCCTTGGCGCGGTCGGTGGCAAAGCCCGCAGGCGCAACGGAGTTGACGAGGATCTGGTCTTTCGCGCATTCTGCCGCGAAAGATTTGGTGAGGCTGACGACCGCGGCCTTGGTCGCGGCATAATGGGCGTTCTGGGGATGGGCCTTGAAGGCGTCGACAGACGTCACGTTGACGATTCGTCCGGTGACTTCAGGAGCATTGACGTGTTGGCGCATGTGGAGAACCGCCGCCACCATCATGTGGTAGGTTCCCTTGATGTTGACGGCGTTCTCGAGGTCCCATTCCTCGTCGGTAATCTCGAGAATCGGCCTGCGGGGATAGATGGCCGCGCTGTTGACGAGCGCATGGACCCGGCCGAGCTTGCCGGCAATCTCATTGAAACCCTGGTGCGCCGTCTCCGCCCGGGCGATGTCGGCAACCGATGTCGCCACATCCGCGCCGAGCGAACGGAGCGTTTCCGCAGCCGCAGCCAGCAGTTCCGCGTTCCGGTCGATCAGGCCGATCTTGCTGGCTCCATGAGAGACCATAAGCTTGGCCGTGGTCAATCCGAGCCCGGAGGCGCCGCCGACGATTACTGCTGTTTGATCCTTCAAGTTCCACCTCTATTTCAGTTGCGTCCACTCATTTGTATGTTATCACTTATATGCCAAGTTTTGCAAGGCTCAAGCGATTTCGGCGGCGATAAAAAATGATCCCTCGTCTCAAGACACAAGACCCTTCCATCCTTCCCCGAGCCGGCTTCTTCGAGCGGCTGCTGGAGCTCGGCTTTGCCGGCGATATCGAGACCAGCGCCGCCTCGCGCACGGTTCTTTCGACCGATAACTCGATCTACCAGATCGAGCCAGCGGGGATCCTCTTTCCCAAAGGCATCGAGGACATGAAGGCCGTGATGCGGGTCGTCGGCGAAGAACCGTTCCGCGGCCTGCCCGTCGTCGCGCGCGGCGGCGGCACCGGCACCAACGGCCAGTCGCTGACGGATGGAATTGTCGTCGACTGCTCAAGGCATATGAACCGGATTCTGGAGATCGATCCGGTGCGGCGGGTCGCCCGGGTCGAAGCCGGCGTCGTCAAAGACCAGCTCAATCGTGTCCTCGAGGATCATGGCCTGTTCTTCGCTCCGGAACTTTCGACCTCCAACCGGGCGACGATCGGCGGCATGGTCTCGACCGATGCCTGCGGCCAGGGCTCCTGCCTCTACGGCAAGACGAGCAACCATGTCCTCGGCCTCAGGATCGTCCTGACAGACGCCACGGACTGGTGGTCGCGCGCCCTCGACGACGTGTCTCTCGCAAACATCAAGTCCCGCGGCGACCGTGTGGGGGAAATCCATCGAACGGTCGACAGGATCGCGCGCGACGACCGCGCGCGCATCGACGAGATCTTTCCGCGCCTCAACCGCTACATGACGGGGTACGATCTCGCGCATATCCGCCGCGACGACGGACGCTTCGATCTCAATGCGATCCTGTGCGGCTCGGAAGGCACGCTGGCGATGATCGCCGAGATCGAGCTCAATCTTCTGCCGATCCCGAAACATTCGGCGCTGGTCAATATCCGCTACGACGACTTCCACACGGCCCTCGAAGACGCCAGATCGCTGAGCGCACTGAACGTCGCCTCGGTGGAGACGATCGACGAGAGGGTGCTGGGCCTCGCCAAGGGCGACATCGTCTGGAGCGGCATCGCCCGATTTTTTCCCGACGACCAGCGCGGCCCGGCCAACGGCATCAACATCGCCGAGGTGCTGGCCGACGACCCGATCGCATTGGAGCAGAAACTCACGGCGGTGACGTCGGCGCTGGCCGGCGGCGATACCGTCCGCAACATCGGCCTGACGATCGCCCGGGAGAAAGCGGATGTCGAGGCGATATGGAATATGCGCAAGCGCGCCGTCGGGCTTCTCGGAAATGTCGAAGGCCCGGTGCGCCCGGTGGCTTTCGTCGAGGATACCGCCGTGCCTCCCGACAATCTCGCCGCCTATATAAGTGAATTCCGCGCGCTCCTCGATGCTGCCGGCGTCTCCTACGGCATGTTCGGCCACGTGGATGCGGGCGTGCTTCATGTCAGGCCGGCCCTCGATCTGACGCGGGACGATCATGTGCCGCTCATCCGGGAAATCACCGATGCCGTGGCGGCGCTCACCCGCAAACATGGCGGCGTTCTCTGGGGCGAGCACGGCAAGGGTGTGCGTTCCGAATATGTGCCTGAGTTCTTCGGGGATCTCTACCCCAGCCTTCAGCAGATCAAGAAGGCGTTCGATCCGGAGAACCGCCTCAATCCCGGCAAGATCGCCACACCCGACGACGGCGCGCTGATGAAGATCGACGAGGTCCCGTTGCGCGGAAGCGTCGACCGCATCATCGGCAACGAGATCCGCGCCGCCTTCGACAATGCGGCCTATTGCAACGGAAACGGCGCCTGTTTCGATTTCGACGAGACCAGCCCGATGTGTCCGTCCTACAAGGCGACCCGCAACCGGCTCTACTCACCGAAAGGGCGCGCCGCGCTGATGCGGGAATGGCTGAGACTTCTCGTCGAGCAGGGCGTCGATCCCCGAGAGGAAGCGGTTCGGCTGCGCAATTCGAACAAGGCGATCGGGCTTGTCAGGCGGGCGTTCAACTCGCTGAACCCGGCCAACCGCTCCGACTTTTCGCACGAAGTGCGGGCGGCCATGGACACCTGCCTCGCCTGCAAGGCCTGCGCCGGCCAATGTCCTGTCAAGGTCAGCGTCCCGGCGTTCCGGTCGAAGTTCCTGAACCTCTATTACGGCCGCTATCTCAGGCCGCTGAAAGATCCGCTGGTGGCCGGCATCGAGGCCACTCTGCCGCTGATGGCGCGGATCCGGCCTCTCTACAATCTCCTGGCCGGAACGGCTGCCGGCCGCGCGTCGATGAAGCTTGCCGGCCTGACCGCGCTGCCCAGGATGCCGCCGGCATCGCCGGCCGGCCTCGGGGTCCCGACCGCCGACGTGGAGCAGATCATGGCAATGCCTGCCGAGGCGCGCAGCCGCACGGTCGTCTTCGTTCCCGATGCCTTCACGGCGCATTTCGATCCCAAAGTGATCATCGCCGCCGTCGAGGTCGCCCGCAAGCTCGGCCTGTCGCCATTCATCGCGCCGCCGCTCACCAACGGCAAGGCGCTGCATGTCCACGGTTATCTCGATCGCTTCGAAACGGCGGCGGCGGCAACCTCGCGCTCCCTGGACCGTCTGGCGAAAACTGGCGTGCCGCTTGTCGGGCTGGACCCATCCATGACTCTTGCCTATCGCAGTGAATACAAGACCCTGTCGAAAGGGCCATTTCCCGCATCCGTGCTGCTGCCGCAGGAATGGCTCGCCGCGAACGGGACCCTGGCGGAGGCGATCAGGCGGCCGGCCGGGGCGGAGGTCCGGCTTCTGCCGCACTGTACCGAGCGCACCAATCTGCCCTCGGCGGTTGCGCAGTGGAAAGCGGTCTTCCGCAGCCTCGGCATCGACCTGCAGGTGGCCGATGCGGGCTGCTGCGGCATGGCGGGAACGTTCGGCCACGAGGCCCGCAACAGAGAGGTTTCCGAAAAGCTCTATGCGATGAGCTGGGCAGAACAGATCGCCGCCGGCAAGGACGGGACCGTCGTCATGGCGACCGGTTATTCCTGCCGGTCGCAGGTCAAGGAAATAGACCGCAAGACGATCCCCCATCCTCTGGAAGTCATCCGGGATCTGTTAAATTGAAAACCCGGACCTCGATGACGTGGCCGCCGCATAGGTGGCATGATATGTGATATGTGCTAAATTAGCCTCGAGCACAGAATCGGAGCATATATTGTCGATCATCACGCAACGCGGAAACCTAGCAGAGATCGTCGTTGCCAAGCTCAGCGAGCGCATCGACTCCGGATTATATGCGCCGGGGGAAAAAATACCATCGAGCGCCCAGCTTTGCGAGGAGTTCGGCGTGTCGCGAACGGTGGTGCGCGAGGCGCTGACGTCGCTGAAAATCGGCGGCAGGGTCACCGCCCGTCAGGGGGCCGGCGTTTTCGTCAGCGAAAAGGACGCCAAGACCCTGAATTTCGAGATCAGCCGGATCGAAGACATCCGTTCCGCCATGCAGATCCTAGAGCTGCGCCTGGGTGTCGAAATGCAGGCCGCAGCGCTCGCCGCGACCCGGCGCACGCCTGAGGCGCTGGCCGGCATCGCCCGCGCCTACGATCATCTCGAAACGCTCGAAACGGATGACGCCGAAGTCGAGGCTCGTGCCGATTTCGAGTTCCATCTGGCGATCGCGCGGGCGACGCGAAACCCGCATTTCCCGAGTTTTCTGGAAGCGGTGATGGAGAGCATCAACTTCGAACTCGTCCTCAAGCACCGTCAGTCGTCACGCGCCTATCAGGGATATCTGAAGAAGATCAACAAGGAGCACGCGGCGATCCTCTCAGCAATCACCCAGGGCGACGCCAAGTCCGCAAAGAACGCCATCGCGGCGCATCTGGAAGAGAGCTTGAACCGCTACCGCGCATTGCTCGACGAGCCGGCAAGCAGCGAGACCATGGAGTAGGGGGTACGGGCGGTTTCGGGGTACCCCGAAAAGCTGCGGCGCCTCGCCGTGAAAGAGCCCGCACGGCAATGCGGGCCACGGTTGCGTCGAACGGTCTAAACTTATTTGCCCTGAGCGATCGCCTGCTCGCGGATCTCGGTCAGCGTCTGCTTCACGGTCAGCGCTTCCGGGTCGATACGGATTTCGATGAGGCCAGGCTTGCCCGAGGCCTCGCATCGCTCGAAAGCCGCCATGAAGCCCTCGGTCTTTTCTACCGTCTCACCATGGAGCCCATAGGATCTGGCGAGGGCGGCGAAATCGGGATTGGTCAGCCGGGTGCCGGAGACGCGCCCGGGATAGTTCCGCTCCTGATGCATACGGATGGTTCCGTACATGCCGTTGTTGATCACCAGGAATATGACGCGTGCGTCGTACTGTATCGCGGTGGCCAGCTCCTGACCGTTCATCAGGAAGCAGCCGTCGCCCGCAAAGGCGACCACGGTCCGCGAGGGGTCGGTGATCTTCGCCGCGATCGCTCCGGGAACGCCGTAGCCCATCGAGCCGTTCGTCGGCCCGAGCTGCGTGCGGAAAATGCGGTACTGGTAGAACCGATGCGCCCAGGCCGAATAGTTGCCGGCCCCCGTCGTCAGGATCGCATCCGGCTTCAGATGCCCGCGCAGCCATTCC
The DNA here is from genome assembly GCF_002531725.1 of Rhizobium sp. L43. Taxonomy (GTDB): domain Bacteria; phylum Pseudomonadota; class Alphaproteobacteria; order Rhizobiales; family Rhizobiaceae; genus Rhizobium. Next base: position 77,757 of record NZ_NWSQ01000030.1, read on the forward strand.
ATGATTTCGCCCATCTGCACGTCGCCCGGCGTCTGCGGGTGCTTCAGGTTTTCGAGATAGTCGGCATGGGCCGATCTCGTCCATTCCGTCCAGGCCGGCGCCGGCATGGGCTTGAGCTTTGCGGCCTGTGACAGGAAGCCTGCGGCTGTCGCGTTGATCGGGAGCGTCGCGTGGTAGACGCGACCGAGCTCTTCGGCGCCGGAATGAATATGCACAAGCGTCTGCTTCGGAACGGGGATGTCGATCAGCGTATAGGCGCCGGTGGTCATCTCGCCGAGGCGGGCGCCGATCGAGATCAGGAGGTCGCAGTCCCTGATGTGCTGGATGAGCTTCGGCCCGGCCGCCAGGCCGAGATCGCCGGCATAGTTCTCGTGCCTGTTGTCGAACAGATCCTGACAGCGAAACGAGGCGGCGATCGGCAGGCTGAAGGCTTCCGAGAAGGTCGTCAGGTCGGCGACCGCCTGCTGGGTCCAGCCACCGCCGCCGACGACCGCCATCGGGCGCTTGGCGGTCGAAAGCCGCGACAGGAGTTCGTCGAGCTGCGGCTCACCCGCATAGATTTCGACGCGCTTGTAGGCGGGTGTGTCGGCCACGGCGACGATATCGGTCAGCATGTCTTCCGGCAGTGCGATCACCACCGGCCCCGGCCGGCCGTTGACGGCACGGTGGAAGGCCTGGCTGATCAGCTCAGGGATGCGCGCCGCATCCTCGATCTCGACGACCCACTTGGCCATCTGCCCGAACATCCGGCGATAGTCGATCTCCTGGAAGGCTTCCCGCTCCATCTGGTCGCGCGCTACCTGGCCGATGAACAGGATCATCGGCGTCGAGTCCTGGAAGGCAGTGTGGACGCCGACCGAGGCATTCGTCGCTCCCGGCCCACGCGTGACGAAGCAGATCCCCGGCTTGCCCGTCAGCTTGCCGTAGGCTTCCGCCATGTAGGCGGCGCCGCCTTCCTGGCGGCAGATGACGAAATCGATCGCCTTTTCCGCGTCGTGAAACGCGTCGAGCACCGCAAGATAGCTTTCCCCCGGCACGCCGAAGACGCGGTCCACACCATGGATGCGCAGCGCATCGACCAGCACCTGCCCGCCGCTTCGTTTGGTAATTTCCCTATTCATCGGATTCCCCGCCTTGTTGTTAGATCACCGCGTCTTCAAGGAACGGACGGTCCGCCGCCACCCGCTCATATCCGAACGGCGACAGGTCCAGCGTCTTGAAGCCGCCATAGGTGATGAGTTCGGAAAGACCCCGGCCCATCGCCGGAGACTGCTGCAGTCCATGTCCGGAGAAACCGTTCGCGAACAGGAAATTGCGGACCTCCGTGTGCGGCCCGAGCACGACATTGTGGTCGAGCGTGCAATAGTCGTAATGCCCCGCCCAGGAGTTCACGACCTTGATCGCCTCGAAGGCGGGAACGCGGTTGGCGAGCGTCGGCCAGATTTCTTCTTCGAACTCATCATGCATGACGTCGAAATCGTTGGGATCGACTTCCGGGTCGTGCTTGGGATAGGTCCCCATCAGGTAGAACTTGCCTTCCGGCCGGAAGAAGACGCCTGTCGGATCGATGGTGAGGCCGGCTTTGGCTTCAAGCGGCGTACGGCAGTCGACGACGAACAGCGAGCGGCGGCGCGGCTCGACCGGAACGTCGAGACCCGCCATGCGGGCAAGCTTCTTGCCATTGGTACCCGAGGTGTTGACCATCGTTCCGCAGGCAATTGTCTGGCCGCCCTTGGTCGTCACGGAAACGATCCGGTCCCCCTCCCGGTTGACCGCGACCACCTCGTCCTCGATATACTCGGCGCCGAGCGAACGCGCCTTCTTGCGAAAACCCTGGAGAAGGCCGACGCTGTCGAACCAGCCTTCGCCGCGCTCGCCTGTGCTTCCGAGTCTCAGACCATCGAGGTTCAGCCATGGAAAGCGCTTTCCGAGACCGTCCGGATCGAGAAGCGTCACCTCAGCCCCGCAGGAGAGCTGGGTTTCGTGGTTGCGCCGCAGCACCTGTTCGCCGCGCTCGTCGTCGGCGAGGAAAAGATAGCCGGCTTCGTGGAAGCCGATCTCCGCTGTGTCGTCGTCGATTGCGACATTCTGTTTGAAGTTACGGATGAACTCCGTCCCGAACTGCGAAACCTTGACGTTGATGGCATTGGAAAACTGATGCCGGATCGAGCTCGACGACAGCGCCGTCGCCGAGCGCTGATAAGTCCAGTCCTTCTCGATGACGAGCACCGATCCGGTAAAGTCGGGGTTCGTCGCGAGGAAATAGGCCGTAGAACTGCCGACGACGGCGCCGCCGACGATGATCACGTCATAGGATGACCTGGAAGCCTGCATGGCCGCGCCTCACTTGTTCTCGTCTTCGTAATGGCCGGCCGCGGCGAAGCTTCCGCCCTGGAACCGGACGGCGGGATCGTTGGGATCGCCCTGCTTCGTCTTGGCGAAGACCTTTTCGGCGTAGTCGTCGGCGCTGTCTTGCGGGTGATAGCCGAGCGAGGCGGCGGTGCGATTGTCCCAGAAGGCCTGGCTGTTGTTCGACATGCCATAAGCGACCATGAAGCCGACGCGTTCCGCCGACAGGCTCTTTTCGACGAGCTGGCGGCAGTCGCGGTATGAGAGCCAGGTGATGAGGTGGCGCCGGTCGGTCGGCTCGGGGAAGGACGAGCCGATCCGCAGGCTGACCGTCTCTATCCCGAACTTGTCGAAGTAATAGCGCGCAAGGTTCTCGACGAAAGTCTTCGAGACGCCGTAGAGGCTGTCGGGCCGTGTCGGCACGTTACCGTCGATGGTCTCGTTTCGCTCGTAGAAGCCGATCGCGTGGACCGAGCTTGCATAGACGATGCGTTTCACGCCGTGCCGGCGGGCCGCTTCATAGATGTTGTAGCTGCCGGCGATATTGGCGTCGAGGATGGTCTTCCACGGCGCCTCGAGCCCCTGTCCGCCCATGTGGACGATCGCATCGCAGCCTTCGACCGCGCGCGACACCGCGTCAAAGTCGGTGAGGTCGGCAGGAAAATCCTCTTCGTGAGACGCGAGGTCCTTGATCGGCGAACGTGCGGAAAGACGGACGATCTTTCCGAGCCTGGTTCCGGATTGACGAAGCTGCGTTCCGAGCGCACCTGCGGCGCCGGTCAAAAGCGTGCGGTTGTAGTCGGTCATGGAATTGCATCCTGTTATCGCAGTTTGGCGAGTGCGTCGGCCGTGCGCTCGATCGCAATGGAAAGATTGTCACGCGAGGTGGCGAAGGAAAGACGGATATAGGGTTCGACGCCGAAGGCAGCACCCGGAACGGTCGCTACCTTGCCCTCTTTCAGCAGATAGGAGGCGAGTTCCGTGTCGTTGGCAATCCGGCTGCCGTCAGGCGCCGTCCTGCCGATATAGCCGGAGCATTTCGGAAACAGGTAGAAGGCGCCTTCGGGTGCGCGGATCTCCAGGCCCGGAATTGCCGAGAAACCGCGGGCGACGAGCGCGCCGCGCGCCTTATATTCCGCGACTGCGGTCGTGACGAAGTCCTGCGGGCCGTTGAGCGCCGCCGCTGCCGCATATTGCGTGATCGACGAAGGGCACGTGGTGCTCTGCGACTGAAGCTTGTTCAGCACCTTCGTCAGGTCCTTGGGTCCGGCCGCGTAGCCGAGGCGCCAGCCGGTCATGGCATAGGCCTTGGACACGCCGTTGATGATGAGCGTGCGCTCCTTGAGGTCAGGGCAGGCGATCGCGAACGAGGTGAAGGGCACGTTCGCGCAGACGATATGCTCATAGATCTCGTCGGACATGATGGCGACGCGCGGATGGCGCGCCAGCACCTCGCCGAGCGCCTTCAGTTCGTCGGCCGTGTAGATCGCACCGGTCGGATTGGATGGCGAATTGAACAGGAACCAGCGCGTGCGCGGCGTGATGGCCGCTTCCAGCCGCTCGGGCGTGATCTTGAACGCATCCTCGACCCCGCACTGGACGATCTTGGCGGTGCCGCCGTGCAGGATGACGAGATCGGTGTAGGAAACCCAGTAGGGTGCGGGCACGATGACTTCGTCGCCGGGTTCCAGCGTTCCGAGGAAGGCGTTGAACAGGATCTGCTTTGCGCCGTTGCCGATGGAGATCTCGTCCTGCGCATAATGGAGGCCGTTTTCTCTTTTGAACTTGGCGACGATCGCCTGGCGAAGCTCGGGCAGGCCGTCCGGGGCGGTGTATCGCGTCAGGCCCTTGCGCATCGCCTCGACGGCGGCCTCGACGACATGATCAGGCGTTTCGAAATCGGGTTCGCCGAGCGAGAGGTCGATGACGCTCTCGCCCTGGGCTCTCATCGCCTTGGCCGCCATCGACACCGCCATGGAGGGCGACGACTTGATGGAGGCGACGCGTGCGCTTTCAAACTTGATCATGTTCATGCCTTGTCTCCCGCCTTGGCATAGAGCCCGGCCTGTTCCTTGGTAATGTATCCGTGCTTCAGGTCGTGCTCCACGGCATCAGCCGGACGAAGGCCGGGGTTCCCGTAGCCTCCGCCGCCCGGCAGCGAGAGAACCAGGCGGCGTCCCTCCGGAACGAACTGGAGTCCCTTGCCCTTCAAGACCGTGCCGTCGTCGAGCGCCACGCCACCGGCAGCACCTTCCAGTCCGCCGTCGCGGCCGCGCGCCGGATGGCCGATCCGATCGAACATCGCGGAGAAGCGAAAGCTGAAGCCTTCGGCCGCTTCGATCTCGATCATCTGGCCGAGACCGCCGCGCTGTGCGCCGGCACCGCCGGAGCCTTCGCGCAGCTCCTTGCGCCAGACGATGACCGGGCCGACATTCTCCGTCGCCTCGATCGGCATGGTGTGGACGCCGCTCGGAAATGCCGTGGCATTGAGGCCGTCGAGCGACGTGCGCGCGCCGGAGCCGCCGGAGTTGAACATCAGGATTTCCGCCCCCCTGGCGTCGTTGCCGGGAAGCGGCCGGACGCTCATATGGAGGTTCCAGAGCGCACTGGCGCCTTCCGCCGGCACTTCGCCGGGCAGGGCCTGATGCAGCGCGCCGAGCACCAGATCGGGCACGAAGTGACCAAGAACGTGACGAACGGCGACCGGCGCCGGCCGCTTGGCGTTGAGAATGCAGCCTTCCGGAGCGGTGACTTCGAACGGCGCGAGAGAGGCCGCATTGTTGGGGATCTCCGGAGCGACGACGCATTTGATGCCGTAACAGGCATAGGCCTTGGCATAGACGAGCGGAACGTTGATGCCGAACTTGCTCATATCAGACGTGCCGTCGAAGTCGACGATGACGCCATCAGGCCCGATGCTGAGCTTTGCCGCAAGGTGAACCGGTTCGTCATAACCGTCGAGATCGAGACTGTAGCTCCAGGAGCCGTGCGGCAGGTTTCTGAGCCGCTCCAGCGTCGCCTCGCGGCTGTGCTTGAGGATGAAGCCGCCGATCATCGACAGGTCTTCGAGATTGAACTCCGTCAACATGTCGATGAGGCGGCGGTGCCCCGTCTCGTTGCAGGCCGCAAGCGCATGGAAATCGCCGACGACCTTATCGCTTTCGCGCACATTGTTCCTGACGATGTGGATGAGCGTCCGGTTCAATTCCCCGCGCTCGAAGAATTTCATGATCGGGATGAAGATACCTTCCTCGTAGACCTCGCGCGCATCGGGCCCGAAGCCGCGACCGCCGATGTCGACCACATGCGCGGTCGAGGCGAAGTAACCGACAAGCCTGCCGTGGTGGAAGGAGGGGGTGACGACGGTGATGTCGTGAAGATGTCCCGTGCCCTTCCAGGGATCGTTGGTGATGTAGACATCGCCCTCGAAAATGTTCTCCGGACCGATGTCGCGGATGAAGTGGGCAACGGATTCCGCCATGGCGTTGACGTGGCCCGGCGTGCCGGTGACCGCCTGGGCCAACATGCGGCCCTCGAGGTCGAAGACACCTGCCGACAGATCGCCTGCCTCGCGCACCGAGGTGGAGAAGGCGGTGCGGATCAGCGTCTGGGCCTGTTCCTCGACCACCGAGATCAGGCGGTTCCACATGACCTGCATGTGAATATCGATCATGGACTGGTTCATGGTGGAGCTCCTTACTGCCTGGTAACGAGGAGGCAGCCGTCATTCTGGACGATGGCCTTGAACGAGGATGTCAGGACGGACGAGGTTTCACGCTCGACGATGACGGCCGGACCGGCGACCACGTCGCCCGGCTTCAGATCCTGCCGCTCGTGGATTCCCGCTTCGAGATAGGCGCCCTGTGCGGCCTCGAACAGGCGCCGGCGCTGGCGCGGCGATACCGTGCCGCCCTCGGCGATGGACGCCACGCGCGCGGCGGGCGGAAGCGGGGAGGCGGCCTTGACCGACCAGCTGACGATTTCGACGTCGAGCCCTTCGATCGCCCGGCCGAAAAACCGCTCATATTCGGCCTGGAAGGCGGCGGCGATCCGGCCGGCGCTCGCCGCGTCGAAACCATCGGCCTCCAGCGGCACCGGGATATCCCAGCCCTGGCCGGCATAACGCATGAACAGGGTCCGTTCGATGACGGGCGCGCCTGCTTCGAGCCCGCCTTCCACGAAGCCGATCGCTTCGGATTTCATGGCGTCGAGAAGGCGGTTGGCTTCGGCAACATTGAAGTTCGAAAGGTTGAAGACCGAACTTCGCACCGCTTCATAACCGAACGGCGCCCTGAGGAAACCGATGGCCGATCCGACGCCGGCGCCGGGGGGAACGAGGAAGGTGGAGATGCCCATCTTCTCGCAGAGCCGCGCCGCATGTAGCGGGCCGGCGCCGCCGAAAGTGATCATCGTGAAGTCGGAGATATCCTTGCCGTTTTCGACGGTATGGACCCGGCCGGCATTCGCCATATTCTCGTCGACCATCTCGCAGGTGCCGTAGGCGGCGGCCTCGGGATCCAGGCCGATGACGGCGCCGATATCGTCATGCATGGCGTTGCGGCTTGCATCGATGGAAAGCGGGATGGCGCCTCCGGCAAAATTGTCGGGGTCGAGCTTGCCGAGGATGAGATCGGCATCGGTCACGGTCGGGTTCTTGCCGCCGCGCTGGTAACAGGCCGGCCCCGGCTCGGAGGCCGCCGAATGCGGGCCGACGCGGATCTGGCGCATGCCGTCGACCGAAGCGATGGAGCCGCCGCCGGCGCCGATCTCGACCATCTCGACGACGGGAATGGAAATCGGCATGCCGGAGCCTTTGCGGAACCGGTAGGTGCGCGCGACTTCGAAGGTCTTTGCGGTTTTCGGGACCTGTTTCTCGATGAGGCAGATCTTCGCCGTCGTGCCGCCCATATCGAAGGAGAGCACCGCGTCCAGGCCATGCCGGCGCGCGATGTCGGCCGCGAAGATCGCGCCGCCGGCCGGGCCGGATTCGACCAGGCGGACGGGAAATTCGGAGGCGCTTTCGACCGAGACGATGCCGCCGCCCGAATGGATCATGAAGACGGGGCAGCCGACGCCGATCTCTTTCAGCGAGACGACCAGACGGTCGAGATAGGATTTGATGGCCGGCTTGACGTAGGCATTGGCGCAGACCGTGTTGAAGCGCTCGAACTCGCGCATCTGCGGCGAAACCTCTGATGAGATCGATACCGACATGTCGGGAAGACGCTTGAGGATGGCATTGCGCACAGCCGCTTCGTGGGCGCCGTTCGCATAGGCGTGGATGAAGCCGATCGCGACGCTTTCATAAGTTCCCTCGACGATCTTCTCGACCGCGGCGGCAACCGAGGCCTCATCGAGCGGGAGCAGCACGCGCCCCGCGGCGTCGATGCGCTCGCGGACGACCAGTCGGTCGGCGCGGGCAATGAGCGCGGGCGGCAGCGATATGTTGAGGTCGTATTGTTCGAAACGATTTTCGGTGCGCATTTCGAGGACGTCGCGGAAACCTTCGGTCGTCACGAAGGCCGTCCTTGCGCCGCGCCGCTCGATCAGGGCGTTGGTCGCGAGTGTCGTCCCGTGGATGAGAATGCCGATCTCTGACAGCGCAATACCGGCCATCTCGGCAACAGCCTTCACGCCTTTAAGAATGGCCCGCTCCGGAGCGGTGTAGTCCGTCAGGATTTTCGTCGAGTGAAGCGTACCGTCGAGATCGAGCGCTATATCAGTAAACGTGCCGCCGATATCGACGCCGACCCGGCAGTTGCGTGGCGTGATGTTCACCGTGTTGTTCCCCACTTCCTGTTTTCAGGTGCCGACCGCGCTCTGCGATCGGAGCGGCCGCCATGTCCAGCTTCACCCCTCCAGGAGGGCGGTGTCAACATTTTGGCTTGACGATCTTCGTATATGTCACTTATCATATAAGTGTCAACTGGAAAGAAGGCGGAAATCTCCGAATTGAAGCCTTCTCCAATTTTATGAACGGGAAGAATTACCTCGTTAAATCAGCCAGTTCACCGAACAAGAAACATATGAACGCTGGCCGAACCCGCGTCGAACGCACTCCAAACCGAAGTCTTTCAACCAGAGGGAAAATCGATGAAATCCATCTCCAAGCTTCTTACCACGACCGCCTTCGCATCCATTCTGACGTTTGCGCATGCTTATTCCGCCGACACGATCAAGATCGGCGTCGCCGGTCCCTATACGGGCGCGAACGCGACATTCGGCGAACAGGTGTTCGACGGCGTCTCTGCCTATGTCGGCGACGTCAATGCGAATGGCGGCGTCAACGGCAAGAAGATCGAGCTCGTCAAGGGCGACGATGCTTGCGAACCGAAGCAGGCGGTCGCAGTCGCCAACCGTTTCGTCGATCAGGACAAGGTCCAGGCGGTGATCGGCCATTTCTGCTCGTCGAGCACGATCCCGGCCTCTGAGATCTACAACGACGCCGGCATTCTCGAAATGACCCCGTCGTCCACCAACCCGACCGTCACCGACCGTGGTTTTGACAATCTCTTCCGCGGCTGCGGCCGCGACGACCAGCAGGCCGTCGTTGCCGGCAGCTTCATCCTGGACACGCTGAAGCGCGACAAGATCGCGCTGATCCATGACAAGGACACTTACGGTCAGGGTCTCGTCGATGCCGTCAAAAAGACGATCGAAGCGCGCGGCGTCAAGCCGGTCCTCTACGAGGGCCTGACGCGGGGCGAACGCGACTTCAACGCGCTTGTCACCAAGATCAAGAGCTCCGGCGCCAACGCCGTCTATTTCGGCGGTCTCATTCCCGAAGGCGGCCCGTTGATCCGCCAGCTGAAGGAGCAGGGCGTCGATGTCGTCGTCGTCAGCGGCGATGCCTTTGCCCAGGCCGAACTCGTATCGGCAGTCGGCGGTCCGGCCAACCTCAAGAACGTCTACTATTCCGCGACCCCGGATCCGCTGGAAGATCCTTCGACCAAGGGCGTACAGGATGCCTTGAAGAAGGCCAAGATCACGCCGGCCAACTACGTGCTCTACGGCTATGCCAACGCCCAGGCCATCGTCGCCGCCCTCAAGGCAGGCGACGATCTGAAGGCACAGGGCAGCTATCTCCGCGGCAACACGATCGACACGGCGATCGGCAAGCTGACCTGGGACGAGAAGGGCGACATCAAGGACTTCAAGTTCGTCTTCTATAACTTCGACGACAAGGGCGCCCCCATCCTCGTCAAGTAAGGCAGCCGCTTCCGCTCCAGCCGGACGAAGTCCGGCTGGTCCCTGCCCAGAGAAAACAAAGGGGATCTGCCATGGATTTCTATATCCTGGTCCAACAGCTCTTCAACGGCATCACGCTCGGCACGATCTACGGCCTGATCGCGGTTGGATACACCATGGTCTACGGCGTGATCCGGATGATCAACTTCGCCCATGGCGACGTCTATATGGTGTCGGCCTATATCGCGGCGATCACGCTTGCCGTGCTGACCTTCTTCGGCGTCCAGTCGGTTCCCTTCGCGCTGATCTCGGTGCTGGTGATCACCTGCGCCATCACTGCCGTCTACGGCTGGACGATCGAGCGCGTCGCCTACCGTCCGCTCAGAGGCTCGACAAAGCTTGCGCCGCTCATCTCGGCGATCGGGATCTCCCTGATGCTGCAGAGCTACGTGCAGATCGCGCAAGGCGCACGCGACCAGGGCGTCCCCACCCTCATTCAGGGCGCATTTCGCTTCGGCACCAGCGAGCATTTCGCGCAGATCACCTACATGCAGACGGTCATCCTGATCGCCTCGCTGATCGCCATGGGCATCCTCACCTATGTCATCAACTATACCAGGATCGGCCGCGAGTGCAGGGCGACGCAGCAGAACATCCGCATCTCGGCTGTTCTCGGCGTCAATACCGACAGGATCATCTCCACCGTCTTTGTGATCGGTGCGGCGACCGCGGCCGTCGGCGGCACGCTGGTGACGTTCAACTACGGCTCGTTCAATTTCTTTATCGGCTTCGTGATGGGCATCAAGGCTTTCACCGCCGCCGTTCTCGGCGGTATCGGCTCTCTGCCCGGCGCCGTTCTGGGCGGCGTCCTGCTCGGCCTGACCGAGGCGCTGTTCGCCGGATATGTCAGCACGGACTACAAGGACGTCTTCGCCTTCGCGCTGCTGATCATCCTTCTGTTCTTCCGGCCGTCCGGGCTCCTCGGCCGTCCGGAGATCCAAAAAGTATAAGCGGGAACGGGTATCATGCAGTCAGAAAGACTTATTGCCCTTCTGCGGGAGGCGCTTCTCACATTCGTCGTTTCGATCGTGCTGTTCGGACCGGTATCCGGACTGGTCCTCGACGGCTTTTCCTTCACGAACGAGCTGACGCGCGCGCTGATGCTCGCGGCTGTCGTCACGGCCGGCCGCATCGCGATCTCGCTCGTGCAGGGGAGCAGCCTCGGGGCGCGTCTCACCAGGACGGCCGCCCGCAACGGCGCCGGCGTAACCGTCATGACCGGAAAGGAGAAGTCTCCGGCTGTTCTGCTGGCAGCGCTCTTTCTCACCGGCCTCAGCGTCCCCTTCATCGCCGACAAGTATTTTCTCGGCGTCGCCATCCTCGCGCTGATCTACTGCCTGCTCGGGCTCGGCCTGAACATCGTCGTGGGACTTGCCGGCCTTCTCGATCTGGGGTTCGTCGCCTTCTACGCCGTCGGGGCTTATCTGCTGGCGCTCGGCTCGCAATATCTCGGCCTCGGTTTCTGGAGCGCCCTTGTGATCGCACCGTTCCTCGCCGCGCTTTTCGGCATGGTGCTGGCCTTTCCGGTTTTGAAGATGCATGGCGATTATCTCGCCATCGTCACGCTCGGCTTCGGCGAAATCATCCGTCTGATCCTCAACAACTGGCTCGAATTTACCGGCGGCCCGAACGGCGCGCCGGTTCCGGCACCGACATTCCTCGGACTGGAATTCACCCGCACGGCCAAACAGGGCGTGCCGATCCACGAATATTTCGGCATTCCCTACAATGCCGACTATAAGTTCTGGTGCATCTACTTCGTGCTGTTTCTCGTCGTCTGCGCGGCGATCTATGTCGTCCAGCGGCTTCGTGTCATTCCGCTCGGGCGCATGTGGGAAGCATTGCGCGAGGATGAAATCGCTTGCCGCTCGCTCGGCGTCAATCACGTCTTCACCAAACTGACGGCTTTCATGCTGGGCGCCTCGACCGGAGGGCTTGCCGGCGTGTTCTTCGCCGTTCACCAGGGCTTCGTGAACCCGACGTCGTTCACCTTCTTCGAGTCGGCGCTGATCCTGGCGATCGTTGTGCTCGGCGGTCTCGGATCGACGGTCGGCGTCATCCTCGCCGCTCTCGTCCTGACCATCCTTCCGGAAATGCTGCGCGAGTTCGCCGAGTACCGCGTTCTCATCTTCGGCGTGCTGATGGTTGTCATGATGATCTGGAAACCGCGCGGCCTCGTCCGCGTCAGGCGCCCGGCATTTTTCCCGAGCAACTCCACGCTCAGTGATGGCGCGGCACCTTCCTTCCTTACGAAGGCGAAGATGGAGGCTGGCCGATGAGCGCGTCGATCCTGGAGGTTCAAAACGTCACCATGCGCTTCGGCGGCATCGTTGCGAATCGGGACGTCAGCTTCTCGGTGGGGAAGGGGACCATCACCGCGTTGATCGGCCCGAACGGCGCCGGCAAGACGACCATGTTCAACTGCATCACCGGCTTCTACCGGGCAAGCGAAGGGCGCATCGTTCTGAAAGGAGACGGCGGCGAGGAGGACATCGGCGATCTTGTCACCAGGCCGATTTCCGGCGGTTCTCATCTCGTCACGCGGGCGGGCATCGCCAGAACCTTCCAGAACATCCGACTGTTCAAGGAAATGTCCGTCGTCGAGAACCTGTTGGTCGCCCAGCATCGCGCGACGCGCAACGGCATTCTGAGCGGCGTTCTCAGGACGTCGGCCTTTCGGCGCGCCGAGCGCGAGGCGATCGACCGGGCCTATTACTGGCTGGGGCAGATGGGCCTTGTCGAAGATGCAAATCGCCTTGCGGGAGAGCTTCCCTACGGTCGCCAGCGGCGCCTGGAGATCGCACGCGCAATGTGCACGAGCCCGCATCTGATCTGCCTCGACGAACCGGCGGCCGGCCTCAATCCCTCCGAGACCCGTGAGCTTGCGGAGGTCATACAGCGGCTCTGCAGGGATCACGACCAAACCGTTCTCGTCATCGAACACGACATGGGACTGGTGATGCGGATTTCCAATCATATCGTGGTTCTCGACCATGGCGAGGTCATTTCCGACGGAACGCCCGAACATGTGGCCAACGACCCGGCGGTCGTCGCCGCCTATCTCGGCGTCAGCGAAGAAGAGGTACAGGCATGAGCCAGTCGCCCATCAGCCCGTCTCCGCTGCTCGAATTTTCGAGCGTGCATGCTCACTATGGTCCGGTCGAAGCGCTGAAGGCCGTCAGCGTCCAGGTCTATGAAGGCGAGATCGTCAGCCTGATCGGCGCGAACGGCGCGGGCAAGACCACGCTGCTCTCATCGATCTTCGGCGCACCGCGCGCCTCCTCGGGAAGCATTCTCCATCGGGGCGAGGATATCTCCCGCACCCCGACCAACATGATCTCTCGCCGGGGGATCTCGCTGGTTCCGGAAGGACGGCAGATCTACCAGGAGATGACGGTCGAGGAGAATATGATGATGGGCACGACGCCCATCGGGATGCATCATTTCGAAGCCGACAGGGCCACTATGTTCGAGCTGTTTCCGCGGCTCAAGGAAAGACGCAATCAGGTGGCCGGCACGATGTCGGGCGGCGAGCAGCAGATGCTCGCCATCGCCCGCGCCATGATGGCGCGCCCGCAACTCATCCTGTTCGACGAACCCTCGCTCGGGCTTGCGCCGCTCGTGGTCAAACGCGTGTTCGAGGTTCTGAGAGAGATCGCGACCATGGGCAAGACGATCTTCCTGGTGGAGCAGAACGCCAACCATGCCCTGAAGCTCTCTCAACGCGCCTATGTCATGGTCAATGGGCGGATTCACCTGTCGGGCGACAGTGCCGCCCTTCTCGACAATGAGGAAGTCCGCAAGGCCTATCTCGGTTTACACTGAACGGAGCAACGATGCTGCACAAGAATCTGATCGCCGGCGACTGGGTCGGCGGCGACGCTTCGGCGAACGTCAATCCTTCCAACACCAATGAAGTCGTCGGCGAGTACGCGCGGGCGAGCGCAGACCAGACGCTTGCCGCTATCGCGTCCGCCAAAGCTGCTCTCCCAGCCTGGTCGCACTCGCCGATCCTAGAGAGGCATACGCTTCTGAAGAAGACCGGCGACGAGATCATGGCGCGCAAGGAAGAGCTCGGCCGCCTGCTCGCACGGGAAGAAGGAAAGACCCTTCCCGAGGCGATCGGTGAAGTCATGCGGGCCGGCCAGATCTTCGACTTCTTCGCCGGCGAAGTGCTCCGCCTTTCCGGTGAAGTGCTTCCGTCGGTGCGTCCAGGCGTCGGCATCGAGATCACGCGCGAGCCGGTCGGCGTCGTCGGCGTCATCACGCCCTGGAATTTCCCGATCGCCATCCCGGCCTGGAAGACCGCTCCGGCGCTTGCCTACGGCAACACCGTCGTGCTGAAGCCGGCAGATCTCGTGCCCGGCTGCTCCTGGGAACTCGTCGATATTCTCAAGCGGTCCGGCGCTCCGGCGGGCGTCGTCAACCTGGTGATGGGCAGGGGCAGCATCGTCGGCCAGGCCATGCTCGACAGCCCCGATTTGAACGCCCTGACCTTCACCGGCTCCGTCGGAACAGGAAAGCGGGTCGCGCTCGCCTCGATCGAGCACAATCGCAAGTTCCAGCTCGAAATGGGCGGCAAGAACCCATTCGTCGTTCTCGATGATGCAGACCTTTCCGTCGCGGTAGAGGCTGCGGCGAACTCCTCGTTCTTCTCCACCGGGCAGCGGTGCACGGCCGCATCCCGCCTGATCGTCACCGAAGGCATTCACGACCGCTTCGTCGCCGCCCTGACGGAACGATTGCAGGGTCTCGTGGTGGACGACGCCTTGAAGGCAGGCACGCATATCGGTCCGGTCGTCGATGCCGGCCAGTTGAAGCAGGACGTCGACTATATCGGCATCGGCCAAAGGGAAGGGGCGACGCTCGCCTTCGGCGGCGAACGGATCGAACGCGAGACGCCCGGCTTCTATCTGCGACCGGCGCTCTTTACCGATGCGACCAACCAGATGCGCATCGCACGGGAAGAGATTTTCGGGCCGGTGGCGGCCGTGATCCGCGTCAAGGACTACGAGGAGGCGCTTGCCGTCGCGAACGACACCAGTTTCGGCCTGTCCTCCGGCATCGCGACCACAAGCCTCAAACATGCCACCCACTTCAAGCGGAACTCGGAAGCCGGGATGGTCATGGTCAATCTTCCGACAGCCGGCGTCGACTTCCACGTGCCGTTCGGCGGCCGCAAGAGCTCCTCGTTCGGACCGCGCGAACAAGGCCGCTACGCGGCCGAATTCTACACCTCGGTCAAAACAGCTTATACGCTCGCCTAAGGAAGAGCCTCATGAAGATTCTCGTGCCCGTCAAACGGGTTGTCGACTACAACGTGAAGATCCGGGTGAAGCCGGATGGCACGGGCG
>NZ_NWSQ01000031.1 GCF_002531725.1 Rhizobium sp. L43
CAGGCACGCCCCGCGTCATACTCCTTCATCTTGGAATCCGGTTCCAGCGAGCTGTGGTCGAAACTGCCTTGGACGGTGCCCGGCTCGATCAACGAAACGCGGACGTTGAAGCCGCGGATTTCGTGGTCGAGCGACTCCGAATAGCCTTCGAGTGCGTACTTGCTCGCTGCGTAATGCGCCGAGTACGGTGCCGGCACGAACCCCAGCGCCGAACTGAGGTTGACGATGCGCCCCTCTCCCCGACGACGCATTGAAGGCAGCACGGCGTTGGTCATCCGCATGACACCGAACAGGTTAACGTCGAACAAGCTCTGAACCTGAGCGACGGAGGACTCTTCGGCCCCACCAAACATACCTAGGCCGGCGTTGTTGACGAGAACGTCGATACGTCCGGTATTTGAGAGCACCGTCGAAACGAGCGAAGCCACAGAGGCTTCGTTGGTCACGTCACAAGCCAGCATCGAGAATTGGCCCGAGCTCTCGCTACTCGGCTTGCGGCTCGTGCCGAAGACTGTGAAGCCGGCTCGTGCCAAGGCTGCGGCACTCGCAAGACCGATGCCGGACGAGGCTCCCGTTACCAGAGCGGTCTTTTTGGAATTTGAGGTCATCGCTGTCTCCGAACCCCTGAGATTTTACCAGTGGTGCATCATTGCAGTACGATCACTTATACACATTACAATCGTAATACAATGGCGCAGATTGCAAGGAGTGGCGATGCGTTACAAAAACGGCGGAAGGACAGCTCCGAATGCGGCATTGTGGAGATTGCAGCGCAGGAGTTCCCAGCCGATAGCATCGCTGTCGCGGGACTCGTCGGCGTCACGAGCGACGCTGGCCTGACGAATGGGCTTCTATCCCCAATTCAAGCCGAAGGTGGCGCTGATCGAAGAGCGTCGGGACGACGATGAACGTATAATCGACTCAGTTGGACGAACGCTATCAGCAGATGGAATTGAAGTGGTCATCACCGCCCACCTGTCACCTCAGCACCCAACTGGATGTGCTTCACCCCACAGTTCCATAATAGAACTTACGCAATATTTTTTAAGTATCTGACATATAACGATAAAATGTGCTTATCTTTTATCGGGCTGTCGGTGCCTGACGCGCCGAGCGACGCGCTGAATCTGCGATTGATGGTCGTCGATCGAGCGCCAGCATCGAGCAGTTCGGAAACACTCCAATCCCGCTTCTTGTGATGGCGTCCTGGACCAGGCCCGGTTCTCCGTCGATCAACCCTCAAGGGGTCGGCTAGCAAGCTGCCGCCGCTCCGTCTTCGCCTCCGCGGTGATCGCGACCGTACCTGTTCCTTTGAGGAGCCATCAGCGGGAATTGGCCCGCTTCCGATGGAGCACCTCAACATGGCACACGATCTTTCCCTCGCACGGTCCCACGCCTTCCACCTCTGCAACGATCTGATGGTCCCCATCACTCTCTTCAAGTCCGGCGACGAATTCGGCGTTCTTCCGTCCGACGAACTCGATGACGAAGACGATCTTGAGATCGTCCACGAATATCTCCCCCGCGGGTCTCATTGAGACCCGCCTGTGGCTGCCGCTGGCGACCTGTCGGCCGCAAGGGAAGCTTCGCCGCAGCATATTGCTGCAACTTTTGTCAGTTGCATGCAGCGCCCTTGCACCCTTCGCTCTTCGCGGCGGGTGGAAGGTGGCCCGCAAAATGCGGGAAGCAAGAAGGGACAGCCGCTGCGCGGCAGGAGAAGAAAATGAACCGAGAAGAATTAGAGGCGCTGCGCGCGAAGGTGAGTTGCGAAGCCGTTCTTGAACGGGCCGGATACCAACTCGATGTGAAGAAAAGCACGCGACGTGCCATCAAATACCGACAGGGCGGCAATATCATCATCGTCACGCATGAGGGACGAGGCTGGTTCGATCCGCTCGGCGATGAAAAGGGCGACGTCTTCGCTCTGGTCATGTTTCTGGATAGGAGCCCTTTCCCGCCCGCGGCGGAAGCCGTCGCATCGCTAATCGGTTTTCGACTTTCCCGGCCGGAATGGAAAAGCCAGCGGACGTCAGCGCCAGTGGAAGACATTGTCCAACGCTGGCGGTACCGGCGCACGCCTTCGCCCGGGACCAGCGCCTGGCGCTATCTGTGTTGGGAGCGCTCAATCCCGTCTGTCATTGCCCGGCAGGCCATCCGGGAGGGTCTTCTTCGGGAAGGACCTTTTGGCAGCATGTGGGCGGCGCATCTCGACAGCAACAGTCGGGTCGTCGGCTGGGAAGAACGAGGACCCGAATGGCGCGGGTTTTCGACCGGGGGCTCGAAGGTTCTTTTCCGTTTGGGACAGGGCGATGCCTCTCGTCTCTGCGTCACCGAGGCGGCGATCGATGCAATGAGCCTCGCAGCGCTCGAAGGCTTGCGGGCAGGAACTCTTTATCTCAGTACAGGCGGCGGGTGGTCTCCGGCGACCGATGCGGCAATCTCCGAACTTGCTGTACGGCCGGGCCTGACACTGGTCGCCGCAACGGATGCGAACTCACAGGGTGACGTCTATGCAGGGAGATTGCGTGCGCTCGCCGAAGCGTCCGGGTGCGACTGGCAGAGGCTACGGCCTTCGGCGGACGACTGGAACGAGGTTCTGAAAGTCAAGGAAAAGGAGAGACGGGAGAGGAAATGGAGAAGAAGTTGAGGCCTGCCGCATGCGCGCCGGCCGCATCAAGGGAGGCTTCGCCCGGCATGCGCCGGCCCTTGACCCGGCCGGACACGAGGCCGGCAACGAAGGAGGGGTCATGAAGGACTGAAGAGAATGGTGAGGTCGAGACGACATCGCTGCCTTCGGTCCCCAAACCCCGAAAGGACCAGGCTGATGACCTCGATATCCCTCCCCCGCAAAGTGTTTCAAGGTGTAGCCAAACGCGCCGACATGTTCCGAATGTTCGACCGGCACGCCGAGCGCCCAGATCGTTCAGATGGTGATCAGTCTGCCACCTATGCCGGCGAATGGTTCGAGATCGACGAGACCTCCTACTCCTACATGCTCGACATCCTGCCGCCGCTGTGGATGCGGGGGCCGATCTTTGCGATGCGCGAGTTCATGACCGGCTCCGTGACCTCGGTCTTCTACGCGATCCGGGTCGATGACGCCGTCCGCTATTTTCACACCTACTGCGACCTCTCCGATCCGAATTCGGTAGAGGCGATGCGTTCCTCGATCCTCGACCGCGAAACCCGGCCGGTTCGGGCGATGAGCCGCGAAGAACGGCTCGAGCATATCTGGAGCACTACTGCGGTCGACTATCGCGGATACGCGGGCGACCGCTGGCCGAAGCCCATGCAGGGCCATCGCACGATCATCCTCTATGGAGGGAAGGAAGGGACGTTCCTCAAACTCCTTGACACGCTGAGCGACGACGAGATCGCCGCCAAGCTGCCGGTGCATCTGCGCCATCTCCCTTCACCCCTGGCCGCTTAAGCCAGACCAATCCCCGCAATTGGGCAATGCAGCCGGTCGAGGTCTCGACCGGACGGTTGCGCACGCCCTCGTTTCAAAGGAGCTTTCCCATGAGTAATGACCCCTTTACCTTCGACATGTTCGGCAGCTCGGCCATGTCCTCCGGCCTGGGGCTCGGTGTTACCGCGTTTGGCGGTTTCTCACCTGATGCTGCCAATGATGACGACCCGGAGCCCACTCCGCCCGCGCCCGCGTCCGCCCTGCCGCCCGTTGCCACGCCTGTCCGCCGGGCAGGAATTCGGTCAAACTTCTATCTTGATGGTGATCGAAATCTTGGTGCGTCCTGGAAGGATCGCGCTCGCGCCAACGTCGCGGCGATCCTCGTTGCTGAAGGCATTGCCAAGCAGGACCGGCCAGCAACGCCCAAGGAGCAGGCGCAGTTGGTCCGGTTCACCGGCTTCGGCTCCGGCGAGCTCGCCAACGGCATGTTCCGTCGGCCGGGCGAGGTTGATTTTTGGCAGGGCTGGGACGATCTCGGCTCATCGCTCGAGACTGCCGTCTCCGAAGCCGACTACGCGTCGCTCGCCCGCTGCACCCAGTATGCTCATTTCACGCCCGAGTTCATCATCCGGGCGATCTGGGCCGGTATTGGGAGACTCGGTTGGCGCGGCGGCCGCGTCCTGGAGCCGGGAATCGGCACGGGCCTCTTTCCTGCCCTGATGCCGCAGCCCTACCGCGATGCCACCTATGTCACCGGGATCGAGCTCGATCCAGTCACCGCCCGTATCGTCGGTCTCCTTCAGCCGAAGGCCCGGATCATCAACGGCGACTTCGCCCGCACCGATCTGGCGGCGATCTACGATCTCGCCATCGGCAATCCGCCCTTCTCTGACCGCACTGTCCGCTCGGACCGCGCCTATCGGGCGCTCGGTTTCCGGCTGCACGACTACTTCATCGCCCGGTCGATCGATCTCCTGAAGCCCGGCGCGCTTGCCGCCTTCGTCACTTCACACGGGACGATGGACAAGGCCGATATGACGGCGCGTGAGCATATTGCCAAATCCGCCGATCTAGTCGCCGCGATCCGCCTGCCCGAGGGCAGCTTCCGCCGCGACGCCGGCACGGATGTCGTCGTCGACATCCTCTTCTTCCGCAAGCGCAAACTCGGCGAGCCGGAGGGCGATCAGCTGTGGCTCGATGTCGATCAGGTCCGGCCCGCCACCGATGATGAAGGGGCCGTCCGCGTGAACCGGTGGTTCGCCCGATACCCCGACTTTGTGCTCGGTACCCACGCGCTGACCTCCGGACCGTTCGGCGAGACCTATACGTGCCGCCCCCGCAATGGCGAGGATCTGGAAGCAGCCCTCGCCGCTGCCATCGATCTCCTGCCGGCCGATCTCTATGACGGTGAGCCGACGCCCATCGATATCGACCTGGAGGACGAGTTGGGCGAGATCGTCGATCTGCAGCCGAAGGGCGGGCCCGTTCGCGAGGGCAGCTTCTTCCTCGACCGCTCGAAGGGCCTGATGCAGATGCTGGACGGCACGGCCGTCCCCGTTATGGTCCGCAAGGGCCGCTCGAGCGACGGCATCTCGGAAAAGCACGTCCGGATCATCAGCAAACTCATCCCGATCCGCGAAGCCGTGCGCGAGGTATTGAAGGCTCAGGAGAGCGACCGGCCCTGGCGCGATCTTCAGGTGCGGCTGCGCATCGCCTGGTCGAGCTTCGTCCGCGATTTCGGGCCGGTCAACCACACCACTGTCTCGATCCAGGAGGATGCGGAAACCGGCGAGGTCAAGGAAACCCATCGCCAGCCGAACCTTGCCCCTTTTCGCGACGATCCCGATTGCTGGCTGGTCGCTTCGATCGAGGATTACGATCTGGAGACTGACACGGCAAAACCTGGTCCGATCTTTGCCGAGCGCGTGATTGCGCCGCCCGCAGCGCCGACCATCACATCTCCCGCCGATGCGCTCGCCGTTGTGCTGAATGAACGCGGGCATGTCGATATCGACCATGTCGCCGAGCTGCTGCACAGCGATCGAGTGGCGGTGATCGACGAGCTGGGCGACGCCGTCTTCCGCGATCCGACAGATGGGTCCTGGAAAACGGCAGACGGATATCTCTCCGGCGCTGTCCGCACCAAGCTCGCTGCCGCGCAGGCTGCCGCCGAACTTGATCCGACCTATGAGCGCAATGTCCGCGCCCTGACCGATGTTCAGCCGGCCGATCTTCGCCCCTCCGACATCACCGCGCGTCTCGGCGCGCCATGGATCCCGGCTTCCGATGTCGTCGCCTTCGTGAAGGAGAAGATGGAGGCGGACATCCGCATCCACCATATGCCCGAACTTGGGTCATGGACGGTAGAGGCGCGTCAGCTGGGCTACAGCGCCGCTGGCACATCCGAATGGGGCACCAGTCGCCGCCACGCCGGCGATCTGCTCGCCGATGCGCTGAACAGCCGGGTCCCGCAGATTTTTGATGTGTTCAAGGATGCCGATGGCGAGCGTCGGGTCTTGAACGTCGTCGATACCGAAGCCGCCCGTGATAAGCTGCAGAGGATCAAGCAGTCTTTCCAGGATTGGGTCTGGACCGATCCCGACCGCACTGATCGGTTGGCGCGGGACTATAATGACCGCTTCAACAATATCGCGCCGCGCAAATTCGACGGCTCCCATCTCAAACTCCCCGGCGCCTCTGGCGCCTTTGTTCTGTATGGGCACCAGAAACGCGGGATCTGGCGGATCATCGCCGATGGCTCGACCTATCTCGCCCATGCCGTCGGCGCCGGCAAGACGATGACCATGGCCGCTGCCATCATGGAACAGCGCCGGCTTGGCCTGATCGCCAAGGCGATGCTGGTCGTGCCGGGCCATTGCCTGGCGCAGGCCGCCCGCGAATTTCTGGCCCTCTATCCGAATGCCCGTATTCTCGTCGCCGACGAAACCAATTTCACCAAGGACAAGCGCGCCCGGTTCCTGTCACGCGCGGCGACGGCAACCTGGGACGCGATCATCATCACGCATTCGGCCTTCCGGTTTATCGCCGTCCCAACTGCCTTCGAGCAGGAGATGATCCAGGACGAGCTGCAGCTTTACGAAGACTTGCTGACCAAGGTCGATAGCGAGGACCGCGTCTCACGCAAGCGGCTCGAGCGGCTGAAAGAAGGATTGCGGGAACGGCTTGAAGGCCTCGCCACCCGCAAGGACGATCTGCTGACGATCTCGGAAATCGGCGTCGATCAGATCGTTGTCGACGAGGCGCAGGAGTTCCGAAAGCTCTCCTTCGCCACCAATATGTCTACGCTGAAGGGCATCGACCCGAACGGTTCGCAGCGCGCCTGGGATCTCTACGTCAAATCTCGCTACATCGAAACGCGGAACCCCGGCCGGGCACTGGTTCTGGCATCCGGCACGCCGATCACCAACACGCTCGGAGAAATGTTCTCCATCCAGCGGCTGCTCGGCCAAGAGGCACTTGCCGAGCGCGGGCTGCACGAGTTCGATGCCTGGGCATCCTGCTTCGGCGATACGACGACCGAACTCGAAATCCAGCCATCCGGCAAGTACAAGCCGGTCAGCCGCTTCGCCTCCTTCGTCAACGTCCCCGAACTCATCGCCATGTTCCGCTCCTTCGCCGATGTGGTCATGTCGGACGATCTCCGGCAATATGTGAAAGTCCCGAACATCTCGACTGGCCGACGTCAGATCCTGACGGCCAAGCCGACGGCTTTGTTCAAGAGCTACCAGCAGACACTCGATGGCCGGATAAAGGCGATCGAACAGCGCGAGGGCCCAGCCAAGCCCGGTGACGACATCCTGCTCTCGGTCATCACTGATGGCCGCCATGCGGCGATCGACCTGCGCTTCGTCATGCCGGCTGCCGAGAACGAGGCGGACAACAAGCTCAATCTGCTCGTCCGCAATGCCCACCGGATCTGGAAGGAAACCAGCAAAGCGATCTATCGCCGCCCCGACGGCAAGGAGTTTGATCTCCCGGGCGCCGCCCAGATGATCTTTTCGGATCTCGGCACGATCAATGTCGAGAAGTCCCGCGGTTTCTCGGCGTATCGCTTCATCCGCGACGAGCTGATCCGGCTCGGTGTTCCGGCCGCGCAGATCGCCTTCATGCAGGATTACAAAAAGACCGATGCCAAGCAGAGGTTGTTCGGCGACGTCCGCGCCGGCAAAGTGCGGTTCCTGATCGGGAGTTCCGAAACCATGGGCACTGGCGTCAATGCTCAGTTGAGACTCAAGGCGCTCCATCACCTCGATGTGCCATGGCTGCCATCGCAGATCGAACAGCGTGAGGGCCGGATCGTGCGGCAGGGCAATCAGCATGATGAGGTCGATATCTTCGCCTATGCCACGGAGGGCTCGCTCGACGCCTCGATGTGGCAGAACAACGAGCGCAAGGCCCGGTTCATCGCCGCAGCACTTTCGGGCGACACCTCGATCCGGCGGCTCGAAGACGTTGGTGAAGGCGCTGCCAACCAGTTCGCTATGGCAAAGGCCATCGCATCGGGCGACGAGCGGCTGATGCAGAAGGCGGGACTGGAGGCCGATATTGCTCGGCTTGATCGCCTCAGGGCTGCCCATGAGGATGATCAATATGCCGTTCGCCGGCAGATGCGCGACGCTGAACGCGAGATCGAGGTCTCGATTCGGCGCATTGGCGAAATCGGCGTGGACATCTCCCGCCTACAGCCGACCACCGGTGATGCCTTCACCATGACGGTGCTCGGGCAGGTTCACACCGAGCGCAAAGAGGCCGGTCGCGCGCTGATGAAGGAGATCCTCACACTTCTACAGCTTCAGCAGGAGGGGGAGGTTCATCTGGCGACGATCGGCGGCTTCGATCTCCTCTATGAGGGCGAGCGGTTCGGCAAGGGCGACGGCTATCGCTACGAAACACTGCTTCAGCGTACCGGCGCCGACTGCGAGATCGATCTGGCGATCACGGTCACGCCGCTCGGTGCCATCTCGCGACTTGAGCATGGCCTTGATGGCTTCGAAGAGGAGCTGCGTCAGTATCGTCGGCGTCTCGAAGAGGCCGAGCGCCGCTTGAGTTCGTACCAGTCGCGCATCGGCGGTGCATTCCAGTTTGGCGATGAGCTCGGCGCTAAAAGGAAGCAACTTCGCGACGTCGAGGAGCAACTGGCGACCTCCGCTATCGCCGATGCAGAACCGATTGCTGCATGAGAACGAAAGCCTGGCCCGACGGCCCGGGCTCCGGTCCCGTCGCTGCAATGATGAGGTCGAGACTTGTAATTTCTCGACCTAATCCATATCTGAAAATCACTTCCCGTTCAGATGATGTCCTGCCGCCGCTATCGCTGTGGTTTTCGACGTGGTCCGGGATCAGCAAAAGGGCGCTCCCCTCACGGGTCGAGCGCCCTTTTGCGTTTTCGTTTCCTGGTAAGGTCCTGCGTGCCATTCGCGCCGCAGCATTCGCCGCCCCGCCTTTCAACATAGAAACGGAGGAGAAGGAGGAGGAAAAGGAAAAGAACCGATCGCTGATCGGTCCTCCTGCCGACGCGGTTGCTCAACCGCCACCTGTGCCATCCCGGCCACTCGTCCTTCGCAGGGCTGTGAGCCCCGCTTGTCCTTCGCAGCAGGGATGCTCGGTCGCAGTTGCGTCAGTCCGGCCGATCGGCGGTCCGGGAGATGTCTTCGAGAAAAATGAAGACAGGAAGGGCTGGCAGGGCGCCGGTCCGGAATTCTCCCGAAAGGAATGACACCATGCAGATTGTGAAGGTTGACCCCCGCGCGCTGAAGGAAAATCCCGACCGGATGCGCCAGTCGAAGTCTTCGCCGCAAGCCGATGCGCTGATGCTGGCCACGATCAAGGCCGTCGGCATCGTCCAGCCACCTGTGGTCGCGCCGGAACCGGATGGTGGCAATGGCTACATCATCGACGCCGGCCACCGCCGGGTCCGACTTGCCATTGCTGCCGGCCTTGAAGAAATCGACATCCTTGTCGTGGATGCGGCTAACGACAACGGCGCGATGCGCTCGATGGTCGAAAACAGCGTCCGCGAACCGCTCAATCCTGTCGATCAGTGGCGCGGCATCGAACGTCTCGTGGCTCTTGGCTGGACCGAGGAAGCGATTGCGGTCGCGCTTGCCCTCCCGGTCCGCCAGATCCGCAAGCTGCGCCTCCTTGCGAATGTCCTGCCGGCCATGCTCGAGCAGATGGCGCTCGGCGACATGCCAAACGAGCAGCAGCTGCGGGTGATTGCGGCCGCCGGCAAGGTCGACCAGAAGGAAGTCTGGAAGGCGCATAAACCGAAGAAGGGGGACACTGCGCCTTGGTGGCAGATCGCCAATGCCCTGACCAAAAAGCGCATGTACGCCAAGGATGCAAGCTTTGGCGACGATCTGGCTCAGGCCTATGGCATCGAGTGGGTGGAGGATCTCTTTGCACCGGCTGACCAGGATGGTCGCTACACCACCAATGTCGAGGGCTTCATGGGTGCCCAGCACGAATGGATGACGAGCAACCTGCCGAAACGCGGCGCGATCGTTGAGATCAACAGCTGGGGCCAACCGGAACTGCCGAAGAAGGCAAGCCAGGTTTACGGCAAGCCGTCAAAGTCCGACCACACAGCGATCTATCTCGATCGCGACGGCAAGGTGCAGACGGTGCATTACCGGATGCCAGAGGCGGCAAAGCCCAAGGGGATTGCTGGCGACGAACCGGTCACTGGCGGCGATGACGCCGATACGATCGTCACGTCGAAGGCCCGGCCGGATGTGACCCAGAAGGGCCATGATATGATCGGTGATTTCCGCACTGACGCCCTGCACGACGCCCTCGGCCGCGCGCCGATCGAGGATGACATGTTGATGGCGCTGCTGGTGCTGGCCTTCGCCGGCCAGAATGTCCGCGTCGAGTCCGGTGCGGACGGGACCTTCTATGGTGGGAAACGCTTCTCGCGGCATGTCGTGGGCTTGTTCGATAAGCATGGCAAGCTCGCCTTCGATCAGGATACGCTCCGGGTCGCCGTCCGCTCCGTGCTGATCGACGTTCTCTCGTGCCGCCGCGGAATGTCGAACAGCGGCATGATCTCGCGCATCGCCGGCGATGCGATCGGCGCCGACGAATTCCTTCCGAACATGGGTTCGGAGGATTTTCTCTTGTGCTTGTCGCGCCAGGCGCTGGAAGCGTCTTGCACTGAGGCGTCGATCCAGCCGCGGCAGAAGGTGCGCGAAACCCGTGCAGCACTCATCGAGCACTTTGCAACTCAGCACTTCGTCCATCCCGCCGGCCGCTTCGCCCCGCCGGCCGACGAGCTGCTCGACTGGATCCGCGCAGGTGCTGCCACGGACGTCATCGGCTCGGCCGGGCATGAAGATGACGACGGTGATGGTGCGAGCGTCGATGAAGAACAGGATGGGCCGGCCGATGAAGATGCAGAACAGGTCGACCTGCAGGGCGTCAACGTCGACGCCGACGACGAGCATGATCAGGATTTTGATCAGAGGGCTGCCGCATGATCGCCGTCCTCCACTCGCACATGAAAGCGCCCACCCCCGATGTTTCGGGGGTGGAGTTTGCCACCAGTGCGGACGGCCTGCCCGTCGCCCGCATCGATGACCTGGTCCTTGCCATGGTCACATCACCCAGCGGCTTCGCGTTCCTTGCGAGCGCAGTCTTTGTCCGCAGGCCGCTGGCAGATCTGACGCGCGCCGACTTCATCGGGCATGATGGACGGGTGGCTGACGAAGCCGAATTCCGGGCGCGCGTCGCCGAGACCGCGGCGCATAAACGCGATCTGGCCAAGCTAAACCGCGTACAGACCCGGATGTCGGCCAGTACGCCCTGGGGCGGATCGCAGATGGCGGTCATCTATGCCGAGGGCGTCGTCGCCCATAGCACGGCCGGCCACGGTGGCTTTCACCTCTCTTCCGACCGTAATGCAAGGGTTCATCTCCTGCTGCGGAAAGAGACGCCCTGGTATGAGGAAGATTGTGAGTGGGCAATCGTGGCGATCAGCTTTCCGGAGCTGTTCACCGGCTACGAGCGCTCTTTGGCCGAAAGGACCGTCCGCAATACATGGCCGGATGCCTGGGAAGTGATCCAAGGCTGCGTGCTGGCCGAGGGTGAAAGCTGGGCGAAGGATCGCCGGGCGTTCGATAAGCGCCATGCGGCCGACTTCGTCGTCACTTCCGCGATCTTCTCCAATCAACACGCAGGTATGACCGAGGTCGTGGCGGTCGTCGGCGGTGACCGACGATCTGGCGATGAACGCCGCTTTCTGGTGCCAAGCGACGAGTATGCCGGCCGCGGCCGGTTTGGCTTCGTCATCGATCCGTCCCGTCATGTTGAATATCACGGGCCATCCTCCTTCATTGGCTGGCGAAGCCGAGGGAGCGGGTTATGATCAACACCTTCGCTTTGGGGCCTCTGGCTAAGGCAGTCAGTGCACGGCGCGAGACCCAGCGGCATCTCGATTGTCTGAGCCGGCAGATTACGGCGCGCGCTGGACGGCAGGCGATAACAGTGAAGGTGCGGAGCCGGGCGCGTCGCCGAAGCGGTCCACGGCACTACCATCGGGAGCTTGTCGAGCGGCTTGTCTTCGAAAGGTGGGGCGAACTCGACGGACTCATCAGCAGGCTGGCGGCGCAAGAGCAAGTCATCGACGAACTCGAGCATTGCGATCACCCTCTCGCGCAATAGTCACCAGGACGGTCGGTCCGGACTCAGTGTGGAGGCAGGCCAGTCTGGCGAACATGGCGATGTCGTCCCTTTACGGTTTGCTCGTGTTGTCGGCTCCGTGCCGGACTGCCCTTCTTCTCGCTGCGGTCTGAACCGGCGGCCGGTCGTTTCAAGGCCGCTGTCGCGCCGCGGAGCGGCCGATCCAGCCTCTCTGCGCCAGGGCAGGCTCGCGGTCTGCTCAGGTCGAGACCTGCTGGCCCGCAAACCTGTCCTGCTGGTTCAGCCGGATCGGACCTGTGAAGCCGCCCGTCCTTTGCCGGTTCTGGTCGTCCGCATCGAAGGGCAGACCGGCACGGGGCCGGAACCGCTTCGGAAGCCACGGAAGGAACAGACATGGCCAAGCCCTCAACCCCCAACCGCTCCTATCCCCGGTCGTCGCAATCCCGCCGCGGCACCACCCTCGAAATGGTCCGCCTCTCCTGCCCCGACGCCACGCAGGCGCAGAAGATCGCCGAAAGCTTCGGCACGGCCATCGTCGACAGCGATGGCATCCGCAGCCTCCACGAGCGGCTGATCGTCGAGACCGCTGAAAGCCTCTCCGAAGGCCTTGGCGAAAAGGCCATGCAGATCCACCTCCAGCGCATCGTCGGAGCCTTCGTCGGGTCCGCGCATGGCGCCGGACAGTTCTACTCCCGCGCCGTCACCGAGGCGCGCGACGCAACCGCCAAGGCATCCAATGATCTCCGCGACGAGGATCTCGACGGTCCGGTCGGCTATGACAGCGCCGCCCAACGCAAGCGGGAGTTTGCGGCCGACATGGGTGTCCAGTCCCACGCGCTGCGCATGGCGGCCGAAGGGGCTGTAGCCGCCTACGAACAGGTTGTCTGCGAGACCTGGAAGCCATTCGACCGGCCGGTCGAGAACCCGGGCGCATCGCTCGACCGCAAGGCGGCCGAAGCACAGATGGCCGCTCTCGGATGACACCATCGGCGGGGCAACGCCCCGCCCTCATTCTTTCCCCCAGAGGCCGGCGCCTGCAGTGCTGGCCTTTTCTTGTGTCGAAAATGAAGGCTGAAGACGTGCCTGTCCCGGCCCGTCCCGCTCGGCGGTCCTGCAGGAGCCGGGCGCCCATGCAACGGCTATGCCGTCCTCCACGCTGTTGCGGCCGTTCCGGTGCATGGCCACACCATCGGCCCCTGACTTCGGACTTCCGTGACGGACCGCGATAGGCGCGGTCTCTGAAGAAGGAGAAAGAAGTCATGGCCAGGAAAGCGGAATCTGAGCGTATCGACATCTACACGCGGATCACAGATCGGATCGTCGAGGATCTGGAGTCGGGCGTGCGTCCCTGGATGAAGCCATGGAACGGCGCCAATGCCAATGGGCGGATCACCCGGCCGGTGCGACACAACGGCCTCCCCTATTCCGGCATGAACGTGCTCCTCCTGTGGTCGGAGCAGATGTCACGGGGTTTTTCCGTCTCGATGTGGATGACCTTCAAGCAGGCCCTGGAACTGGGCGGGTCCGTGCGGAAAGGCGAAACAGGCTCGACGGTCGTTTTCGCCAGCCGCTTCACCAAGTCGGTGGCTGACGGGAGCGGCAACGATGTCGATCGGGAAATCCCGTTCCTGAAGGCATACTCGGTGTTCAATATCGAGCAGATCGATGGTTTGCCCGACACCTATTATGCCCCGCCGGTAAAGGTGCGGGATCCCATCGAGCGAATTGAAAGCGCTGATCGCTTCTTCCGCAATACCGGCGCGGTGATCAGGCACGGCGGCAACCAGGCCTACTACTCGCCGGTTATGGACTATATCCAGATGCCGCCCTTCGAGGCGTTTCGCGACGCTTCCGCATACGCGGCCGTCCTCAGCCATGAGGCCACGCACTGGACCGCGGCTGAACATCGGGTCGGACGTGATCTATCTCGATATGCCAAGGACCGGACGGATCGCGCCCGCGAAGAACTCATCGCGGAACTCGGCAGTTGCTTCCTTTGCGCCGATCTTGGCATCGCGCCGGAGCTCGAGCCACGGCCGGATCACGCATCCTACCTGCAGTCGTGGCTATCGGTCCTTGCCAACGACAAGCGGGCCATCTTCCAGGCGGCGGCCCATGCGCAGCGGGCGGTGAGCTTCCTGCATTCCTTGCAGCCGGAAGCGGAGTTGAAGGCTGCAGCCTGACACTCAGGCGCGGTCGGCACCACCGGTGGCGGTCGCGTGATCCATGTCGCGCTGGTCTTGAAGACCTTGTGCAATATCAGCATCCAGCCTTCCCCAGATCGACGGTTTTGCAGCGTCGGGTTTTGGTTTGCGGGATGGTTTGCGCTCAATGATGAACGGCTTGGTCTGCTGACGCATTGTTCCTCCAGGCTGCGATTCGCGTGTGCACGATATCGCACGGCGCATAGCGGGCAAGTCGGCCAATGTTTACAGGGTAGCGTTTCCCCAACTGAAGCATGCGGCGACGGCGGTGCGAGTGCGGCGATGGAACGGATGCCATTCGTGCCCAGGGCAAATGCGGCGGAATGCCATTGCCATATCCCTTCACGTCAGAGTTTCCGGCAACCCATCTGCGGGCTCGATGAGGCATGTCTGACCGGAGACCGGCTGCGCCTCGATCGTCTTCCCGCAACGACAAGGCACAGATTTCTTACCCCGGAAGGCTTCGCCTTCCTCCTCTCCCACTAACAAATCTGCGACTTGTCGCCCTCCATTTCATTGCGGCCCAATCGCCACCCCACCGCGCAAGCGCGATGGGGACCCCGGCTGGGTGCGGTCCGATCGTCCCCGGTCTTTGCGACTGCCATCGAGGCCGCGATGGGCGCGGCCCGAACACAGAAAAGGAATACGACAATGGCTACCATCGGCACCTTCACCTCCACCGAGAACGGCTTCACCGGCTCCATTCGCACGCTCGCCCTCAACGTCAAGGCACGCATCGCCCGGGTCGAGAACCCCTCCGACAACGGCCCGCAGTTCCGCGTCTATGCCGGAAGCGTTGAGCTCGGCGCCGCCTGGCAGAAGACCTCCGAGCAGGGCCGCGACTACCTCTCGGTCAAGCTCGACGATCCGAGCTTCCCGGCTCCGATCTACGCAACGCTCGCCGAAGTAGAAGGCGAGGATGGCCTCCAGCTCATCTGGTCCCGCCCGAACCGCGACTGATCAGGATCACAGGGCTCCGCCACCGGCGGGGCCTTCTCCTCTCCGGAGAACCAAAGCCGGACCCGGCATCGAGCCAGGTCCGGCTTTTTTTGTGGCATACGGAGAGGTGGGAAGCTGCTCAGAATGCACGATGGTGCCAAGCGGCAATGCCGGCCTCAAGGATGAGCGGTTCCTCCAATTTGCTCCACCCGCCTGAAAGGCGGCTTCCGCAAATCGGCTCCCCCACTCCCCGGCTCTGCCGGTCGCATACGCGGTCCTTGACCCCGCCATCACCTCTCGGACCCGCCGGTCATCTTTCACAAACGTCAAGGAGACGAAGATGACCTACGAACTCGAAATCCAGATCGAAGAACTGCGGGTCGAGCTGCGCAACGCTGTCGATGACGCCGAGCGTCGCCAGATCCAGGCCGAGCTTGAAATGGCTCAGGCAGAGCTGATTGTCGCGGACGCCGAGCTGGACGGCCTTGCAGAAGTCGAACCGCCTTGCTGAGGCGGTTTCCATCGTCCGCGGTCTTCGAAGTCGAGCTGCCGCAATTCTCCTGTCGATCCCATTTCATCGACATTGGGAATGATGCGGATCGTGCGTCCTGCCGCAACCTGATGCCTGCAGAATTTTCCCCGCCTTCGGCTCCTCGCGGCCCAAAATTCAGCCGTCCCCAGGTCCTCCGCTGCGCTCCGGCCGTTACCGGTGCGGCACTCCTTTCCGATCCGCATTTCATCCCCGCGACGAAACGCAATCGACAGGAGAAATCATATGCAACAGCTCGCTAAATTCTTGACAGCAACCGGCCGTCGGCTTGGCACCCTCGCAAAGGTCATCGGTCACCTTTTTCGCAAGGGCAAGCTCGGTCTGAAGGTCGCGATCAAGATCCCGTTTTTTATCGAGATCGAGATCAGCTACGAAGTCGACGACAAGCGACCCGAGTAAGGCGCCATCAGGGCCGCTTCGGCGGCCCATAATCTCTACCGTCCACGGTCAAATATACGCTAGTTGGCTACTTTGAGACCTTGGGCGCTGGGACGATAGCCCTTGGCTCGCTTTTGACGGGTGAGGGTGAGGAACAGGTTGACCGCATCTTCTTCCCGCTCGAAATGATGGTTCATGCACTGCCCCCGTCGACCGATCCGCCCCCATGAGCGGATCAGGCAGGCTTCCCCGAACAGTGTGCCGGTGATCTCCATCGCGTAGTAGCGAGCCATGTTTTTCGTGGCATCGGTGCGTTCGACATAGAGATGATAGGGCTGAGCGATCATGCCCGTAGAATCTGAAAATTCGCGATCGACGTCCAACGACACTTATGAATCGGTGAATGCGTATCGATTCATTTCAGTGAAGTTTTTCCGGGCGAGACGTCTTCGTCGTGCGGCTCTAGTCGCGGGGCGACCGGAGCCCGCACGCGGTCTCCGCCCCTCCGGGTGACGATCCTCTCGCAAGCTTCCAGTCGCACGGCATCATGTTTCCTTTGGCTTCAGTCGATGCGTCATGCCCGATAAAATCGACGACCAACAATCAATCCCATTACAGTGCAGGCTCACCTGTGACATGGAAGCTCTGAGCTCGCGCGCTGCGGGACGTGATGAGAGAAATTCCGTCACGAATGCCTGCATCGATGCTGCCTTTGCTGTGGGGGGTAGAAAGGCAAGAAGAAAACTGAAGCTCCTCAGATGAACTGCCCTGACGATCTTCATGCCAGCGGGTGTTTCGTATCCGACGAACCCGACACGATTGATGGCAGGCCTCACAGTCATCGGCACTCCGTCGTGCGCTTCTTCCTCAGTTAGGTGGCTTGGATATGTCATCTCCAGGAAGAGCTTGACGCTCCGCCCGATCGACTGGTTTTTCCCCATTATGTAGGGCAGGAGCGGCTGAAAAAGCGCCGCATCGGAACTGCTCATACGCGCTGAGTTGTACGACATCTTCAGAAGCCATCGCTTCAACAAGTGGTAGTCGTATTCCAGTTTCACCTCCTCGCCGCGCTCGCGGATCAAACTGAATTCACGATCAAACACCCGGCAGATGTAGTTATCTAGGCTCGACAGCTCTCCGTTGTTGCAGGTCGCACAAACATCGCGAATGGTTGGCTCGTTGGATAATGCCTTGCCCAAACGCGCTATCCAGAATTTTTGCTCTCCCCCATCAAGAAGAGCAGCCACCCGTCGATGCAGGCTCGCCGGCCAAAGGTGTTCCCTGGTTCGCTTTGCATCCGTCGGTCCGCAGAATGCACATTCCCATTCGCTCACTGTTCCCCCCAAATATTGGACTGCGCACGACGTAGTCTGCCTATCGGGCGCGTTGCATCAACCGCTAGAAATATGCTCATCATATCTGTCTAGTTGCAAAGCGTCTGCTGCTCTCACCCTGGAGCGAGTCGCATTGCATCGTTTCGCACAGGTTCAATAAATGAAGTCGAAGACACTGACCGGCGAAAATGCCGTAAAGCTGATTGAAAGCCAACTTGCTCAGCATGCCGGCGGCGTGTTGGAAGCGTTGGCGAGGTTCGAGCCTCACGCGACCGTCAGATCCTGGTTCGAAACAATCAGGGCGATTGAGGAGCTCATTAATCTGCCCGGAGAAATGGATGATGAGGTACTTGCTTCAGCGCTGTTCGGTCTAAATCTTGAACCTCACAAGTTCGGTCCACGTAGGCTAAAATTCGTTCTTCACTACCTCGGCTATTATTATGGAGCCGCATTCGAGCAACGGCAGACGTTGCTCCTACTGCAGCTTTCGCGGATGCAGAACAGCTTCGCGATGGCGGGACACATCCCCGCTGCGATTGGCCTGTCGTCGGTAGCGCACGCAGTCGGTTACCTACAGTCCCGGCGTCGTCACTTGATGAGCTTGCTCTACATAATTCCCCAGGCATGCAGGGGGACGGTCCGCATGCCCCATCCCGATGCGCTAGCCTGGATGCTGCCACAGGCCGAGATCAGCGGGACGACGATCACCGGGCTCTTGCAGCAACGGGCGATGAGCGAGCTTCATGATGACTTCAAGCTCTACGTCGAGCCGCACGGGTTCACCGCTTCCCACCATTATCATAGCCTCGACGACATGTCCCTTGAGGCCGAACGAGTGCCTATCATCGACCTAGCCTCCGACGCCGCGCCCGTAGAATATGAGCCTGTCCCGTCGGATCGCGTTTTCAGTGCCGCTGAGTTGCGCAACGACATCGCATTGATGGAGGCAGCCTTCGCTGAGTTCAAACTTGAGGATACCGCTTTCGCCGGCCTGGCGAGCGTGGTTCGCGACCTCTCCTGGCAAGTTGAGGACGATTTCTGGGTAACGATATCACCGCAAGATCTGGATGCACTCGCGGACAAGCATCGTGTCTCGCATCCACATAGACGTCTGCTGACAGCATCGAGCCCAACATTCGTTTCTGCGCTCAACTGCTATGCTGCTTTCGTTCCCTTCGAGGGGGCACTGCGCAGCTCCGTCACGTCGCTAAGCCGGTTCCTCTACAATTTCAAAAATGTCTGCCTCTACAGCAAACGCCGATTTCAGATCCGTTCCGGCTTTATCTTCGAAGAGCGCATCAAGGAAGAGCTTGCGAAGCAGGGGTTCGTGGTCCATCCGATCAAACGGATCGACCGAAAAGAGTTTGACGTTGTCGCAACTCGCGACGGCATCGTTTTCAATATCCAGTGCAAGAACAATCTGGTAGATCCGTCGTGGATCGATCTCGACCCCGCACGCTTCATCCGCACAAACCGGACGTTGGAACGCTACTATGAGCGGGCGATCATCAAAGAACGCTTGCGAGAAGAACTGCTCAAAAATCGCCTTGGCATGGACAGGGTAGAGCCGTTCGTGATCACCCGGTTCCCAATCGTAACGAGTAACCCGCGTATCTCCTCTCTGTCCCGCATTCGCGAGTTTTCCATCAAGGCGGATGCGATATTGAACGCCAATCCCGTCACCTAGCCACACCAACCGCGCCGCGCACCTGTCCACGGCCTTGCCAGCTTCGCAGCGATCAGCATCCCACCGATGGACTGCCCATTCCGGAGAACAATGCGAAGTTTGCGGCCATATCGATCAGCGTCGCGATCGGCTGGTGCCAGCGTGAACGGTCCAGCATTCAAAAGGGCAAACAACATCTGTTTCGCGGCCATGCCACTCCGTCGCTCGGACTCGCATCGCGGCGGGCTGAGTTCGGGCGCATCCACATCCGCTATTCGAATTTTCTGGCGCTTAAACCAGAACGTATCACCGTCGACCACACAGTTTACCCGCCGTCCTTCGCCGCAAATCGTAAAGTCAGCTGACAGGTCGTCTGCATTCGCGGGTGCAACGCAAGTGCCAAAAGCCGTCGCAACTATCGCCAAGAGCATCGCAGTTCTCCCGACGATGCCATAGCGCCGAATGCGCGCTGTTTTTGAGTTCATTGCGGGTCTGCCTCGCGCGGTTCGAGTGACGCATTTGACGATGTGGAAAAGCGATGGAAGCGGTTTTGCCCTACGCAACTTTCCATATCGTTGCGCCGGAACCAGATTGCGCGGCCGCAGCGTAGCGGTGCATTGCCAGCGGTGAACACGATCTGCTCATCCGCCCTCATGCGTAGCACCTCATGGGGCTGGATGAGTGGCCGGGCTGCCAGCTGTTTCGACCGTGTCCGCGACGAGCCGCGTGACTGAAAGTTGCGGCTGACCTGATCGATCTCGACCGTCGTCATGCCACAGCGACGTGAGATGTAGTCTGCCGTTTCCGGATCGTTGATGGCCGCGAAACTGATCCAGCTTGCGCTCTCGAACCACTTGCTGGAAGCATCGCGTCCGCCATAGGTTTCGCGCAGCTGGCCGATCGACTGGTAGATCATCGTCAGCGTGATGCCATACTTGCGCCCGGCGTCACGCGCGGTCTCCAGAATGCGCATGTAGCCGAGCCGGGCGACTTCATCGAGCAGGAACAGCGCTCGTCCCTCCATGGCGCCATTTCGATTATAGATCGCGTTCAGGAATGAGCCGATCACGACACGCGCCAATCCGCTATGGGTCTCCAGCGTCTTCAAGTCGATGTTGATGAACACATCCGTCGTGCCCGATGCGATGTCCTCGGTTCGAAATGTCGAGCCCGAGACGAGCGCCGCATAGTTCTGGTAAGAAAGCCAGTGTGTTTCCTTGATGGCGTTGGCGTAGACGCCGGAGAATGTTTCCGGCGTCATGTTGACGAATGCGGCGACGTTCTCTTTCACGAAGTCCGATTCCGAGTTGTCGTAGATATCCTGCAGGCGCTGTCGGAGCTTCGGCTCGGGCTCCGATAGATTGCTGCGCACCTGGCGCAGCGTCTGCTGTTCCTTCGGCGTATGTCCAGACAGGCAAACGTCGGCTATAATCGCCGTCAGGAGCTGCAGGCCCGAGGCACGGAAGAAGTCGTCGCGCACTCCGTTCGCGCGACCGCTATCGCTCATGATCCATGATGCGACCGAGGCGATATCCTCCTCTTTGGTACCGCCATACTGACCGACCCAGTCGAGGGCGTTGAAGCCGGTCGCGGGCATACGCGGATCGAGGATCCTGACTCGCCGGCCCGCTTCTTCACGATGTTTCGATACCATGGGCGCGACCTCGTTGGAGGGATCGAGCACGATGAGCGATCCGCCCCACTTCAACGCTGTCGGGATCGTCACCGAGGTCGTTTTGTAACCGCCCGATCCGGCGAACACGATGCCATGCGACGAACCGAACGATCCGTCGAAGCAGAGCAGCGGGGACTTGCCGCCGGCGCCCCATGTCTCGCTGTTATCGGCACGGAACGAAACGCCGGCGACAGTGTCGCGATCGACACGATACCGCTCGCCGACCACGATACCGCCCGCGTCCGAGAAGAGCTTCTGCGCTTCGGCAAGTTTCATCCAGTCGGCCTCGCCATACAGGGCACGCTTGCCGATGATGCGTTTTGGCGTTGCCCGGGCGAAGGCGGCGTTGCCGATCATCGCCACGCGCAGTGCGAAGCAGCCGGACATCAGCGCAGCGGCCGCGCCGATCATGGTAGAAGGATCGAGATAGGATAGCGCGGATTTCCCCGAGGGCACCTGGGACGATAGCGCTGCAAGCCGGATGCCTTCGCGGACGCAAGCTGTCAGGATGACGGCCGCGTTTCCAATTGCAGCGCCAGCGCCTGCAGAGCGAATGCTTGCCGACCCCGCCGTTGCAAACAGAAACGTTAAGCCCAGAGCTGCGGCCGTCACGAATGGCGCCGCGACACCTGCCCGTCCCAAGGTGAGCTTTGCCGCCTCGGTCTTTCCAAATCCGGAAAGCCACGTCTCCATCCCTGTCATCGCGAACACGGTGGCTACCATCATGACCGCGGGCAGAATCACGAGAATGATCCTATTCACCTTCATTGCCGAACGCCTCCGCCCCGATCGCTGTCAGTCGGGATCGCTCGCTATCGTCGGACTTCAGCCGCTTTCGCAGGTCGATCAAAGCGCCGAGCAGAAGCGCTCGCTTCTCGAAGCGAAGGCCGGCTTTGACGATCAGGCCGCCAAGCTCGATCTTGTCACGCGTGTCCTTCTTCCTGGCATCGGATGTTGCGTTCCTGCTCATCCTGTCAAGCCTCAGTAGTGCCGCCCGAAGTCGCGACAGATGCGAGCGCCTCGGACTGCCCGCTGCCCGGGCTGCTTTCCCCTGCCCCTTTCCGTCCGCTCGTGCCGGCCTTGCCTCCGCGAAAGCGTTTCGCCAGTTCCTCGAACGCCACTTGCAACTCGGTCTCCTCTATTTCGATTTCGCCAAGGCCTGCCCGCAGTGCGATGCGACCGATACGCTCGGCCTCTCTCGTTTCCGCGTGCTTGAGCTGCTCCTGGAGTTTGGCGATTTCTTCGCGGATCTTGGAGGATGGTTTCTTCATCTCTGGATTGTCCCTGTTGCTGCATGTTGTGGTTCACGCAGCCAGAGTCGTTCAGATCGGCGTGCCGATCTACTAACAGAAATGCGAGTAGGCGGAGCCTACGCTTTTGAGCATCATCCCGACCGTTCGCAAGGACGGATCCGAAGGGCGCAATTATACGTCGCTGATGCGACGCTCTGCTTCTCGGCCCTGGCGGGGCCTTCTGCTCCTCACGAACACATTGATTTTGTTCAATCGCAGGAGCGACTTCAGTCATGGCCGTCCCGCATTTCTCAGTCAGCATCGTTGCGCGCGGCTCCGGCCGCAGCGCCCTGCTGTCGGCGGCCTATCGGCACTGCGCCAAAATGGACTACGAGCGGGAAGCCCGGACGATCGATTACACGCGCAAGCAGGGGCTCCTGCATGAGGAGTTTGTCATTCCCGGTGATGCACCGGAATGGCTGCAATCATTGATTGCCGATCGCTCTGTGTCGGGAGCATCGGAAGCCTTCTGGAATAAGGTCGAGGATTTCGAGAAGCGATCGGACGCGCAGCTTGCCAAGGACATAACAATCGCACTGCCGATAGAGCTTTCAGCCGAGCAGAACATCGAACTCGTCAGGGACTTCGTAGCACGACACATTACGGCCCAGGGCATGGTGGCTGACTGGGTCTTTCACGACGCGCCGGGCAATCCGCATATCCACCTGATGACGACGCTGCGACCGCTGACCGAGGACGGGTTCGGGTCGAAGAAGGTGGCGGTCACAGGACCAGACGGTAAAGCGCTGCGCAATGACAGCGGCAAGATCGTCTACGCGCTTTGGGCCGGTGGGCTCGATGACTTCAAAGTGTTTCGCGATGGCTGGTTTGCCTGCCAGAACCGGCATCTGGCACTTGCCGGTCTCGATATCAGGATCGATGGCCGGTCCTTCGAGAAGCAGGGCATCGAGCTGACGCCGACCATCCATCTCGGCGTCGGGACGAAGGCGATCGAGCGGAAAGCAGCGGGTGCGGAGGAGAATGCTGCGCTCGAACGGTTGGAGCTGCAGGAGGCGCGGCGGGCAGAGAATGCCCGCAGGATCCAGCGGAATCCGGCAATCGTGCTCGACCTGATTACGCGGGAGAGGAGTGTCTTCGATGCGCGCGACGTCGCCAAGATCCTGCATCGCTATATCGATGATGCCGGTCTCTTCCAAAGCCTGATGGCGCGCATCCTGCAGAGTCCGGAAACCCTCCGGCTCGATCGCGAACGTCTGGACTTCGTGACCGGGGTCCGTGCGCCGGCAAAATACACGACACGCGAACTGATCCGCCTCGAAGCCGAGATGGCCAACCGGGCAATCTGGCTCTCGCAGCGGTCGTCGCATAGCGTCCGGAAACCAGTGCTCGAGGCGACGTTCGCGCGCCACGAACGGCTGTCCGACGAGCAGAAGGCCGCCATCGAACACGTTGCCGGTGGTGAGCGGATCGCCGCCGTGATTGGCCGCGCCGGCGCGGGCAAGACCACGATGATGAAGGCGGCGCGCGAGGCATGGGAGGCGGCCGGCTACCGTGTCGTCGGTGGCGCCCTCGCCGGCAAGGCGGCAGAAGGTCTGGAGAAGGAAGCGGGTATTGTCTCGCGCACGTTGTCGTCCTGGGAGCTCAGCTGGAGCCAAGGTCGCGGGACGCTCGACGAGAAGACCGTTTTCGTTCTTGACGAGGCCGGCATGGTTTCGTCGCGGCAGATGGCGATGTTCGTCGAGACCGTCACCAGAGCCGGCGCCAAGCTCGTGCTTGTCGGCGATCCGGAACAGCTTCAGCCGATCGAAGCGGGTGCTGCCTTCCGCGCCATTGCCGATCGCATCGGCTATGCGGAACTCGAAACGATTTACCGTCAGCATGAGCAATGGATGCGCGACGCATCGCTTGATCTCGCGCGCGGCAATGTCGGCAAAGCCGTCGCAGCCTATCAATCCAATGGCAAGGTGATTGGCTCAGAGCTGAAGGCCGATGCGGTCACCAACCTTATCGCCGACTGGAACAGGGAGTACGATCCTGCCAAGTCCACGTTGATCCTGGCGCACCTGCGCCGTGACGTCCGCATGTTGAATGAACTGGCGCGCGCCAAGCTCATCGAGCGCGGCATCATTGAGCAGGGTTTCGTGTTCAAGACCGCCGATGGCAACCGCAACTTTGCAGCCGGTGACCAGATTGTCTTCCTGAAGAACGAGGGCTCGATCGGCGTCAAGAACGGCATGCTGGGCAAGGTGGTGGAAGCAGCACCCGGTCGCATCGTCGCTGTCATCGGCGAGGCTGAGCACCTGCGCCAGGTTATCGTCGAGCAGCGCTTCTACAACAATGTCGATCATGGTTATGCCACCACGGTGCACAAGAGCCAGGGTGCGACCGTTGACCGGGTCAAGGTGCTCGCGTCCCTGTCTCTCGATCGTCATCTTACCTATGTCGCTATGACGCGTCACCGCGAGGATCTCGGCGTCTACTATGGCCGCCGATCCTTCGCCAAGGCCGGCGGTCTGGTCGAGATCCTGTCGCGCAGGAAGACCAAGGAAACGACGCTCGATTATGCCGGCGGCAGCATATACCGCGAGGCACTCCGCTTTGCCGAAGCGCGGGGGCTCCACCTCGTCAACGTCGTCAGGACCGTCGCACGTGATCGTCTCGAATGGACAGTCCGGCAGAAACAGAAGCTCGTCGATCTCGCCGGCCGGCTCGCGGCCCTCGGTACCAGGCTCGGCTTCGCAACCTCGACAGCCAGCACAATTCGAACGTCAGCAAAGGAGGCCAAACCCATGGTGGCCGGTATCACGACCTTCCCGAAATCGATCGATCAGGCAGTCGAGGACAAGCTTGCATCCGATCCGGCATTGAAGAAGCAGTGGGAGGAAGTCTCGATGCGCTTCCACCACGTTTACGCGCAGCCCGAAGCGGCGTTCAAGGCGGCGAATGTCGATGCGATGTTGAGTGATCCGGCGACCGCGGCGAAGACGCTTTCACGGATCACTGCAGAGCCGGAGGCCTTCGGCTCCTTGAAAGGCAAGA
The DNA here is from genome assembly GCF_002531725.1 of Rhizobium sp. L43. Taxonomy (GTDB): domain Bacteria; phylum Pseudomonadota; class Alphaproteobacteria; order Rhizobiales; family Rhizobiaceae; genus Rhizobium. Next base: position 25,109 of record NZ_NWSQ01000031.1, read on the forward strand.
CCGGTGTGTTCGCGAGCCGTGCCGACAAATCGGACCGCGAGCGGGCGCTCAGGAATGTGACGCCGCTCGCTGACAGTATCAGCGACTATCTTCGCCAGCGCGGCGATGCAGAGCGGCGAAACCACGCCGAGGAGCTGGCAGTACGCAGGCAGGTCGCGCTGGAGATCCCCGCTCTGTCGTCCAATGCGAAAAGCGTGCTGGAACGGGTGCGTGATGCCATCGACCGGAACGACCTGCCCTCGGGTCTCGAGTCCGCGCTCGCCGATAAAATGGTGAAGGCTGAACTCGAAGGTTTCGCCAAGGCAGTCACCGAACGCTTCGGGGAAAGAACGTTCCTGCCCCTCGCAGCGAAGAACACCACCGGCGAGGCTTTCCAACGGGTGACGTCGGGCATGAACGCCGCTCAGAAAAGTGAGGTGCAACAGGCCTGGAACACGATGCGGACGGTGCAGCAACTGTCTGCCCACGAGCGCAGCGTGACGGCACTCAAACAGACTCAAGCGCTGCGGCAGACACGGTCTCAGGGGCTCACTCTCAAATGAAAATGCGTCATCGACATAGAGTGCTACGGCGCATGAAACGGCTCGTCTGGTTCTATCGGATAAGCAGCGTCAGCCTTTTTACACTTGGCTTCATCGTGCTGCTCGGAAGTCAGGGCTTCAGGGTCAATCTGACGCCGAGCGAGCCGCTGGGTCTGTGGCGGATCGTCGAGCCCGATCGTCCGATCCTGGTCGGCGATCTGGTCTTCATTTGCCCACCGAACACCGACGCGATGCGCAAGGCGCGGGCGCGTGGATATCTGCGCTCCGGCCTCTGCGCCGGCCGCGTCGCGCCGCTGATCAAGACGGTTGTGGCGACGTCCGGACAGGTGATCGAGATCCATGACGATGTCCGCATCGATGGTCGGCTACTCCCTCACTCGCGCGTTGCGCGGACGGACGGCCAGAGGCGTGAGATGGTGCACTACGATGGTGGTGTCGTTCCGCCTGGCGCGGTCTTTCTCCATTCCGAGTTCCCAGGTTCGTTCGACAGCCGGTACTTCGGTCCTCTGCCCATGGATGGGATTCTCGGACTGGCGCGAGAGGTCTGGACATATGCGCCGTGAGCTCTTCCGAACGGGTGTCCTTGTCGCGCTATCGACGAGCGCCGGATGGATCGGTTGGAGTGGTCATGTGCTTCTCTTGCCCGTCGCAGGGGCCTTTCCCATGCTTTGGTCGTTGGCACGCACGCGCCTGCAGGCAACGGCGATCTCTGCGGCCTACTTCCTCGCCGCATCGCGAGGATTGCCGCAGGGTGTGGCGAGCTTCTATTCATCGGATATCTGGCCCGGTCTCTTGCTATGGCTGGTCGCCTCCTCCGCTTTCGTGGCCGTTCATGCCGCGCTCTGGAACGGTCGCAAGGGATGGCAGAAGCCGCTTCGCTATCTGGCTGCTTGCGTCGTAATGGCGATCCCACCTTTCGGTATTTTGGGATGGGCGCATTCGATCACCGCCGCGGGCGTTCTATTTCCGGGCTGGGGATGGTGGGGTCTGGCAGTGATGGCAGCCGGCCTCGGCGTCATGACGACGGGATATCGGCCGGCTGCAGCCATGGCCATGACAGGCCTCTGGCTCTGGTCCGCCGCTGGGTGGACGACACCGATCCTACCGACGTCATGGACCGGTGTCGATCTTGAAATGGGAGTGTCACTCGGCCGCGAAGCGGGCCTCCAGCGGCAACAGGACCTGATTGATGTCGTTCGCGCCCGACCGCCCGGCACGACGATCGTGTTGCCGGAAAATGCTCTCGGTTTCTGGACGCCGACGGTTGCTCGCTTCTGGCAGAAAGGGCTCATCGGGACCGATATCACGGTCATCGCTGGAGCCGCACTCATCGATGGTCGCGGCTACGACAACGTGCTCGTGACGATATCCGCTGAGAAGACGGAGATTCTCTACCGGGAGCGAATGCCGGTGCCCGGATCGATGTGGCAGCCGTGGAGAGCCTGGATTGGTGGTGGTGATGATTCTGGCGCGCGGGCACATTTCTTCGCCAATCCCGTCGTAGAGGTCGCCACCGCAAAAGTCGCGCCGCTGATCTGCTACGAACAACTCCTCGTCTGGCCGGTTTTGCAATCGGCATTCCACCGCCCCGACGTTATCATTGCTGTCGGAAACGGCTGGTGGACCGCGGGGACGTCGATCATCGAAATTCAACGGGCGAGCAGCGAGGCCTGGGCCCGCCTGTTTGATCTTCCTCTCGTTATCTCATTCAACATTTGAAACATGGAGCTCGCATGCTGGATGCTGCGTTGATCAAGGAATGTGCCGATCCTTCGTTGAAGCCTGCAATCGTCGAGCAGTTCGTCCAGGCGGTCGGTTCGGACGATCCGCTTGCCATCACGGTGAAGTCCGGAGGCCGTCTGATCCTCGTTCCCAAACCGAAAACACCCGAGGAAGCGATCGAGATCGTCCGAGAGAACATTGCCGGCTCTATCGTGCGGGTTGGTCTCACCCAGATCCCGGCGGGCATAGGAGTGAAGGATGCGTCGGAGCTGAAAGTAGATCTTGTCGAACCCTGCGCCAATCTGCGGACGGGTACGGCAATGTTTGCCAAGATCCTCCGCATCGTTGCGAAGTGGTACGGAAATCCGACGAGCGAGGAGGTATTCCCGCAGCTGTTCGAGGATGCGATCCATGCCTGGCGGACGGGCAAGTTCGAGGGTGAGAGCGTGTTCCAAGCTGAGGATCCGGGTGGCGCGGTCGCGCAGCGTTCGGAGGTGGAGGTTGAGAATGCTGACAAAGCCGAGGATGATGCCCCCTCTGAAATGCCGGAGGAAACGCCGGTCAAACCCGACGACGCCGGCATCCGGATCGATCTGACGAGGATCGGGGGCCAGAAATAGTGGCCGCACGGGGTCTCCGCCGTTCGAATGAGCGCTGTTCTCAGATTGCCGGGAGAGAATAGCGAGTGAGAACCGCCTCATCGCCCTCGATGCTGATCTCGATCACCTCGTTCAGGAGTACTTCGCCGCCGGCCACCTCCTCCAGGATGAGTGTGAACAGGTCGCGCTGCAAAGCCGGAACAACTTGAGGCACGATGATGATCAGTCCGGCATGGATTTCTTCATTACCGTAGAGTTTTCTGAAATCACGCGCGTTGTTGGTGACAAAGGTGTAGTCCTCCGCAACAATGCGGGGCATCAGATCCCAATCCTTTTCGCCGCTCAATCCCAGCCAGTTCACATGGAAGCCATCGTGGCCGTTATCCTGAGCAACGGCCACGAGAGAGGTGTGCAGGCATTCATCAATCAGGAACTTCACGATATCAGCTGCCGGAAGTTTTGCTGGCGGCTTTCGGAAGTGAGAGACGCTTTGCCGATTTCACGGTTGCGCCAAGGTCCGAAAGCTTGCGAGGCCGGCCTCGTGCCGGGTGAGCGGCAGTCCAGATTTCCGCGAGTTCAACCATACGCGAGGTGAGCGAAGGATACCCCTCGACAATTTCCTCGGTGGTCGCACCCTGAGCCTTCATAACGGCGATCGTCCTGACTGGAACGCGGGTCTTGCTGAAAACCGGTTCGCCGCCAAGAACACCCTTTACGCTTTCGATAACCCTTTCTGCTTCCCGAAGTGCCTCCGCACGTGCCGCAAGCTGTTGGCGTGCGCGGGCAACATCCACGATCAGATAGTCGTCCGCTCGAACAGTGTCGGCATCCGGATTCTGGTCAATCGTGTCGAAGAGCCGCTGGCGACGCTCGGCCGACAGAATCGAGCCAACCCCATACCAAAGCTTAAGCCGCAGCAGGTCATCGTCAGATAGTGCTCGCCCCTCATCTTCGGCAAGGCGTCGGGCGATGATCCGTTTGTCGATTGCGTTGTGCACCGATTTCACGGCGATCTCGCTGACGGCAGCTGCTTCCGCAGGCGTGTAGGCGCGTACCAACTGAGTCATAATCATTCTCCTTGTGGAGAATATATAATAGCTTTGGTGTGGGAAGTGAAGTGGGCCTTCCACGATCTGTGAAACAAGCAGACTGAGGGTATCCAACTCGCGGGGAAAAGCGTTTTCTTTCAAGTCTCTTTTTCGGGCGTGACCAGTTCGACGTGGCTCACACCAAGCGCCTGGGCAATCTCATATATAGTGATGACAGAGGGGTTGCGCTTCCCTCGTTCAAGGCCACTGAGATATTGCTGGCTATAGCCGGAGCGCGCTTCCACATCCTCCTGTGTCAGGCCTTTTTCCCGACGGAGGCGGGCAAAATTCCGGCCGACCAGCTTGCGCATATCCATGCGCGGAAGATCGACGTTTACATACTTTAAGTTTATCAACTATAGTATGTAATTGAGATTTAAACCGATTTGCCTTCGCGGATACCTCATTCCAAAGAAGGTTTACACCGGCAGCATATAGGCGGTAATTGGACCGATAATGTTCAAAGCAAGTGCAGACGGGCCTGTGTCTGATACCAAACTCATATTGCGCCCACTTATCGGATTGATGAGTGACCAGCCGCCCGAAGAGATAGAACGCCACGTCGTGCGCGAGATCGAAAAACATCGTCGTTTGCGCGATGGCGCCGTGATGCTCGAAGCGGAGGTCGATGCCGCAGCTGACCCGGAGACGGCTCGCGAGGCAAGTCAGGCCTATATCACGGCGATGATCGCCGTCCACGCGCAGCAGACGGTCGTATCGACGCTTCTCGATATCTTGGGCTACATACCGGACATGCCGAAATCAAAGGGCCACTGAGCTAGATCAGACCAAACTCCTTGGCCATAGCTGTTGCCTGCGGCAAGCTCGTCGCTCCCAACGCCGACTTCGCGTTACGGAGGAAGAACGCGACATTGGCGTATGTAGTGTTCTCGATGATAGCAATGGCCTTCATCGATTTGCCCTCTGCAGACCAGCGCAGGCAGGTCAGTTCGTCGGACTTCATGCGAATGGGAGTGTGATGGGTCGGCTTCGCTCCCAGACCTTCAAGCCTCGAGTGCAGTTGCGCGACCGCAGAAGCAGCAAGAACCGGGTTCAGCGTTTGCCCCAGGGCAAAGTCAGCTTCTTCAGAAGCCAGGGTGAGCATTGCCATCCGACCAAAGCCGGTCTTGATCGGAATCGTAATCCCGGAGCGGATCCCGAACTCCCCGGCTTCTCCGTAGAAGTTCCTGCGCTCCTTGCTCATCCTGAGCGATGCTTCGTTGGACCAGGCGAATGCCTCAAGCTGATCGCGTGCGCTCCGCACGACGGGATCGATCAGAGCGTAGGATTTCTCGAAGTACCGCTGCTGCCACTCGACTTCATAGTTTGAGATCGCCGTCTGCGTCTCCGCCTGAAGATTGAGATAGGCATAGGCGCCAAATCCCGCTTCACGGCTTAACTTTTCCAAGGTCGCTTTCACCGTGGCTTCGTCGTGCGCCAGGGCGACCTGTTCGGTCAAACGCTCAAACCATTGGTTCAATTCATGGCCTCCTTTGAGTGAGGGTATGAACGCAACAAGGTTGCAGTCATAAGTGGCAGTACCCTTTGTCGAGGGCGCGGTAGCTCCGAAACGGAGGCGAAGCACACAATTGTGCCCGCCTAAAGGTGAGTATTAAGAGAAAGAAATTGCCCACGCAAGATTGTATTATGTCATCGCGATTCAATTACATAGGTGATGACCAATTTGCGCCAAGGTCTGTTCTACTGCCGATATGAACTGGGGAAAATGATATCTTGATCGACCAACACGTTGAATTTGTAGCCGGGCCGGATCTTGATGGTTGGCTGCACATTCAGATTTTTTGAGATCGTCTGTTCCGCCACACGGCCGAACGATTCGGCAAAATTCCGCCGCGCTGCATCTGACGCCGTATCCTGCGTGGCCAACGTCGAACTCTCCGGCATCGACATATCGATCCCCGTGCCGATGATGGCAACGAGCGCGGCAGAGCCGAACGTGCGCCAGAGATGGCGATCAACCTTATCCTTGAAGCCGCCATACCCCTCGGCATCCGTGCCGGACATGCCGCCGATCTGAAGCGTCGAGCCGTTGGGAAAGATTATGTCGGTCCAAACGACCAGCACGCGCTCCTGCCCGAACGACACCTTGGAATCGTAGCGACCGAACAGCTTCGCTCCCTGCGGGATGAGCAGCCGGTGGCCGGTAGCGCTGTCATAGACATTCTGGCTAACCTGTGCCGAAATCCTCCCTGGAAGATCAGAGTTCAAGCCGGTGATCATCGTCGCCGGGATCACCGATCCCCGCTTCAACTCATAAGGCGACAGCTGCGGAACGACCTGGTTCGGCAGATAGCCAAGATCCTTGATGTCCTGGTTGAAAAAATCCTCCTTCGATGTCTGGCCATTTTGATCGACGTTCTGTCCGAGCAAACCGGACTTCATCGCGGCGCTGTAGAGATCGGATGCACTGTTCGTCGTGGCATTGAGCGGTTGACGCGCGTCGGCTCTGGTTTCGGAGGCGCTCTTCTGCACCTCAGACACATCCACTTTCAGTGGAGAATCGAGTGCTGTCGCCCGTGCCTGGAGGCTTGCCATCCGCTGACGCTGCGCTTCGCGGAGAAATTGTTCGTCCTGTTCCCGCTTTAGCCGGGCCTTCCACTCGGCTTCCGGTTCGAGTTGTGAGCGCCGTTCCGTCCGGACCTCATTCTGCCGCTCCACGACGGCCTCTCTCACCGGCTCGCGCTCTACAACGACGGGGGTCGGCTGAAACACTTCGCGTTGCTCCGGTTCGCCTATGATCCCGTCCGACACGCCTCGTTTCAGCTGATCGCCAAACGTTGTCGCCGGCGACGTCGAGGTGCTGTCGAGCTCGTTCCCACGGTTGGAGGAGAGACCACGCCACGACAGGCCGACGATGACGACGCCGAAGAACAGAACGATGATGACGATCGCGACGATGATCGGCAGGCGATTGAGGCGTCGCATACTCTGTTGATCATCAGCATTGCCCGTCGTTCCGAGCTGAAGTGATTGAACCATGTTCTCCCCTCCCCTCAGTTACGCTGCATGATCGAAAGCGGACTGGCGGGCGTCGCGCCCACTGACGTTGCCGTGTAGGCCCGGCCGAGCGCGATAGCCGGCGTGCTAATCCGTGCAAGGACCTGCCCGTCGAAGCTGTCGATCGACCACGCAACCTCGACCGGCTTCTGATCCTTGCCGATTTTTCCATCGGCGATGACCGTGTATCCCCATCCCTTCAGCGCAGCCTCAAGAGCAGCCGCATATTCAGAGGTGTCCTTGTCGATTTTGAGCGTTGTGGTACCGGCTGGCCCGGCCTGTTCGGCGAGGCGACTTGCCATGTCGCCGGCGATGGCGCTCGCGGTGGCGCCAGTGACGGCAATCGGCGTGGAACTCGTGGTCAGTGTTTCATCCGCAGTCTGGCAGCCGGAAAGGAAGGTGGTCATGATGATGGCAGCAAGGATTTTTCTCATCGGTCAACCTCCGCGCCGGATCGTGATTTTCTGCTGGCGCCAGCCGACTCCAGAGACGAGCACGGCCTTATCGACGGTGTAGTCGACGATCATCATGTCGTTCTTCATGCGATAGTTGACGATACGGTTCTGGCCGCCGCTGACGACGAACAGCACCGGCGCGTCCTGTCCGGAGATGGACCGAGGAAACTGGATGTAGGTTTTGGCGCCGTCGGAATAGACGCGCTTTGGCCGCCATGAGGCGCTACCGCTGATCGAGTAGGAAAAATTCAGCTTGTCGGGGGCGGTCCCCGGAATGCCTCCGGTCTCAAGCCGGGCATTGATGTCGGCCAGTTTGGTCGACACATCCTCCGGATATTCAAACCCGATGCGGGCCATGTACTGGCTGGGATGGGATTTGAGTTGGACATGATAGGTTCGCCGCGAGGTCGTGACGACCATCGATGTGACGAGGCCGGCCTCCGACGGCTTGACGATTAGGTGGATCGCCTGCCCGCCAGTTGCACCCGACGTCGCTGGCTCGACCTTCCAGCGGACCGTGTCCCCGACGAGCACATCACGGACGATCTCGCCGCCCTGCAGCTCGATATCGCAGACCTGAAGTGGCGAGCACACCACGGAGGGCTGGGTCTCGCCAAACAGAAAGATGACTTTGCCGTCTGGCCCGGTCGTCACCAGACCCGGCGTCCCCCGCCATTTCCGCGAGATGTTGGTCCCCTTCACCTCGTTCGACGTCATGCTCTGCGCGACTGCGCAATCCGCAAGGACGAGTCCGGCCATGCAGCCGGCGGCCGCGATCAATCCTGTTCTGTACATGTGATTTCCCCTGCCCTTAAAGCTGTGCGGTCCAGTCGAAGTCCTGGACATAAAGACCGATCGGGTTGAGGCGGATAATCGCCTCGTCCTGCGGCGCGGTCAGCGCGACCGTCGCGATGCCGCGGAACCGCCTCGTGCCGGTCTCCTTGCCCTTACGGTCGCGCTCGTATTCGGTCCAGTCGATCTGATAGGTCTGGTTGGATAGCGCCACGATGTTGTTGACCTCGATGGCAACGGTCGACGTCTTCGCCTTTTCGAACGGCGAGTTGCCGCGAAACCAGGCGTTGATTTTCTGGGTCGAAGGATCGGACGTCCTGAGCAGCGCATAGGTCCGGTCGATGTATTGCTTCTGCACCACCGCGTCGGGCGTGATGGACTTCAAGCTGGTGATGAAGTTGCCGAGTGTCGCGCGGACGACGCGGGCATCGGCATATTCGATCTGCTGGGGGAAGCCTGCCGTCACCGATGTGCCGAGCTTGTCGACCTCGACGATATAGGGCACCAGCTTGACCTGCGTGCTGAGATACATGGCGTAGGTGAAGCCGATCACGGCCATCGACAATCCGAGAATGCCGACGATCCGCCATGCGCGCGCGGCTTGGACATAGGATCCATATCGTTCCGTCCACTCCTGCCGCGCGGCAAGGTAAGGGCTATCGGGCGGCCGGTTTGCTGCCATCGCTTTTTGCCTTCCTGTTGATTACTTGTCGTTTCGTTCCGGTGGCGTCTTCGGCCCGCTTTGTCCGGTTCGGCTCTGATCGAGCTTGGCGTTGGCGAGCCCCATGATCGAGCCGGCGTAAGCGCCGGGCGAACCGATCGCCTTTTCCTTGGCGGCTGAGCCAGCTGCTTTTCCGGCCGATCCGATCCCGGCTCCCATGCCGCGAAGTGCCGCGCCCGCAAAAGAGGATCCGGCCGCTCGTGCGGATTGTGCTGCCGCGGCTCCGGCTCCGAAGGCGCCGGCGGCTAGAGAGGCTGCTCCAAGTGCAAATGATGCGGCCTGCCCACCGTGACGGATGGTTTCCATTCCACCTGTGACCGATGCCCCTTGCACCACGCCTTGAATGATGTTCGGGACATACATGGCGATAATGAAGACCACGACCGCGATCCCGGCGATCGCCAATGCGGTCTGAAACTGGTCCCCGACGTCGGGCCGGTTCGCCAGACCGATCAAGACCTCGGAGCCGATCCGCGAAATCATGACCAGAGCCATGAGCTTCATGCCGACCGAGAACGCATAGACGAGGTAGCGGATTGCGAAGTCTTTGGTGAAGGACGAACCTCCCAATCCGAGCATGATCATTCCCGCGAGCAGACCGAGATACATCTCGACCATCACAGATACAAAGATCGCAGCAACGAGCGAGAAAGCGATCACCGTAACGACCATTGCAAACGCGGCCGAGATTGCGAGGGCGTTGTCCTCGAACAGCCCGAACTGCACCTTCTCTGACATCTTGGTCGCGACGGTCAGACCTGCATTGAACACATCGGCTGGCGAAGCCGTGCCTCCACCGGCGCCGATCTGAAACAGGCTATCGACGACCGCCTTCGCGAACGTCGGACCCTGCGCGAGAACGAATGCGAAGAAGCCCACGAACATGATGCGCCGGACGAGTTCAGCGAACCAGCTGTCAAGGGACGCGGCCTGAAGCGCCAGCCAGACGGCAGCAATACCGATTTCGATCCCTGCGAGGATCCAGAACAAAGATCTCGCCGCATCCATGACGGTGGTCTCCCAACCCTTGGCTGCAGTTGTGATCTCGTTCTGGAGGGCTGTCAGGACCGACCCCTCCTGCGCTATCGCCGGCTGGAACGACACGACGATCAATGCGACGAGCACCGCAATGCCCCTGATTTTTTTGAGCTCAGAGGTCATGCGATCACCACTCGATCTTCATCTTCTCGCCGCCCGACGTCGGATACTCCTTCGTCGACCCAAAGAACCTTTCGTGCCGTTCTTTTGCGTTCTGTCTCTCCGAGATCAGGAACCAGAGGCCCGTCCCTCCAACAAAGATCACTGCGGCGAGGATGGCCAAGATCAGTTTCGTTCTCACCATTCCACCTTCATCTTCTCACCGCCGGATGTTGATGGCGCAGTTGATTTGAAGAATTGCTCACGGCGCGCTTGCGCGAGGTCCTTGTCCGTCTGCTCGGTCTGAAGCCACGTCCCCATCATCGTCATTTGCTGGGAAACCAGTCCTCGCAGCTTCTGCATCTGGGAAACCTGCTGGGCTGCGATCTGGTGTCCGACCTGGAGCGCCTTCATTTGGCCGTCGGCCGACTCCGACATGGATCGCAGTGAACTCATCGTGCCTTCTTCCGTGTCGAACTGATCCGCTGTCAGGCTCGCCGCCTTCAGAGTGCTGCCGATCGTGTCCCGGTTCGTATCCGACCAGGACTGGTAGGTGCTTGAGAAGGATTCAGCATTGGGCAGATTGGTTTTCAGGTCCGCATAGCTTTTGAACCGCTGCTGCAGGACATCGTCCGCATTGCCCATCGAAAACGAGATACTCTGCCCCTGATCGACAATGCTGCGTAGACGGTTGAGATCGCTTTCGACCTGACCCCAGATATGGTCGGGGAGCTGCGCCGTGTTCTGCAGCATGTTTTCGTAGATCTTCAACTGGTTCTGGATTTGCTCCGCCAACTGACCGATTTGGGTCAGCTGGTTGTCGACCTGCAGGCCGGAGCTTTTGAGAAGGTCGATGAGCTGAGCATTGTTGGCAAGCTGCGTCCATTCGGTAGCAGCGCCCGTTGCAGATCCCGCGTGGGCGGGAGCAACCGGTGACAGCGCGATTGCCGCGGTCATCGTTCCGACGATCCAGCTATTGGACGTTGAGGTGCGACGTGGCATCGTGAACTCCTCTCGATTCAAGCCAATGGGTAGGCCAGTTCTTGCCGTGTTCCGCCTTCAGGGCGCGGATCCGCTTCAGGTCTTCCTTTCCGGATGCGCCCACAAAGCTCAGAGCCACCGGCCCGAGCGACATATCGAAGAGCCGCCGTCCGTCTGGCGTGGCGACGTAATATTCGCGCTTGGGGATGGCACCCGAGACGATCTCGATCTGGCGCTCGTTGAACCCGATCCGCTCATAAAACTCGCGCGTGCCCGGCTCGCGTGCAGCGCCATTCGGCAAGCAGATCTTGGTCGGGCAGGATTCCTTCAGCACGTCGATAATGCCAGAGCGCTCTGCATCGGAGATCGATTGCGTCGCCAAGACGACGGCACAATTGGCCTTGCGGAGAACCTTCAGCCACTCCCGGATCTTGTCGCGAAATACCGGATGTCCAAGCATCAGCCAGGCCTCGTCGAGGAGGATCAGGCTCGGCGAGCCGTCGAGCCGCTTTTCGATCCGGTGGAAGAGATAGGTTAGGACGGGCACCAGATTACGCTCGCCCATGTTCATGAGCTGCTCGATTTCGAAGCATTGAAACGCCCGGAGCGTCAGGCCGTCCTCTTCCGCGTCGAGAAGCTGACCCATCGGGCCATCGACAGTATAGTGATGGAGCGCATCCTTGATCTCGCGCAGCTGCACGCCGCTGACAAAGTCCGACAGCGACTTTCCAGGTGCCGTCGCCATCAGCCCGATTTGGCGGGAGATCGCATTACGGTGATCAGGCGTGATGGTGACGCCTTGAAGCGCGACGAGCATTTCAATCCACTCGGTCGCCCAGGCTCGATCGCCATCTGTCGAAAGATCGAACAGAGGGCAGAACGCCAGTGCTCTCCCCTCCCCGTTCTGATCGTTGCCGATCTCGTAGTGATCGCCGCCGGCAGCAAGCGTCAGGGGGAGGAGCGAGTTGCCCTTGTCGAAGGCAAAGATCTGGGCGAACTCGTATCGGCGGAACTGCGCGGCAATCAGAGCGAGAAGGGTTGATTTGCCCGAGCCCGTCGGTCCAAAGATCAGGGTGTGGCCGACATCGTCGACATGTAGGTTGAGGCGAAACGGGGTTGATCCCGAGGCCACCTGCATCAGCGGAGGAGAGTTCGGCGGATAGAACGGGCACGGCGCCACCGGATTGCCTGACCATACCGAGTTCAACGGAACGAGGTCCGCCAGATTGCTTGTGTTGATCAGCGGCTCACGGATGTTGGCGTACCAATTCCCGGGGAGGCTTCCGAGAAAGGCATCGGTCGCGTTCAGGGTCTCGACGCGCGATCCGAACCCCTCGACCTGGACGAGCCGGCGGATGGCCTCGGCCTTTTCCTGCAGAGCTTCTCGGTCCTCATCAAACAGGATGACGACCGGGGTGTAATAGCCGTAGGCGACAAGCTGGGACGAAGCCTGTGCGATGGCGTCCTCGGTCTCGGCGACCATCGTCATGGCATCCTGATCGACCGATCTGCTCTGGGTCTGGAAGAGCTGATCGAAGAATGGCCGAACCTTCTGCTGCCATTTCTTTCGCGTGCGCTCGAGCTTCTGGCGCGCCTCTTCCGCATCCAGAAAGATGAACCGCGACGACCAGCGGTAGGTCAGCGGCATCAGGTCGAGATTGTTGAGGATGCCGGGCCAGCTTTCGGCCGGCAGGCCATCGATCGCGACCACGGCGAGGAACCGGTTCTCGACCTTCGGCGTCAGGCCATGCTCGAGCTCCGCCGTCGCCAGCCAGTCTAGATACATCGGGACTTCGGGCAAGCGAACGGGATGGCTCTCCCCGGTAATGCAAAAGCGGACGAACTGTAGGAGATCGTCATAGCGTGCGACCCGCTCCCCTCCCCTCTCGCGGACTTCGCGGGTCTGCATGCGAGCAATCGACAGCGTGTTGGCGAGGTACTGTTCGATTTCCCGGATCGCATTGCGGAACACAAACAGGACAGTGTCCGCATAGGATTTCTTCCGGCTCTCCTCGTCCGAGTAGATGTATTTGCTGAGCGCGGTCTTCTTCGACTCGAGCGGCCGGTAGGTGAGAATGATGGCGTGCTTGCTCTCGAAATGGCCCTGCTCGCGCCGGAAGTGCGTCCTGCGCTCGGCATCGATCGCGCGAGTGACAGGGTCTGGAAAATGGCACTGGTCTGGGGACGGATAATCAACCGTCGGCACCCGGATCGCCTCGACCTGGATCATCCAGCCGGTCCCCAGGCGCGAGAGGATCGCATTAATCTGCCGGGAAAGCTCATTGCGTTCGAGGTCGGTGGCGCTTTCGGCGTCCGGGCCGGCAAAATACCAGCCGGCCATCAGGCTGCCGTCCTTCAGGAGGAGAACGCCGTTATCGACCAAGCCGGCGTAGGGAACGAGATCGGCGAACGAGGGTCCGGTCGTGCGGAAACGTTTGAGGGCAGCCATCAGGTCTCCTCTAGTATTTGCGCCACGGCGCGGCCGTTGGACGGTAGCGGGGCTTGTAGGAAATGTGACGGGCATAGACCTGCCGCATAAGCGGATCGGACTTGGCCATCATGCGGAGTACACCAACGATGACGATCCAGACCGCAACGCCAAAGAGAGCGGAATACACCGTCAGCACGACGAAGATCAGGATCACGGCCGCAAGCCCAGTAATCAGCACCAGCTCGCGGTCGGCGCCCATCAGGAGGTTCGGACGCGACAGCGCGCGATGAATGCGATTGCGGCGGAGGCTCATCAAGCCCCCTCCCCTTCGCCGCTCGATTTGAGGCGTGTGACCTGCTCCGGGGGCAGGCCGATCGACGCACCGGTGGCGCCAAACAGACCGACGATTGTCGTCGCACCGAGCAGAATGCCTGCGACCAGGACCACGTACATCAGCCTACGAGCGAAATCGTTGAGCTCGCCACCAAAGATCAACATGCCGCCGGCGATCGCGACAGCGGCCAGAGCAATGTAGCCTGCGACCGGACCCGTGATAGATTCCTGGATCTGCTCGAGCGGTCCCTCCCACGGAAGACTTCCGCCGGAACTGGCGAATGCAGGCGAAGCAGCGACGATCGCTGCGACAGCGATAACGGCAAGTGTCAGGAATGATCTCTTATGCGGCATCGCGGCTCTCCTCTGCGTAGGGTTCCGTTTGGTACTGGCCGCCTGCGAAGCGGGTGACGTGAAGGATTTCGCTGATCCGCCGGCCCTTGGCCGTTCGCACGATCGAGATGATCAGATCGACGGCGTCTCCGATGACAGCCTGCATCGGCTGATGGCTGGCCTCGGCGGTCAGCTGCTCGAGGCGCTGTAGTGCAGAGCGTGCGCTGTTGGAGTGGATCGTTGCGACTCCTCCGGGGTGTCCCGTATTCCAAGCCTTCAGCATGGTGAGCGCTGCGCCGTCGCGGACCTCGCCGACGATGATCCGATCCGGTCGGAGGCGCATCGTGCTCTTCAGGAGACGCGACATGTCGACCGCGTCGCTGGTGTGCAGGCTGACTGCGTTATCCGCAGCGCACTGGATCTCAGCGGTGTCTTCAAGAATGACGAGCCGATCGTCGGGAGAGCTCGATACAATCTCCGCGAGGATTGCGTTGGTGAGGGTGGTTTTGCCCGAGCCCGTGCCACCGGCGACGAGAATGTTGAGCTTAGAAGCTATTGCGCTTCGGATGATCTCGGCATGCTTTGCCGTCATCACATTGCTCGATACGTAGTCATCCAGAGGAATAAGGCGAGACGCGCGACGACGGATCGTGAAGGATGGTGCAGACACCACCGGGGGCAGCAATCCCTCGAAACGATGCCCGCCGATTGGAAGTTCGCCCGAAACGATCGGACGATCATCATCGACCTCCGAGTTCAAGACATGGGCGACGCTCCCGATGACGGTCTCGGCCGCAGAGCGTGTCATCTCGCCAGCTGCGGCCATGCCGTGGCCGAGCCTTTCGATGAACAGGCGACCATCAGGATTGAGCATGATTTCGACGACGCTTGGGTCTTCAAGTGCGATGCACAGATGATCTCCCAGTGCGTTTTGCAGCTTACTGACGAGACGGGGGAGTGAGCGGTTTTCGGTGCTAAGCATGATCAGGCCGCTTCCTTCTGATGGTGAGAGAAACTCGACGAGTAGATGCTGGGGCGAAGTCGATCGAAGCTCACCCAGTCTGCGGGGAGCAGGCCGGCGACGCTCTTCGTTTCGTTGATCTGGGCAGGTGGGCCGAGGCGTCTTAGCGGCCAACCGGCCCGACGGAGGATGCGCTCAAGCCTGACATCCGTTGCGGTTACAATTTCTCGGTAGCCATTCAGGATGCTCCACTCGATGATGCCGGCGAACATGGCGAGTGTTGCTGAGTGGAGGCCCGCTTGCTCCCGCTCGGCAGCCGCGTTCGTATCCACGCAAAATCGGGAACTTTCGATCATCCGATGGTGAGTGGCGAGACCGTCCATCTCCAGGAGTTGAGGAAAAACCTTCTCCAGCATCGTGCCGCCGGTCGCCGGCAAGAGCCGAGCGCATCCAATCACTGCGTCAGAACGGTCGATGCATAGGACGTATGTCGGGCTTAAATTGTCGAAGCTGTCTATTTCGAGACCTGATGTGCAACGAACTGTCCATGCCAAGCGACCGCGGAAAATGCGGGCGCGGAGCCTGTGCATTTCGTGGATGAGGCGGCGCTCAACTTCGCTCTTTGGGTTCTTGATGGCGACGACGCGCATCGAGCAAATCTCCCTTGCGTTGGTGACGCATGGAGGTTTGCCGGGGCCGAGAAGTTCGATCTACTGCCAAAAGTGTTAGCGAGTGATTCTCGCCGAGGCATGAGTTTTTGTGCATCGGACCGCGCTCAGGCCATCGAATTCACTAGCAAAAGTGTTAGTTGGCCAATTGGGCCGACACTGCGAAACGACAGGCAAAATCCTGAAATGGTTTGATAAAGTGGCGATTTGAAGTGTCCGCCGAATTCCCCGCTTGTGCATGTTAAGGTCTTGTTAACCCTATTTCTCTTGCGGCAGGGTTAGAATCGTGGCTTAGCTTGAGACGGTAATAGCGCGTCTGACGCCGATAAACCGTCTGAGAACAGAGGCTAATGTGAACGTGATCGACCGGCACATCCTAAAGGCATCAACTTCTGCCCATATCACACAGCGGGCGGAAGCGCTGTCTGCCCGCTTGCGTGCAGTTGGAGAACGCGCATTCCCGCCAACGGCGCAGAAAACTCTTCGGTCATTTTCATCAGGCGAAGTCGCGGAGATCGTCGGCGTTTCGGACGGCTACCTGCGTCAGCTATCGATCGACGGTCTAGGTCCAACGCCGGATCTTGGAAATGGCGGACGGCGGTCTTACTCGCTCGAGCAGATCAACGAGCTGCGGCAGTATCTCGCAATCGCTCGCCCTAAAGAAGCGACAAGGTTTTTTCCACGTCGGCGCGATGGTGAAAAGCTGCAGGTCATTACGGTTGCCAATTTCAAAGGCGGGTCCGCAAAGACCACCACTTCGCTTTATTTGGCTCAAGGGCTCGCGCTGCAGGGTTATCGCGTCTTGGCGATCGACCTCGATCCGCAGGCTTCACTCTCGGCCATGTTCGGTTACCAGCCTGAGTTTGATGTCGCTGAGAACACGACCCTCTATGGCGCGCTTCGTTATGACGATCAGCGCGTCACGATGAAGGATGTCGTCCGCCCAACATATTTTACAGGGATCAGCATCGTTCCTGGCAATCTCGAACTCATGGAATTCGAGCATCAAACCCCGCGCTTTATGCTGCAAAATCGTGGTCGGCCAGAGGATTTGTTCTTTAGACGGGTCGCCGGCGCAATAGCCCAAGTTGAAGACGATTTTGATGTCGTCGTCGTCGATTGCCCGCCTCAGTTGGGCTTTCTGACCATGGGCGCTCTGAACGCTGCAACGGGCATGATCGTCACCGTCCACCCACAGATGGTCGATGTCGCATCGATGAGCCAGTTCCTGCTGATGACCTCGGACCTCGTGTCCGTCATTGAGGAGGCCGGCGGGCGCCTTGATTATGATTTCCTGCGGTTTCTCGTGACCCGTCACGATCCACGCGACGTTCCGGAGCAAGAGATCGTTGGACTGATGCGCGATGTGTTCGCATCGGACGTCATGGCGGCAACCGCGTGGAAATCGACCGCGATAGCGAATGCTGGGTTGACCAAACAATCACTTTACGAGCTGACGAGAGGCGCCGTTGGACGCTCTACTTACGATCGTGCAATGGAATCGATCAATGCCGTCAACCACGAGATTGTCGAGCTCCTGAACGAGGTCTGGCAGCGATGATCTCCATGGCTATCCAAAAAGAGCAGACACTTAACATGTCGTCAGCTGACTACATCTCGGATCATAAGGCCGGCCGTGATGGGGAGGTCCATGCATGAGCAAGCGAACACAGTCAATCCGATCTCTTTTTGCAGGTGGCACCGAAGATGCGTCCGCCGACGAAGCTCGACAGCCCATTCAGCGTGTTGCTTCAGGTGCGGTCCGGTCGCTCAAAGACACATTTTCTGAAGTCGAACGCGATTACGAGGAACTGAAGCAGCAGGTCGCGAATGGTGCCCTGCCCGTTGAACTCGATCCCGGCTTACTAGACCCCTCCCCCTTTGCTGACCGCTTTGTCGATCAGGATCTGACGGCAGTCGAGGCGCTGAAGATTTCACTGACAGAACACGGGCAGGAAATCCCTATCCTTGTGCGAGTTCACCCCACTGCACCCGGGCGTTATCAGATTGCCTATGGCCATCGCCGGGCGCGCGCTGCGTCAGAACTCGGCATTGCGGTGAAAGCCTATGTCCGCGAGCTGGATGACGATCGTCTAGTCGTTGCCCAGGGTGTGGAGAATTCGGCGCGCGAAGACCTGACGTTTATCGAGCGGGCAATGTTCGCCTTGAAGCTTGAGGACAGCGGCATCCAGCGCTCGCTGATCCAGACAGCACTCTCTGTCGACCGCCAGGAAGCCCAGAAGCTTCTGAGTGTCGCTCGCGGTGTGCCTCGCTCGCTGATTGATGCAATCGGGCGCGCACCAAAGATCGGACGGCCGAGGTGGCTCGATTTGGTCGAGAGCCTCAAGGTAGCCGGCGCCGAGAAGAAAGCGCGCAAGGCAACGGAAGACAAAGCTTTCGCCCACAAGGATACCGATGATCGCTTTTCGGTCGTACTGAGAGCTGCGAAGACAGGCGAACTTGGAAGCTTGGCAACGCCTGAAGCTCCGGCCGTTGCTCAGTCATCCGATGGCAAACAGATCGCGACCTTGTCGTTGACGGGGAAGCTTTGCAAAATTCAGATCAATCGAGAACAGGACGAAGCCTTTGCATCCTATTTGATGGAAAGGCTTCCTGAACTCTATGCCAATTTCAGGAGCAATGCTCCGTCAACAGAGGACTAAGTCGGAAGGCAGGCGCAAAAGAAAAAGGCCCCCAAACGTTGCCGTCATGGAAGCCTCTCTCATAGGTCTAAGCAGCCTGAGAATCGCATTTCCATGAATCGCAGTCAAGAGTCTTTGGCACCGTTTTGGTGAGCGGATTTCTTTTGCCTTTTGAAAGGTGAAGGAAAATGCAGGTTGGAAATGTGACGACGCCCTTTGGGCGGCGGCCGATGACGCTCGCCCTGGTGAAATCGCAGATGCGGGCCGCCCAGGTCAAACCGGGCAAGTCAGTCGATAAGTGGAAAGTCTTCAGGGACGCTTGCGATGCGCGCTCACTGCTGGGCCTGCGTGACCGCGCCCTTGCAGTCCTTAACGCTCTCCTAACATTCTATCCAGAGGCGGCTTTGAGCGAAGGGAGAAATCTGATTGTCTTTCCGTCGAATGCCCAGCTGACGGCTAGGGCGAACGGGATCGCGGGATCAACGCTCCGAGAGAACCTCGCACATCTTATCGACGCAGGCCTTATCCAACGCTGTGACAGCCCCAATGGTAAGCGCTACGCCCGTAAGGGCACTGATGGAGCTATAGAGACAGCCTACGGCTTTAGCCTTTCGCCACTTCTTGCACGCTCTGAAGAACTCGCTCTGCTGGCTCAGCGGGTCGTGGCGGCTCAGCGGCATCTGAAGATTGTCAAAGAACGCATCACGATCGCCCGGCGCGACGTCCGCAAGTTGATTACGGCTGCTGTTGAAGACGGCGTCTTTGGCGACTGGGGGAAAGTGGAAGCCGTCCACATTGCCTTGATGGACCGACTTCGCATCACCAAGACCGCCGAGGATTACGAGCGCTTGCTTGAAGAGTTGGAACTTCTGCGCGAAGAGGTCATCAACCGATTGGAAGTTCAGGGTATTCAGCAAAAATCCGACACCAATGATGCCGATATCCGGCAGCACATACAGAATTCAAATACCGAATCTATCAATGAACTTGAACCTCGCTCTGAAGATGAGCAGGGCGGAAAGCCGAATCCGGATATTGGACGTAACATCGAGCCGATAAAAGCTTTCCCATTGGGCATGGTGCTTCGTGCCTGCCCGGAGATCGCGATGTATGGCCCCGGAGGCAATATCCAGAACTGGCGCGATCTGATGGCCGCCGCCGTTGTGGTGCGATCTATGCTCGGGGTGAGCCCGTCAGCCTATCAGGACGCTTGCGAGGTCATGGGGCCTGAAAATGCCGCCGCCACGATGGCGGCGATCCTCGAACGCACCGGCCATATTTCGTCGGCTGGAGGCTATCTGAGGGATCTTACGGGGAGGGCACGTCGCGGCGAGTTTTCGCTCGGTCCCGTACTGATGGCATTGTTGCGTGCGCACGGACAGGAGGCTAAGCGAGCGTGAATGTTTCATTCGCCTTTAGAATGGTGAAATTGAGGTGCGTAGTCAGCTGACTACAAGCTAAGTGGTTGATTTTCAGTATGTCGCGCCTGGCATTCCTATCTTGATCCACTACTCCCTGCGGCTTTTCGCGTGCGTCGCTTTGACAGTTAGACGCTCGCTCAGCAAGATTAGCGCTGTCCGCTCCGAAGGCGGCTGCGTCTCGGAGCGGATGCGCTTTCGATGAAGTCGGAGGCTTCGATGTCTCTGCTCTCATCCTTCGATTGGCGTGCGAACACGAGGCTTCTGCCGTCCCGTCTAGTTTGTCGAATGAGAGTTTCGAGGTGCTGCGTCGTTGCTCCGCGTGTCCCAATGTAGCCAGATCGGATTAGGTCCACGAAGGCATCCGCGCGCAGATAATGGCCCCTGAGGTCGCTATACCGGATGCGGAGACCGTCTTTGGGACCATTCAATTCGCCCCGTTCTAATAGGTGTTTGAAATGACCGAGGCTGAGAATAATGCTCGAGGCCGCGGTCGAGGCATAACGCTTAACCAACTTCAGGAAGAACGCGCCGCTGTTCAAACGGTACGGCCCATCAGGTGCAAAATCCTTGTCGAAATCTGTCATACGGGCTACTTCGTCAATGAACTGAGAATTGATAGGCACGCGCCATTGCTTCTCGTCGTTCTCCTCGAAGGTATAATTGTCGATTGTTCGAGTTCGCTTACCGCGTGGTTGCTGGTCCATCATTTTGTATTGGACCATGACAATCGAGTCCTGCAGACGGTTCTGATAAATCAGATCGACGCCGAGAAGCGTTTCGAGCGGCTGCTTGTTGGCTGTGATGACCTCAAGTCGCTCGCCATTTTGCGTGAATATGGCACGGCCGGTGATGTCACTTTCACTGAGTATCCAGCCTTCCACGAAGCGGGCATCGTGCTCGATTACTACGTCCTCGCGGAGCCGAACTCGCGCAAGAGCAGTTTCTCGGGGCAGGTAGATTTCACTGGCGCCGTTCGTTGCGCCGAAGGCCTTCAGTGCGAGTTCCACGGCGTCCTGCTGGGAGCCCCGGGCATCTTCATATCGGGTGGGTTTGGTCATTGGCGCCAGGATAAGCTGGAGCACTGAATAGTTTCTCGGGTCGCTCGCGATACGTCGGATAACGCCGTCTCCCAATTTTGGGCCGGCTCGTTTCAGTTGGTGCTCGTCTGCACCGAATGCGGAAGCTGAAGCCTGGAGTGACGTGCCTACAAATTCGCCTAGCAATGACTCTAATGACGAAGGCGAGATGGTTCCGATGTGATCAAAGGATACGCGAGAGTCGAAGGTGGAAACCGTCTGTATCGAACGGATATATCCAAGCCGTAGCGAGGCCAACGCTCCAGCTACGGTGACGAGCACCAATCCACCACGCTTCCCTTGCCTGGCAACCTCGTGCGGGAAGGTCAGAGAGAATTTCCGGCCGCCCCAGCGGGTCTCGGCAATATTCTGCCACTCGTCCTCGCTTAAAGTCAGAAGGCTAATACCCTTAGAGCAGAGTAGGGCAGCATCTTTTTCGTCTAGCATTCAGGACATCCCCTTCGGCCGCCTCACTTCGCGTTACTCGCCGTCTATGACAGAAGGTCCACCGGGGCGGCCATCTCAATCATGGTTTTGGTACGCTATTTGGCAGAGCGTATTAGGGGCCATCGACCGGTATCACTTCAATGCTTTCTGGATTCGGGTCCACGCTGGTATCCGATCGAGCCGGTAATTCTTAAGCGGTGGTATTTTTGCGTGGCGATCAAACCTGTGAAGAACCCTGAGAATGAGTATCGCAGGATTAAACGCTGCCATCAGAACGCCGCCTATTACGCCTCGATTAGACTCGACGAACGCGTTCAGGTAGGTGCGCTCCATCGCCAGGTCGACTGTCCAGCCGCCTTTGGAAAAGGTAAAAGTTGTCGAGACGGACAGTGCGGCGGGATGCACGATTTCGCATAGTTTCGAATAGAGCTCGCGGGCGCCGTCAATCTTCATCTCTTCGAGGAACCGAAGATATTCAGCAGACTGCCTGGCTTTGTGGCTAATCGGTACTTCTTCTGCTTTCGAGACTTTACGCGCGTGGCTGTAGTGGATGAGTGCATCCTCGATATCTGAAGATGTTAGAAAACTGTCGGCCTTGCCCTTCAGGGCTGCAATCACTGGCTTGTGAATCTCAGCCA
This sequence comes from Rhizobium sp. L43, assembly GCF_002531725.1. Taxonomy (GTDB): domain Bacteria; phylum Pseudomonadota; class Alphaproteobacteria; order Rhizobiales; family Rhizobiaceae; genus Rhizobium. The sequence goes on from NZ_NWSQ01000031.1 coordinate 47,114, forward strand.
GTGTTATCGGGACGACTCCTAAACTATGCCCAGAATCTGCAGCTGCCTCAACCAAGCTGCGCGTCGCAGCTGCCCAACCAAACAGATTGCCTGCTTCATACTCGCGCATCGATGAATCGACCCATCGTGATGCGCGTATGATCGATGAAACAGAAGCCATGTGAGCTCGATCCAGCATCTCTTCCCAATAAATGCGGGCTCCTTTCTCAAGCCCATCATCTTCAGTTAGCATCATCTGCTCGTATTGATGATTGTCCATGAAGCTGTATTGGTCGCGCAAAAGATAAGGCGCGATCGCGTTGCCAAGGCTTCCGTAAATCACACCGGCTTCGCCGAAGAGCGACTTCATCTTGGTTTGATCTGGGAATAGCTGCATATTCGGAAGACTGTCCTTTCCAACCGTACAGAGCCGTAAAAGGCCTATAACATCCGAGTCGCGCGACCGCTGCGCCGAGATGCATTGTTGTAGTAGCTGGATGCCTGTTGAACCGAACGATGCCGTGACTGCTCCATGGCCTCGGGAAGGGGGATGCCGCGATTGGCGGCTTCCGTAAGATACCCGGATCGCAACCCATGCGCCGAAAACTCCCCCGCCTCCAACCCCGCCATCTCCGCCCGCTGTTTGACGATCGCGTTGACCGACTGCGGATCCAGCGGGCGCTTCGATACCGTGCCCCATCGCCCGATCCCCCGAAACACACAACCGTCATCAATCTTGGCCGCCGCGAGCCAGGCTTTCAACGCATCGACCGGCCGGCCAGTGAGATAGACGACATCATCCTGCTCACCGGTGGTCGTCTTTGTGCGGCCGAGATGGATGGCGAGAGAGGGGAGGGGAGGGCCGTCCGCAACTTTGATTGGCGCCTCGACGCTCAGTTGCTCGATACGAAGCCGTGCGATCTCGCTGCGCCGGCGGCCGCCGGACGCGAAGGCGACCATCAGGATTGCCCGGTCCCGCACATCGCGCAAACTGTCGGTGGCACACGTCGCCAGCAGTTTGGCCAGCACATCGCCAGTGACCGCCTTGGTGCTCTTCCGGCTTCGCTTCCGAGGGACGGCGCGTACGGCGAGCCGAATGGCGGATTTGAGGGGAGGGGAGGCGAAAGCGCCATCGAGGCCGCGCCACTTGGTCAGTGTCGACCAGTTGGCTAGCCGACGGCGCACGGTCGCCGGCGCATGCGGGCCTGTCGATTTCAGAAAATTTTGGGCGCGTAGATTGTCCGCCACATCGGCCGGCATACCGTGATCCGGATCGGCGGCGCGCTTTTGCGGATCCCACAGATGCTGCGCGACGAATTTTAGGAGCAACGCCTCGGGTGCCGGCCAGGGTAGAGATCGTTTCGTCGCGGCGAGGGCCCAGGCTTCGATATAGGCGAGATCGGAGGTGATGGCGCGCAGCGTGTTGGCGCCCATGCCCTCGTTGACGAGATGGCGCAGCGTTTCGATGTCCGCGTCGGTCAGCAGCTCGGCGAGTTCATCACGCCGGTCGATCGGCAGCACCGAGGCAATCGTGTCGAGTTCGACGGCTCGCCGCTCCACACCGGAGAGGCTGGCAGGTTTCCGGACAGGTGCCATCAGACTGTCATGGCCTGTGGGCGCCAGCGCGCAATAATCTGTTCGATCTCGCTGCGATAGTCGTGGGGATAGTGAAGGTCCTCTTCGCGCGCCAGCCAGGTGAAGACTGTCGCCATATCTTCGGCGACCTCGCGATCGACATTGGCGAGATCCGCAAGATCGAAACCGCCATGCACGTTGGCGTTCCACCAGGCGAGAATAAAGTTGCCCACGCGCCGGCCCTGGCCGGTATCCTGGTGGGCGATGTTGAGCAGCTTTCGAGGGCGAAACGGACGCGATCTTCCATGAGATTGAGCCTTTGCGGACGGTGGGATTGCGCGACGATAGAGTGATTTGCGAGTCCTGTCGATCTACCATCGATAAACGCTTGTTATCGATGGTTATAAGGTCAACCAGCAATCATACCATGTGGCGAACTGCAATATTAAGATAGAGTTCGTATAGGAAATCATTTACCATGATTTCAATGGCTTATGATCTCGCGAAAATCAGCATGACAGCCCTGATGCGGCCGGCTTTCGACGCCGGTGTCGCGCTCGCGCGTCTCGACGAGCGCATCGCCCGTTCGCCCGTCGGCGCGGGCTTCCTCGAACGATCCCAATTCACCGACGCCTGCGCCTCGCTTTGGATCGACGGAGAACTTGTCCACCTCGAAGACCTCGTCCTCCACGACGCCACGAAGGATATTCGCACACCGACCCATGAGCTGACAATCGCCCGCGACGTCCTGCGAACCCGTCGGCGGATCGCCGGCCAATCTCCGGATTGGGCGTTCTCTACCGACGGCATCCGCTCGCTGCGGAAAACCTCGGAGATCGGGTCGGGCGGCGCGGACGAGGCTACGACGACCGGAGTTATTCGGCCGGCGATCGCGATCGACGCGGAAGGGGAGGGGGATGACGCCGACGACGCCCAAGATCTCCCCGGCGTCGACTATGCGGCTATCGATGCGCTGCTCGCGCGCTCTGACGCTGCGATCGAACGAGCCAAAAAGCCCGGCCGGGCTCCGGCCGATCCGCTGGTCTATGATCTCGACTGGGACGAGGATGCCCGGCTCAATGAATGGCGCGCTGTGTTGCGCCAGGCCGAAAGCCTGCCCGCCGTGCTGCAGGCCATCGTCGCCCTCGATGCCTGGAACGAGCTTTCCGTCCTTCAGCACGCTCCCTGGCTCGGCCGGCTGCTGGCCGCGTCGATATTGCGCCAGGCCGGCGTTACCACGGGCACTCATCTCGCCGCCGTCAACCTCGGTCTCAAATCCATTTCCGTCGACCGGCGCCGGCATCGCGATCGGGAGACCCGGTTGCTCGCGATTGCCCAAGGGCTTCTGGCGGCCGCCGAGACCGGTATCAAAGAACACGACCGGCTAACGCTGGCGAAAACGATGATGGACCGAAAACTGGAGGGGCGGCGGACGTCTTCAAAGCTGCCGGAACTGGTTGAGCTCGTCATGGCAAAGCCATTGGTGTCGGCTGGCATGGTGGCGAAAACCCTCGACGTCACGCCGCAAGCCGCGCGGCGCATCGTCTCCGAGCTTGGCCTGCGGGAGATGACGGGCAGGGGAAGGTTTCGGGCGTGGGGGGTGATCTAGGCAAAGGATTATCAACGTCGGCCAAGCCGAGGGTATTATAGGGTGGACTGGTCGTCAGGAAGGGCGGCGAGGAACGATTGGTATGCTTCCGGGAGGCCGTGATGCGACGCGCCGTCGCGCAGATGTTTTAGGTATGCACTGTTCGGCAGATGCGAGCCTTCTTGCGGAGACGCTACGTAAGTTTCTGTCTCCAGCTGTCTGCCATTCAAGTTGATAGTCACGGTTATCCGGTTGTACGCGTTTGCCGTCGGATCTCTATCACGACGGTAGCCTTCGCTTTTATCAAGCGCAGCCAGATCTGCTTCGCTCAGCTTCCAAACTATTCCCCAAGTGTCGTGTCCGATTTTCGGTTCGACGGACGACACGCCGCAACCACGGTTTTTCGATCGGCGCGGGAAGCAGAGGACATGATCTGGAAGGTAGCCAAATCCTACGAGCGTCGCCCCTGGGCAGCGTTCCATCATCTGGGTAAGATCCATGTTTGACCCATAAGCGAAATAAAGCACGTCTCCACCCTTTGTCAGCGTCGTCACGACTTGGTTTGTAGTCCATAATAAAAGCAAAGAAAAGCAGATGGTTATCAATCGAGTGGAAGAAATTTACTATTCATTATTGAATTCTCTTCCACTTTGAGTGAGACTGCAAACTGGCATACGAGGATTTCCACACATGACGATGGCAAAAGCGGATCTCGACTCCGACATTATCAGCCTTGCGCGCTTGGCGCTTGCGGGCCGAGCCCAGGATATCCAGATGCTGGTGCAGCGCATCGCGCGCAAGACGCGTGCAGACAAGCCAGAGCTTTCCCATTCGCTGACTGCTCTCCTTCGTGAGGCTCCTTCAAAGGAGACCCCACTTCGCCGGATGGCCGAGGTGCCAATGCCGGTGGATTCCGATTCTCGCCTTCACCTGCTCAAAATCGAGGAAGCGATCGAGCTGGACTATCCTCCAGTGCTAGCGTCAGAGGTATCGGCAGCGCTTGACCAACTGATCACGGAGCGTGGCCGTCTTGAAGCTCTGGACGCTGCGGGGCTAGATCCGACGAGAACCGCTCTTTTTGTCGGCCCGCCGGGAGTCGGCAAGACACTCGCCGCGCGATGGCTCGCAAAGCGGCTTGGCAAGCCGCTTATGATCCTCGACCTCGCTGCGGTCATGAGCAGCTATCTTGGACGAACCGGCGCAAACCTGCGCCAAGTTCTCGATTATGCCAAGCAGGCTGACTGCGTGCTCTTGCTCGATGAGCTCGATGCCATCGCAAAACGTCGTGACGACCGGGACGAGGTTGGTGAGCTCAAGCGACTTGTTACCGTGCTCCTGCAACAGATTGATGATTGGCCGGCGACCGGGCTTTTGCTAGCCGCCACCAATCACCCAGATTTGCTCGATCCCGCCGTTTGGCGGCGCTTTGAAATGAAGGTCGAATTCCCGATGCCTGAGCGACCGGCAATTCATAAGCTCGTGAGTGACCTGCTTCAACCTTACAACGACAAAGCTGAACATTGGGCGAAAGTGCTTTCGGTTGCACTCTATGGTCTTTCCTTCAGCGACATCAGGCAATCGGTCGAGCGAGCGCGTCGAGCAGCGGCGATCTCGGGAGAAGCGCTTGAGACACATTTACAAGCCCTGATTTCACTGGATCAGCTTTCGAAAGCGGAGCGCATCACTCTTGCAACGATGTTGGTTGACGGCGGACTTTCCCAACGCGGCGCCCAAAAGTTGACCGGCGTCGCGCGAGATACGGTACGTAGCCATTCACAGACTGAAGCTACCCCGCGCAAACGAAAGGGCGCTTGATGGTGAAGCAGAATTTTCTTCTTGGAAAAGGCGAGCGGCTGGTCTCTTCTGTCACAGGCATCCGGGGTGGTGCTCCCAAACAGCATCCGTATACGTTTTCCGAATCTCGGTCGCGTCTGGCGCCGATGCTCACCCGCGCCGTCTCCCTGGTGGACAGGTTACCGACGGCAGCGTGCCCAGACGACAAAGCCGTTTTGTCGGTTGTTCTCAATCCGGAATACATTGCCAAGTCGTTTTACCCTAAGGAACTTTTTCAGCAGGTTGGCGTCGAGGCCGTAGGAAGTCGTACGCGATCGATCACGCCGCAAAAGCGGTCGCTTGGACGTCCCTCAGAGGAAACCTTGACGACTGAAATCTTCGTGATGGGGCCGCGAGCGTCTCTGCGCAGTTGGAGCGCTGCCCTACCTCACTGGAACAACTTGTCCGCCGCGACAAACGGGATCATTTCCATCGAGGAGATCGGCGCTCCTGACGCGGATGACAAGCTGAAGGGGCATCTGCCAGATACCGGCAAGGTGACTTTTGAGGCGGTTCTGCATACGGACGAACTTCTCGGCGAGCAGAAGATCGTTGGCGCGTTTCGGACCTACCTTAAGGAGCTCGATATCGACGCTCCCATGGACAACAGATTTTATGCAGGTGGGCTTTGCTTCGTTGAGCTGACCGCGCCAAGTGAGCGCGCGGAGGAGATCGCGACCTTCACTGCGGTACGTGCACTTCGACAGATGCCGACCCTCCGCGTGCTCCGGCCGACAATTCGAGCCGCCGCGACACCCTCGCCTCAGATTCGCTATCCTTCGGAACCAGCACTGGACCCAGGGATCAGGGTCGCCATCTTTGATGGTGGTGTGCCAGACAATCATCCGTTGACAGCCTGGGCGACGCCGATCGATACCACGGGCGTGGGTAGCTCGCATGAGGATCTTCGCCGTCACGGTGTTCATGTCACATCGGCGTTCCTGTTCGGGCATATCGACCCCACTAAACCGCTATCGAGGCCTTACGCGCCGGTTGAACATTACCGTGTTCTCGACACTGACCCCAGCCAGGATCCGGATGGGCTCTACGAGGTTCTCTACCGGATCGATCAGACACTCCTCAACCGGCAGTTTGATCTGGTCAACATCAGCCTCGGACCAAATCTTCCTATTGAAGATGACGACGTTCACGCGTGGACCGCGGTGCTCGATGATCGCTTAGCTAGGAACGATACTTTGGCAACGATCGCCGTTGGAAATGACGGGGAGCGGGACGCGGCACTTGGCTTCAACCGGATACAGGTTCCTTCAGACTGTGTGAACGCGATGGCAGTTGGTGCCGCCGATAGTCCTGACATGGGTTGGGCGCGCGCGCCCTACAGCTCCGTTGGCCCCGGCCGAAGCCCGGGGCTTATCAAGCCTGATCTTGTCGACTTCGGCGGTTCGCTACAGCGCCCGTTTCTTGTTGCAAGTCTAGACGGGCGGCCGCAGCTCGAAGTAACCGGCGGAACGTCATTTGCATCGCCTAGCCTGTTGCGGGTGGCCGCAGGCGTGAAGGCTCACCTTGGCGCCAATGTCGACATGCTCGCGGTGCGGGCACTGCTCGTTCATACTGCTGAAGAGTCATCAATCTCTGCTGAAGAAGTTGGTCGGGGCCGCGTCGCCAGAACAATGGACGATATTCTGCTGTGCGACGACGACACAATCCGGGTCATTTATCAAGGGACCATTTCTGCGCGGAGCTATGTGAGAGCCCCGATCCCCGTTCCTGTTGAGGAAATGGCAGGCAAGGTCCAGATAACGGCAACCATCTGCTACAAGACTCTGACGGATCCTCACCATCCAGGTAATTACACGCGTGCCGGCTTGGAAATTGCGTTCAGGCCAAAGGACACGAAGCGGAAAGAAGACAAGAAACTTCATGCGGATACTCAGAGCTTCTTCGGCAAGGCTCAGAAGGGACTGACGGAAGGTGATCTTCGCCGTGACGCCTGGAAATGGGAGAATACACTCCACGCCTCGGTAGGGTTTCTTGGTAAAAGCCTACGCAACCCGACGTTCGACATCCACTATAATGCTCGGCTCGAAAGCCGAGACTTCGAGCCCGAAGACGAATTGCGTTATGCGCTCGTTGTCAGTGTCAAGGCAAAGCGCGTTGCCGACCTCTACGATCAGATCGTTCGTCGATATCAGACGCAGCTCGAACCGCTGCGTCCGGTTGTTGAGATACCGATCCGCAGGTAACCACAATCAATCGCACCAGCGGATTTTTCCGTTCTGAATGAAAAAATGGGAGCGGCAACCAACCTGCCGCCAGACAGAAGGGTGGAGCGTGCCTGTTCCATCCTTTTCCACCTTCGCGCGCCAGACGGCTTTCTCGTCAGGCACCAAGTTCATTTCGAGGACAGCTCCGCATCCGCACGGGCACATCATTGTCGCCTGCCACGGGTCTCCGTCTTCGTTCAAAATGTAGAGGGTCTTCGGGGCAAAAAACCGCGGCATGCTGCCTTCGCGGATCACGCCGCGGTAGGGGCGGCGTAGCAGTGCGCGGAAAGTCCCTGCGACATATTGAGCGGCATCTTGGAACCACGTCATGAACGCGCCTCCGAAAGTTCGGGCAAGCCAAGAAGCGGCGAAATCCGGCCGTGGCCAAGCCAAGGGCAAAGGAGTGCACAATCTTCCTGCTCTTCGTCTGCGGTCAGGCGCAACTGGCCCAAACTGAACTCTATCGAGCCGACATCGCTGTTCGGCATGTGGCGGTAGGAGTGTATCCTTGCCAGAAAATCGTTCACCGCCAAGGCTGCCGCGAACATATTGATGCTGATCACCGCGGGTCGGCTCACGCTCAGGCCGCGGAAATACTTGTCGCGAACTTGCTGTGCCTCCGCTTCCGGATCGGAATTGGCCAAGCCTTCCTGCGCAACGGTGCGGAGCGAGATCACGTCACGGGAAATCAAGCTCGATCGTCCGGGAACGATATAGTGGATCGTGCCCAGGATGTCGCGAATGCGTCCCGCCGCATTGCCATCACCAACCGCATCAAGCATGACGCCGATGTCAAAATACGGGATGATATGGTATGTCGAAACCAAGTTCATCGCGAAGCGCCCGGTATGCGTATCGACGCAACCGAAGATGACGTCGCAGACCGATAGCGCATTGATTGCCGCCGGTGACATCAACGTCGTTGGAATCTTGATAATCCGCGTAGGGAGCTCACTTGTGATCGCTGCGGCTTCAGCCACATCGACCTTGAGCCGACCGGCGCGGGCATCGCGGACGCTGCTATTCAAGATCCGGTTAAGATTGCGCTCCTCGACGGTATCAGGGTCGATGATGACGATTTCGCCGAAGCCGAGGCGGATGAGCTGCTCAAGCAGAGGGCTGCCGGTGCCCGAAATACCGACAATGCCGGCGCGCAGTCTCGCGAGCGTTGCGGTGGTTCCATCCCCGAAGGCCTGATCCTGAGATCGGGCGAACGGAGAATTTCGATTGTGAGCAGTTGCTGGGAAGAGCCGAATGTCAGGCCCTGCAACGCTGATCATGTCGAGCGACCACATCTCGTCGCCCTGCCAAAGACAGCGGCCAAAGAGCCGGCCACATGGTTGCATGACAATGCTGCCGTGAGGAATGTCGGCACCGACCCAGGAGCGGACCACCGGCAGGAGCTCGCGATCGCCGGCGTCGTCAACTTCGGAGAATTGCGGGAAGTTGCCGGGGTGGCAATGAACCTTCACCACGCTCAGCCCAAGTTCTTCCGCATGATCGAGATGAGGAATGATCAGGTCGGTCGGCCACGAGATGCGGTCGTCGAGCCTTTTGCACTTGTCATGATCGAGCAAGACAACGTCGCGAACGGAAAGGCGGTAACGATCTCCATGACAGCTTCCGCCGCAGAGCAGGAGGGCGGCGGCCTCAAGGCCGTCACCAGGGAAGAGATGATGACGCAGCATTTCATGCTGGTCGACCGTCATGCTGAGGGTAACGTTCATCGGGAAGCCTCCTGCTCGAAAATCTCCTCGATGAGGAAGACGTGGGTTTCCAGGCAGTCGACGCCGGGCACCCACAGGTTCGCACCGGAGCGATGACGCGACCAACGCTGGAAGATCCTGCCGTCGATCGGCTGCTCGACCTGCGTCTGCGGGATCTCGCGCCCGTCGATGCGGGACAGCTTGGGATAGATGTAAAGCATGTCGAGCGGCGTCATGGGGTAACCCTGTTCGATGCGGATCGCGAGAGACACGCTCTTATGGTCGAAGCAGGAGGGCACCGGGAAGTCATGAAGGATGGCCCAGGTCGAGCCATCCTTGACGATATCGAAGCGATGGCCATAGGCCTCCAGGAAGGCCATGTCGGCGTCCAGAAGCGGCGCATCGCGCCGCCCCTGAACTTCGCCGTCGGTCTGTTCCTTGCGGATAGCGCGGAACTTTTCAGTGCCCGGATGCCGGAGGTCCACCTTCTCGTCAAGCTCCACCTTCTGCGGCTTGTGGCCGGCGAGCTTGACGCGGAGCGTGTAGTTCTCTGGCGGGGTCAGGCCGGCGAGAACGAGAACCTCGCGGCCGGTGATATACTGCTTCTCCCAGACAAACGACTTGTCGTTGATCTTGAAGCGATAGCCCTTTGCCAAGGGCGGACGCTTGCCTTCCTTTGCGTAGGCTTCCAGTTCGATGATCTCATCAAGGATGTCCTCGAGAAGATCCTCGATGCGGGAGACCTGGTGTTCATTTCCGATGGTGTGCATTTTACCCTCGTGGGTTTGTGGTTGGGCTGACCATCCACCGCGGTCGGTCAGTGAATGCATCATTGTTCAAGCGTGCTAAGTTTGTCAAGCAACAAAATAGCATGCTTGATAGAAATAGCATGAAGCACGCATGCTTGACTTATCAAGCGTCGGAAGTACAATGTCTTGCGCCGCAAAATCCACTGACAGCGCGCTGGCGCCCGAAGCGCAGTCATCGAAAGAGGAGAGTCGTGAAAGTCACCCTTGGAGAATATCTCGGGTCAATCCGCACAGATAGAAAGCTTACTCTTCGCGGAGTCGAAGAGGCGACAAACAAAGAAGTCTCAAACGCTTATCTAAGTCAGATTGAGAACGGAAAAATTCAGAAGCCGTCCCCAAACATCCTTTATGCCCTCGCGAACCTATATGGCGTGGACTACGACAAACTGATGGAGTTAGCAGGTTACATTACAACGACGCGTACCGATGTTGAGCGCCATGGGAGGGCAGCGACATTTTCTGAATTGAACTTGACGCAGAACGAGGAGGCCGAGCTGCTGAAATACCTCGGGTATCTGCGTTCAAAGAAGGATTGACCAATTGAAACCTGACGACAGTTCGCTCACCCCGGGCGAGTATGCAGCAATACATCGCGCGGCGACCGATCTGTTGAACAAGGCAAGCGCATGGGACCGGCTACCTACGCCGGTCCCCGATCTGCTAGATGCCGCAAAACTTCGCGTCGCGCCGATGAGCGCCTTCGATCCGCGTTCGCTCATGCGGCACGCTCGCGAATTCGGAGAGCGGGCGGCAAGCCTCATCAAATCGGCAATCGAGAAGGTGAGGGGCATCTTCGACGTTCAGGAAGATCTGATCCATGTCGATGACACGGTTGCCGAATCCAAGCAGAATTTTCTCAAGCTTCACGAAGCGGGTCACAAGCACATCCCACATCAATCTAAGCTTTTTCGCTGGATCCAAGACTGTGATAAGTCGCTGTCGCCCGATATCTCCGACCAGTTTGAGCGCGAGGCGAACATCTTCGCTTCGGTCGTCTTGTTTCAAGACGGGCGCTTCGCTGAAATGGCGGCCGACAGTGCATTCAGTATAAAAGTTCCGCTTGCATTGAGCAAAAAGTTTGGTGCGTCCGCTTATGCCTCCATGAGGGAATATGTCCGGCGGAATGAGCGCGCGTGCGCTGTGATTGTTCTCAATCCTTTGGAGATATGCCCTGTTCTCGGTATGCGTTCCGAGCTCCGTCGTGTAGAATTCTCGCCGCTTTTCCAGAAGCGGTTCGGTGAGTTGAAACTGCCTGAACATGTTGATCGATTGAGCCCGCTCGCGGATTTCGTGCCACTTGCAGGCCGACGCATGTCGCGTCCTGGAACTCTGCGACTTGAAGACAAGAACGGGGATGTCGTCGAATTCGTCGCTGAGGGATTTGCAACACCTTTCAACAGCTTCATCCTCATCCATGCCACAGCAGAACTGAAGAAATCAATCGTCGTGCCTTTTCCGTCGAGTCGGATCGTGCGAATTGTTACGCAACAAAAATTCTGAACGCTACGAGGGCGTCTGCGGACTCCGTCGTACTGGCCAGAGTTTCTCTCCCGACGGGCAGAGCTCGGCTTCTTAAAGGCGGCTATCCACCGCTCAAGACGGGATGTTTTGAAGCACCCAGAAAGAGTAACAGGTTGTATGGCTATGCACTACAGAGTCCCAGAATGGCCGGAAATACGTGCAAAGGGAGAGTCGCTCGTCGCCGAACATCCCGATGATCACTTTATGACGACCGTGCTCGAGGGCGCCTTTCTCGTCGGCGAGAGCGAAAATCCAATTCGGGGCAACTTGTGTGCAGCAGCCATGCGTGAACTCACAGGTCACGTGCTTCATTCAATGGCCCCTGATAGTCGCGTGACAGCCTGTCGCTGGTACGAGCTCGTCAAAGATACCAAAGGCCCGACGCGGATGCAGCGGGTCACCTACATAGTGCAAGGCGCTTTGCCGAACGACTTCGTGGAAAAGGTTCTGAAACTTGACCTTAGCAAGATCGCGCGTCCGCTGCTGAAGACAATCGAACGGCTCAATCGTTCAACACATGTGCGGGAAGAAACCATCCTCGATGACGATGAGGAGATTCGTGTACTGGTGGATGACGCGCTCGACGGCTTGTTGGATATCTATGACGCTGCCCGAACTTGCCGAGAAGAGGTGCATCGCTCGTTGAGGACTGAAGTTTTCGACACGGTTCTCGACAAATTGCTATCTGAGACCTTGCAAGAGCTTGATGAGCTATCCACGCATACCTCGGTGGAAGGACATGAGATCGACGAATACACAATTACGTTCGTCGATGACGAATTCATCGAACTGGCTGTCGCTGGTACCGTTTATGTCGAGCTTCAATATGGCTCCAGATCGGATATCCGAAATGACATGGGAGCCGTTCTGTCCGACTCCTATCCTTACACCGCAAGCATGAAAGCGCGAGTAATAGAGCCACAGCGTATATTAGGAGACAGCGTCGTCGTCGCTGTCGACAACAGCGCTTTCTACGAGTGATATCTCAGCTTACGATCTGGAAACTTTTTCCCAGTTAATTTCGAAGCCCGCATCGGCTAACTCCCGTGCTACCGCCGCCCGCCAACCGTCTTCCATAGGTTGATAAACGATGCCAGCGAAATCCGATGGTAGCTCAACGTCACCACGTGTCAGGGCGCAGACGTTTGACCGCCCGAGACGGCCGATGAAATAGCCCAATTCGAGCATGACGTTTTGACGAGCTCGGAATTTGAAGGTTCCATTCACCTTTCGACCTTCATCATCAGGTGTTAACAGTACGACAGCGAAACCTACGTCACCATGCGCTTCTATTTTTTCCATGACTGTGCGCCCGCGATTAGCCTGCTCGTGAAGGATGATGACTTCGAATTCCAATTTTTCTAGAAATCGAGCTACGGTCTCCCGCGCCCCTTCGTCATGCCCATGAACAACGAATATCTTACGTTTCAAGGGACTGCTTTGAGGAGATATCGTCGGGGCGGCGGTCGCGGTGGAAGTACGTGGATCGCTAGTCGAGACCACCACGACCCCAGACTCTGATACGTCGTTCATCGAGCCTGCGTTCGCAGACGCAGTTTTAAAAGCGGATCGTTCTTTCTCGCTTAAGTTAGTCATCCAACCATTGCGGTAGATCTCGCCGGCTTTAGCCACAATCTCGGACTGAAGATAATTGCCGTCGGGAGTGCGCAGCTCCGGATTTTTGAGAGCATAAGTCGCAAGCGATGTCGCCCTAGCCATCAAACCATTTCCCGTTCCAGCGTCGGTATCTTGCAGATCCCATTCCAATCGAAGCGCTTCGAAGCCGGAGTGTCCGACGAACTTCAACATATTCGCGGATGCGATAAGTAAACCTCTCGATGGGAAGGGCGGCATCTTACGGATCCGAGTGACGTCGTTCATTCTGCTTCTCCAACCTTGATGACGGACATTACCACATCGAGTCATCTGTTGCTGTCAATGGCGCCATTCCGGAGAGCAAGTAGTTGCTTGGACTGGAAAATTTAGTGCCAACAAGAGCTAGTCAATCACGGGGTCGGCGGTTCGACTTCTTTCAAGGCGTTAAATCTCCGACCCCCAGTTTAAGAGCGTATCCAGGTGACTGGTGTCTGTCATGGCAACCGCCGTTGCCACAGACGACGCACTACTAAGGCAGGTATGGTTCAGGTGATGGCACGGAATTAAGCGCCCGCGTGGCGGGTTGTAAACATTTAACGAAGGCGCGACTGCGGCAAGTTGCGTGGTTTGCCTGACGGTTCTTGAGCGAATTCGCAGCGTTATTGCTGACGACATAAGGCACCTCCACTCGCGATCGAATCCAGCTTCGAGCCGGAATTACGTCCGGATTTTGATCGGAACACCGTCCAGTTGTTTCCCGGAATCCGAAATGCCTGCTGGCCAGAGCGCGCTTGGCTTGGTCGGCGAGCCGGAGGAATTCGGCGGCGTGACTACCAACCTGCTGTCCGAGGAAAGCCACCGGATCAACGCCCAGACCATCGCGGCCGCAGGCGGTTACATCATCTGACCCACAGGAGAGCGGCATGCTCGATCACGTCGTCATTTGGTCTCTGGGCGCTGATCTCTTTTGAACAGGTGGATCCCACTCAGCACCTAACGAAAGTCAGCTGGCAAGGGAATGAACTCGTCATCGTTCGGCACGCCCGGGAAACGACGTTCGCGCCACAGGTCAGCAGCATGCCGAATTCGTTCCTGATCGGTCGCCACAAAATTCCAACGTATGAAACGTTTTTCCGGGAGAGGCTCTCCACCAAAAGCCAGGAACTTTGTTGGTTCGGTGGCTCTTACCACGATCTCGGCACCTGGTTTGAAAACAATCAACCGGTCTCTTCCGAATGAGCCGTCCTGTCCCACGACCTCAATTGCGCCTGAGACGACGAAGATCGCCCGCTCGATATGCTCTCCGTCGATGCGGTATCTTGTACCAGCATCAAGCAGCATTTCCGCAGCAAAAAGGTCTGAGTAGATCGTTGCAGGTGAGCGGTGACCGTGCAATGACCCCGCAAGCAATTTCATCCTCACCCCGTCACCTTGATCGACGGGAAGTGACCCGACCTTAAGATGCTGGAAAAGCGGTGGCGTTTCCTCAACCTTCTTCGGCAGCGCGATCCAGCTCTGAAGACCCTCTATGCCTTTGCCTGCCTTTCGCTCCATTTCCGGGCTCCGCTCGGAATGTACGATGCCTGCGCCCGCCACCATGATGTTGACTTCACCCGGACAAATAGTTTGGACATATTGCTCGCTGTCCCGGTGAACCAACTCACCCTCCAGCAAATAGGTTAGCGTAGAAAGCCCGATATGGGGATGAGGCCGAGTATCAACCCCCTCGCCATCGTTGAAACGTACCGGTCCAAAGCTGTCGAGGAAGATGAAGGGGCCAACCATCTGGCGCATCGGCGATGGCAGTGCGCGTCGGACGGTGAAATCACCGAGATCACGGCTGGATGGAATTATGATTTGTTCGATATCGGCTGTTGATAGGAATGACATGGCATTGTCCATTCTGGTGTTGACACAAAAATATCGTCGAGCGATTTTTCGTGAAACTCGTATAATCTCGTCGAAAACAGTCGAGGAAATCGAAATGTCAGACCTTGGTCAACCTACGCTAGACCAGCTCCGTGTGTTCTTGAGCGTCGTTGAAACCGGTAGTTTCGCGGCAGCGGCGCGCAAGCTCAACAGAGCCACCTCCGTTATCAGTTACACGATTGCGAACCTCGAATCTCAGTTGGGCGTCACCCTGTTTGACCGACAGACGACCAAAAAGCCTTCGTTGACAGTTGAGGGGAAAACCGTCCTTGCAGAGGCGCGAACAGTGGCCAACGGGATCGACAACCTCAGAGCAAAGGTCCGGAGCATGCTTGCCGGGGTAGAGCCTGAGGTCCACTTAGTCCTCGACGTCATGCTCCCGGCGTCCAGGGTTACCGACGCCCTAAAGGCATTCCGTGAATCGTTCCCAAGCGTGGCGTTGCGGTTGAACGTTGAGGCCCTGGGCGCGGTCACTCAATTGGTCTTGGACGGCACTGCGATGATTGGGGTCAGCGGCCCATTGGACGCTAACGTTTCTGGAATCGAGCGGATCGGCATTGGCTCTGTCGAACTCATTCCTGTAGCGTCACCAAGCCACCCATTGTCTATCGGGTCGCATGCTCCTGGAGCAGCTCGTGACCATACCCAACTGGTCCTGACAGATCGATCTATCCTCACTGCAGGGCAGGATTTCGCGGTTGTCGCTACTCATACCTGGCGTCTCGCTGACCTGGGAGCAAAGCACATGCTCATAAAGGAAGGTATTGGTTGGGGAAACATGCCCGAACCAATGGTGCGGGATGACCTGGACTCCGGGCGTTTGGTGCGGCTAACTCTACCGGACTGCGAGGGAGGCATTTACAAGTTCCAGGCGATCTATCGTACCGACACGCCTCCTGGCCCCGCCACTTCGTTTTTGATTGAGCATTTCAGGGCACAGACCAAGGATTAGCCCTTGGCCGTCGAGGCCGAGGACCGACGTTGATCTCCGTATGGAAACAGGTTGGGCTTCAAGAAGCTGATCCTTAGATGTTGATTTCCGCGAAGAACTGACCCGGGATTTCCACTGAGAAGTGACCCGCCTATCAGATATCTTTCGGGTCGATGGTCGTGGTCAAGGCCTTGCTTTTCTCCTTCGTTGGTTTGGGTTCGTGGGCAGAGCTGTTCTTGAAGCGGAAGCTGTCGTTTCCGGATTCAAGGATGTGGCAATGGTGGGTCAGCCGATCGAGCAGTGCCGTCGTCATCTTGGCATCGCCGAAGACACTGGCCCATTCGCTGAAGCTGAGGTTGGTGGTGATGACGACGCTCGTGTGCTCATAGAGTTTGCTGAGCAGATGGAAGAGCAGTGCACCGCCTGAGGCGCTGAACGGCAGGTAGCCCAGTTCGTCGAGGATGACGAGATCGGCGTGGGCCAGCCGGTTGGCGATCTGTCCCGGCCGTCCCTGCGCCTTCTCTTGCTCGAGCAGATTGACCAGCTCGACGGTGGAGAAGAAGCGAACGCGCTTTCGATGGTGCTCGATGGCCTGCACGCCGATCGCGGTCGCAATGTGAGTCTTGCCGGTGCCGGGTCCGCCGATCAGGACGATGTTGTTGGCATCATCGATGAAGTCGCAGCGGTGCAGCTGTCGCACGAGAGCCTCGTTGATCTCGCTGCTCGTGAAGTCGAAGCCGTTGAGGTCTCGATAGGCGGGAAAGCGTGCGGTCTTGAGCTGGTAGGCTGTCGACCGGACCTCTCGTTCTGTCGTCTCGGCTTTGAGAAGTTGCGACAGGACCGGAATGGCGGCCTCGAACGCGGGTGATCCCTGTTCCGTCAGTTCTCCCACTGCCTGAGCCATGCCATGCATCTTCAACTGCCTGAGCATGATGACGATCGCGCCGCTTGCTGGGTTATGACGCATGGCGCACCTCCGTCTTCCTCAGGGCGTCGTAGCGTTCGACGTTGGCCTTAGGCTCGTTGATGAGCGTCAGGGCCTGGGGTGCACTGATCGTCGGTGGCGTGAAGGACTTGCCGTCCACAATACGATGAAGCAGGTTGAGGATGTGGGTCTTGGTGAGCACCTTGGCTTCCAGGGCCATCTCGACGGCCGACAGCACCGCCTGCTCGTCATGCTGGAGCACCAGTGCCAGGATGTCGACCATCTCGCGATCCCCACCAGGCTTCTTGAGCAGGTGCTGCTGCAGGGTTCGGAAGGCGTCGGGAAGCTCGGTGAACGGTGCGCCGTTGCGCAGGGCACCGGGCTTGCGTTGCACGACCGCCAGATAATGCCGCCAGTCGTAGACCGTCTGGCCAGGTCGATCATGGGAACGATCGATGATGCGACCATGCTCGCAGACGATTGAACCTTCCGCGGCGATGACGATACGGTCCGGGTAGACCCTGAGGCTCACAGGCCGGTTGGCGAAGGATGCCGGAACGCTGTAGCGATTGCGCTCGAGATGAACGAGGCAGGTCGGTGTGACCCGCTTGGTATATTCGACGAAGCCGTCGAATGGACGGGATACAGGCATAAGCGCCTGTGCTTCCTCCGCCCAGATAGCGGCAATGGTGCCACGCATCTGGCCATGTGCCGTCTCAGCCCAGAGCTCCCTGCAGCGGCTCTCCAGCCAATCGTTCAAGGCTTCCAACGTCGGAAAGCGAGGCACGGGCTGCCAGAGCCGGTGACGGGCGTCCTGAACGTTCTTCTCGACCTGTCCTTTCTCCCAGCCGGAAGCCGGATTGCAGAACTCGGGTTCGAAGAGATAGTGGCTGGCCATAGCCATGAAGCGGACATTGACGTCACGCTCCTTGCCGCGGCCGACCTTGTCGATAGCGGTCTTCATGTTGTCGTAGATGCCGCGCCGAGGGATGCCGCCGAACACACGAAAGGCATGATTGTGGGCGTCAAACAGCATCTCGTGTGTCTGCAGCAGATAGGCCCGAACGATGAAGGCCCGGGAGTAGCTCAGCTTGGTATGGGCCACCTGCAGCTTGGTGCGCTCATTGCCGATGATCGCCCAGTCCTCTGACCAGTCGAACTGGAATGCCTCACCAGGCTCGAATACCAGCGGCACAAACGTCCCGCGGCCGGACGTCTGCAGCTCGCGCTGTCGATCGGCACGCCATTCCCGTGCAAAGGCCGCGACCCTGTTGTAGGAGCCGTCATAGCCAAGGCTCATCAGATCGGCGTGCATCTGCTTCAGCGTCCGCTTCTGCTTGCGAGACTTGTTGGCCTCCACCTTCAGCCAGGCCGACAGCCGATCCGCAAAGGGATCGAGCTTGCTTGGGCGATCGGGCACTTTGAACTTGGGTTCAACGCCGCCCAGGCGAAGGTATTTGCGGACGGTATTCCGAGACAGGCCAGTCACCCGACTGATGTCTCGGATCGATCGCTCCTCACGAAAATGCCAGCGTCGGATTACGCTCAATAACGCCATGTAAATCACTCCACAGCCCCCGCTCAAAACACGCAGGGCAAGGTTGAAACATGGGTCAATTCTCGATGGAAATATCCCGGTCTAAAGGGTCAGTTCTCGGTGGCAATCAACACTCTTAACTCCCGCTGCTCCTTCATGCCCTATCGCATTCAATGAATACTGCGCAGAGCAGTGCTGTGAGACATGCTTACAACAACGAATTCAGACGCTGGGCGCTAGCCGCATCTATTATTAATCCGGTTATGAAGCCCGCCTTAAGTATCGCTCGCGTAGCTTTTAACTTGGCTGTGCCAGCCGACAAAAGAATAATGTCGCTGCCCGAAAGCGCTGATAGATTGATAGCTGGAGTGCGCCTGCAAATCTGAGAGTTAATGTAGTTGCCGTTTTCGTCGAAGAACAGTCCGAGCGTATCGCCGACAGCGCCGAGCTTGTCGAGGGCGTCAAGATCATCCTTTGACAGGTAACCATAGCGCGATAGGAAGGTACTGGCATCGCATTCGCCGACGCTGATAAAGCATGCCCTTGCGCGCATCCCCGTGCGGATGATGTCTTGAACCACTCGTTGCTGGATGCAGACCGCGAGGTCTTCTTCGCTGTCTGCGATGAAGCGAGCCGGCAGATACTTCGCCTGACCGCCGGTCTTCGACGCGATCTTTTGAACGACGTCAAAGGGATTGGCCGAAGCTGAGCGCGTCAGCGACCCCGTAGTGATACAAACTGCAAATCGGGGGCGTTGACCGGCAGGAATGCATCGGCCATGGCGCCGATGGTTCTGCCCCAGGCAAGACCAATTACGTTTTCTTTAGACTGGTCCTGCGTAAGCATCGACCGGAGAAATTTCACCGCAACCATTCCTACTCCGCGACCGGCAACAGCTTGCTGCTCATCGCGGTTATCGCGGCCCTTTCCATAGTCATCTCCGGGTGGCGTGACACAACAGAATCTCAGATCGAATTTGGTTCGAATGCGCTCTTCAAGTTCTGACAGTGTCGACAATCGATGATCTATGTCGATCGTCACAATACCGCTCGTTCGCGCAGTGCTGCGTCTTCTCAGCGCTCTCACCATCATGTCGCCTTCACTCTGTTCACGTTCAGTCAATGCACGCGGCTTGGAGGAGCAAGCTTGTTTATCTGGGAGGATTTGATGACTGATATAAACGATCAATCGAACATCTCCGGTGGCGCATCGCGCCGTGATCTCTTGAAGTGGGGCGGACGTGCCAGCGGCGTGGCCGCAGCTGCCGCGACCATGCCCAACATGGCCGAATTCCTGCTCGGCTCGACGCCGGCCCTTGCGGCCGACAAGCCGCTCAACATCGCTGTCATCGGCCAGCAGATGTCGGCCCAGCCGGATCAGCGCGCCTGGGAAGGCATGCAGACCTGAATGAACGGGATGGGCGTCGACAAGACCTGGAAGATGAACCTGACGGATGCCAAGGGCGATCCCGGCAAGCTCGTCTCGCAAATCCAGGATGCCGGGACCGCTAAAGTCGATGCGATCATCGTGCTCTTCGCGACGCTGACGGCCGCCCATGCCGCACTTGATAGCGTCAAGAGCTCGGGCATTCCGTTCTTCAGCATCGACTCCGGCTGGCAGGACCCGGCGATCGCCGATCTCACCAGAAACAACTACATTCTCGGCGGCGCACCGTCGCATCGCAGTTTCATATGCGGAATTAATTCCGCATATGAAACTGGCCGTCGGTTCCAGTCACGTTACGCAAGTGAGATAGAGCGACAATCGGGAGCCGGATATTCTTGACCTATTTCTACCGATGACACCGTTCGCGGCAATATAAAAACAGGCTTTTAAGAAGTCGGTGGCCGCTCGCGATTGTTGATGTAGACTTGGGCCTGTCTTTCCGAGAGGGCAAGCCAATCCTCATAGGCGGCAGAATCGGGCGCAAGTGCTTCGGCCGTCCGTGCCATGGCAGTTTTCGCTTCGTGGAAGTTCCTGTACCATCCAGCGCCCACCGCTGCCGACATGCCTGCACCGAGCGCCGATGCTTCATTGGAGAGGCTGCGATGGACCGGAAGCCCTGTGGCATCTGAAACCATCTTTCGCCACAGCAGGCTCGAGGCACCACCTCCGATCACAAAGATGCGCGCGGCGGCAAGCCCCTTGGCCTTCATCTGTTGCAGGCTCCTGGCAAATTCGAGCGTGATCGCCTCTAGCGATGCGCGATAGAGATGGCCCATTCCATGATCCGGCCCGAAGCCGGTGAAACTCGCCCGCGCGTTTTCATCCCAATAGGGATCCATGCACCCCATCAGATACGGGCACACCAACAGTCCGTCGGAGCCGACGGGAAGGCGCATAGCGTCCGCTTCCAATCGTTGAAAAACCGCCGCATCCGCGCGTCCGCCAGCGAAGTTATCGAGCAGCCAGTTCACGAAAAAGGCGCCGCCACGCTGGACGCTTTCCAGGACATAACCGTCGCCAGTGGGCGACACAAGCGTCCGCCAGTGCCCGCTCAGTTCCGGCGTGGCCGACCAGACGCCACCCACAACCGCCGTTCCGAGATTAAGATAGACTGTCCCAGGTTCGATAGCGCCCACACCAAGGGCGGCACAGTGACCATCTCCACCAGCGGCAAAGATTGGCGTGCCCGGTCTCAATCCGGTTTCCGCAGCAGCTTCCTGCAAGATGGAGCCAATTCTGGAGGCGGGCGGATTGAGCGGTGGGAGCTTCGCTTCATCGATCATCAAATGGTCGAGAATTTTCTTCGACCATGTTTTGCTGACGATATCGAAAATGCCGAAGGGATCGGCGCTGGTCCATGTTGCCTGAGGTGCGCCGCTCAGACGCATCGTCAAATAGTCGTGCACCGACAGAATATGGGCGGCCTTATCGAGCAATTCCGGCTGATGAGCACGCATCCAGCGCAGGCGATAGACGCATGGAATAACATCGACCGGCTTTCCGGATATGCGGTGCAGGACATCCGCGCCCAATTCGCCATCAAGGAGGGAGGGCATCTCCCGCGCACGCCGGTCGAGCCAAACCGTGGCGGGCTCCAGCGGACGTCGCTGGTCGTCCAGCAATGCCATTGTCTCGCGTTGATTGGAAATCGCGATGCCGTCGATGCGGGCTGGGTCGAGGTTGTCCGTCACGGCCTTCAAAGCGGTTATCGCCGCACTCCACCATTCGACCGGATCCTGTTCGGCGCGATAGGCGTCGGGGCTTATCAGCGTATGGGGTGCGCGTCCCTCGAAACAGGGCTGCCCGTCTTTGGACCAAGCAATGGCCTTCACCGATTGCGTCGATGAATCGATCCCGATGACATAGCGTTCCTCTGACTGCATGAAAGCGGCTCCTCTCCGCTGAAGCAAGCCGCAAAACCTCCGGATGAACCGGTGCGATGCGGTTTAGTCTATTGGTTCTCCGAGATGCCGTGGCTTTTTCGGCCACCGTTCGTGATTGTCAAACCGCCAGCAAGGCCTCTCCCGTGGCCATGTCGGTAACAAAATGCGTCGCGTAGCCACCTTCGAGCGTGGCTGTGATGGCTTCGATCTTGCCGGTGCCACCCGCTACGCAAATCCTGTTCGGCGTCTGGATCAGCTCTTCCAGCGCGATTCCGACCATTCGTTCGTCGTGATCGCCGCCGACGGCACGACCGTGCGCGTCGATGAAACGACCGATGATGACCGCGACGGCGCCATGCTCGACGTAGGCGTCGATTTCGGCCTGGCTTGCGATCCCCGACGCGCGCACGGTGCTTTTTGGACCCACATCGCCGACACCAAACAGAATGCGATTTGTCGAGTGTATGAGGTCAAACTGTTTTTTCAGGACCGGTTCGTCGAGCAGCATCGCCCTGAGTTCCTTGGTCGACAGGACGGCCGGCGCCAGAAGGTTGACGCAACGCGCCCCGATGCGGCTCGATAGAAGCGAGGTGCACAATTCGGGCGAGAAATCCGGCTCGCCTGTCGAGCTTCCCGAGACCTGGACCACGGTGAGATTGGGGACTGGTTCAGAAAGCGAAATCTGGTCCGCCACCGAAAGCACTGTGCGTCCCCAGGCCACCCCAATGACGTCCCCCGCCGTCACCTGATCGGCCAGAACCCGCGCGCCGGCATCTCCCAACCGGCGCACGAGATCGCGATCTCCGGCCGAGGGAATGACCAGCGCGCCTTGGAGATCGAATCTTTCCTTCAGCGCGCGGGCGATCCGTGTCCGGCCACTCGCATGCGTGTTGATCCGGATAGAGACAATGCCACGGTCGCGCGCCTCCTGAAGGTAGTTGACGATGGTTGCGCGCGAGACATTGAGGGTCTTGGCTATTTCGCTCTGGGTCATCGCGTCGGCGTAATAGAGCCATGCGGCCCAGTTGACGGCGTCGTCGAATTCCGTGGGCAGGGTGACGCCTGCGTCCAGCATGTGTTTCCTCGATGTTATCTTTTTCTGGGCCCCATAAGATGGCACGAGATGGCAAATGTCAACATCGTTTGATTTATGTATTGACAAGTGTCAGTGGTTGGTGTCATTTGTTTTAACGACAACAAGACTGGACATTGGGATGGAAACGACAGGGAATCAGGGCGGCGGCGCAAGCGCTCCCCAAGGCGGCTGGACCGCGTTGATTGACGATATCGTCGCCGGGCGCTGGACAGATCCGGAGACAGGCAAACGGGCCACTGTGCCTTACGAATCGATCGTCATCGCCGATAGCCTTGGGGGACGGGAAGCCGAACTGGTTGCTGGGCTTGGGCTCGGCAAGACCTTCACAGTCGTGGCCGACCACGCCACCTGGGATGCGATGGGTGAACGCGTCGCCCGTGCACTCCAATCGCTCGGCCCCGTCAAGACCGTTCTCCTCGACCATCCGCATGCCGACATGGCGAACGTGGCGGTGTTGACCGAAAAGCTGAAAGACGCCGAAGGTGTGGTCGCCGTGGGATCAGGCACGATCAACGATCTGGTCAAATATGTGACCGGTCTCGATGGACGGCGGTATTGTGTGTTCGGTACCGCCGCTTCGATGAACGGCTATACCTCAACCACTGCCTCCTTGACCCTCGACAACGGTCTCAAAGTATCCTTGCCATCGCATGCGCCGGCGGGTTTCTTTGTTGACCTTTCTGTCGCCGCTGCGGCGCCTACCTATCTTTCGGCTGCCGGCTTCGCCGATTGCCTCGTGCGGTCTGTCGCGCAGGTGGACTGGTGGCTGTCGCATCGCCTCTTCGGGACGGTCTACGATAACGCGCCTTATATCATTCAGCAGGAGGACGAGGCGGAGCTAAACCGGCGCGCGGAGGGGATCAGCCATGGCGATGTCTCCGCAAACGGTTACCTCTACCGTGTTCTGACGATGTGCGGTCTCGGTGTTTCCTTTACGGGCATGTCGAACCATGGGTCGATGGGCGAGCACCAGATCTCACACTATATCGACTGTTTCGCCGGAGACCGGCATCCGGGCACGCTTCATGGCCAGCAGGTCGGCGTCGGAGTGTTGACCATGGGCCGATTGCAGCGCCACTACCTGGAAAGCGCAGCCCCCCCGAAACTGAAACCGACCCGTATCGACTTCAATGGCATGGTTGGGCGCATGGGCGCCGATATTGCCAGACAATGTTTCGACGAGATACAGCCCAAAATCTTCGATGATGCCGGGATTGCAGCGCTGAATGAAAAGATCGCCGAGATCTGGTCGGTGCTGCGGGAAGAGCTGAAAGCCTTCGTAATCCCGGTCGAAGAAATGACGCGGCTGCTCAAGGCAGCGGGTGGTCCCACGACGGCACAGGAACTCGGCGTACCGGTCGAGTTTTACCGTGAGGCAGTGGTTCACTGCCGCGAGATGCGCAACCGGTATTCGTTTCTGGATATCGCCGCCGACGAAGGCATTCTCGAAGACTTCGCGCGCGGGGAGGTGTGATCTCATGCGCGCGATCGTCGAAATGCCGTTGGAAGATGCAGGCAGGGTCCACACGCTGTTTGCCGATATTGACGATACGCTAACCACGGACGGACGTCTGCCTGCCTGCGCCTATCAGGCGTTGGAGCGGCTTTTGGACGCCGGCATAGCCGTAGCGCCCATCACCGGCCGGCCCGCCGGCTGGTGCGATATGATTGCGCGGATGTGGCCCGTTTCAGGTGTTGTCGGTGAAAACGGCGCATTTTATTTTTCCTATGATCAGCAGAGCCGGCGCATGCGCCGCATTTTCGCGATCAATAGCGATCAGCGCGCCGACGATCGCAAACGGTTGGAGACGGTGCGCGCCCGCATCCTGGCCGAAGTGCCCGGTACCGCCATTTCGGCCGATCAGCTTTATCGCGAGGCCGACCTCGCCATCGACTTCTGTGAAGATGTGCCATCCTTGCCGACCAGCGCTGTGGACCGCATCAAGCAGATATTCGAGGAGGAGGGAGCGGTTGCAAAGGTTTCGTCCATCCACGTCAATGGCTGGTACGGTGCCTATGACAAGCTGACCATGACGCGCCGTTTCGCGGCCGACGTGCTCAGGCTCGATATAGACCGGGATAAGGACAAGATCGTGTTCGTCGGTGACAGTCCGAACGATGCGCCGATGTTCCGTTTCTTCCCCAACGCCTGCGGCGTTGCCAATGTCCTGCAGTTCCAAGGCCGCATCGAGGCCGAACCGACTTATGTAACGGCCGCTGAGGGCGGACAAGGTTTCGTCGAGGTTGCAGACCGTCTTCTGGAAGCGCGCAAGGGGAGGATGGTTGCATGACTATGGCAACGTACGACCTGGCGATCATCGGTGGCGGAATCAACGGCGCGGGTTTGGCGCGCGACGCGGCCGGTCGCGGGCTCCGCGTCTTTCTGTGCGAAAAATCGGATCTTGGTTCCGCCACGTCATCGGCATCGACCAAGCTTATTCATGGTGGCCTTCGCTACCTTGAACACTATGAATTCGGGCTCGTGCGCCATGCGCTGCGCGAGCGTGAGGTTCTGTGGCACATAGCGCCGCATATCATCTGGCCTCTGCGTTTCGTGCTGCCGCATCGCAAGGGGCTGCGTCCCGCCTGGCTGTTGCGGCTTGGATTGTTCATCTACGATCATCTCGGCGGTCGCAAAAAACTTCCGGGAACACGGACACGCAAGCTTTCGACTGATCCCGTCGGCGCACCGCTTCGCGACGTGTCTTCCATCGGGTTCGAATATTCCGATTGCTGGGTACAAGACAACCGCCTCGTCGTCCTCAATGCACGCGACGCGGAAAAACACGGCGCCGACATTCGCACGCGCACACGTTGCGTGCAGGCAAGCCGCGAGAACGGGCTGTGGCATGTGATAGTGGAGGATGCTGAAACCGGGCGATGCGAGACAATTTCTGCCCGGGCGCTTGTCAATGCCGCCGGTCCGTGGGTGGACCAGGTTCTGGCCATCGTTTTAAACCGGAAGACGCAAGCAAAAATCCGGCTGGTCAGGGGCTCGCACATTGTCGTGCCACGCCTGTACGCACACGATCACTGCTACATTTTCCAGAATCCCGATGGACGTATTGTCTTCTCCATCCCGTACGAGGACGACTTCACACTGATCGGCACAACCGATGTCGATCATAATGATCAACCCGAAAACGTCCGTATTTCGGATGCCGAGATCGACTATCTGTGCAAGGCTGCCTCTTCCTATTTCAAGGCGGGAGTGACGCGAGAAGACGTCGTCTGGACTTATTCCGGCGTTCGGCCACTCTACGACAACGGTGCTGCCAATGCGCAGGAAACCACGCGCGACTATGTGCTGGAAGTCGACGGTGCCGAAAACGAAGCACCGCTTCTGAGTATCTTCGGTGGAAAGATTACAACCTATCGCTGCCTTGCCGAGAATGCGATGCAGAAGTTGGCGACGCGGTTCCCGGAGTGGGGTGTAAGGGCGCACTGGACGGGCAAGCATGCCTTGCCCGGCGGCGACTTTCCCGCAGGTTCAGCAGAGTTCCTGGCTCAGGATCTTACGCGGGACTATGGATTTCTCGACATACGCGCGGCGCGGCGCCTTGTCAGGCACTATGGTTCCGAGGCGCGCGCCATTCTGGCCGGTTCCCGCACACGGGCTGACCTGGGCCGCTCCTTCGGCGCCGACCTGACGGAGGCGGAGGTCCGTTTCCTGATAACCCGCGAGTATGCGCGCACGGCCGAGGATGTGGTGTTTCGCCGGACGAAAGCCGGCATCCGCATGGGCTTGAACGAGATTACCGAACTGGATGCTTGGATGGCGGAGCAACGCTCCGCGACAAGCATGCACAGTGAAAAAAAAGCAGCGGCACACTGACCGGCCGGAGCTTTGAAGAACGCATGCCGGCTTACGCCGGGGTAGAGAAACAGGATCGAGCAGAGCTGAACCGGCAGAGGAGTGTTGGTTTGGCAGCGGTGAACGCGCTCTTACCGAGCGCAAAACCCGCAGTCGGCTCGCTGGAGGAGTACGGAATGTCCGTCGCGCAGGTGAAACGCATTGCAATATCGGACTCGCCGATCCCGTGGCTCCTGCCACTGGTTTGCTTGCTGGTAGTGTTTACAATCTACCCGCTGATCTACAATGTCTGGCTGAGCTTCCACGAATTCGTGCCGACAAAGCGCGCGTTGAAATTCGTCGGCATGGCGAACTGGGCCCAGCTTTGGAACGACACGCGTTTCTGGAGCGCGCTGGGCGTCACCTTCCTCTATTTCTTCATCGCGCTGGTGTTCGAAATTATCCTCGGCATGACGATCGCGATGCTGTTGGATGCCGAACTACCGGGCTTCAGCATGCTGCGCGCCACCCTGTCGATGACGTTGGTCATCCCGCCCGCCATCGCCGGTATGATGTTCCTGTTGATGGAGGATCCACAATTCGGCGTTCTCCCCTATCTGCTCAACACGATGGGGCTGCTCGACAAATCGACGCCGATTCTCGCAACCTCGTCCTTGGCATTGGCCGGCGTGCTTGTCGCTGAAATCTGGCAATGGACGCCCTTCATGGTGCTGATTTTCATGGCGGGCCTTCGCGCGCTCCCGGCCGAGCCCTATGAGGCGGCGATGATCGACGGCGCCTCGTCTTTCCAAATGTTCCGCCGGCTGACTCTGCCCATGATGTCGAAGGTGATCGCGGTGGCGGTGCTTTTGCGCGGCATCGATCTCTTCCGGGTGTTTGACTACGTCTTCGTCATGACCTCCGGCGGGCCGGGAACGGCAACCTACACCGTCAGTCTCTATGCCTGGCAGCAGACGTTCTCATTCCTGAAATGGGGCTATGGCGCGACGCTGAGCCTCGTCAGCCTGGCGATGGTGATGATCATGGCCAACGTCTTCATCAAAGTCTTCAAGGTGAGGTGGTAACATGCACCAGAGTGCTGGCACACGAACATTGCGCACGATCGCCGGTTGGCTGGTCGTTGGAGCCTTCTTCTTCCCGATCTACTTCTGGACGTCCGTTGCTTTTCGCGACGCCAAGGACATTTTCAACTGGCCGCCAAAGTTTTTTGCCTTTGAACCGACACTCAGGAATTTCGAGCAGGTGTTCGGGGTTTCGCTCGGCTTCGGTTTCGGGACGCAGGAGACAGTCAATCCCGGCGGTGGCAATTTCTACATGGCGCCTCGACTTTGGGACTCGATAGTCGTCGCGTCGATGTCGACCGTGCTCGCCATCATCGTCGCAACGCTCGCCTCCTATTCGCTGTCGCGCATGAATTTTCGCGGCCGGCACGAGTTCGTCAACTGGGTGTTGTCGACCCGCATGATGCCGCCGGTCGCCGTCGCCATCCCGATGTTCTTCATCTTCAAGCAGTTCAGCCTGCTCGACACCTATATCGGCGTCATCCTGATCCACGGCCTGATGAACCTGCCGCTGGCGGTGCTGCTCTTGAAGAGTTTCTTCGACGATATCCCGGCCGAGATCGACGAGAGCGCCCTGCTGGACGGCGCGTCGCGCTGGACGATCTTCCGGCGTATCGTCCTGCCGATGGCCAAGGGCGGCATCGCCGCGACGGCGGTTCTCTGTTTCATCTTCAGCTGGACGGAATTCCTGTTCGTGCTGACGCTGACGCAGACCGGCCTGAAGACCGTACCGGTGGTGTCGTCGACCTTCGTGACATCAATTGGAACGGCCTGGGGCAACATGGCGGCGCTGGGTGCAGCGGCCATCGTGCCGGCCTTCATCGTGATCCTGCTGGTCCAGCGCCATCTCGTGCGCGGCCTGACGATGGGGTCGCTGAAACAGTAATTCGGCGCGGAGGGCGCCTGAATATCCGGCCGGCAATTCTGTCGTCCGTTTAAAAGTGGAGGATAAGAGGATGAAGGACAGTATCAGAAAGATGCATCTCGCATCGATCACCGACAGGTTCGTCAAGGGTGAGATGGGCCGCCGCAATTTCCTGATGGCCGCCGGAAAGCTGGGGCTGGGGGCAGGTGCGCTTGGCATGGGCATGGGCCGCCGGCCCTTCGGCGGGTTCGCGCAGGCCAATGCACAAGAGGCACTGCAGCCTTCGCCGGAAGTAATCAAGTGGCTTAAGGACGTCGGCAAGCCGTTCGCCGGCACCACCCTGAAACTCGCCACGGAATCGACACCCCCGTCAAACGCCATCAACTCGCAGCTGAAGAAGTATTTCGAGGAAGCGACCGGCATCAAGGTCGAGATCGAGGTCTTGCCGCTGGAGCAGGTTCTGCAGAAGCTGACGCTCGACGTCGCTTCGAATCTCGGTACGTATGATCTCTATTATATCGACCAGAGCTGGGCGGCGAGTTTCAGCCAGGATGTATTCGATCCGCGCGAACAATACTCCGCCAAGGCGGATCTCGCCATGCCGAACTACAATATCGACGACTTCCTGCCGGCGCTGGTTGACGGCATCGCCAAATACAAAGACCGCTGGGTCGGCGTTCCCTACGATATCCCCATCTTCATCATGATCTATCGCAAGGATATCTACGAGAAGCTCGGCCTTAAGGCACCGGCGACGCTTGAGGAGTTGTACACCAACTCCAAGACCATCACCGAGGAAATGGGGCCGAAAGTCTACGGCACCACCGGCCAGATGAAATCCGGCCATTACAGCCTGGAATGCGACTGGACTGCATGGCTTTGGGGTCATGGTGGCTCGATTTTCGGACCGGACGGGAAGTTTACCGGTAACGACGAAAAGGGCGTTGCGGCGCTGGAATACTGGAAGAAGCTCAAGGCAACCATGCCTCCGGGCGTCGATGGCTGGACCTGGGACGGTCAAGGCCAGTCGGTGGCCCAGGGTGTCGCGGCGTCGATGCTGTCATGGGGCGAATTCTTCCCCTATTTCGACGATCCGACTCAGACCAAGGTTTCGGGCCTTTGCGAAGCTGCGGTGCCGCCACAGCCGATTGCGCTTCGCACCGTCAAGGAAACCGGTTACGGCGAAATTCCCGGCGTCGGTCATCAGGGCGGGTCGTCGCTTGCCGTCTCGCACAACTCGAAGAGCCCTGATGCAGCCTGGGTGTTTATGCAGTGGGCGACCTGCGCCGATACGCAGGCCCTGATCACAACGCTCGGTGGCGGCACGGGTCCGACCCGCGCCAGCGTCTATGACGATCCGCGCGTTCTCGCCAATGCCCGTGTCGGTGCCGGCACCACCCGCCACCTGCCAATCGTGCGCGAGACGATTGCGAAATACATGGGCTCCGAACCGGATCTGCCGGAATGGGCGCAGTTGTCCAGCGACACGATCCCCGTCGCGTTGGGCAAGTATTTCGCCGGCAGCTACGGCTCGGCGAAGGAAGCCCTCGACGACATCGCTGCCCAGGTTGGCACAGTGATGAAGGGTTGATTGGACGGGCGGCGGTTTTCCGCCGTCTGCCGAACAAGCGGTCCCCGGAGTTGCGAGACCATCTGGCCCTCTTCCAGTGGTGTTTGCATCCCGGGGATCGACAGAAACAAGTGCGGGAAGCTGAAACATGGCAGACAAGCCGCTGATTGCAATTACAGGCGCGAGTTCCGGTATCGGCGAGTCGACGGCACGGGCTTTTTCGGCCGCCGGCCACCCGGTGCTGCTGATGGCGCGCCGTCTCGATCGCCTGGAGGCGCTGAGGCTGCCGAACGCCGTGCTGAAACAGGTCGATGTCCGTGACCGTGCAGCACTGGCCGCAGCCGTTGCCGACGCCGAAAGTCAATATGGCCCGGTGGACATGATGTTCGCCAATGCCGGTATCGCCCGTCTGGGCGATATCGCCAAGCAGCCGCCGGAAGAATGGGATGAGATGATCGACATCAACACCAAGGGCGTGATGAATTCCGTCCATGCGGTGATGAACGGCATGATCGCTCGCCGTCACGGCACGCTGATGATGATGAGTTCGATCGCCGGCCGCAAGGTCTATCCGGATCATACCGTCTACTGCGGCACCAAGTACTTCGTCCATGCGGTCTCGGAAAGCTTCCGCGAGTATCTGGCGCCGCACGATGTGCGCGTCATCGTTCTCTCGCCTGGGATCATCGACACCGAGGTGCTCGACCACGTGAAGGACGAGACGACACTCGCCAATTACCGGGCCAACAAGGAGGCGATCGGTGGCGGAATTTCGGCCGATATCGTCGCGGAGTTGATCCTCAATGCCTACAATCTGCCGCAGAAGGCGATCGTTCAGGAAATCGTCATCACCCCGACCCGGCAGAAATACTGACTGCGCCGCCGGCCATCCGGCGTTGCTGAACAACGAAATTGAAAGACGAGTGGAGCAGTTCATGGCAACCGTGGAATATCAGAGCATCGGCAAATCTTTCGGTGCGTTCAACATCATGCGGGATATCTCGTTTCTGATTGAGGATCACCAATTCGTCGTGCTGCTCGGGCCGTCTGGCTGCGGCAAGACCACGCTCCTTCGCATGACCGCCGGCCTGGAAACGGTCACCGAGGGGGATCTGCTGATCTCCGGCCGCCGCGTCAACGATGTGCATCCCCGCGATCGCGATATCGCCATGGTGTTTCAGAACTATGCGCTCTATCCGACCATGAAGGTCTACGAGAACATTGCCTTCAGCCTGGAGGTGGCAAAACAGCCGCCGGCCGAGATCAAGAGGCGTGTCGAACACGCCGCAGAGATCCTCAATCTGACGCCCTATCTACAGCGCTACCCAAAAGAGCTTTCGGGCGGCCAGCGCCAGCGCGTCGCCATGGGGCGAGCAATGGTGCGCGAAGCGGCGGTGTTCCTGTTCGACGAACCGCTCTCCAATCTCGATGCCAAGCTGCGTGCGCACATGCGCACCGAAATCCGTCAGTTGCACAATCGCCTGAAGACGACAACGATCTATGTGACCCATGATCAGATCGAGGCAATGACGATGGCCGACAAGATCGTCGTCATGCGAGCCGGCAAGATCGAGCAGATGGGGACGCCGGACGATGTCTATGACAGGCCCGCGAGCAAGTATGTCGCCGATTTCATCGGTTCATCGGCGATCAATTTTCTGACGGGCGTCGTTGTTGCCGATCAGGGAGCGCCAGCTGCGGAAACTAAGGCCGGCCTTATCCGGCTCGAACCGTCCCTAAAGGTGTCGACCGGCCAGCGGGTGATCTGCGGCGTCCGCCCGACCGATGTCATGGTCGATCCGCAGGGGTCGATTGTCGCCCGGTCGCTGCTGATCGAGCGCATGGGGCATGAAGCGCAGCTCTGCTGCGAGGGGCCGGAAGGCCAGTTTCTGGCAATCGTCGACAAGTCGACGCATTTCGACGAACGGACGGATGTCCGGTTCTCGATCGCGCCCGAAAAGGTGCACGTCTTCGACGCCGGAACGGAAAACCGGGTCTGACGCTCCGGCCATTGGATATTCAATTTTTGCAGCCCGGTTCGCGAGGACGCGGGAAAGAGAGGAAATAGCGATGAAATCGAGATGGAACGACAGTGAGCTTGCATCCATGGTCGCGTCTTATGTCGACAAGGGCGTCAACCGCGATCTGGCGATCCGGACGTATACGACACGCCTGCTCGGCCAGGATCCGGAACTGGTGCTGCATGGCGGCGGCAACACGTCGGTCAAGACGATGTTGACCGATCGGGACGGTACTTCGGTGGATGTGCTTTGCGTCAAGGGTAGCGGTTGGGATATGGGCACAATCGAGCCACAGGGCCTGCCGGCGGTTCGGCTGGAGCCTCTTAAGGCCATGGTCGGTTTCGACGAGTTGAGCGACGACGAGATGGTGATGCTGCAGCGGCGGCTGCTGATGGATCCTAATGCACCCAACCCCTCCGTCGAAGCCATCCTGCATGCATTGTTGCCATTCAAGCATATCGACCACACCCATGCCAATGCGATCGTCTCCCTGACGAACCAGCCGCATGGCGAAGATCTCATCCGCGACTTGTTCCCAAAATCGATCATCGTGCCCTACGTCATGCCAGGCTTCATCCTCGCCAAGGCGTGCGATGCGGCCTTCCGCGCCAATCCCGGTGGCGACGGCATGATCCTTCTTAAGCATGGTATTTTCACCTGGTCCGACGATCCGCGCGCAGCCTATGAGGACATGATCGACAAGATCGATCAGGCTGAACGGAGGTTGGCCAAGGGCCGGCCCAAACCCTTTACGCCCGTCGAACTGCCCGTGGAGATGGCCACGGCGGCGGAGATCGCGCCGATCCTGCGCGGTGCCATCGCCATCGACACCGGCGTGGAAGGGGCACCGAAGCGTCTTGTCCTCGAACACCGGACCAGTGAAAAGGTGCTCGACTTCTGCAACGCCGAGACGGTGTCAAGCCTCGTCAGGCGGGGTAATGCGACACCCGAGCACGTCATCCATATCAAGCGCTTCGGCATCGCCCTGCCTGCCCCCGTCCCAGGGAATCTGGGCGAATGGGCCGACCTGGTCCTTGACGCAGTCGCGGCCTATCAAGCCGAGTACCGCGCTTATTTCGAGCGCAACAATGCCCGCGTCGGCGGAGATAAGACGATGCTCGATCCGATGCCGCGCGTGTTCTACGTTGCGGGGGTTGGCCTGTTTGCGGCCGGCGCGACGCACAAGAACGCGCTGGTCGGCGCCGATGTGGCCGAAGCGACGATCGAGGTGATCACCAAGGCTGAGGGTATTGAATCCTTCGAAGCGCTGTCGGAAGCGGATTTGTTCGATATCGAATACTGGTCGCTGGAGCAGGTCAAACTGACCAAGCAGGTGGAAAAGCCGCTGACCCGGCAGGTAGCGGTGGTGACGGGGGCGGCCGGCGGGCTTGGTCTGGCCATCGCCGAAGCGCTTCGTTCGGAGGGCGCCGAGGTTGCGCTAATCGATATTTCCGAGGACGCTGTAGCGCGCCAGGCCAAGCGTTTGGGCGGGCTGGGCGTCGCCTGCGACGTCACCAATCACGCCGCCGTGGATGCCGCCATCGCCAAGGTGGCGGGCTATTTCGGCGGGCTGGACATCCTGATCTCCAATGCTGGAGCGGCGTTTCAGGGGCGGCTGGTCGATGTTCCGGAAGAAACCTTCAGGAAGGCATTCGAGCTGAATTTCTGGGGCCATCATTATATCGCCCGTGCGGCGGTGAAGGTGATGGAAAAGCAGAAGACCGGCGGCGCGATCGTCTTCAACGTGTCGAAACAGGCCGTCAATCCAGGGGCGGACTTCGGCCCCTACGGCACGTCGAAGGCGGCGCTGATGGCGCTGATGCGTCAATACGCGATCGAGCACGGCGCATCCGGCATCACATCCAATGCCGTCAATGCCGACAGGATCAGAACCGGACTGATGACGGACGAGATGGTCGCGGAGAGAAGTCGGGCGCGCGGCCTGACACCGGAGGCCTATATGCGTGGCAACCTCGTCGGTCGCGAGGTGACGGGTGCCGACGTAGCGGCGGCCTTCGTGCATCTCGCCAAGGCACGGGCCAGCACCGGCGCCGTTCTGACAGTCGATGGCGGCAATGTCGCCGCCATGATGCGATAGCGGCGGCGCTTCCCGTTTGAAACCACGCCAGGAGGAGAACAACTGTGGCAAAAATCGTCGTACTCGGTGCCGGTGTGATGGGTACAGCCCTGTGCGTGCCTGCTGGCGAGAACAACCACACGGTGTTGCTCGTTGGTACGCCACTTGACGGCGACGTCGTAACTGCTTTGCGGCTACCGGGTGGGGTTCATCCGAAACTTGACCACGCGCTACCTAGCAACGTGGAGGCAATCCTTTGCGACGGGCTACAGGCTCACCACCTCCGCGAGGCCGATTTCATCATTGTTGGGGTGAGCAGCCCCGGCATCGCCTGGGTGACCGGCATCCTTAACCAGCTTATGACGGTGCCTCGTCCGGTGGCCTTTGTGACAAAGGGGCTTGATGCGGCGGGTTCGAGCGTTTCGACCTATGCCCATACGCTTCCCTCCCGTATTCCCATGATGAGCGCCTTCATCGGAATCGGTGGACCATGTATTGCCCGCGAACTCGCCAACCGTCTGCCGACGGCCAGCATTTACGCTTGCCAGGACATTTCAATGGCCGAACGGTTCGCCGCAAACATGGAAACGGACTATTACCGTCTATCGGTGACTACAGATGTCACGGGCGTCGAAGCCTGCGCCGCACTCAAGAATTTCTTTGCGATCGGTGTCAGCGCCATGCAGACGCGATATCCCGATCAAAAACGTGCGGACGGTCAGTCAAAAAACCCCACCGCGGCAGCCTTCACCCAGGCCAGCCTGGAAATGGCGAGGCTCTGCGAGAAACTGGGCGGCGATGCCGCCACAGCATTCGGGCTTGCCGGTCTCGGCGATCTACATGTCACTGTCGGCGGAGGACGCAATAGCCGCCTCGGCCATGGGCTTGGAACCGGGCGCAGCGTCCTTGATGTGTTGTCCAACGAGTTGTTCGGTGAAACGGTGGAAGGCGTGGATACTGCGCGGGCTCTGGCGACGTTGGCGCTGGAAAAACCCGGCACCAAGGATGAAGCGGCCCCTTATTTTCCTCTTGCGTCTGCCATTCTGGACGCCGTTCTTCAGGAGAAACCCTTTTCGTTGGATTTTTCGTGCCTTGTTGTTCGGTAGCCACCTGCTTGATTTGGTAAGGAAAAGCTTTTCCGGAGGACAAACGATCGTTTCCGTCAGGCGTCGGGGAGGCGAGATGTAGCAAAGGCGATCGCCGACGCGCTTCTTACTGCGCTGTAACGGGTTATCGCTTTGCGGCAGCCATTAGTGCTTCCGCGAGAGAGTAGCTTTGTTCAAGACCAAAGTGGCGGAAAGACTGGGGATGACCATTGGTCGATCTTGGGAAACTGCGAAGAACTGGTTTCGAGCCTGCATACCGACGGGTTCATCATCGGCCATTCGGCTGGGGTAGTCGAAAGCTACCTCGACATCATCTCGAAATACGCCGCCAAATTCTCAGGAGAGAGACAATGAAGCTTGCCATTGCAGGAGACAGCGCCGGCGAAAGCCTAGCCAAAGTTCTGGCCGACTATCTGAAGGATCGCTTTGAGGTGCACGAAGTCTCGCGCGTGAACGAATGCGCCGATCCCTTCTACGCCAACCTCTCCGACCGCGTCGCTTCGAGCGTCTTAAATGGAACCTTTGACAAGGCGATCCTCGTCTGCGGCACCGGCATTGGCGTCTGCATTTCGGCGAACAAGGTCCCCGGCATCCGCGCTGCGCTGACGCACGACACTTATTCCGCCGAGCGGGCAGCCCTTTCCAACAACGCCCAAATCATCACCATGGGTGCCCGCGTCATCGGGATCGGGCTCGCAAAGTCGATCGCCGACGCATTCCTGGCCCAGAGCTTCGACGAGAAAGGCCCGTCGGCCGGGAACGTCGATGCGGTAGACGCGCTGGATGCAAAGTATAATGCGCGGTAACTAGCGGAGGGGGACGTCGGCCTACAGGGAGGGTACACCTCCTGACCATACGATCCTTCCCAGCGCCGAGCTGCTCGCCGTTGGCACGGTGGACACAGGAAGAGTTGACACGACGGCGCTTGACCTTCGTACGGTTGCTAAAACCGGACGTAGGAACCGGTTCAGTCTTTTAGGGTCTGGCGGCTGGGAGATGGAAATAATTTGTGTTGATCCATTTGATGCCCACATTCGATTGCCAACCCGGGGAAGATCACGGCGACGGCACTTATGGTCATTGAGTACGCGGGATAGAAGGGATGAATTGCTCTGCGTGAGAGGCTCCGGCCATTCTATCAAATACGATGAGGTCGCCCGACGAAGACATTCACCCGCCACACGCCCTCAAAAACACCTAACTTCGTCTGACGAATGCCACTTACCGAACTTATTCCACTTTGATCACGACCTTTCCCTTCGCACGACCCGTCTCGACATAGGCCAAAGCCTCGGGCGTCTGGTTGAAGGGGAATATCTTGTCCACGACGGGGCGCAATGCGGCGCTATCGATCAACTCGGCGATCTGCTCAAGTCGCCGACCATCGGCGCGCATGAACAGGAAGGAATACCGAACGCCACGGCTCTTCGCCTTCTTGCGCACGCTTCGGCTCAACAACTGGACGACAAGCTTCAAGAGCGCGTTCAGACCAAGATCCTTGGCGAACGCCGGATCCGGCGGGCCAGAAATCGATACGAGATGGCCGCCGGGCTTCAGGATGTTCAGGGATTTCGCAAGCGTCTTCGAATTCTGGCTGTTCAGCACGACATCGTAGCCGGAGAGAATTTTTTCGAAGTCCTGGCTCGTGTAGTCGATCACCACATCCGCGCCGAGGCTTTTGACCAGGGCAGCGTTCTTTGCACTCGCGGTCGTCGCGACCATCGCGCCCAGATGCTTGGCGAGCTGGATCGCGATCGTGCCGACGCCGCCCGAACCGGCCTGAATGAAGACCTTCTGGCCGGGCTTCACCTTGGCGACATCAACAAGCGCCTGCCACGCCGTCAGCGCGACCAGCGGGATGGACGATGCGTCTTCCATCGTCAGCGTGCCGGGTTTCAGCGCGACATCGTCCTGGTGGATGGCGATGAATTCCGCGAATGTGCCGACGCGGTGATCCCTCGGCCGGGCATAGACCTCGTCACCGACCTTGAAGCGGCTGACACCAGAGCCGACCTTGATGATTGTTCCTGCAACGTCGTGTCCAAGCACGAAGGGCGGACGGTAAGGCAGGAAGATCTTGAAAGCGCCGTCCCTGAGCTTGGAATCAAGCGGGTTGACGGATGTGGCATGGACGCGCACGAGGACGTCGGCGTTCTGAACCTGCGGATCCGGCAGTTCGGCAAGGCGCAGCGCGCCCTTCTTCTTGTACTTGTCGACGACATAGGCTTTCACTGAAAATCTCCGGTCTGTTGGTTCGTTGCTGGCAAGGTTTTGATGCGCCGCGCGGCGGCAAAGTTCAGGTTTTGTCGGAGGCAATGACGCCAAGCGTGACCCCGTCCGAACACTTATGGAGCGCGCGCTCTTGTATGGATTTTCAAGCTCAAGAGGCCGGTGAATGCGTAAGACCCGCCAAGGCGCGTAAGGCGTTCTTTCCAGCCTGCAGAATGCGGCCCGACACTTCATTATTGACCGCCCGTGCCAGCTGGAGCGTCCCGATCAGTGTCGCAAAAAATGCGTAAGCCACGTCCTCTCTCGCTTCGACATCGGCTGGAAGCGCTTCGGCAAGCAGGAGCACAAGGATGCGGGACTGTTCGGTATACATGCCGCGCGTCTCCTCCGGCTGCCGCGCGAGTTCCGGCAGCAGAGCTGCGGAGGCACAGCCCAGTCCCGGATTGTCCCGGTGTTCTGGCGAAAGGTAGAAGTCAATCACGCCGTCGAGCCCCCCTTCGTCCAACATCGCGCGCAGCCATACTGCTTGCTTGCTCAGGGCATCAGACAACGTTTCCCGGACGAGATCGGCTTTCGAGGGAAAGTGGGGATAGAATGCACCATTCGTCAGACCGGCATCCTTCATGATAGTCGCAAGACCTGAGCCGGCAATTCCATCCGAGCGGAACCGCTCGACAGCGACATCCATGATCCTACGGCGTGACGTGTCTTTTCGACCCTTTTCATATCGCATGAGGCGCCTTTCAAATCTCCATTAAATTACGACCATAATATCATGCGGTGAGCATTGTGCAATTTCGCTCTGGATCTGAAAACTGAGACCTTCACCTGCGGAAAAAACATGAACGCCGTCAGAACTGCAATCGTGACCGGCGAACCCCTCCACGATAACGTGGGGCAAGTCCACTTTGGCATCACATTTCGTAGCAACGCCGTGACCGCCGCACGCCTGAACATAGTACGTCCTCCTTCTGTTGGTCGGGCTCGATGCCGTTGTGATCGAAAACGGTGCGGACATAGGCCTGCTCGATCACAGCAGCACAGATCTTAAAGCCCGGGCCTCATCATAGAGCGTTTCCCAACAACGCTCGATCGCATGCATGGCGGCGGAGTAGTCATTTCGGGAAAACGAAGTCCGGTTTTCCGTGACAACCCTAAAGATTGACATCGACGACCGTGCGGCCCTGAACGTGCCCGCCCAGAATGCTCTCGGCGACGCCAGGGACCTGCGCCAGACCGATGACTGTCGTCGTGCGCGCGAGCTTTGCGAGATCCAGATCGCGGGCGAGACGTGCCCAGGCTTCCAGACGCACCACCTGCGGGGCATTGACCGAGTCGATGCCGGCAAGGGTGATGTTGCGCAGGATGAACGGAAGCACCGTGGCGGGAAGGTCACGGCCCTGGGCAAGGCCGCAGCTGGTCACGACACCACGATACTTCGTCTGTGCCAGGACATTTGCTAGCGTATGACTGCCGACGCTGTCGATTGCGCCGGCCCAGCGTTCGGCCGCAACGGGGGCTCCTGGTTCCGACAATGTGTTCCGATCTATGATCTCTGCGGCTCCGAGCTCCCGCAGATAGGCTGTTTCTTCAAGACGGCCCGTGGAGGCGATGACGCGGTATCCGAGCCCCGAGAGCAGTGCAATGGCGATCGATCCGACGCCGCCATTGGCTCCAGTCACGAGGATGTCGCCCCTATCGGGCGTAATCCCGCCATGTTCGAGTGCCAGCACAGACAGCATGGCCGTGTAGCCAGCAGTTCCGATGGCCATGGCATCCTTCGTGGAAAGCGATTCGGAGAGCTTGACGAGCCAATCGCCGTTCAACCGGGCCTTCTGCGCATATCCGCCGTAATGGGTCTGACTCAGCCCCCAGCCATTGGCAACCACCCGGTCGCCAACCTTGAAATCAGGATGGGAGGAGGCTTCCACCGTTCCGGCGAGGTCGATGCCGGGAACGAGCGGAAGGGTCTGGATCACCGGGAGCCGTCCGGTTACGGCCATCCCGTCCTTGTAGTTCACGGTTGAGTAATCCACGGCGACCGTCACGTCGCCGTCCATCAGGTCGGCCTCGGTTAGGTCTACGATCGCTGTGGAGAGCGTATCGCCATGTTTGGAGGCGAGTAAAGCTTTGAACGTCATTGTTTCTTCCTGTTAAATTGAGAAGTGTAGATGCAGATTATCCAGCGACGCGATAGCGTTCGGCGGCATGCTGCTGGCGGGTGTTGGGAAGCATGGCCTGCCGGGCCGCCTGATGCGCATCCCCCTGCGTTGCGTCGGCAAGCGGCGGGATAGTCAGGCCGGGAGGCGGAACTGCTGGCGCAAGGCCTTGTCGAACAACGTCGCAGGCATGAGACGCCGCAGGAGGCTGATCTGCCACGCGACCTTGCCGACGGTGTAACGTTGCCGATGGCGCTTGGCCGTGGCCGCCAAAAGCACTGCGCCCGCCACGTCCTCGGGCGTATCAGCCGTTAGCTTCGACTTCTCGTAAAAGTCGTGCACCCAGGCACGCCCCGCGTCATACTCCTTCATCTTGGAATCCGGTTCCAGCGAGCTGTGGTCGAAACTGCCTTG
>NZ_NWSQ01000032.1 GCF_002531725.1 Rhizobium sp. L43
GGATGAAATCCAAGGGGGGTCAAAATTGGATAAGTATCACCCCGCCAGAGGGGTCAACATTCCATGCTTAAACACACGGATAGGCACCTTTCAAAGTCTGAGCACTGGATGATAGTTTCGTTGTCTTAAGGTTGGCCCGGGCCGTGCTGAATCCTGCGCGACGGAGAGCGACAAAGAGCTACCAGGAGAGAGACCGGCGCATCGAAGCGAAATCGTGCGCTGGGGTATGTGACTTTCATTCGATCGAATGGCGGCATGGCCCGCCATCGGCATGCTTCGAATCTCACTACGCCTGCCTTATGCAGCGAGACTTACCCGATGAGCTGGCCTGTCATCTGTCAACTTGAACCCAGCAAGCCGTTCGCTGAGTTCGACAGTCTGATCAGAAAGCGTCTTCGTTGCAGCGTTTGTCTGCTCAGCCATGGCTGCATTCTGTTGCGTCCCCTGATCAAGAACATTGACGTTGTTATTGATCTCGGCCAGCGAAGTCGCTTGTTCGCGGCTGGAACTCACAATCTGGTCAATGCGATCAGAAATCTGCACGATGGATGCCGCTATACTGTGCAGAGCCTCCCCGGTCTTGCCGACGTAATCCGAACCGACGGCCACCTCTGACGAAGATTCTGAAATCAACTGCCGGATCTCGAGCGCTGCGGCTGACGATCTTTGGGCGAGCTCGCGCACTTCTTGTGCGACTACCGCGAAGCCTTTTCCAGCATCGCCGGCACGAGCTGCTTCAACGCCGGCATTCAGCGCAAGCAAGTTCGTCTGGAATGCAATGGTATCGATCAATCCTATGATCTGACCGATCTTGTAAGATGCATCCTGAATTCGTGCCATGGCGCTTATAGCATCAGTTACAATGATGGCCGCGCCCTCTGCATGTTCCTTGACTGCAGAAACAAACGCTTGTGTCTCGCAGGCATTCTCCGAAGAGTTCCTCACCGTCGCAGTCACCTGCTCAACGGCTGCTGCGGTTTCTTCGAGAGAAGCAGCTTGTCGTTCAGTCCGTCGTGACAAATCATCAGAGGCTTTGAAAAGTTCGTCGGTTCCCCATTTGATTTGTTGGGTGTTTTCGTCGATATGGGACACGGTTTCCCTGAGGACGCACAGTGAGTGGTTGAAGTCACGCCGCAGTTGCTCGAGATTGGGATGGAAGTGGCGGTCGATGGTCTGCGAGATGTCTCCTCGCGCCAATCTAGAGAGTGCCTCCCCGAGTGTTTGTACAGCGCTGGACACTTCTTTCTCAAGCTGAGCACGTTCAAACTCACGATCCGTTCGCTCCTGATCAGCCGTTTTACGGTCGTCTTGCGCGCGGGCTTCAACCTCGAGCTTCGAGACCGCATTTCCGCGAAAAACTTCAAGCGCGCGAGCCATATCGCCAATTTCGTCTTTCCGCTGGCAGCCAACGATGTCTGATTGAAGATCACCGGTCGCTAGCCCCTGCATGCGCCTTGCGATCCGTTCGATTGGAGCGCGCAATGTCACCATCAGGCCGGCTCCGGCCAAGAGGGCGACCAAAACACCGGAGACGGTAGCAGCTGCGGACAATAGTCGGGCGAAATCACTTTCCCGGTGAGCGTCATGTTCCTGAGTCGACGCGAACGACACGAGATTTTTCCATATCGACTGGACGGTTTTATCCGCCTCTGCGTATTGCGCCTGCCGCCCTTCCGCGATCTTGACCAACTTCTCGGTATTCTGTTCGATGGCATCCCCCTGTAAGTAGAGGACCTCCTCCATTTTGGGGAAGTCTGGCAATGAACCGGCTACGCCTCCAACCGCTACGGTGTCACGAGTCAGTTTCGTAAGCTGCTCAATGAGTCGCTCCTGGTTTTCAGTGCTGGCCGCCCGCAACAGGTTGTTTATCTCAATTTCTATCGAATCGGCATCCTGGCCTACCGATGCCACTGCCGCAATGAGCGTCTCCGATTCCGCCAATGGCTTATCCAAGGCTCGAACTGCTTGGGTTCCCTCGATCATATGCTGTATGGCGTCATCTCGCAGTCGCGGGGCAAACGCACTAAGGTCGATCCCTAGGCTGTGAAGGAAAGCGCTATCCAGCCCGGAATTGGCGACGACGCTGGAGATTGCCTGTTCCAAGTTTGCGACTGCTTGTCCACCATCGCCCGTTGCAACGACGCGCTTGACGGTTTTCATCGCCTTTTTGATCATGAGCGCCTGTTGCTGTGCCTCGGGGGTTTGCATCGCGCTGGCCGGCAGATTCACCAAATTTTCCGACAACCGCTGCATAATTGCCGCCGTGTCGATTGAGCGGGTAGCCTCTCTGAGCATCGTTTTGCCAGAGTTTTCCTGGTTGCGGACCTGCGCACGGACTTTAACCGCGGCCAGCTTCAGGTCGGCCGCGACCTGCTTGATCTCGGTCAAGCTTGCGGCAACGTCACGACGAATGGACAGCTCATCGTTGTGCAGGGACCACATGCGGTCCATGCTGTCAGAAATCGCGGACATTGCGGACTCACTGCTTTCAAGAGCACGAGTGTCACTACCAACGTCAGTGGCGACTTCCTGAAGCGACAGCATCGTGGCGCCCTGCCCCCTTAGACTTGCCAGGGCCTCATCACGGTTCTCCGTAGAACTCTGCGCCAAAAACCGGTTCATGCTCTCAGAGACGTCCCGAAATCCGCTCAAAGTCTCGAGAACTTCGCTCGATAGCCGAAGGCGAGATTGCAGCAATCCGGTCGCCTGTAGGCTCACGACACCGACGGCCGCCAGGATCATGACCAGCGGCACCAGTACTAATAAGACTTTCGCTCTGATGCTGAAAGCGGATAGCAAGCGATCGACGAACATAAAACCTCCAGATGACTAAAGCGGGCACTGCCACCCATTTCTGGAGTTTTAGTTATTCGACCTAAACGAAGAGGAAGAAAGTTCGACTGCGGAAATGCAAAGTGCTTTACATCTTGTTAGGATTTCCACGTCGAATTGACGCTCAAACTATCAACCTTAACGACAGGTTAATGTCTTCTCGAATTATCGTCGGAAAGGACTATCGTCAGGTTTCAGGTCGATGTGCAGGACGTTCCCCGTGAGCTTTCCAGACAGTTCTGGATTTGCGAGGAATTGGACAGCTTGAACAAGTGTCCTAAGCGTCTCACTTTGAACGTAAGATGTAGAACGCGCATTTCTGGTATGAACAGCGTTTATACGAAGCCCCGAGTCGAAATACTTCTTCGCCATCGCACTCGTCGTAGTTCGTAAGGCCGCTTGGAGCACAGCTTCGCGGTCGGCCTCTAGCAGCGACTTCTCGTCGAACCAGGCGATATTCACAACAGCGAGTTCCTCTCCCTGGAGGCGGGAGCCGAAAGCACTTGTCACCCTTATCAGGTTGGAGACGGCATCAAGCCCAAGATCCGTAGCGGAAAGCGGTTCGGCGCATTCACGGCGACGGAAGGCTATGTTCACCAGAATATCGACCCGGCTCCAGCGTAGGTAGACCTGATCGACCATTGAATTGACATACACGTCCCTATTCAAATTGACCTTAACCGGAAACAAATTCGTCCCCGAGACTGCGGTTAAAGAACTGAAGTCTGAAGGGTCGAGGTCACCTACGGCGACACGGTAGCCAGTTTCGAGGAAAGACTGCGCAAGACAGAAACCGACCGGGTTTGACGCGCCCACCAACACGCATACTTTGCCTGCATGAGAGCCGGCATCGGTTTGTCCTCCTTCGATAAACCCTTCCGTCGGCGGTGTCCGGCAAGCGTTGTGAGTCTTAGATCCTGGTTTCACGCGGAAAACGGTCCATGTGTGAAACCGTGAGATCTAGCAACTCGTTCGTATCTCAACAGGGAGACCACCACACACTTATCTCCAAATTACGTTGTCTCCCGCCTCTCCGACCCCAAGCCAAGAGGACATGGAAGATGATCGACGGACAATCCATCGATCCGGTTTCACGAGGTCTTTGGCGCGCGCCGGTTTGGTCTCGCCGTGCCACAGTTGGACCTTCCATGGAACAGCCCATGGATGTCTCTGGGGAACGGCATCTTTCCGGAAAGTCCTACGCTTTCACACGCGGCTCTCTGACGCGTATGGCATTCGTTTGGCCCTCAACGCTTGCACGCGCAGCATCGTCGAGCGCGTCAACGTCTATTGCAGACTGGCCTTCAGATAGGCACTCGCC
Organism: Rhizobium sp. L43; assembly: GCF_002531725.1. Taxonomy (GTDB): domain Bacteria; phylum Pseudomonadota; class Alphaproteobacteria; order Rhizobiales; family Rhizobiaceae; genus Rhizobium. The sequence continues at coordinate 4,154 of NZ_NWSQ01000032.1, forward strand.
ATTCTCGCGTTCCACGGTCGAGGTCGGTGGAATGATAATGCTGTCTTTCAAAAACTCGCTCATGTTTCGTTCCTTCAATAGCTGCAGGTGACAAGGTCGTTCCGCGCAATGCCCACGAAAGCGTGGCGTGCTTCCGCCACGTCACTGATAAATCCCTGCTAGACCTCGTCCTTCAGCGTCTCCTTCTGGGTAATAAGGCGGGCAGAGTGGTGTCCGGAGGTAAATGCCCAAAGCCAGCTCAGCGCGACCGCCATGCGGCTCCGTGTTCCGATCAAAAAGTAGATGTGGGCAAAGCCCCAGATCCACCAGGCGATGGAGCCCTTGAGCCGAAGCCTGCCGAAATCGATCACCGCGGAGCTTGGCCCTATGGTGGCAAGATTACCAAGATGCCTGTACTTGAAGGGAAGCGGCGCTGAGCGCTGCTTAAGGCGGGCCTTGATCACCTGGGCGACGTATTTTCCCTGCTGCTTTGCGGCAGGAGCGATACCAGGAACCGGCATTCCCTCGCCGGTCTTAACGCTCGCGGTATCGCCGACAACGAAGATCTCCGGGTGTTCTGAGATCGTGAGGTCGGGCTGCACGATAGCCCGCCCTGCTCGATCTGTCTCCGCCCCGACCCATACGGCGGCCTTGGATGCCTGCACGCCCGCCGCCCATATGACCGTACGGCTCGGGACGAACTCGTCCCCGATCGATATACCTTCCTCGGTGCAGTCGGTTACCGGCCGTCCCGTGCGAACCTCGACGCCCATCGACGCAAGGGATCGCTCGGCGTATTGCGATAACGCCTCGTGGAAAACAGGCAGAACACGCGGTCCTGCCTCTACAAGAAGAATACGCGCCAAAGTCGTATCGATGTTTCTGAATTCCTCGACAAGCGTCCTTTGAGCCAGTTCGGCGATGATCCCGGCCATCTCGACGCCTGTCGGTCCGGCGCCGATTATCGAGAAGGTCAGCATTGCGGCCCGCGCTTGGGGATCGGTTTCCAGCTCCGCCTTTTCGAACGCCAGGAGAAGACGACGGCGGATGGTGGTGGCGTCTTCCAACGCCTTCAGTCCGGGCGCGAAAGGCTCCCATTCATCCCGGCCGAAATACGCGTGACGGGCCCCTGTTGCGAGAACAAGGGTATCGTAGGGAATGGCATGACCGCCCTTGAGCGAGACAAGCCGCTTCTCGACATCGACGCCCACGACCTCGCCAAGAAGCGTTGTGACATCTTTCCTTCCACGGAAGACCGCGCGAATGGGCCAGGCAATCTCGGAGGTTGCCAGGACGGTCGTTGCGACCTGATAGAGCAGCGGCTGGAACAGGTGATGATTGCGTCTGTCGACGATCGTGATCGAAAGGTTTGGACATTTGAGATCCTTGGCCAATTGGAGGCCGGCGAAACCGCCTCCCACGATGACAACTCGATGCTCCATTTCGTCCTCCCGCGAGCCTTTGGAAAAAAACCCGCCTCGGATCGAAGCGCGTCCTTCGGTGTTGCACGATCGCAAGCTCAGTCGCTGATGCGACTGCTCACAATGATGGAAGGGGGGCTTACCAGCAACGGAAGCAGCGGTTCGAGAACACGCTTGACGTTCGCAGATTCTCCGTGACGCGCGGCTGCCTCCTCGTTTGCCCAACCATCGAGAATGAAGAACGTATTCGGCTCGTCGGAGCGCTGGTAGAGATTGTAGTAAAGGCAGCCCTCTTCCTCGCGGGCAGGGCCGACAAACTCCTGGAGCAGTGTGTTGACACGGTCCCGGTTACGCGTCGATGTTTTAAACTCAACGATGAGATGCTGTTCGTCGGACTTGCTCGATGGCATGTGGGAAGCTCCTATTGAAGACGATGACGGGCTTGATCACGCGGCCAGCTTCGGCATCGGCGATGGCCTCGTTGATTTTCTCGAACGGGTACTTTGTGATCAGCTTCTGGAACGGAAACAGGCCGGCCTGGTTTAGTTCGACCAGTTGGGGGATGAAGAGCTGCGGGATCTGATCCCCGAGGATGGCACCCTGAATTTTCCGGTTGAAGACCATGAGGTCCAGCGGGATTGGAATATCCTTGCCGAGCGCGTCGAGCCCGAGGAGGACGACATGACCCCCTGCCCGCGTGCATTTGATCGTGTTCAGGATGACGGGAACGATACCCACGGCGTCGATCGCAAAATCGGCACCGCCGCCCGTCAAGGCGTGGATCTGCTCCACGACGTCTGGGTCCCTGCCGTTGATAGCGTGGGTCGCGCCCAACGTCTCAGCCATGGCCAAACGCTGCTCGTTCAGGTCGATGATGATGATCTTGCTGCACCGCCGGACCTTGGCGGCCATCACCGCAGCCATGCCGACCGCTCCCGCGCCGAACACGGCAATGGTTTGACCGATCTCCGGCTTCATGGCGTTGATGACGGTACCTGCTCCCGTTGCCATGCCGCAACCGAGCGGGGCCGCATTCGTCAGGTCGAAATCCTTGGGAAGCTGCGCGGCGTTGTTTTCAGTCGCCAGGACATGGGTCGCGAAGGATGACTGGCCGACAAAGTTGCTGCCGATGCCGACTTCATCACACAGCAAGGCCTTCTTGCCGTTCGGACGAAGCCCCGTCAGATTGTACTGGGTGTAGTTCTGGCAGTTCATCGGGTGAGAGCGCCGGCAATCGCCGCAGAAGCCACATGAACTCTGGCTGAGCGCAACGTGGTCGCCCACCCTTAAACCTTGGACGTCCGCCCCGATGGCCTCGACGATACCAACACCTTCATGTCCTGGTATGACCGGGGCGGGAGGCCCAAATATCCCATCACGGAGCAACAGGTCGGTATGGCAGATCCCCGTGGCGACCGTCCGCACGAGAATTTCATTGCCTTCTGGATCCGCCAGCTCAAGTTCACGAAACTCAAGCGGAGCTTTCGGTTTTGCGGCCACGGCCGCCGTTATCTTCACCATTCTTATCTCCTGCATTCTCCCGCGTTGACACCGGGAATGACCTGTTTGGCAGATCCTTGCGGCTAGACGCGACCGACGCGTGCTCCGTAAATGATCGCAGCAAGCGCGATGATCCCGCCCTGGACGATCAGCTTGCCGGGCTCCTGGATGCCGAACACCGTCAACATCGCGAAGAGGAAACTGAAGGCGACGACCGCCACGAAAGGCCCCGCGACGCCACCGCGGTCGACGCCGAACGTCACCCCACCGAGGATCGTCGCGGCGAGAGCGTTCATGAAGGTGTCGAAGCCGGGCTTGATCGTGCCAACGGCCAGAGCCGACACCTGAACCAGGGCGGCGATGCCTGTCAGCGTGCCCGCAAGTGTATGGGAGACAAAAATCGTGCGGGCCAGAGGTATGCCTGTTATCTCCGCCGCCCTCGGATTGTCGCCGACAGCGCGGAAGTAGCGCCCGAGGATCAAGAAGCGGAACGCTAATGCGACGAGAACGGAAATCCCGATCCAGACGATCACGGAGTAAGACAGGCCGTAGATGTTCCCGCTCGTCAGGACGCGAAGCCAGCTTGGTGTCGAACCCGGTGCACGGCCCGAACTCATGAATTGGATGATCCCGATGAGGATCGCCGATACGCTCAGCGTCGCGATGACCGCGGAGGCGCGGACATAGGCCACGAGGGCGCCGTTGATCAGACCGACGGCAAGGCCGATGACGATCGGCATCAGGACCGTGACGAAGGGCGGGTAACTGTTGAGGAGCCCGGAGCTGGCGAGATAGATCGAAAAAGCAAACACGCCACTGACCGAGAGATCAATAGAACGCACCCGCATGACAAGAGATTGCGCCAGCACCGCGATCCCAAGCGGCGCTGACTGTTTCAGGATCACGAACCAATAGTTTGGATTGATCAGCGTCGCGCTTACAGCGGGGGCCACAGCGATCAGGATTGCGAGCACGTAATATGCCGGGGGCAAACCGAGCACCCAGGAAAGTATGCGCCTGGCGGTGAGAGTGCGCGATGGCGTCTCAATTTTCGCATCCGTTGTGGTCATCGAGAGGTCCATCTCTTTCAAAGTCCGATCGTTTTGCGACGCTGTGAGACGACGAGTGCTAGCAGCAGAAGGCCCTTCACGACCGACTGGAGGAATGCCGAGACGTTAGCGAGGTTCATCACGTTGTTGACGATGCCGAGGATAGCCGCGCCGGCTACAGTGCCGAGGATGCTGCCGATACCGCCAGCCAGGTGAACACCCCCGAGCGCTGCTGCGGTAACGGATTCAATTCCGAATGTGGCGCCCCCCTTGGGATCGCCCGAGGCAAGGCGACCTGCGAGGAACATCCCGGCAGCGCAAGCAAATAGCGCCGACAGGATGTAGGCCTTGATGACTGTGCGCTCGACCGGGACGCCATTCATGCGGGCATTGAAGTCGTTACCACCCGAAGCGAACAGGTAAAGGCCAAACGGTCTGCGATAAAGCAACCAGGCAGCAACGAACGTGGCGACGATCAGCCAGAGCAGCGAGTTTGGCACGGGCCCAACGGAACCCGCGACTGACGCCGAAAGCCATTCGGGCACCTTCCCGCCGGGGATAGGAAGAATGATAAGCGCCAATCCCTGGCCGATACCCATGGTTGCCAGGGTCATGATGATCGGATGGACGTTGAGCCTGGCTACGCCGTAGCCATTCGACAATCCGAATGCGATCGCAACCGCAATGCAAAGCATGACACGGACAACCTCGGGCATGTCGAGTGTCATGATCGTAGTCGTCACGCTGATGATCGAACCAACGGAAACGTCTAGGCCGCCCGTCAGGATCACAAAGGTCTGGCCTAGCGCAGAAATAACAAGAACAGTGGATTGGGCCAGCAGGTTCGACAGATTCTCCGGCGCCAGAAATTGTGGAAGCAGGATAACCGAGGCGACCACCAGCACGAATAGCGTCCCGATCGACAGCCGGATCGCACCCGCCCTATAGGGTGCCTTCAGGAACTTTGCGACGGTATTCATGTATCCTCCTCAATGAACAGCGGCGCGCGGATCGTGCGCGGAGTTCGAACCGAGTGCGGTTCCCAGGATGGTTTCCTCTGTGGCATCAAGCGCGGGCATCTGTCCGACGATCTTTTTGTCGTGAACGACCAGGATGTTGTCACAGAGCCCGATCAGTTCGGGGTGCTCGCGTGACGAGACGATCACTGCACCGCCACGATCGGCAAAATCGCGAAGGAGCTTATAGATTTCCGCTTTAGCGCCGACATCGACGCCACGTGTCGGCTCCTCGATGACAAGGATATCAACCCCCGAAAGCAGCCAGCGGCCAAGAAGGACCTTTTGCTGGTTTCCGCCCGAAAGTTTGCCGACGGGCGAGGCTGGGTCGGCAGCCGCAACACGGAGCGACTTTATGACATCGTGAACCCTGGAGATGGAACGCCATGCAACGCTCGCCATGTTCCGGTTCAACTGCTTGCCAAGTGCGATGTTATCGTAGATCGGAAGCCGAAGAAATAAGCCTTCCTGCTTGCGGTCTTCAGGAATGAAACCAATGCCGGCTGAGATCGCACTCGAAAAGCCGGAGGATACGTTCACACCGATCATGCTATCGTCGCGGCGACGCCGGACGGTCACAACTGCGGCGGTTTCGACCCCGACGACCGCACGCATGATTTCGCGCTGCCCCTGGCCTTCCAGCCCGGCCAGTCCGATGATCTCGCCCGTGCGTACGGAAAAACCGACTGGCGGGCCATGGTCATTGAGACGAAGCCCTGCCACGTCGAGCATCGGCGACCCAATGGTCTGCGCCCTCGGCGGAAAGAAATTCTGAAGCTCGCGTCCAACCATGTTTGCCACAAGCGTTTGGAGATTGAAGTCTTCTGCCCTGGCTGTCTTTACCCAAGCCCCATCCTTCATGACGGTGATGGTGTCGCACAGTTCGAACACCTCGTTCATCCGATGCGAGATGTAGACGACAGCCTTCCCTTGCGCCTTCAGATCGCGGATGACCTTGAAGAGATGAGCGACGTCCGTCGAGTTTAGTGCCGCGGTCGGTTCATCGAAAATGAAGACATCGGCATTGGATGTCAGACCTTTGGCGATTTCCACTGCCTGCTGCTGGGCAACCGTCAGCGTTTCCACAATCGCCGTGGCGTCCAGTTGAGGGAAAACGTCGACAAGCAGCTTGCGGGATCGCTCGACGACCTCGGCGGTGTCTATCGACCCGTCGGCACGCCGCGGTTCGTGTCCAAGAAACATGTTTTCGGCGACCGTGAGATTGGGGATGAGGGTGAACTCCTGAAACACTGTCGACACCCCGGCGAGACGCGCTTCCTTGGGGGAACGGAAGGTCACCTCTTCTCCTCGCAGACGGATGCGTCCAGCGGTCTGTTGATAGACGCCGGCCAGAATTCGCATCAGCGTGGATTTTCCCGCCCCGTTCTCGCCCATCAATGCGTGGACGGAGCCGCGTTCAAGCGAAAATTGAACATTCGACAGGACTTTGGCCGCACCAAAGGACTTGTTTATGCCGACCATCTCGACAAGCATACTCATGAACACTTCCATCTGCGAGGGTGAAGAGGGCGCGCTTTGTCCGCGCCCTCCATGCGTCAGGCCTTGAAGTACTCGAGGAGCTTCTCATTCGGCATTTCTGTCGGAGCCCAGTAAGCGTCCGTGAGATCGGAGCGGTAAAACTGTGCAAGATTGTCGTCGACGATCGGCTTGGGCCGGTTGGTCCAGTTGCGCTGGATCGGCTTGCCTTCGAGAAGCGCGAAGGCCGCACGCAGGGCTGCCGTCGAAAGAGCCGGAGGGCAAATGGGCCCAATCGAAGAGAGCTTTTCGTCATTCCAACGACGCATCCAACCGTTGAGCGCTTCTCCCGTGATCGGTGGAATGGTGGAAGCCCCGGCTTCCTGCAGCGCGTCCAAGACCCCGAGCGACATGTTCGCGCCGTCAGTCCAGACCCCGGCGACATCCGGATCAGACAGATAGAGGCTTTCGGCTATCTTCTTTGAGTCCTCGTAGGACCAGCTGCCGTGCTGGGTTGAGGTGATTTGGAGACCGGACTTGCTGAAGACCTCGATCGCCCCGGCGTAACGATCAGCATCGATCGGATGTCCGGCGACGCCACGCAGCACCCACACTTTTCCCTTGTTGCCGAGCTTATCGACCAGGAACTGCGCCATCACCCGGCCAAAGTAGAAGTCGTCGCCTTGGACCTGCACCGTGAATTCGTCGGTGTCGACGCGACCGAGATAGACGACCGTCGGAATGCCGGCAGCCTTCGCCTTCCTGATGCCTTCCACGGCCGAGCCTGTCGTAAGCGGCGCAATGATGATTGCATCTACCTTTTGTGCGATCAGATCCTCGATGTCGGCGACCTGTTTTGAGGCGTTGAGGTCGGCGCTTCGGAATTGATAGTCGCCGACACGGGCCTTGTTCCTGCTGATTTCGTATTCGGCCTCGAATGCGGTTTGATAGGTGTGCGTCGAACCGGCCAGGCCATAGTGGCTGTGACCAATCTTCCAGGGACCTGACTTGGCAAACTTACCAGCGTCGACGACGGGGTTTTCCCCTTCGGACGGCCAAGTGTCGGGCAGCAGGGTGATCGTATCCTCTGCCCGCAGGATGCCCGGTATTCCGAACGCGCCAGCTGCAATCAAGGCACTGCCCGTCTGTAGGAATGTACGTCTTTTCATCGAAATTCTCCTCCTCTTGCCACCCAACGTGGTCATTTTGTCTGCGATCTGGAGCGCCGCTATCCTCCAGACATCGCTGAATTCTCCCCACAAACGGCAGATCGCATCATTATGAATAAGCAGACAATCTGTCAATAAACTATATTGAATTTCAGCTTTTTGACGTGTCTTCTGTGTTATCATACTGATTTTTTTATTCTTTTATTGCTGCTTGGTTCGATATAGCAATAAGACAAAGCAGCCGCCCGTCACCTCACCCACGAGCACGCCAACAGGAACCAGAGGAGACCGCGCCTCGCCGGCGAGGTTCATAAAAAGGAAGTTGGGAGCCATAATCGCTACCATCACCCGGAAAGCGAGGCCGCGAGGCAGGAAATACGGGCACCACCGTCAGCCGGCGCGTTCGATGAATGCCACTTCTGAATCAGTCAATCTGTCAAGCGAATTCCAGTTTTAAGACAGCCAACAATTCGGACCAAGATCTAGATCGGCCGAATACCCTGAGGAAGCAATTGATATTACATCGATTTTTCTCTTTACATGTCCGTGTAGCGGGCTGGGATGGCCTCAGCGACCATTTTGGTTCACTGAAGATAATTGACTGATTGTCTGCGAACGCCTACAAGTGTCACCTACCGGCCGAGCGCGCACTGATGGAGTCATTTTATGAAAGAAGCATACGCTGCAATTTCGCGCGAAAAGGCAAAGCCTCTTGTTCTGGAGTGCATCGGTATCGATCAACCTCGCCCCGACGAAATCCTCGTCCGGATCGTGGCGAGCGGTGTCTGCCACACCGACATGGTTGTTCGCGACCAAGGATATGACGTACCGCAGCCCGTGGTTCTCGGCCATGAAGGCTCCGGCGTCGTGGAAGTGGTCGGGGCCGATGTAAAAGAGCTTTCGCCCGGCGACCACGTGGCTCTAAGCTACGCATATTGCGGGAAATGCGAGAAGTGCCGGGGAGGCACGCCTTATTATTGTGAAGACTTTTTCGGCAGAAATTTCCGTGGCACCCGGCCGGATGGCAGTTGCCCGCTACATGATTCACACGGTACCCAGATCAGCGGGTGCTTCTTCGAGCAGTCTTCTTTCGCCACCTATGCCATCGCCAGCGAGCGCAATGCGGTCAGGGTTTCCAAAGATGTTCCCCTCGAACTCATGGGACCGCTGGGCTGCGGGCTGCAAACTGGCGCCGGAGCGGTTCTCAACTGCCTCAAGCCCCAACCGGGATCTTCCATTGCAGTGTTCGGCGCGGGTGCGGTCGGCATGGCAGCCGTCATGGCGGCGAAGATTGCCGGATGCTCGACCATTATCGTGATCGACCTTAACGATGAACGTCTCGAACTGGCGATTGAACTGGGTGCAACCCACATCATAAACGCCCGCAATAGGGATAGCGTCAAGGCGATCAGGGAAATCATTCCCGAAGGCGCAGACTTCAGTCTCGAATGCACGAGCTCGCCGAAGGTGTTTCGCCAGGCGGTCGATTGCCTCGGCACCCCAGGAACCTGTGGACTGGTCGGATCGTCCGCGCTCGGAACGGAAGGGATCGTCGATATCGGCAACTTTCTGTTCGGCCGTACGCTCGTCGGTGTGGTCGAAGGCCAGAGCATTCCCTCCAAATTCATACCCGAGCTCATCGAATACTGGCAGCAGGGACGGTTCCCGTTCGACAAGCTCGTCCAGTTCTACGATCTCAACCAGATCAACGAGGCAATGGCCGATTCCGAGAGCGGCAAGGTCATCAAGCCAATCCTGCGCATGAAGCACTAAGCTCTCGTCACGAACATTGTCCAGAAGTCAGCCTCCCAAGGCAACGTCCGGCGGGGCCGTGGTCGTCACGGTCTCGCCCGGACACTCTGGAACGCAGGTGTGAGGCGCAACCCCGTTTCATCATTGCAACGCGACCAGGTCGCGGTAACGGTAGTGGGCTCTTCCAGGTCAAAATATTAGTCTGCGACGGCGCAATTTCTCGGCGATCCGTGACCCCCTCATCAAGGCCTTGCGGCAGTTGACGACCGCACGTCATTCAACTGATGCTGCCCTTGGGCCATAAGAGCACTCGGGCCGGCAGGCCGAGCGTCCCCCGACACGTGCGCCTTGCGTCGACGTGCCACCAGCAAAATGCCAGACAATCGGCGATGATCTTGCCAGCGAGTGGCCAGTGGCGCGCTTTCTCCGTCCCGTCGAAAAATACCAACGAAACTTTCGAGATGGGTCATCAGGCGTTGGGCCAACGGAAGCCTTAAGCAGACAGACCCACGACAAAGGCGAGTCTCGCCCCTGCCTCTCTCCGCACGTTCCGACGTTCCATTGCCGTTCTGCCCTCGACGTTCGCCTGGGCAGCGTGATCGGCCGGGTCCTGCTCGCGGTCGGCCGCCTCGTTTTGAAGGCTGTCGGCGCGGTCTTGACCAAGACTCTCCCCGCCTTCTGCAGAATGTGTCATCGGGCTTCCGTGACGAGCTCAAACCTTGCTGGTGGCGAGCCTTAAGACCCACCACCAGCCGTTGGACTATGACTGTATGCCGCCCATGCAGACGTATTTCATGGAAAGGAAGTCATCCATGCCGTATTTCGAGCCCTCGCGGCCGAACCCCGACTGCTTGACGCCGCCGAACGGTGCAACCTCCGTGGAGATCAGGCCCGTGTTGACGCCGACCATCCCGTACTCCAGGGCCTCCGTAACCTTCCAGACGTTTCGAAGGTCGTTGGCGTAGAAGTAGGCGGCGAGACCGAACTCTGTGTCGTTGGCCAGTTCAATGACCTCTTCCGTCGTTTTGAACCTGAAGACAGGAGCGAGCGGCGCAAAGGTCTCCTCTCGTGCGACCTTCATTTCCTTCGTGGCTTCCGAGAGAAGCGTCGGCTGGACGAAGGTGCCACCACGCTCGTCCCTTGCGCCGCCCACAACGATCTTCGCACCCTTACCGACCGCGTCATCGATGTGACTATAGAGCTTCGCCACCGCATCGTCGTTGATCAGCGGACCGATGGTGGCTCCATCCTCGAACCCGTCAAGGACCTTGAGCGCGGAAACCCGCGCCGCGAGTTTCTCTATGAAGCGGTCGTAGACCCCGCTCTGGACGTAGAGACGGTTGGCGCAAACGCAGGTCTGGCCGGCATTGCGGAACTTGGACAGCATCGCTCCTTCCACGGCCTCGTCGAGGTCGGCATCGTCGAAGACGATGAAGGGAGCGTTGCCGCCGAGTTCGAGGCTGAGCTTCATGATCTTTTGTGCGCCCTGCGCCATCAGGATGCGGCCGACCTCGGTAGACCCTGTGAAGGTCAGCTTCTTGACGACGGGGTTCGAGCAGACTTCTTCACCGAACATCCGGGCGTTGTCTGTCGGCAGGACGCTGAACAGGCCGCCGGGTATTCCCGCGCGCTCAGCGAGTATGGCAAGAGCAAGGGCCGACAATGGGGTTTCGGCGGCCGGCTTGAAGATGATGGCGCAGCCGGATGCCAGCGCCGGGGCGATCTTGCGGCAGACCATGGCGGAAGGAAAGTTCCAGGGCGCGATGGCCGCCACCACGCCGACGGGCTGTTTGATGACTATCAGGCGCTTGTCGGCCTGATGCCCCGGAATGGTGTCGCCGTAAACGCGCTTGGCTTCTTCCCCGAACCATTCAATGTAGGAAGCGCCGTAGGCGACCTCTCCGCGTGCCTCGGCTAGAGGCTTGCCCATCTCGGACGTCAGGATGATCGCGAGGTCCTCGGTGTTGGCCGTGACGAGGTCGAAGAACTTCCGCATGACGCCGGCACGTTCCTTGCCCGATCGTGCGGCCCACTTTTTCTGGGCGAGTTTGGCGACGTCGATGGCTTCGCGGACGTCCTGGAGTCCTGCGCTCGGGAGGCTCGCAATCACGTCCCCGGTCGAGGGATTGTGGACCTGGATCGTCTTGCCGCTCGCGCCCTCTTTTCGCCAGTCGCCTCCTACCAGCATTTCCTCGCGTACCAGGGAGGGGTCTTTCAGGCGATCCAGTAGAGCGGTGGAGATAGCCATTGGTATTCCTTTCGATGCAACGTTCAAATCTGATTACGGATGTGTGGTGAGCGGGCGTAGATCGCGACCATGGGGACGATCAGCAGCCCTACGACGGCCTGTTGTGCCGGGAAACTGAGCCCCAGGCCGACGAGAAGCGAGGTCAGGACAGTAAGGACGAGGACGCCGAGGACCGTCGCTCCATACCCGCCGGCACCGCCTAGAAGAGACGTTCCGCCGATAACGACCGCCGCCACGGTGGTGAACAGATAGGGATCACCGACCCCGACAAAACCGCCGCCGGAGAAACCGAGGAGCAGCATTCCGGTGAGTGCCGACATCGCCCCGCTGACGCTGTGAATCACTGTCCAGATCTTGAATTCCGAGATTCCGAGGCGGGCGGCGGCCGTGCGGCTCCCGCCAACAGCATAGAGGCTCCGGCCAAACCAGGTGTTGTGCATTATCCAGCCCAGAGCGACGGCGATGAAAGCCCATATGACGATAACCGGTGGAAACGGCAGACCGAAGAACCTGCCATTGAACGCCGAAAGGTTGCGAAGCCATCCGGGGACGGGCGCAAAGACGGTACCGCCGAACTGCGATCCGAGCGAGGTGTAGATCTGGACCGCCCCGACGGCGGCAAAACCAAGACCGAGCGACATGATCAGCGCCTGACCCTGCAGCCGGAAGCTGAGGGCGCCGTTGCAAGCCCCGACCAAAATGCCAAGGAGAAGCACGACGATCATGGCGACGGGGGCGGGAAGACCCGCCACCATGAGGCTTGGAAGCAGGATATTGGCGCCACCGATGATGTATGGGATGGAAAGATCCAGCGCTCCAACGAGCGCGCAGAGCGTCTGCCCAACAGACGCCAGCCCAAGGAAGGCGGCGAGAAGGAGGATCGATCGCGCGTTCTGCGGCGACACGAAGCCCGGCACGAGCAGGGCTCCAAGAATGAGCAGACACGCAAGGAGACAGAAGCCGATCGAAATACTCTTGTGCTTGCGCAAAGGGCTGGCGCCACGGGTCGCGCCGATTTCTGTGTTCAAGACAGTGGAGATCATTTCCTTACTCCTCACGCGACAGTGCGGCGGCTGATGACGAAGACGTTCACGAGAAGTGACCCAACGAGGATCAGGCCAAAGGCCATTTGCGTGACGAAGCCGGAAACCGTCCCGAAGTTGAAAGTGGACAGAAGATACGAGATGAGGAACATGTTGATCGCGCCGAGCGTCGAGCCGAGCGCACCGCCGCGGCCCCCGGAGAGACTAGCTCCGCCAAGGACCAGCGCCGTCACCGCTTGCAGCGTGTAGGTGCTGCCCTGGGTCGGGTCGCCGGATGAGATCAGCGCGGTGTAGCTCAATGCGGCCAGCCCGGCAAAAACGCCGCCGACCGTATGGGCGATGATGCGCACGACGTCGACCTGCACACCGCTGGTATAGGCCATCCGCTCGTCAGCGCCTGTCATCCGCAGGTTGCGGTAAAACATCGTGCCCCTCAGGACGCCCCAGATTGCGAAAGCGCCGAGCAGAAGCAACAGGACAGGCGAAAATATGCTCGTTCCCGCGCCCCAGCTTAGCATCCAGTCTGGAGCGACACCGCCGGGACGCGACATGACCATCAGGTTGACGCCCGACAGAACGAGGAAACCGGAGAGCGTGACGATGATGGGCGCGACGCGCACATAGATGATCACAAGTGCTTGCACCAGCTGGAACGCTGCTCCCAATCCCACCGCCCAGGCAATGATGGCCAACGGGTGCGTGATGCCGTTGCCGACCAGCCACGTAATGAGCGTGACGTTGACGAAGCCCATGAGCGGGCCCACGGAAAGGTCCACCGCTCCGCGGCCCGCCATGACGATCGGTGTTATCGCGAGCGTGGTCAGGATCAGCGGCGTTGCAACCAGAATGGCTCCGGCCAGACCATTGTTCGTGAACAGACCCTGGCCCCGGAAGGCGACAGCGCAAAGGAGGACGAGGAAAAGCCCGGCCGGAACGAACAACGAGCGGTCCTGCGTGACTTGACGGAAAGCGGTTACGGACATCATGCGGTCCTTTCCAGATCGAAATCAACGGAAGCGTCCCGGGCTTTCCCGAACATAGCGGCGAGGATTGGTGCCTCGGCGATTTCCTCGCCGGTCAGGGATCGAAACAACGTTCCCCCGAAGAACACGTCGACGCGATCGGCAAACCCGATGAACTCCTCGATCTCACTCGAGACGTAGATGACACTGCCGCCTTTTTCAGCGAACAGACGTAACTCCCGGTAGAGGTCACGCTTAGTGCCGAGATCGACACCGCGCGCGGGGTCATTCAGGAGGATGACTTGGGGATCGTTTGCGAAGGCGCGCCCGATAAGCACCTTCTGCTGGTTGCCGCCCGACAGTGAGGTGATCCTGTTCGACGGGCTGCCGATCTTGATGCGCAGACGATCCACTTCGCGCTTAAACATGGATTTCAGCGTGGGCTTGCGGATCACGCCCAGGGGTCCGAGCGTCTTCCTGTAGACACCGATGGCGAGGTTTTCGAAGATGCTTTGTTGCGGGAAGATACCCTCGCGCTTGCGATCCCCGGAGACGTAGGAAACACCGAGCTTCGCCGCATCGTCGAGCGATTGCAGCGCGATCATCTTGTCCGTATCAACCGAGCGGACCTTCACCTCGCCACCGAACGGCTGGATGATGCCGGCCAAGACGCGGATAAAAGCGTCCTGCCCCTGCCCATCAAGCCCGGCTACGCCGACGATGCTCCCCTTGGGAAGGTCGAAATCGAATAGGCGCGCCGACCTGTGCGCGGCGAGACCCGTCGCGGTTAGTATGAGAGGGGCCGATAGCGCCTTCTTTCGGGAGGCGTATTCTGTCGCATCGCTGGCGCGCCGATCTGCCGGCGTCATCATGGACAGCAGGTTTTCCTCGGTAATCTCATCCTTTCCGAGCGTACCGACAGTTATCCCATCACGCAGGATCGTCGCACGGTCGGCGATACGCACGAGTTCCGCGATCCGGTGGGTTACGATGAGGATCGTCGCGCCCTCGGCACGAAGGCGGTCGATTTCCGCGTGGAGCCGGAGGGTCGAGTCGAGGTCGAGCGCGGCCGAAGATTCGTCGAGGATCAGCACCTGCGGCCTGCGAAGAATAGCCCGTGCGATGACGATCCACTGTTTGATGCTGAGCGGCAGGCTGCCTGCCAGTTGATCGAGGTCTACGGATTTTCCAACGAGCCGCGCCAGGATTTCAGCTGCTTCGCTCCGCCGATCGCCGGTCGACTGCGAACGAAAGACACCGTCACGACCGACATAGAGGTTCTCGAATACGCTAGCCTCGTCAGCAACCAGGACTTCTTGGAAGATGGTGGTCAGGCCGGCCCGCTTGGCGTCGACGGGCGAGGCAACCTTTTCACCCAGGATCGTGACCTTGCCTGCGTCCGGGTGCAAAACGCCCGACATGATCTTGGCCATCGTGCTCTTGCCGCTGCCGTTTTCGCCAACGATGGCGTGCACCTCCCCGGCGCGGGCCTCGAAGTCGCACTTCTTGAGTGCCTTCGTCTCCCCGAACGCCTTGGCGACATCTACCATTCTGACTGTTATCTCGCTGCCCATCGCAGACCTCCCACCCGCAACGTCCGCCAAGGCGGCTTTTACGATCTTCCAACGGTCGCCCGGCAGTTAAGCCACCGGGCGGATCCGGCTTACTTGGCTACCGGCTTCCAGGGATCGGCAGGACGCTCGAAGTACTGGTCGGCAATCGCACTTGGGAACCATCCGTCCGCCTTCGGTTCGACGAAATCCGTCGAGTTCACATCGCAATCCTCGGGGATCGAAGCGCGAACGTCATCGATGGTGAACGGCAGGACAGGGCGCAGGAAGGACTGTACCTTCGGCCCCTGCCCTTCGAGCGTGCGAAGCATGATCTCCCACATCTGCTGCATCTCGCGGCGCGGCGGCCAGATATGGAAGCCAGCATCGACCCATTCTGGATTCTGGCGCCAGTAACATGCCGCCGAAGCCTCGCCGCCCAGCGTAATGGGCACCATGTCACGACCCGACTGGAGCATGGCATTCAACACGCCGTTCTCCTGCGCGCCCTGTGTCAGAATACCGTCAATCTGAATGGGGTTCGTCGCCAGAAATTTCTGCACCTCGACCTGTGCTACCTGGTCGGTCCACTTGCCAGCCACTTCGCCGACAATCTTGATGTCGGGATACTTTGCCAGCGCTTCTTTGGCGGCCTTGTCGAAGCTGTCGGATGAGGCGAAGCCAGGGATGCCCGACACGAGAAGCACGTTGCCTTTCTTGCCGATCTTGTCTGCGAGCCAGGTCGCCATCTCGCCGCCGCCCTGCGCGTGATTGGCAGCGCCGTTGATCGCGTAAGGCGACGTCACGTATCCCGAAAACGAGAAAACAGGAACGCCTGCCTTATAGGCGTACTCGATCGTCTGGTTGAGGGCGGTGACGTTCGAGCAGCAGATGATGATGGCATCGACCCCATCATCAACCATCTGGCGCATCTGCTGAATCTGGACGGCGTCCTTGAGGTCGGACTGAGTGACCACGACTTCAGATACAAGCCCCGCTTCCTTGGAGCGCGGCAAGAGGTCATTCATGACGGCATCGAGGGCGGCTGCGCGCCACGTGTTGCCGGCATAGCTACTGGCGTAGCCGATCTTCCACGGCGGTCCTTTCTTTGGCTTGAAGTCCTTATAGGCGCTCGCTCCGAGCGGAACCTGCGGGTCGACGACCTCGTAGATTTTCTTCTCGTTGGGGGGGAGCTGGTCGACGCCGTCAGCCCAAGCAGTGGTCGTCAGGGCGCTGACCGCGATCAGCGCCCCCATGGTTCCGGTTAAACTCCGTCTCATTGGATGCTCCTCCCAAGAGATTGTTTCAGGCGACCTTCGCCCTGGTTGCGGATGCCTGCTGGATTTCCTCGAGGATCGGCAGCAGGTATTTTCTGAACTCGGTGTAGTCTTCAGTGACCGGGAAATGTCCGAGCTTCTCCATCGTCCAGAACTTGCTGCCCTTGACGAGATCGGCGGCGATCTTGGTGTCGGCCGGGGAGGTATTCGGATCGTATTCGCCCGTCAGGAAGTACAGCATGCACTTCGACGTATCGATCTTGCTCGCCTCTTCGGGCGAGACATTGTGGTCATAGTAGTAATAATAGAGGTCACCTGCGAAGACGCCCGGACCGCCGCAGCTATATTCCCATTGGATTTCGCGGACATTGGCTTCTGGTGAGTAGGGCGAGATATTGAGCATCATGGCCGCGCCGATGGAGGTGCGGTTCACGTTTGGGTTGTCGAATTCTTTCCGAATGCCTGCCATGCCGACATCGACATATTCGGCAGCCGAGCGCAGTGCGCCTTCGACGGAGATAGTAGCGCGGAAGTTGTCGGGGTAATTCGATGCGAGATCGATAGCAAGATGTCCGCCCATCGAGCTACCCATATAAACGGGGCGGTCCAGACCAAGGGCCTTAGAGAGTTCCAGTTGGAAATCCATCATGAACTTCTTGGTCATGTTGTACTCTTTCTCCCACCAGCGAACGCCGTGGGGAGGAAGAGACTTCCCGTGATAGGGCAAGTCGAACGCGATGACGCGGAAGTTCTTGGTCACGTCTTCGTCGCAGAGCGTGTGCCGGTACTGGCGGCCGTCGGAGCCCGCCGTGTGACCGACAAGCAAGGGAATGCCCTCTCCGGCTTCCTCGTAATAGACGCGATATTCGATGCCTTCGATCGTCAGGTAGACGTAACGGCCCGTGATTGGATCATGCCTAGTCATGCTGCTACTCCTTCCGGGCGGGCTTCGCGCATCAGGTTCGTCATGCGATTGAGCGCAGGGAGATACGCGAAGGTTTCGTTATTGTTGCTAAGGTACAGACCGTGTTTGATGTTTGACGACTGCAGGCACTGATAAAACGGCCGCGGCTTCTTCTGGAGAAGCGCATCCCACTGTTCACCCGTGCCCCGGATGACGATCTTGCACGTCTCGTCGTCGTAGGCGGCTTCTTCGACCTTCACCATCTTGCCGTCTTCGAAGTGGAGTGCGACGCTGCGGGTCGGAAAATCGCATTTGATAATGCCGTTGAGATAACGGGTTTCGCGCTTGAACTCGAAGTCCTCCAGCGCCAGTTTTTTGAACTTCTCGAGATCGATGGCCAAGTTCGGCTCCTCCCTAGTTAAAACGGCGCGGCCGATCCACGCCCTTCAAAATTTTCCGCCACGCCTAGCGGCGGCGGCTTCAGATGCCCATTTCGTTGAAGACCTCCTGGGCGTTTCGGAAGCTGTCGATGCCCGCCGGTACGCCGGCGTAGATCGCGACCTGCAGGAAAATCTCCTGGATTTCCTCCTTGCTAAGGCCGTTGTTGATCGCGCCGCGCACGTGGCCCTTGAGCTCATGCGGACGATTGAGAACAGAGATCATGCCAAGGTTCAGAATGGACCGCGCGCGCCTGTCGAGGCCTGGTCGATTCCAGATCTCGTTCCAGCAATACTCAGTGACGAGCTGCTGCATAGGCCAGGTGAAGTCGGTCGCCTTACCGAGTGCTGCGTCGACATAGGCATCGCCCATGACTTCACGACGCGTCGCCAGCCCTCGAGCGAACTGTTCCGAAGGGACAGGCCGCTCCTTGCCGTGTGTTTTCACTTTCGTTTCTTTCGTGGCGGTCATTCGACAACGCTCCTAGCTCTACTGTCTACGACAAGATAAACTGATTATCAGACAATCTGTCTGTTTCGCCCGAATTCGCGAGTTTCCGAGGCTAATTGTGATCTTCGACGTATCGGATGATGCGGGTGTGGTCCTCGGATGGGCCTAGCGCCTTCTGTGCAGCATCCCAGGCGTCTGCCGTGCTGGCGAGAGCATCGAGGCGAAGACCAAGCGTCTTGGCGAGATCGGCGGCGATGCGGATATCCTTGGCCATCAGGCCAATGGCAAATCCCGACCCGAACGTCTCAGAGAGGATGAACTGCTTCATCTTCACTTCGGTGGCGTTGTTCTTTCCAGACGACGAGTTGAGAATATCGACGATCGTCGCCGGCTCCAGGCCGAAGGCACGTCCAAGAAGGACACCCTCGATCGCCGCCAGCACACCTGCACCGGATACGAAGTTGTTAATCGCTTTCATCGCGTGACCCGAGCCAACTGGCCCCGTCCGGAACACCTGTTGTCCCACTGCCTTCAGCAGCGGCTCGGCCTCCTCGATATCAGCATCCTCCCCACCGGCCATGATTGTCAAGGTGCCAGAAACGGCGCGCTTGACGCCTCCGGAGACCGGGGCGTCAACCAGCCGAAGGCCACGAGAAGCAAGTTCGAGACCGAGCTCCCTTGTGTCGTTTGGAGCAGACGAACTCATGTCTATGACGACGGCATTCTGCTTCAGGCCGCCACAGGCGTTTTCGCCCAGCAGCGCCTCGCGCACGATCTTGCCGTTCGGAAGCATGGTGATCACGAAACTGGCCCCGACCATGGCGTCAGAAATCGTTTCGGCGGCTCGCCCGCCCGCATCAGCGAGCTTTGTCTTGGCGTCTTTCGAGAGGTCGAAACCGACGACATCGAAGCCCGCCGAAATGAGATGTTGAGCCATAGGTTGGCCCATCGCGCCCAGCCCTATAAAGGCCACGCGCGTTGCGTTGAGTGTCGATGACATTTTTTCCTCCGGACGCGTGCGAGCAATGAAACCCGCCTTCCTTCAGAGAGGATTAAAAAGATTATCAGACAATCTGTCAATCGAAATTTTAAGTTTCTAGCGCTGCGTTCTTCCGGAGGTATTCAAGTGCGACCTTGGCAGCCTGGTCGATATGGAATTTGCAGGCCGCCGCCGCCAACGGCCCGTTGCGATTCTGGATTGCGTTCGCAATATCCTTGATTTCGGCAATGCTGTGCGCAAGGCGTCCCGGTTGCGTCATGGTTGTCATTCGAAGGAGATTGATCCGATTGTGCAGAGCTGTCAGCATTTGCCTTACGAACACGTTTTTGCTGCCGTCCATCAAACAGTTGTAAAATGCGTTTTTCGCATCTATGAGGCGCGCACCGACGCCACTTTCGGCGGCGGCTTCGAATTCGACCACCGCGGCTAGAAGTGTCGCTATGTCGGCGGCAGTGCCATGCTCAGCGAACTGCTGGCCCGCGAATCCTTCAAGAAGAGCCCGAACGGTATAGAGTTGCTGCGCTTCCTCGTAGGTGATCGTACTGACGACCGGTCCCTTATGGGGATAGCTTGTGATAATGCCTTCAGCTTCGAGCTGTCGCATTGCCTCGCGAACCGAGGTCCTGCCGACGCCCAGCATTTCGCAAAGTTCTCGCTCTACCAGTCGCTGGCCGGGCTTAAATCGCCCACTGGCTATCGCCTGACGTAGAGTCTCCTCAACTTTTACGCGCAACGTCGCACTTTGTCTGGATATCTGTAGGTCTGTCTGCATCGCCCGCCAACACCTGTAATCGGCTCACGCCGCGCTAAATCATTCTCTACATATGGAGGCATTCGCTCTTAATATCAATCCAGATTGTCTGAGAGCTGCCAGTCTCAGTTGATCTCTTCGCGACAGCTTTGCCTGCTCGTCGTGTCTGACAGCCATAGACTTGCGGGCTCTTAAGTCGCGGATAGCGCCGCCCGGAGCGCGATCTGACACGGTCCTACAGCTATGGCCTTGAAGTTGTCAGCGCATAGACTGGTGAGAAGGACAGAAGACGGCGCATATCGCGCTCGGTGGCCGCTCCCCTCGCAATCGCAAAAACTTCAAAAAATCTCGAGGCATGGCTAAGAGAAGGTTGGGCATCACGCATATTGCTGTCTCAGCGTTTCAAAGAACGCCGGACGATCTTGCTGCCCGTCAGAGGTTCGATCAGCCTCGCGCCCGCATTTCAGCCGAGGCAGCGTCTTCAAGCCATACGTTTTCCAGCCATTGCTTGAACGCGTTGACCTTTTCTGATCTGAGCCGCGAGCGGACATATGTGAGCGTGTGGCAACGAAGGTTGGGGCCTGTCATCCCGAACGGAAGGACGAGGTTACCTCTTTCCACATCCCGTTCAAGAAGCCGGTAGCTCTCCAGGCACACGCCGCGTCCTTCGACAGCGGTCGCGATCGCCATAAACGCATCGCGAAATCGAGCGCCGCGATTGACGTCAATCGCCAAGCCGTGGTCCTTCGCCCATTGTTGCCAGCTGTAAAGCGTCTGCTCCGACTTGATTAAGGTGTGGCCCACCAGATCCGATGGCTTGCGTATGGGCCGCTCGCCATTCGCCACCTCGGGAGAGCAGGCTACGACGATTGTCTCAAGGGGGAACTCCTCCGCCGCGATAGAGCCCAGTCGAGGAGCGCTGCCGTAGCAGATATCGACATCGACCGAGCCATCGGACAATTTTGCAGGATCCGATGTCGACAGAAGCCTGATTTCGATCGAGGGATACAATTCTTCGAACCGAGGCAATCTTGGCATAAGCCATAGCGAAGCCAGACTTGAAGCACAGCCGACGCTCAGGACGTCGACGCTGTTGCGCCGGCACACCTCATCGGTCGCCTGCTCAATCATCGAAAGCGCTTCTGAAAGATCACGGTGGTATCGCTCGCCAATCTCGGTGAGCGACACGTTCCTTCCAATGCGGTGAAAGAGTTTTTCCCCAAGGTCGTCTTCCATCAGCCTGATTTGGTGGCTGATCGCCGACGGAGTAAGCTGCAGCTGGGCAGCAGCCTCGAGAAATGAACCCTTTCTGCCGGCTGCGACGAACGACTGTATTGCACGAATGGATGGAAGTGACGTCATCACGTTCTCGATCCATAGACATCTGATCTAAGAGCACAGCGGGTCATAGCAATGCTACCTTGCGCGCGGCACGGTGGCCAAACTCGGACCGAATACTCTCACCTGCAGCAATCCGCTTGATGTCTCCGAGAACTTGCGAGAAGTCTGCGAGGCTCGAGGTGCCAAAGCCCATATAGACCTGCTTGAACAGCTGATAGAGGGTCTCATAACGTCCGCGCGTGCTCGGATCAGGCTCAAACTTTCTGTAGCCCACGCACATGGCTGCCTGAGCGCTCTCGATTGATCCATGATCTTTGGCTGCAAGAGCGGCGAATATTCCCGAACCGAGACCGGTCGGAATACCGTCGGGGACCAATATCGGCTTGCCTATAACATTGGCGTAGATCTGGTTGAGGATGTCGTTCCTTTGCGGGATACCTCCCCCATTAATGACGCGGTTCACTGGAACGCCGTGCTGCTCCATCCGCTCCAGGACAACCCGTGTGTGGAAAGCCGTACCTTCAATCGCGGCATACAGTTCGTCCTGCGCTGTATGGCCGAGATGCCAGCCAAGCGTCATTCCACCAAGGTCGGAGCGGACGAGAACCGTCCGGTCCCCGTTGTCCCAGGGGAGACGCATCAGACCGGTCTTTCCGCCTTCGATGCTTTCCAGGCCTTCAGCGAGCCTGGACACCGTCGTGCCGGCACGTCGTGCTATTGCATCGAACAGGTCGCCTGTCGCAGACAGGCCTGCCTCAACTCCCACAAGGTCTGGATGTGCACTCCCTGGGACGACGCCGCAAACACCGGGGATTAGCTTCACACGTTCACTAACGGCAATGATACAGGTCGACGTACCGATCACATTGACGACGTCCCCCAGACGGCAGCCAGCGCCAATTGCATCCCAATGGGCATCAAACGCACCCGTGGGAACTGGTATCCCGGAGGTCAGGCCGAGTCGTTCGCCCCAGTATGTGCTGAGCCCACCTGCGATCGAAGCAGAGGTCTGATATGTTCCGCCAATCTTCTCGCGCACGCCGTCGAAAAGCGGATCGACGCGGGACAAGAAAGCCTGCGAGGGCAAGCCACCCCATTTCGGGTTCCACATCCACTTGTGTCCCATGGCGCAGACGCTGCGCACCATGCGAGCCGTGTCGGTCACTCCGGTGAGGACCGCGGCCGCCATGTCGCAATGTTCCACGGCGGTCCCAAAGCGCTCGCGCTGGTCGGGATTGTGGCGCATCCAGTGGAGAAGCTTGGCAAAGCCCCACTCGTGGGAATAGGTTCCGCCGCACCATTCAATTGCTTCAATGTGCATGTCGTGCGCCATCGCCGTTATCTCTTCGGCTTCCGCTTTGGCGCGGTGATCACACCAGAGGTAGTAGTCCCCCAAAGGCTGCATATTTTTGTCGACAGGCAACACCGAGGACCCCGTCGTGTCGACCGCAATCGCACGGATCTCCTTGGAATCTACGCCGCATTCGTCGATCACTCGATGCATCGCCAGCACAAGCGCTTCCATATGATCTACGTGGGACTGCGTTGCCAGGTCGGGATCGGAACGACGCCGCTCGAGAGGATATTCCGCGACGCAGGTTCCAAGGGAACCCTTCTTGGAATCAGCCAGCGTTACCCGCACGCTCAAAGTTCCGAAATCAACTCCTGCTACAATCGACATGATAATCCTACTTGGAACTGTCTGGCTGGCCGTAGGTCGCCGACTGGCCGTGCTTGCGTTGATAGTGGAGGTCCAGCAAAGCGTCGGAAATTTCTGGATCGTCCTGGTTCAGTTGCCGGGCGTGGAAGGCAATCTTGGCGACAGCCTCGAGCATCTCCGCGTTATGAACGGCGTCGGCTGCGTCCTTGCCCCAGCAGAAGGGACCGTGATCGTTAACCAGGGCTGCGGGGACGGAGAGCGGCGCATTATTTCCGAGTGCCTCGACGATGACCTTGCCCGTGTTGCGGACGTAACCGTCTATGATTTCGTCGTCGCGCAGCTTGCGAGTAACGGGGATCGTTCCGTTGAAATAGTCGGCATGGGTCGTTCCCATGGCAGGGATACCCCGGCCGGATTGGGCCCACACCGTCGCGAAGAACGAGTGCGTGTGGACCACGGCACCGATAGACTTGAAGCTTTTGTAGAGTTCCAGGTGCGTATCGAGATCAGACGATGGTCGCAGCGTGCCCTCTAGGATATTGCCATCGAGGTCGGTTACAACGATATCTGCGACCTGCATTGCCTTATAGGAAACGCCACTCGGTTTGATGGCGACAACACGCTTCTCGCGGTCGATAGCGCTGACGTTACCGAACGTCGAGATGACAAGGCCGCTATCGTAGAGCGCGGCATTTGCATCAAGAACGGACTTGCGGAGCTCGGAATATTTAATCATCGTCTCCTCAGGCCTTTTGGCGGCGACTGAAACGATCGGCTGCCACGGCGATCAGGATGATCGTGCCGATGACGACCTGGTGCCAGAAGGTGTTCACGTTGAGCAGGTTGAGCGCGTTGCGGACGACCGCCATCAAAACGGCACCTACGGCGGTTCCAAAAAGAGTGGCGCGCCCGCCGGACAAACCCGTTCCGCCGATAACCACGGCAGCTATGACATCCAGCTCGTACCCCTGGCCGGCTTCAGGCATGGCGGCTTCAAGGCGCGAGGTGAGCAGAACGCCCGCGAAGGCCGACAGGACCCCGACCAGCACGTAAACGGCGATCTTGACCTTGTCCGTGGGGATGCCGACCAGCCGGGCAGCGTCCGGATTGCTGCCGATCGAGAGAACGAAACGGCCGAAACGCGTGTAATAGAGAAGGTAGAAGGCGATCGCGAAGACGATGGCGGTCAGAATGACCGGAACAGGAACACCGCCGGCATAGCTCTGGCCGATCATTCGGAAGGCGGGGTCGGAGGCTCCGACGATCGGAATACCCTGAGTGTAGACCATCACGATACCGCGGCTGATGACCATGATGGCCATTGTGGCGATAAAGTCCGTGATCCCGACCTTGGTGATCAGGATGCCGTTCACCAGTCCGATCACCGCACCGACCGCAATCCCCCCTGCGCATGCCAGAGGAACGGGATAGCCAAGCACAATCAGGTTTGCGGTCACAAGACCGCTCAGCGCAAGTGTCGAACCGACGGAGAGGTCGATGCCCCGCATCCCGATCACAAAGGTCGCTCCAAACGCGGTCACGGCAATGGGGACCGCCTGACGAAGAACGTCAGTCAAGTTGCCGAAGGTGAAAAACCGCGGAGCGGCAAAGCCGAGCGCCACCAGAAGAACGACGAAGGCCAGATAAACGCCGGCATTGCCGCCGCTGCGTGCGAGCGTAAGGGGCGAGCGCGGGCGTGTAGCTGCAATATCAGCCATGGATACCTCCCTGAAGATGATGGCCTTGCGGCGGCCTCACCGAATGAAGAGCGAGTGTTTCTTCCTTGGAGGTCGCCGCATCGACGACCGCCGAGATCCGTCCTTCGAACATGACCGCGACCCGGTGACACAGTCCAAGAAGTTCCGCGTTGTCGGCGGACACCACGATGACAGCACAGCCGTCCTTCGCAGCAGCCTGGATGAGGGTGTAGACCTCGGCCTTGGCACGCACGTCGACGCCACGCGTTGGCTCCTCAAGCATGAGCACCTTTGGCTGGGTGAGCAGCCAGCGAGCAAGCATGACTTTTTGCTGGTTACCGCCGCTCAGCGATGTGATGTCGGCACCGGGGCCGTCGCATTTCACGCCGAGCTTGGCGATGTAGCCGGAGGCAATCTCGCGCTCCTTTTTCGGCATCAACGTGATTTTGCCGAGCGTTCGAAGGTTGGCGATAGAGAGGTTCCAGGCGACATTGTGTTGTGGAAAAATCCCCTCGGTTTTACGTTCGGCGGGCAAGAAGGCGACGTGTTGACGAATAGCGTCCGTCGGGTCCGAAATCGCCGCTTGCTTTCCGTCGATCAGAATCGAGCCGGTCTCATGCGGGATCTGCCCGAAGATCGCCCGCAGGAGCGCGCTCTTGCCTGATCCTTCGAGACCCGTGACGCCGAGGATTTCACCCTGGGCTACCGAGAAGGTGATGTCTTCGAAGACACCCCTTTTCGTCAAACCGCGAACGTCCAACGAGGGTTCGGACCTTGCCGGGACGCGGGGAGGAAACTGTTTTGCGAGAGAGCCGCCGATCATCGCACTGACGACCTTGTCTACGTCGAGCTCCGATACGGGCAGGTCTGCGACCGCGCTGCCATCGCGCAAGACCATCACGCGGCTGACGATGCCGAGGAGTTCCTGGATCCGGTGAGACACATATATGAGAGCTTTACCGGCCTGCTGAAGCTTCTTGATGATGGCGAACAGCTGTTTGCGTTCGACCTCCTCGAGCGCTTCGGTCGGCTCGTCCATGATGATGATGTCGGCGTTGCTGCTAATGGCTTTGGCGATCTCGATCATCTGCCGATGCGAGAGGCTAAGCTCTCGAACTGGCCTGTCGAGAGGTACGTCGACGCCTAACTCGCCCTTCAGGATACGCGAGGCGGCTGCCCGCATGGCCGAATGGTCAAGCGGTGATGCACTTGCACGCCCGTGCCGCAGCTCCCTGCCCGCGAATATATTTTCGGCGGCGTCAAAGTCCGGAAACAGGCTCAGCTCCTGGTAGATGATCGCGATGCCGGCCCTGGACCCGTCTTTGGGATTGTTCAGATCGACCCCCTTACCTCTGACAGCAATGGTGCCTTCGTCGCGTGCATATGCACCAGAGAGGATTTTCATGAGCGTCGACTTGCCTGCGCCGTTCTCACCGACCAGGCCGAGAACCTCGCCGGGATTGAGTACGAGCTCGATGCCATCAAGCGCCTTCGTGTTGCCGAAGCGTTTGGCAATGCCTTTCATCTCGAGCAGCGGAGCGTTTGTCATTCAGGTCGCCCTTTTTGAGTGGGCGGCCCCGCGCGAGGCGGGGCCGCGTACTGTCACATCTACTTCTGCTGGACGTAGACGTAGTCGTTCTGATCGAAGGTCTTGATGTTCTTCGCATCGTAGGTTTTGGGCGCCACGAAGATCTTCTTCGGCAGGGCGGTGCCCTTCATCACGAACTCATCCACCGCTCGAATGATGTTGCGACCTTCTTCCTTGGCCCCGGTGTCGACCGTTGCTGCAAAGTCGCCGGTGAGGATCGCGTCGTTGGCTTCCTTCATATTTTCGTAGCCGACGATTGCCACCTTGCCGTTCAGCCCCTTAGCCTTGAGGGCCTGCAGACCGCCAAGGGCCATCTCGTCGTAGAGCGCGACGAGGACTTCGATATCGGGGTTGGCGGTGAACATGTTTTCAGTCACCGACAGGCCTTGGGCACGCACCCAGCCAGCCGGCTGCTGAGCGACGATTTTGAAGTTGGGGTGCTTCGAGATGACCTCATTGAAACCCTTCATGCGCTGGCTCGTATGCGGACCGGGCAGGCCCTCCAGGATCCCGAGCTTGACTTCCTTGTCGCCATAGGTGTCAACCAGCCATTGCGCCTGCGCACGACCACCGTCACTCTGGTCGTAGCCGATATCGCTGACATAATATGGGTTGTCGGCGACGGGTGAATTGAAGAGGAAGATCGGAATGCCCGCCTCGGTGGCGCGCCGGATGGAGGGCAGCAACGCGCCTTCGTTGTATAAGGCAACCGCGATCGCATCCACACCGTCGTTGATCCAGGCTTCCATGGTCCTGATCTGGTCGTCCGTGGCAGACTGGCTGCTCGGAGCTTGCACGAGAAGCTGGATAGTGCCGTCGCCACCGCGCTTATCGATTTCTTCTTTCACGCCAGCCAGAACACGCTGATAGTAGGTGTCCATCGCCGTCGGCAGGAAGCCGACCTTGAGCGGGCGGTTATCCTTCTTAGCGGGTTTGACTTCCTGGCCTGTGGGCTTGATGTCCTTGTCCATCAAGATGCCAGGAAACACCTTCGAATAATCCAACTGCTGTGCAAGCGCTGGGCTGAAGGAAAGCGAAGCGGTGAGCCCGAGAGCAGCACCGAAGATTAACGTCCGTCTGAAAATTGTCACATGATCCTCCCTGGTGGTGACAAGACAAAGTTTTCCCAACCGCGGAACGGGTCCGCGGCGAAGCTTGGCAATCTGAGATTCAAATCTTCGGCTTACAGTCCCGGTGCGATCGTGAAGACCATCCGGATCGGGTTGGAGCCGTAGTTTAGGCACTGGTAGCTGATGCCGCCGGGCAGGAAGAAAGACTCGCCGTCACGGATGTGAAAGGTTTCGTCGGTATCCGCCAAATAGAAGGTTGCGGGGCCTTGCAGAACGTAGAAGACTGCGTCCCCTCCATGGCTGTCGGGTTCGCTCGCGCGCGGTCCAACGCCACCCACAGGGATAGTCAGCTCTCCGACGTGCATGTAATCGTTGCTGACGCAGAACTGGACGAGAACGGGATGATCGCGGCCGGAGACGATGTTCAGACGATCGCTTTTTGCGACCTTCACCAGGTCGCCCCTCTTGCGCGCCTGAGCGCCGTCTACTGGATAGGCTCCGAGTTTCTCAAGGCTCATCACGCTCTCCCTTCGTGCTTATAGAGGCGCGTCGGCCCGTCATAGCCGGTCGGAGGGCCATTCTCGTCCCAGATACGCGGTGCGATGCAAAACAGGATAACTGCAGCCTTGTCGCTGAAGTTATAGCCGCGATGCGGAGCGCCCTTGGGGATAAGCACCGCGTCACCGGGTCCGAGTTCCTCTGTCTGCCCGGTTTCGGGGTTTAGGAGATGCACAACACCTTCGAGGACATAGTACACCTCGTCACCCGCGTGAATGTCGGCCGGGTCGAAGTTGCTTCCCGGCGCGAGCTGATAGATGCCAGTGGTCTGCTGGTCCGTGCTGGCGAGCAGGTAGTTGAGGTCGCTCGAGTACGGCTTCGTCCCCGTATAGATGAACATCTTGTAGCTATCGCGCGTCAGATGGACCGGCTTCTTTTCGCTGGGCGGATGTGGGAAATTGCCGAAGTAGCTTGGCAGTTTTGGCATTTTAGTACCTTAGGTCCGGAGTTCGCGGAGCAGCGACTTGAGAAGCCGCCAGGTCGGATCGACTGTCGTGTGGTTGAGGCGCTCGCGCGTGGTGTGGACGTCGAACGCTTCCGGTCCGATCGACAGCATGTCAATGTCAGGAACCTTCTTTCGAAAAAGGCCGAGCTCGAGACTGGAGTGAGAGACTTCCACATGTGGCTGCTCGCCGAACTCGCGCTCGTAAGCGGCTTTGGCGGCGTTGAGCATTCGCGAATGAGGATTGTATGGCCATTCCGGGCAATCCGCGAATGTCTCCACGCTCGCGCCGTTGCCGATGAGTTCTGACAGCTGCCGGATTTTGTCGACGATGTTGTAGCGACGGGAGCTGACGGCGCTTGGGACCGTATTGACGATTTCGATGGCCTCTTTATCGCTTGAAAGCAACGCCACGGTGTTGGAGCTCTCGACGAGGCCCTCGACTTGAAGGCTCTTGCTCTGGACGCCGTTGGGAAGCAGGTTCAGGGCATCGACCAGCGCCCGGGCGGACTGAGCCGAGAAGACTTCAGTAATCTGCCTCCCTGACTCGCTGACTGTGACCTTGAGGTTGGGATCGCTTGCTTTGTACTCAAGCGCAATCGAAGCCGCTTCCGCTTCAATTCTCTGTCTGAGATCGACAATCCGCGAGGCATCGATCGAAATGATCGCCTCCGCCTCACCCGGGATAACGTAACGGTTCACGCCACCCTTGACTTCGGCTACGCTGGCCCCAGCATCCCGGATGGCAATCCGGAGCAGCCGTCCGAGCTGGACGATCGCGTTAGCGCGTTCAAGATGGATGTCGAATTCGGAATGACCGCTGCTCAGGCCGGAGATCCGCAGCGAAAGGGCGGCCTGCCCCGAAACGCGCGGTTCCCACTGAACCGGAATCTTGAAGCGCACTGAAATATCGCCAGCGCAGCCTGCGAAAAGCGACTTGGGATCGTGCCAGTTCATGTCGAGAAGGCGCTTACCGCTAAGCTTTGTGCCGTCGAAGTGTTGTGCGCCGCCCTTGCCGACTTCTTCTTGAACCGTCAGGATGACTTCAAGCGGCGGATGCGAGATATCGTCGGATGCCAGCAACGACATTGCGAAAGCCACACCAACGGTGTTGTCCGCCCCAAGGGTTGTCCCCGTCCCATGGATGAAATCGCCGATAACCTGAAGTTTGATGCCTTCGTTCTCAAAGTCGTGGTCAACACCCTCGTCGCTCTCGCAGACGATGTCGGTATGCCCATGAAGAATGACGGTCGGCGAGTTTTCGTAGCCGGGTGTGCCCGGCTTCTTGATGAGGAGATTGTAGATCTCGTCCTGGTAAACCTCGAAGCCGCGTGCCCGGGCAAAATCGGCGATGTGATCGCTGACCTGCTTTTCGTTGTAAGAACCGCGCGGGATCGCACTCAGCTCTTCGAAAAAGCCAAAGAAGATCGCCGGTTCGAGACCAGCAAGAATAGAATTGTCGCGTTTATCTACAGTTTTTCCAGCGGGGAAACTCATTCGGCCCTCCTCCTAATACGGCATCTGCGCAATACTTCT
The DNA here is from genome assembly GCF_002531725.1 of Rhizobium sp. L43. GTDB lineage: Bacteria > Pseudomonadota > Alphaproteobacteria > Rhizobiales > Rhizobiaceae > Rhizobium. The sequence continues at coordinate 34,031 of NZ_NWSQ01000032.1, forward strand.
TCCCTCGCCGAACATAGTCCGGCGACCTCGTAAACCGTATTGCATCTCATCTTACGCGCTAAGGCGATCCAGGTTCAGATGCCCTCCACGCATCGAACCATCTCTGCTTTCAGCTCCTATTTCAAACGCAATATTTCATAAAATAGATGAGCTTTTTTCATCTGAATTCGTTATAGTATAAGCTAACGCATCCATTGAAGCGCAGGCCGAAACCTCTACGAGTTTCGGATACCATGTAGGCATCTGCGTAATTTGGAGCTGGCTCGCGAGGTCGCTTCAATCGTCCGGAAGCGGCGCCTTAAGGTGGTCGAGAAACGTCCGGAGCGCGGACGGCACCTGTCGGTGCGAAACGTAGTATGCATGAAAACCCGGCCCAGTAGACGACCAGTCCGGCAGCACCACTTCGAGCAGACCAGCCGCCAGTTTGTCCTCGACGCGTGCGCGCAGGCAGTAAAAGAGACCGCCCCCCTCCTGCGCCATGCGGATGGACAGTTCTGAATCCCCGAGCGTGAGCAGTCCAGGGACGTCTAGGGTAACCATGCGGTCTCCGTCGCCAAGTTCCCATTTGCAGACGTGGTCTGTACCGGTTCGGATCCGGATGCACTCGTGCGTCAAGAGATCTTCCGGCCGCTCCGGCCGCCCTCGTTCGTTGAGATAGGTTGGAGAGCCGACGACGATCCATTCAAGTTCGGCAGTCAGACGCGACGCGATCATCCCCTCGGGAACTGTTCCTCCATAGCGGATGCCCGCGTCGAAACCCTCGGCGACCATATCGATAAAGCGATCCTCGACGCTGACTTCGATCTCGACATCTGGGTAGTTGCTGCGAAAACTGTGCAGTCGAGGAGCGATCAACAGCTCGGCGGCGTCACGCAGCGTGGTCACTCTCACCCTGCCCGTAGGACCGCTCCTGAAACTGTCCAGGAGATCCATCGCAGCCTGGATGCCGAGGAAACGGGGCTCTAGTTCGGCAAGCAGTACTTCGCCGGCGGCGGTGAGACTGATGCTCCTGCTTGTCCGATGAAACAGACGGACGCCGAGACGGGCCTCCAAACCCCTGATCGAGTGGCTGAGAGCGGAGCCGGAAACGCCGCGAAGCGCGGCCGCCTTTCGGAACCCCCCCGCCCTCGCGATCGCGACGAAAGTTTCAAGGTCGGCCAGATCGGCCCGCGTGGATACCATGAGTTATGGATACTCCCACTTCGACTGAATAAGATCGCCCTGGCCGACGCCGACCTTGCTTCAGACGGCTGGTATCTTCAATCCTTATTCATCTAACCTGGCTTTGGTATGTGATGACCACGGAAGCAGTCAAAAATTTGACATTAGTTGATCCATGTCGGATCCGGGGAGCTACGACGGGAGATGGGCCGGGTCGCTGAATAATAGCACCTCCGGGATTAATCGTCATGCAATGAAGATCATCTTGTCCACAGCCACGAGAGACGGCACCGGTTGGAACGGATACCACCTCCGCGCGGGCGGCCTGACGGTCCCGGAGGTTCAAGTTCTGAGCTTTCGAAAACGCCGGCTACCAGTCCTGCCGGGTTGGATGGACGACAATGTCGTTGATCGTGATCTCCGGGGGCTGATCTAGGGCATAGACCACGGCTTCAGCCACCGACGACGGCGGAATACCTTGCTTGTTGAGCTCTCCGGCGATCTTTCTGCCCGTCTCGTCATGAACCTTGTCGGCCCAGCCGGTATCGATCACGCCAGGGCTGATCATAGACACCTGGATCCCACTTCCCACGCCCACCTCCTTTCTGAGGCTTTCGGTGATACCGCGTATAAAGAACTTCGTGGCTCCATAAACGCCTGCCGCCTCGCCGACATGAACGCCGGCGATAGAGCTCATATTCAGGATGCGGCCGGACCGGCGCTCCAACATCGACGGCAGCACGGCGGCAATCGCATGTAGATAGCCACGCAGGTTGGTATCGATCATCTTGTTCCAATCGCCGACCGCGGCATCCTTCCAATAGGAAAAGAGCATGAGGCCCGCATTGTTGACCAATATATCGACCGGGCCGTACGTCGTCGTGGCGAACGGGACGAGGGCCTTGGTACTCTCAAAATCCGTGGCATCGGCAACCTTGTAGCTGGCAATACCTCCGGAACCGGCGATGTCTTCGACAATCTGACTGAGGCGTTCCTCATTGCGGCCGGCAAGGACGACGCGCGCACCTTTTTCCGCCAATCCTTTGGCGGTCGCTGCTCCAATGCCCGAGGAAGCTCCCGTGACGATTGCGACCTTGTCTTTCAGATGTGCCATGATGTGCTCCTTCACTGCGGTTGGGTCAGTTCGGCTTGCCGGGCGGCTTTAACAGGCTCCGGGGTCGTCCGGTTTTCCAACACCTGCCGCTTGGTTTTCTGGTCTCCGCCGACGACATGGTCGATGTCGTTCATGAGGGCCTCGAAGCCCTGCTTGGCGACGAGCGTCTTGTCGTTTTTCTGCTGGCCACCGAGCTTAGTATCGCCCATCCCAGCGTTCGCGTGGAAGTCGCTGTTGGTGGCGCCCGGAAGGAGTGCCGTCACCGTGACCCCGGTCGAGCGCAACTCCTCGCGCAGAGATTCCGCGAACATGTAACCGAATGCCTTCGACGGGCCGTAGACGGTTTCGTATGGCGTGGGCAGGGTCGCCGAAACCGAGGAGGTGATGAGGATCCTGCCGCGGCCGTTCTTGACCATATGTTGGACGACGCGTTTGGCCATATGGACGGTCCCAGTGACATTGATTGCAAGCAGGCGAAACTCATCCTCGAGATCGTTATCGACGAAGGCGCCGCCGATACCGATACCCACGTTCAGAGCCGCGGCTTCCAGTGGGCGCCCCAGCCCCTGCGTGAAGGTCCAGAACCCCTCAACGCCATCGTATGTCGAGGCATCCGCTTTGAACGGATACGCTTCGGCGTCAAGGCTTCGTAGCGCATCGGCGGCCTCGTTTACCTTGTCGCTTGAGCCTGAAATAGCGACGTCAAATCCATTCTTGGCGAATTGTTTGGCAAGCTCGAAGCCTATTCCAGATGAGCCGCCCGTGACCATTGCGAGTGGTTTATTACCAGTCATGATTTCACTCCTTTGGTTTTATCAGCACCTCGATCGCCTCGAGGCGCTGGTGACCTAATGCCCGTGGAGCCGGTTGGTTACATGAGCAAAATCGATCGGGGCGGTGAGCAAAAATCAACCACCGATCTGGCAGACACCAGAAGTGAGGGACCTTTTGGTCGCGTCCGCAGCCAAATTGACGAGGCATTCCCGACGTCACGAAGGCACCCAAGAGTGAACACGGCTCATCGGTGCGTGCGATCCAGCTCACTTCAAGTGGTCGGCGGAGTGCCCTATGTTGTTAGGGAGGTTGAGCTGTCGTTCGCAGCCAGCAGATATGGTCCGAGCACACAAGCGCCCGCGTAGCGCTGACGCACTTCTTGCGATGGTGCCGTCGGCCGAGAAAATCCACGCGACGGCGTGTCCGGCCCACCTTCCAGCGGTGACGGCCAATGACGGGAAGACAATGATGAGCGAGAGAATGAACAGCATCGTTGCTCCTGGCCGCGTTGCGGTCATCACGGGAGCTGCGAAGGGCATCGGCTTGGCGATCGCGAGGGCTCTCGCGGCCCGCGGCATGAAGCTCGCATTGCTGGATCTCGACGCCGACGCACTTGAGGATGTTGCCTCGGCACTCGATACGGACATCCTGATCGTGAGCGGCGACGTATCAGATCTGTCGGCACTAACTAGGTTGCGGGACAAAACGATTTCGCGGTTTGCTGACGTCGCCGTCCTTGTCAACAACGCGGGCATTACGCAAGGAGCCGGCCCCTGGGATGATCCTGCAAAGTGGCGACGCCAAATCGATGTAAACTTCGGAGGTGTTTTAGCCGCACAACACGTCTTCGTGCCCCACATGATCAAGGCAGCCCGACCATCGGCGGTCGTCAACCTCGGCTCCAAGGAAGGAATTACAACTCCTCCGGGCAATGCCGCCTATTCGGTGGCAAAGGCAGCTGTCAAGGTCCTGACCGAACAGCTGTCGCACGCGCTTTTGAAGGAGACGGGAGGTCGTGTATCGGCTCATCTCCTCGTCCCTGGCTACACGTGGACGCCCATGAACATCGCACTCAAGCCGCATGGCGCTGCCAAGCCCGATGAGGCATGGACCGCTGAGCAGTTGGTGGAATACTTCCTGGCCCGTCTGCTCGAGGAGGACTTTTACATCATTTGTCCCGATAATGCGGTTACGTCGGAGATAGATGCCAGACGGATCCGCTGGGCGGCCGACGACATGATCCTGAACCGGCCGGCGCTTTCACGTTGGCACCCCGACTGGATGGATAAATTCGCAGCCTGGTTGAAGGCAGACCACTGACGGTGGAATGTTTGTAGAGGAGTAATCCAATGCCCAGACCCCATGTAATCTGTCACATGATGTCGCCACTGGACGGTCGATTGATCGTCAATGATTGGGCTGAGGCGACCGGCCATTCGGTGGAGGAACTCGTGAAGGTCTATGACGACCTGCATGAGAAGATTGGTGCCGACGCCTGGCTTTCGGGAAGAGCGACAGGCGAGGAATTCGCAGACGCCGTCGACCGTCCCTATGAAACAACCGGCACAGTACCGCGGCCGATCCATAACGCCAACCCGGATGCCAACGAGTTCGCTGTTATCGTTGATAAGGACGGTCGGCTACGCTGGGACAAGAACGACATTGAGGGTGCTCAACTTATCGTCCTGACAGGATCTGACGTGGATGATGCTTACCTGGCGGGCCTCACCCAGGCTGGCGTTTCCTATATCGTATCCGAGAAAGATGGCGTCGATCTGAAAAACGCGCTCGATGTTCTCGGCACCGAATTCGGTGTGAAGCGCTTGATGCTGGAAGGCGGGGCGCAAACCAATGGCCATTTCTTGAATGAGGGTCTTGTTGACGAGGTCAGCCTAGTCATCTTCCCTGCGATCGGAGGCAAGTCGGATACACCGGCCATATTTGAGGGCGGCGAGGATGGGCTTGCCGGCGGGGCGAGGCTCACGTTTATGAGCGCCGAAGCCGCTGGCCTCGGCTCCGTCCATCTGAGATATCGCGTTGAACGTCCATAGGAGAAGCCCACAGGAGAAGATTGTGGAAGGGCTCCCCCCATCAAGGGCCGAACTTGAGATTCGGGGACGGGTGCCGCCTTGCGCGGCATCTACCCGAAGGATCGTTGGCCATATTCACTTCCTCTCCTGCGATGCCACTCTAAGCTGCACATTGGATCCTTCCAAAGCCGCGCGGACGTCGATTGTCGGTTCCTGGTCGGTGATGATAACTTCGAACTCGTCAATGGTGGCCAGGACATGAAGAGCAGTATGATTGAAGCGCTTATGGTTTAAGAGCAAGCAGCGACGCGCGGCGCTTGCAATCATCGCTCGCTTCGAGCGGACAACGTCATCATCCATATGGTAGACGCGCAATCCAGAAACTGCCGGCGTTGAGATAAAGGCGATGTCGGCGCTGAGACGCGACAATGCCTGTTCGGCGACGACGCCGAAAAAACCATTGAACTTCATCGAATAGCGTCCACCGACCGCAATCAGGTTGATCCCTGATTCCGTCTTGAGCCGATCGATGACCGCCGCATTGTTGGTGATCACCGTCAGCGGTCTCCTCTGTGGCAGCAATTCCCCGAGCACCGACGCCATAGATCCGTCGTTGACCATCACCGTCATGCCGGGCTCGACGAGTTCAAGGGCGGCCTCTGCCATCCGGCGCTTGGCCTCGCCCTCCTGCTGCTGGCGAAACCGGAAATCGCTTTCGAAATGGCCTCCTGCCTCGATCGTTGCCCCGCCGCGGACCTTGCGAAGCATCCCTGCCTGCTCAAGATCATCCAGATCCCGGTGGATGGTCATCTTGGATACAGCGAACCGATCGGATAGGTCGTCCAGATCCACTACCCTCTGCGCGACCAACAGGTCCATAATGGCCTGCCTCCGATCATCTCTCTTCATATTCTAGTCCTCCGGCGCACTAATCCGATCCTTTAACATCAAGATCCGACGCTACAAATCACATGCAAACATCATTTTTCGTTAGTTTGTGTTGCTCTATTCGACAACGCCCCTGACGCTGCTGGCATGATGGGACACGTGAAGACGCATGATGGTGCGATTGCACCACTCCATGCATGGCCGAAGGCGCTCATTTTCTAACGAAACAAGGATGGTTTGGAGGTTCAAGCGCAAATGTCGTCGCCATGGAGAATGGTCCCGCGCGTCAGCCGCGCACGGAAGATGGAGGCCTTGTCCTCCAGGGTGAACATCGCGGACTACCGGGCCGTCATCAAAGCGGGCGCGAATATAGGGCTTCTTCACCGGGCAGATCACCGTAGCGGGCAAGGTGTTTGGAAAAGGCCGGAGTCACTGTGAACTGACACCCGGCCTTTTCTCTGCTTATCGCCTTGGGAGGACGATTGTGAACGATGCAGCTTGGCGTTCGCGCTGCTTCAAATCGATCAAACTCTTGATACGTCTCCGTCGGCCACACAAATCTCGACGAGCATGAGCTGGCGAGCCGTCAGACGCGACGGATAGATTTTTGACAGCTGCTCCTCGTGCATGGGAACAATTCGTCGTTCGTCCATACCAACGATTTTGAGCATCTCCTCGGCGGACTCGATCAGACGTGTCTGGCTGCCATTGGCAAGGCCCGGCGGCACAAAGCAGGGATCGGTGGCGTCCTCACCCGTGAGGTTGCTGTAGGTGTAGATGACGTCGCCGGACAGGATAAACTTGCCGTCTCCACCGCCGGTCTCCACCACCACATATTGCGATCCTGCGGTATGGGTGTCGAATGCCGGATAGACGTGAACGCCTGGCACCAGGTTTTCCCGCTCTCCCTCCACCAGCTCCAGGCGGCCTTCGATATTTGCCTGGGTCAGATAGAGGATATCCGCCGGATTCAGTCCGGCCTGCAATGAACGGAAGCGCCGACCCTTTGCCAGAATCCACATCCAGGATTCCAATTCTTTCTTCTGAATGAAAATCTTAGCATTTGGGAAGAACTTTAGGCCGCCAATGTGATCGAAGTGCGCGTGCGTGAGGATGACATGCGTGACGTCCTGGGGCCTGATCCCGCATTCCCCGAGAACGATTTCCGGAGGCGTCCAACCGGTAACGCCAATCGAATTGGCGATCTGGCCTCCGAAATCGGCGGCGTCGTGACCGGCATCAACCAGAACGACTGCATCTCCTGTCTTGATGAGAATGTATGCGAACGGCAGGTTCATCGTGCCCTGATTATGGGCGCCGTAAAAAACCCCGCTGACCGGGTGCACCGGGCTTCGAGAGTATTCAAGCACCCAGATCGAATGCGTTCCCATGGTCTTCCTCCCCATGTCCAAGGGACCCTCCACAGCATGCTGTCGTGTCGAAGGTCGACGTGCCTAAGATGGCGGCCGATCGTTTCAGCTGGATCGCCGCATTTGAAAGCAGCCCCAGCAGGGATGCATCTGAAACCAGGACACCGCGCTGCAGGTGCTCCTCCGCCTCGACAAGCAGGCCATCTGCCCGTCCAAGATGGTAGACTGCGTGGCCCTGTCCTGCGAGAAAGCGCGAGCCCGCAAGCGAGGAACGGACGGATCGCTTTATCTCTGTGGCGCGATCGGCGAGTTCTCCAATCAAGAGGCGCATGCTCTTCTCCCTCAATGCCATATGCATGAAGGAGTAGATCGCGAGAAGCTCGCCATAAGTCCTGACGAGCGCCTCGAGGCATGCGCGCGCCTCCGGCGATGGAACCGAACCCACGAGCGCTTCGCAGCGGAAGCCGCCGAAAACGGTGCCTCCGCGGGCCATCATCGTACAGCCGTCGGCAGCGGAGCGTTTGACGGAAGAAGGCTCGCTTCAGTCAAAGCGTCCCAAAATGCAGGGGGTATTGTCTCGTTGATCGCCTTGACGTTCTGCTCGACTTCCAATGCGCTCTTTGCACCCATGACCAGCGTGGCCACTGCCGGATGCGCATAAACGAATTGCATCGCCGCTGCAGGCAAGCTCACCGCAAATCTCGAGCAAATGCTCTCGATGGCCTTGACCTTTTCGACGACGGCCGCAGGAACCTTGCCGTAATCGTAAGTGGCCGCGGGACCGCCGACGCCTGTCGCCAGAATTCCGGAATTGAAGATCCCGCCGGCGATCACGGAGACGTTCCGCTGGAGCAACTCGTCGAACGCGGCCTCAAGCGGGGCATGATTCAAAAGGGTGTAGCGGCCGGCGATCAACGAGCAGTCGATCGGAAATTCACGAGCGACACCGACCACGGAGTCGGTTTCGTTGACCCCCAAGCCGATGGCTGAGACGGCTCCGCTGGAGCGAAGCTCGTCCAGTGCCTTATAACCGGAGGCCCGCAGCTGATTCCAATAGAACTCGCTTTGGTCGCCGTGCCATGCCCGACCAACGTCATGCACGAGAAGAACGTCGATATAGTCCAATCCGAGGCGCTGCTGGCTGTCTTCGAATGCGCGCATCACGCCATCATAGGTGTAATCGTAGGTATCGAGAAACGGAAGCGGGTCGATCCACTCGATGCCGTAGACGGTTTCAAGCTTCTTTGTCCTGCTGGCGGGCTTCAATACACGACCAACCTTGGTGCTCACCACCACGTTTTCGCGCAGCTTGTTCGCCCTGAGGGCATGGCCAAGATAATGCTCCGATTTCCCAAAGCCATACATTGGCGCGCAATCGAAGTAGCGGATTCCGACCGCGTAGCCAGCGAGGATCGTCGCTTCGAATTCGCCGTAGGAGACATCGGCGTTGAAGCCAGAGAGCGGCACCGTGCCTAGCCCCAGCGAAGTTACCCGCACTTTGCTTTTTCCGAGCGGTCTAGTTTCAAGTTCGGTCATGTGATCATCCCTAGATGTCGGTAGGAGGCGTCGAAGCGATGTAGCTTCCGCCATGCCGTCATTGTTTGATTAAAGCCCGTGCCCCAATGCGTGCCAGGTCGCGCCGGCGTCTGCCGCCAACCTCACCAGAAGGACCTCCGTGGCCTGACTCCTCAATCAGCAAGGTGTAAGGTATAAGGTCATACCTATAGAGGCAAGCGTTTTTTGCATGCCGCCATCCGCATTTGGCGAATCGCTTAAAAATGCCGCCTACGCGCAACGGGGCGCGGCAGCTCGTCTCAGCCGATCGTTGATTGCCCTGCCAAGGCCAATCAGAGGCACAGGGGCGAATGCAATCACGTCACCCGCGCCGGCCAAGGCGTCGGCTTCACTCATGGCGGTGTAGAGGTTGCGGGCAGCTTCCTGAAGGTCACCGGAAGAAGACAGCGTCATTTGACAGCCCTCGCACCCCGGTCCGAAACCGACCCAGACCATATTGGCGGCAGGACGGTCGACATTCATCTGAACGGCGGCTTCCGGAGCATAATGGCTCTTTAGCTGGCCTGGTGCCGAGACCTTTTGGGGGCCAGTGTCCTCGTCAATCGGGCCGAGTAACGCTTCCAGTGCCTCCCGCGGAACTGACCCGTGGCGTAGAATGATCGGAGATCCGACCAAAGACAGAATAGTCGATTCCAGGCCGTGATCACATATGTCTTCTTCCACGATTCCCGAAATCCGTCCGTCCAACTGGCGGACAACTTCCACGAAGCGGGTCGAGGTGACCTTCCCGGAACGATTGGCTGAAGGCGCTGCCACCGGAAATCCGACGGCCCGGATCAGCCGTTGGGCGACACTCGACGAGGGAAATCGGATTGCGACATTTTTCATGCCCGCGGTAACTGCGGTTGCGAGCCCCGCGTCTTCCCGCTTTGGCAGGAGCAATGTCAGAGGTCCCGGCCAAAAGCTGGCAGCAGCCAACTCTGCCTCCGGATTGAAATGTGCCATCCTGCGCGCCATTTCCACGTCCGAAACGTGGATAATCAGGGGATTATGCCGCGGGCGTCCTTTGGCTTCATAGATGCGCTCGATCCCGGCGGGGCTGCTGGCGTCCGCGCCGAGCCCGTAAACCGTCTCCGTCGGAAACGCGACAACTTCGCCATTTCGCATGAGCCGGGCGGCAGCTTCAATCGCGCTGTCGCTGACGTCAAAATGACGGGTGGTGGTCATCTTTTTCCTCGCGCTGGTTCTGGAAGGGAGCAGAGATCGATAGACCAAAGCCATTGGCTCAGGAGGCCCGGTTCGGCGTGCCTCCTGACAGCCTCAACGTCGTCCCCGCTGAGCCAAACTCAGTTCAAGCCGACTACGCTATGCGGCACGTATGGCTCCTCGAGTTCGCGGACCTCGTCGTCGCTTAGCTTGACGGCCAAGGAAGCGACGGCATCCTTCAGATGCTGTAGCTTCGTTGCGCCGATTATAGGAGCCGTCACGCCCGCCTTTGTGTTAAGCCACGCCATCGCAACGAGGGATCGCGGGACGTTCTTGTCGTCTGCAATCTTTGCGACGACGTCTACGACGCGGCGATCCGCCTCGTCCGCGTGACCGTAGAACCGAGCGGTGACATTGTCGGTCTCGGACCTCAAACTGCTTTCCTCCCAAGGCCGGCTGAGGCGCCCGCGAGCCAGCGGACTGAACGCGATGATCCCCACCCCTTCAGCTTTACAGAGCGGCAACATCTCCCGCTCTTCCTCGCGATAAAGGAGGTTCATCTGAGCTTGCATCGAAACGAAACGCGACCATCCGGCAGCGTCCGACTTGTAGAGCGCGCGCGCAAATTGCCATGCGTAACAATTGCTGGCTCCGATGTAGCGAACCTTGCCGCTTCGAACGAGATCGGTCAGCGCTTCCAGCGTCTCTTCGATCGGGGTCGAATTGTCCCAGAAATGAATTTGGTAGAGGTCGATGTAGTCGGTCGCCAGCCGCTTGAGGCTGGCCTCAGCCTCCGCGATGATTGCCTTGCGGGAAAGTCCGACCGCATTCGCTCCGTTGCGCATCTTGCCGTAGACCTTGGTGGCAATGACAACCTCATCACGCTGCACCATCTCCCTGAGCAGCTTGCCGATGATCTCCTCGCTGGTGCCGTCCGAGTAGGCATTGGCCGTGTCGAAGCAGTTTATGCCCTGTTCGAGTGCCTCTTTGATAAATGGCCTACTGTCGTCTTCGGACAATGTCCAAGCATGGTTGCCGCGATCGGCGACGCCGAAACTCATGCAACCGAGAACCAGTTGCGAAATTTTGAGACCTGACCGGCCAAGCTGACGATATTCCATCTGTCATCTTCCTTCTGATACGGTTTTAGAGCCGAACTTGGCGAGCGACTGCGCCAGCTCTGGATGAGATTTGGCATATTCATGGAGATCGATCCCGGCGACCGCGGCATCCCAGGCCGCACGAACCGCTCTGACACCCGCCGACGGCCCGCCGGGATGGCTGACGACGCCACCACCACAAAGGTAAAGGTGGTCAAGCGTCTGCTCCGTCCTTCGATAGGTCTCAGGCGCCTGTCCACCCCATTGACCCGAACAAACGACCGGTAACGGGCGGTCGGCATCACTGAAGATCGGTTTCTGGAGATCATGGAACGACTGAACGAAAGACGCGTCCGGCTCCCAGTATTTGGCGGCAATGCCGTTGATCTGGAATTGGTCGACGCCGAGAAGTCGCCAAAGCTGTTGGTAGACCGAGAAATCGAACCCAAGACCAGGATGTCGGGTGAGAAGATCCCAGCCGTTGCGATGGGCGTGCAAGACAAGGGACGACCGCCGACGCAGGAACAGAAAAGCGCCCTTGCCGATCGAATTGATGTTGATGACGGCGGCGTTTCCACCCTCGCGCACGACCAGGTCGTGCTTGCGAACCATCTCGTCGGGATCGACGTCGGAAATGCCGAAGGCATACATCACCTTCTTGCCGGTGCGCTGCTCCTGATCCCGGACGATCGGCATGATCGCTTTCACCCGCGCCTCCAACGAGGAGTACGGTGGCGACATCAGTTTCTCGTCGTCCTTGATGAAGTCGACACCGGACGCGACGAGTTCAGCAACCACCTGCGCCGTTTCGTCCGGGGTGAGGCCGAGCGCGGGCTTGATGATCGTGCCGATGATTGGCCTATTGTAGACGCCGGTCAGACGCCGGGAGCCTTCGATCCCAAATTGAGGCCCCGGGTAGACGCCTTCAAACTCTGGAGGCAGCTGCAGGCCGACGACCCTCAGCCCGGTGAATTCCTTGATCGACCAGACCCCGCCCAATGCAACCGTGGTGACTGCCGCGAGGTCAGTTCCGACGGCCTCCAGGGGATAGGCGATTGTTGTCTCCGCTCGGTTGAAGACTTCGCCCGCTGCAGGGAGCGAGGGAACCTCGACAGAGTCCAGTTTCTCGAAAGCGACCACGCGCGCGGCCGCGCGCGCCTTCAGTTGCGGCGTCTCTCCGGGCAGGTCAACAAATGTACCCGTCGACTGGTCGCTTCCGATCTTGACCGCCAAGGCCTCAGCGCTCCCGGCGGTCTCAATCCGATAGGTGACCAGAATGTCCGAGGGCCTGCGCTGAGCCAGATCCATCGCGATCATGCCTCCGGAACTGGCGCGGCTTCAGGGATGAGGCCGGACGACTTCAGGTCGGCCCAGAACGCAGCCGGAACCGGCGTCGAGATCGCGGCGACGTTTGCGACGACGTGTTCGGGCGCCAGCGCTCCCTGTACCACCGCGGTCACTGCAGGATGTGCGTAGACAAATTGTGTCGCTGCAGTCGCAAGCGAGACGCCATGGCGCTCGCAGACGGCTTCGAGCGCCTCGACCTTGCGGACGATCGCTTCAGGCGCGGGCTGGCAATCGTAGGTGCGGGTGGTTGTCATCGACTTGCTACCCTCGGCGAGGATGCCGGAGTTGTAGATGCCAGCCGCAATGATACCGATGCCGCGACGCTGCATTTCTGGATAGAAATGGTCGAGAGCGCCGTGGTTGAGCAGGGTGTAGCGCCCGGCGACCATGGAGCAGTCGAGATCAAATTCCTCTGCCACCTGCAGGACCGACGCGGTTTCATTGACGCCGAGGCCGATGGCCTTCACGGAGCCTGTGCTGCGCAGCTCGTCACACGCCTTGTAACCGCTCGATCTCAGCGCCGAAAGGTGGGTGCTATACGCCTCGCGGTGCCATTCGCCGCTCACGTCGTGGAGATAGAGGATGTCAATGTGGTCCATACCCAGGCGCTGCTGGCTATCTTCGAAAGCGCGCATGATGCCGTCATAGGAATAGTCGTAGTCATCGACGAATGGCAGCGCCTTCACCCAGTCGATGCCGTAAAGGCTCTCGGCGCGCTTTGCGCGGCTTTCCGGCTTGAGTATCCGCCCCGCCTTGGTGCTGACCACGACCTTGCCGATGAGATCGTTGTTGCGAAGGACATGGCCGAGGGAATGCTCGGACTTTCCAAGGCCGTAAAGGGGCGCGGTGTCGAAATAGCGGACACCCAAGTCGTATGCCTTGAGGACGACCGCTTCGAAAGTCTGGAAGCTCACATCGACATTGCACCCACCGAGCGGCGAGGTACCCAGCCCTAGCGAGGTCAGCGTCACATCGGTCTTTCCAACTTTTCTCTTCAACATGATGGTCGATCCTATTTCCCTGGTGTAAGGCGGACGGCCGTACGGGCCGTCCGCCGTTGTCCGATTACATGTACTTCTCGACATTGGTGGAATCGAGCACGAGCCACGGCACGACGTAGTCCTTCTCGGTGCCGCCCTTCCATTCCATCAGCGAGCCCCAGATTTCGGACTGCGGCTTGTAGCTCTCGCCCTTGATCGCCCGCAGTGCGAGGTCGACCGCGCCCTGGCCTTCGGCGCGGGCGTACTTGTAGAGGCTGACCGCCATCTCGCCCTTCTTCACGGCGCGCTTTGCGTCCGGAATGCCGTCGATCGCAAGAACGGGAACGGTCTTGAGATCGATGCCGGCGCTCTTCATGGCTTCGATCGCGCCAAGCGCCATCTCGTCGTTTTCCGCAAGGACGCCGTTGATCTCACCCGGGTGTGCGAGCAACCAGTTCTCCATGAGCGCCTGACCCTCGGCGCGGCTCCAGTTGCCTGTCTTGTCTTCGATGAGCTTGAGGTTCGGGAACTTGGCGAGACCAGCGTCTATGCCTGCGCGGCGCTCGATCTGGGCCGACTGGCCGATCGGACCCTCCATGAGGACGACGTTGCCGCCGTTCGGAAGGCGCTTGGCGAGTTCCTCAGCGATGATCCGGCCGCCTTCGGTATCGTTAACGATGATGGACGCGGTGTATTTCGTCGACTTGGTCTTGAGCGCCGACACGATAAGCGGGATTTTCGCTTCGGCGGCCTTTTCGATCGGCGGCGCCGAGGCCTCGAGGTCGAAGGGTGACATGATGATCGCGTTGAATTGTTGGGTGATCGCTGTGTCGATCTGGTTCGCCTGTGTCAGTGGATCATACTTGCCGTCGAAAACGGTGATCTCGACCTCGCCCGATTTGACGGCGGGATGGTTCTGGATTTCCGTCGACCAAGCCTTCATGTACTCGCCGGACTCACCGAACGAGAGAGCCGCGATCCGAATTTTGTCCTGCGCGAAGGCGAAGTTCCCGCCAGCCAACGTCGCTACGGCGATTGCCATACCCACACCCGCATTGAGCAGGTTCCTCCTAGACATCTGCATTTCATATTCTCCTCTGGTTTAAGATACGTCCGGACGCGACACGCTGGGCCGGACATTGTCGCCGGCCTTCCCCGGCGGCAATTTCGGGATTGGTCTTATTTGCGGATTTGGTCGGCGATGACCGCGACCACGATGATCGTGCCCTTGAGGACCTGCTGGTAGTATGAAGACACGCCCATGAGGTCCATGCCGTTGTTGATCGTGCCGATGATGAGCGCGCCGATCAGTGTGCCGAGCAGCGATCCGCGGCCGCCCGCAAGGCTCGTCCCGCCGATCACGACGGCGGCGATCGCGTCAAGCTCATAACCGATGCCCGCTTGCGGCAGCGCAGCGGTGGTGCGAGCCGTCAGGACAAGCCCCGCAAGACCAGCCAGGAGGCCCGAGATCACATAGGTCGCACCGACGATCACCTTGGTGGAAATGCCGCTCGTGCGAGCCGCCTTCTCGTTGCCGCCAACTGCGTACACATAACGGCCGAAAGTCGTATAGTTTAAAACGGTCCATCCAATCAGGAAGACGACGAACAGGATGACGATCGGTACCGGGATATACATGATCTGCCCGGAGCCGATCCACTTGAAGGGATCCGACAGATTCGGGATGGGGCGTCCTTCCGAAAAGATCAAGGTGAGACCGCGGGCCACGCTCAACATGCCAAGCGTCACTACGAACGGCGGGACCTTGACCGCGGCAACAAGCACGCCGTTCACCAAGCCGAGGCCGGCTCCCGCCGCGAGGCCCGCAAAGATACCGAAAAGCACGAACTGCTCGTTGGTCTCCGTTACGAGGCTGGCGGCGATCATGCCCGCGAGCGCCATTACGGAGCCGACCGATAGGTCGATGCCCTTAGTAAGGATGACGAAGGTCACTCCGATCGCCAGAATGCCGTTGATCGACGACTGGCGAACGAGATTCAGCCAATTCAACCATGTCATGAAGTACTGGTTCGCGAACGCGAAGAACGCGACGATCAGGAAAAACACGAGAACGATGCTGAACTGCCTGATCATTTCCCCGGCGCGGAAGTTTCCGGGCTTCGCCGCAGCGATGGTATTCATTACTCAAGTCCTCCCGTGAATGGGGCTATGACCGCTCATCAGCTCGCCATGTCCATAAGCGTCTGTTGCGTTGCTTCGGCACCGTCGATGATGCTGAGGAGCTGCCCCTGTTTGAAAATCGCGATCCTGTCGCTGAGCTGCATGATCTCCGGTGCCTCCGAGGAGACCACGAGGACGCCGTTGCCCTTTGCCGCGAAGTCTCGCAGGAACGCGTAGATCTCCTGCTTGGAACCTTCGTCGATGCCACGCGTCGGTTCGTCGCAAATGAGAAGCTTTGGATTTGTCAGAAGGCACCGGGCCAGCACGACTTTTTGTTGGTTGCCCCCTGACAGAGTTTCGACGGCAACATCTGGCGACGCCGACTTGATCCTCTGTGAGACGATCATGTCTTGAACTGCGCTGCGCTCTTTGTCCCCGCGGATGAAACCGCTGATGGCCATCAAGGCCAGCGATGAAAGCGTGATGTTGTGGGCGATCGATGCCGAGAGCACGAGACCACTGTCCTTGCGATCCTCGGTCACCATCGCCATTCCACGTTGAATTGCGTCCTTAGGACTGCCTGGCTTGACCTTACCGCCGTTGAAGACAACTTCGCCTCCCGTTGGTGAGTGCAGCCCGAATATTGTCTCGAGGAACTCGGTTCGTCCGGACCCAAGCAGCCCGTAGATTCCGACCACTTCGCCGGACGCCACGTCTAGCGAGATGTCTCGGAAATGAGGCCCGCGCGCCAAGTTCGAGACCGAAAGCAGGATTGGCGCGTCTTCGAGAGGCTTGCCCTTCTCGACCAGCTTGACTTCACGGCCGACGATCTGTGTCACAAGATGACGGCGGTCGATGTCTTTGATGTTTCCAGTCTCGATGAAACGGCCGTCGCGGAAGACTGTGTACTCATCCGCGATCTCGAAGATTTCGGTGAGTTTGTGAGACACGTAGATAATTGCGGAACCGCGCGCGGTGATCTTGCGGAGCGCGTTGAACAAGACATGGACTTCGTGTTCGCCGATAGCAGATGTCGGCTCGTCCATGATGACGATATGTGCCCGATAGCTGAGAGCCTTCGCAATTTCGACGAGCTGAATCTGGGCGAGGCTCAGCTCCCCCATCTTCTTGGCAGCGTCGACTTCAAAGCCGAGTTCATCGAGGAATGCCTGGGCGTCCCTGCGCATCTGGCTAAAATCGACGAGCACGCCAAGTCGCTTCGGCTCGCGGCCAAGGTAAAGGTTCTCGGCGACGGTCATCTCGGGGACGGGGGAAAGCTCCTGCGTGATGATCGCGATGCCGTGACGCAAGGCGTCAGCGGCGCTTTTGAAGTCGACCTGCTCGCCATCGATCTCCACTATCCCTCCATCGCGGCGGAGCAGTCCCATCGTGATGTTGAGGAATGTCGACTTGCCGGCGCCGTTACCGCCGCACAAGGCATGGACGGTCCCGGCCTTTAGAGTTAGTCGGCCATCAACGAGCGCTGGGACGCCGTTGAACGACTTTTCCACGCCCTCGGCCCGCAGAAGCACGCGTGCCGAAGACGACTGCGCGGTTCCCTGAACTGTTATCTTCTCAGTTGCGTTGACCATGATATGACGTCATACCTCGTAAAAATCCAAATCTATGCCTCGTGTGTGCGGATCGCATGCCTTATTGGATCTACGCGGCGTCCAGTTCGAGGATCGCGCGTGCCTCCTGGGGTGTAGCGGGCTCACGTCCGACCTTTTGGGCAATCTCAACAGCGCGCGATATGACTTCCGCGTTCGTGGGTGTGCCGAACTCGCGATAGGGATAGTCGCCTATTCCAATAGCCATGTGGCCGCCCAGACGGCAGATCGCAGGAGCAATGTTCAACAGATTGCCCCCAAGGCAATTGACCGTCCATTCGATCGGCCGGTCGTCGGGCAGAAATGCAAGATGCGCCATGAGACCCGCCTCGGTCGGCGGATGCCCGGTAATGTATCGCCCTCCCGTTAGGTGCAGGAGAAAGTAGGCGGGCCCCCTCACAAGGCCCGCGTCCATCAGAGCGATCGCGCGGCGCGTGAACCCGACAGACCAGGAAACCAGCTTCGGCTTTACGCCCTTTTCGGCCAAGGTACGCGCGTAGTGCGCGAGACTTTCGGTCGTGTTGAGATACAAACGTTCTGGATTTTCGAACCTGCGCGTCTCGGCATCCCAAAGCTCGAGATTGGCCGAACCGGTATCGATGGGCGCAATATCGGGCTTCGTAGCAGGGTCCAATGCCAGGGTTGCGACCGTGTCGATGCGCTTCATGGCGTCGGCATCATTCGAGATAAAGCCGAGCGTGGGAAGGATGAGTAGATCGGTCGCCTGCCTGACTTCGCGGATGATTTCGGCGTTTGCCTCAACGGTGTTTGTCGCACCGCCGTCGGCTGTCCTGGCATGATAGTGGAGAATCGCCGCTCCCGCCTTGCGGGCTGCAACGGCGGCCTCAACGATCTCGTCGGCGGTGTATGGGATATTAGGGTTGGATGTGCGCGGCGCGTACTCGTTGACCCTGGCTTCGAGGATGATTTTCTTTTGCATCTTTCGCTCCTTACGCCGCCAGATAACCCGAGGTGCCCGCCTTTGCCCGCAGGAAGAAGTCATCGGCACCAATCTGCCCGCCCTTCAGCATGACTTCGAGGCCATCGACTTCGGCGTCGCCCGGCGCATCCAGGCGGCAGACATGGCAATTTTGAACTTCGTCAAAAACGGCGATCTCGAGCGCTTCGGCGCCGATTGTCCGCACCGCATAGCTCGAACTGTCACCGCCCGAAAACACGATCCGCGGCAAGGAAACCGCGCGGCGCACGGCACGCGCAACGTCACAGTAGATGGCGCCCAAGCGTTCCGCGGGAACATCGCCGCCGGCCAGACGGCCGGTTTCCCCGCGAGCCGTGTAGATGATTGTAGATCGACCGCGCACAAGGCTCTCGATCGCCTTCAAAGCAGCCTCCCGCGCAACTGCCTCAGCATCATCATCGGACCGGACTGTCGAGACATCCAAGTGGACAAGGTTCCACCCGGAAGCTTCGGCCACCGCAATCTGGCGCCCGGTTTGCAGGGCGCAACTACCTGATAAGACGAGTAGATTTTCGACGCCGGCAATCTCCGTCTTGACGGGCTCCGCCGACGATAGCAGGCCCAAGCGGGCCCAAAGAGCGCCGAGTTGTTGCGCCAAGCCTTGAGCTGCTAGCGCGAACATCGGACGTGTCGGATACCGCGCCCAGAGCAGATCGGCGACAGCCGCAAGATCCGCATTTTCGAGCCCATCGAAAATGACCCCTGCCCCCTCTTGGAAGGCCTTGAAGACACGCTCCTCCATTGCCGAGCGGTTCCGGATTGCGGGAAGCGTGACGTTGACGAATTCCTTATCTGTCTGCCCAGCCAGATGCATGCGCAGATCCGCCTCGTGCATCGGCGTCCTGGGGTGGCGCGACATGCTCGGGTGCCGGTCGAGCCGCTCAATCCTGTCGGCAAAGCGCGCGAAATGATTTCCGAAACAGGTGTAGCGCCCGAAGTCCGGGGTCGCGGCGAGGACTGGAACGTCCCTCTTGCCGAAGTGAGCCGCAGCGCGCGCCAGAACAGCACCATAGCTTCCAACGGTGGGCGACGAGTCGAACGTCGAACAGATCTTGTATTGGATAAGCGGACTGTTGAGGGTGCGCATGATCGAAAACGCGCTGTCAAGCTCCTCGTCGAGCTCGACGCCGGACAACGCCCTTGCGGTACCGGCGAAGCCAAGCACATCATAAGACAGAGCATCTGTTGACGCCGTCTGTGCTGAAGGGCGTGCGAGATAGAGTTTTCCCTTCACACCACTGCGATGGAACTGCGCCAGGTTTTCGGAAGAACCCGTGAAGTCGTCGCCGTAAAACACGGCCTTGAGCTTGCCAGCTGATGTCATCGGATCCTCCCAATATCCCGGCCGAGGATATCTTCCTCCATACATCAGCCGGGCTTCACTCTTGACAATACTCATAGAAGCAGCTCATAACTCTGTCAAGGTCATACCTTATACCTTATACCTCATATCGAGAAAATTGGAGGACGACGAGATGAGACTTTCTGGACGCACTGCCGTGGTGACGGGCGCTGGCCGGGGCATCGGACTGGCAATCGCTGAAGCCTATGTTCGCGAAGGCGCGAATGTCGTTATCGTCGACCGCGATCTGGAAGTGGCGAACGAAGCCGCCGAGCGGCTTGGGGAGCGGGCTTTGGCCGTCCGCGCCGATATTTCCGTCAACGAAGACGTTGAGACGATCGTTAAGGAAACGATTGGCCGATTCGGCACGGTCGACATACTCGTGAACAACGCGGGCGTGGGCGCAACCACTCTGTTTCTCGAAAGCTCACGGGAGGAATTCGAACGCGTCGTCCGGATCAATCTGACCGGAACATTCCTCGTGGCGCAAGCCTTTGCTCGGATCATGGCCGCCAAAGGCTATGGGCGGATCATCAATATCGCTTCGCTGTCCGGTCAGAAGGGAGGTGTCGGGCGTTCGGCCTATGGAGCCTCAAAGGCCGGCGTCGAACTCCTCACGAAGGTTATGGCGGTCGAACTCGCGGAATCGGGAATCAATGTGAATAACATCGCACCGGGCCCGATATTGACCGAGGTCTCGAAAGTCATGCACACGGTCGAAACGCGTGACGCCTATCATCGGCTCGTTCCGCAACGCCGTTATGGCGAACCATCGGAAATCGCTGATGCCGCGGTGTTCCTGGCGAGCGACGATGCTGCCTATATTACGGGGCACACCCTGAACGTCGACGGCGGCTTCCTGGCCGCTGGCCTCATGTTCCCATTCGATCCAAAAGCCTCGAAGCGGCTGGGACAAATCAGCGAATAACCTGGAGAGGTGGCCAGTTCGACGTTCGGCATTTGTCGCAAGCGGGAAAACGCGGTATGACCTCGTACCTTTTCGATTTCTGATTGGAGCGTGACCAGGAATGCTGTCTGTTGACCCAAAGAAAATCCCAAGCCGGCTGGACATAGCGCTCGACTACATTACGGGCGAAATTGCCAAAGGCAACCTCGGGCCTGGTGACAAACTTCCCAATGAAAAAGAGCTGGCCCAGCTTCTCGGGATCAGTCGCACTCCAATCAGAGAGGCGATCAAAACGCTCGCGGTCTCGGGTCTTGTCGAGACGCGTCATGGCTTTGGAAATTACATCCGTAAGGACGAAGGCCTTCCGGCGATGCCGCTCGCGATGTTTCAGCTCTATCTTCAGAGCTCGACGCCTGAGATGCTGATGGAACTGCGATACATTTTCGACCGCAACTGTTCAGAACTCGCGTCGCTGCGGCGTACGGACGAAGACCTCGCCACGATGAGAGAGTGCATCGACCGACTAAAAAGGCTGTCGGAGGATGCGAACTCCGCGATCGAAGATCTCCTCAAGGCCGATCTCGATTTCCACCGAGCAATATACAAAGCCGCCGGAAACCCGTTGATCGTCGTGATCGCCGACTTCGTGCTGACGATGGTCGCGCCTTGGGTGCAAAAATCGCTAGAGGTCAGTGGCAAATGGCGCGCAGTCGATCTCCACGAACACATGTTTCAGATGATCCGGGACAGAAAGACCGGTGACCTCAGCCGCGAGAGCGTCGAGGAAAACATGGAACACTTCCGCACATCCCTGCTGAAATGACAGCCAGGGCATCACGTCAAGGCGTGGCGCATCTTACATTTCCCGCAGGTCGCACTGCGATCATCACCGGCGGCATCTGAAGGCGGACGCGAAGCCCGGATACCGTATGCCGCCCGGCCTATTCGCCGGGTTCTGAAAATTGCCAGAAAACGATAATGCGCCAGGCTGATTGCGCCTGGCGCATCGACCGCGAGCAATGCATGCCCAGCCTTCCAACTAGCGGGCGTGGTATTTCGTATCGACCTCGTCGATGGCGGCAACATTGCTGGCCGAGCGACCGTTCTCGTCGAACCTCTGGGCGAGGAATGAGTCGACGATCGTCTTCGCAAGTTCCGATCCAATGACGCGGGCGCCCATGGTAATGATCTGGGCGTTGTTCGACAACGCCGCCCGCTCGGCGGAATAAGTATCGTGTGTGAGGGCTGCCCTAATACCCGGCACCTTGTTTGCCGAAATGCAGACGCCGATCCCGGTGCCGCACACCAGGATGGCCTTGTCATAGGTGCCGTCGAGCACGCCGTTGGCGACCCTGTCGGAGAGGTTCGCATAGAAATCGTCGAGACCGGCGTCCGTCCGGGAGACCTCGAACACCTCAAAACGGTCCTTGAGATAATCGGCGAGGACCTTGGCGAGGCCCTCGCCCGCGCTGTCGCCTGCTACTGCAATTTTCATCTTCATCACTCCTCAGATTTTGGCCGCGCACTTTTCGAGGATGTCGAGGTAGCCCTCGATCTTCCAGGCCGAGCGGCCGATGAACAGCCCATCGACATGAGGGCAGGATATGAGCTCTTCGCAGTTGTCTGCGTTGACCGAACCGCCGTAGAGGCAGGGAATGCGCCGGCCGAGCACGGCTTCCGCGAACGCGATGATCTCGGCCTGGCGGGCGTCGGCGTAGTCCGCTGTCGCGGGGATCCCATCGACGCCAATGGCCCAAACAGGCTCGTAGGCAAGCAGTATCGGTTTGTGCTTCTGGTCGGTAGAAAGGCTTCCCAACGCGCCACGAACCTGGCGCTCGAGGACGTCGCGGGCTCGCCCGGCCTCGCGTTCGGAAAGTGTCTCCCCTATGCAGATGAGCGGGATCAAGCCGTGGCGAACCGCCGCCTCGACTTTCAGTCCTACCGTCACGTCCGTCTCACCGAAATGTTCACGCCTCTCGGAGTGACCAAGCTCGACGATGTCGAGGTTGCAGTCTGTAAGCATCAAGGCCGAAATCTCGCCCGTCCAGGCGCCCTCCTCGTCCCAGTGCATGTTCTGCGCGCCGACCTTTACCGACGTGCCCGCCAATGTGGTCTTCACTTCCCGGACAACAGTGAAAGGAGGGATGACAAAGCGCTGGATGCGCGGATGGGACGTGATGTCTGCGGCCCTGAGACCGTGCGCAAATTGCGCGGCATCGGCAAGCGTCTTGTTCATCTTCCAGCTGGTGCCAATCCAGAGGGTTTTCTTCTCGGTCATGTCCCGCTTCACCACGTTTGCGTTCGAACTGCTGTGACCTACCTAGAGCGAGCCGGCTCGATACCGCTTCGCCATTTCCGCGAGTGGCACGACGTTGATAGAGCTTGCGCGCCCTGCCGTTCCGAAAGCTTCGAATCTTTCGCGACAAAGCTTCGAAAGCGCCGTCATTGCGGGCTTCAAATATTTGCGAGGGTCGAATTCTGTCGGATCTTCGGACAGCACTCGGCGCACCTGCCCGGTCATTGCCATGCGGCAATCCGTGTCGATGTTGACCTTTCGCACACCATGCCGAATGCCGCGCAGGATTTCCTCGAGCGGCACGCCCCAGGTGGGCTTCATCCGCCCGCCGAAGCGATTGAAGATTTCCTGCAACTCCTCCGGCACGCTTGACGAACCGTGCATGACGAGATGGGTATTCGGAAGTTTCCGGTGGATCGCCTCGATAACATCCATTGCCAGCACGTCACCGTCCGGCCGGCGTGAGAACTTGTAGGCGCCATGGCTGGTGCCCATTGCGACGGCAAGCGCATCCACCTTGGTCTCCGCGACAAATTTCGCCGCCTCCTCCGGATCGGTCAGAAGCTGATGCGGATCGAGCTTGCCTTCGACGCCGTGACCGTCTTCCGCCTCGCCCGCACCGGTCTCAAGCGAGCCCAGAACGCCAAGCTCCCCTTCCACCGAAACCCCTGCCCAATGGGCCGTGTCGCTGACGCTTCTCGTGACCTTGACGTTGTAGTCCCAATCCGCCGCGGTTTTCCCGTCAGCAAGGATCGATCCGTCCATCATTACGGACGTAAAACCATGCTGGATCGCGGTGACGCAGGTGCTCGGTTCGTTTCCGTGGTCAAGATGGACGCAAACGGGGATATGCGGATAGATTTCCGTCACCGCCTCCATCATGTGCTTGAGCATGATGTCGTTGACATAGGCTCGCGCCCCACGGCTCGCCTGGAGGATGACAGGCGAATCCGTTCCGTCGGCCGCTTCCATGATGGCAAGCGCCTGTTCCATGTTGTTAATGTTGAACGCCGGGACGCCGTAGCCGTGTTCGGCGGCATCATCCAGCAGCTGGCGGAGAGTAATCCTGGCCATGACATGTTACTCGCTGGTTGGATTGGAATTGAGATAGCTTGCGATCACGTCGACCTCCGTCGCCGAACCGAAAACCAGCGGCGTGCGGCAATGGTGAGAGGTCGGGATCTTGTCCAGGATGGCGGTCGTGCCGTCGGTGGCCCGCCCCCCGGCCTGCTCCATCAGGAACGCGATCGGATTCGCTTCATACACCAGTCGAAGGCGCCCATTTTCAAAGCCGGGTCGCTTGTCGCCGGCGTAGAAGAACACACCGCCCCTGATCAGGATCCGGTGGAGCTCTCCGACTGCCGATCCGAGCCAACGCATGTTGAAATCACGGCCGCGCGTTCCCTCCTTGCCGGTCAGACAATCCTGAAGATACAGGCTCATGGCAGGGTGAAGGTGACGGTGGTTGGAAGCGTTATATGCAAGCTCGGACGTGTCGCAAGGTATCAGAACCTGCCTTTTGACGATCAGGAACTCGCCGGTTTGGGGATGCATCGTCGCCAGCAGCACACCCTCACCGACCGAAAAGCCCAAATCGACGGTGTTGCCGAATGAGACATAACCGGCCGCGGCCTGGCGCTTTCCAGGGGTTAAAAAGGGATCTTCAGCTTCGCAGAAAGGCATGATCGAGAAGATCGTGCCGACGGGCGTGCCCAGCCCGACATTGCCTGAACCGTCGATCGGGTCGATTGCGACCGCAAAATGCTGGCCATTGAGCATAACTGGCGCGTCGGCCTCCTCGGACAGGACCCTGGCAGCGCCTGCGCGTGCGAGTATTTCGATGAACAACTCGTGCGACGCGATGTCGATTGCCTTTTGCGCATCACCGTCGGTATTTGATCCGACAAGGTGGGCCAGATCGCCCTCCAGGGAACCGGCTGCGATGCGTGCGGATAAAAGACAGGCGGCATCCAACACACCGTTGATTAGAGCCGCCACCCCCTGACGGGACAAATCTTCACCAGCCCAGGTCGAGAGGTACTCATCGACAGAACCATACTGGACGCCCGCTTCGTCATTTCCGGGTGTCGCCGGCGCGCTCATTGCTTGCCCCTTATCCTTGCTAGGGCGCGCGTGACGATTGCGTCACGCGTGATCCCAAATTGCTCGTACAGCGTCTCGGCCGGCGCAGACGCTCCGAAGCCGGACATCCCGATCACGTCGTCTTCGCTGTCGACATACCTAGTCCAGCCGAACTTCGAGAGCGCTTCCACGGCAATGCGCGGCGCGTTGCCGAGGACCGAGCTGCGGTAATCCTTGGGCTGCTTTTCGAAGAGATCCCAGCTCGGCATCGAGACGACAGCGGCGGGAACGTTTCTCGCCTCAAGCTCGTCGGCAGCCTGGATCGCAAGCGCGACTTCCGTTCCAGTGGCGATGATTGTGACGGCACGTTCGCTGCTCGCTTCCCGCAGCACATAGGCTCCCCGTGCGCAGCGATTGATGCCGTCACGCTGGGCGCGCAGTTGCGGGACATTCTGCCGCGAGAGCGCCAAAACCGACGGCGTGTTCTTGCTGGTTATTGCAAGATCCCAGCATTCCAGCGTCTCGATGGTGTCGGCGGGCCGGAATACATGCAAGTTCGGCATTGCCCTGAGGCTGGCAAGATGCTCGACCGGCTGGTGCGTCGGACCGTCTTCGCCAAGACCGATCGAGTCATGCGTCATCACGAAGATAGAGCGGACGCCCATCAGAGCCGCCACACGAATGGCATTGCGGCAATAATCCGAGAAGACGAGGAACGTGCCACCATAGGGTATGACGCCGCCGTGAGCCGCCATACCGTTCATCGCGGCGGCCATGGCAAACTCTCTAACGCCATAGCTGACATACCGCCCGCTTGCAGCGGCGGTGAAATCGCTGTCGACGGCCGGAACCCGGGTCAAGTTTGAGTGGGTGAGGTCAGCGGACCCGCCGATCATTTCCGGAAGCAGCTCCGTCAGCGCTTCCAGTGCGATCTGGCTTGCCTTACGCGTTGCCACTGATTGCGGCTTGTCGAGCAGCTTTGCCTTGGCGGCGTTGACCGCTTCCTCATATCGCGCTGGCAATGAGCCGGCGGTGCGGCGTTCAAACTCACTTCTGACATCTGCGCCCGCTGCTTCGAGCCGCGCTTGCCAGTCCTTGCGCGCCTTGGCGCCCTTCGCGCCGACTTCGCGCCAAGTTTTGAGGATTGGAGCAGGAATCTCGAAAGTGTCCGCCGTCCAGCCATAGACTGCCTTCGTCGCGGCGGCTTCGCTGGCGCCGAGCGGTGCACCATGTACGGAGCTTGTTCCTGCCCTTGACGGAGAGCCGTATCCAATGATGGTTTTCAGGGCTATGAGGGATGGTCTGGATGCTTCCGCCTTCGCCTGCGAGATCGCCGCGTCGATCGCATCCGGATCATGACCGTCAACGCGCTGCGTGTGCCATCCGTACGCGTCGAACCTCGCGAGCACATCTTCTGAAAACGCGATTGCGGTCGAGCCGTCGATGGTGATGGAGTTGTCGTCGTAAAGGACGATCAACTTGCCGAGCTGCAGGTGGCCGGCCAGCGAAGCAGCTTCCTGACCAACACCTTCCATGAGACACCCATCTCCACAGAAAACGTACGTCCGGTGATCGACAAGCGCTGCGCCAAATTCGGTTGATAGGCGCCGCTCCGCAATAGCCATTCCGACAGCCGACGCGATCCCCTGTCCGAGCGGCCCGGTGGTCGTCTCGACGCCAGCGGTGTGCCCATATTCGGGATGACCTGGCGTTTTGGAGCCCCATTGGCGGAAGTTGCGAACCTGCTCAATGGTCATGTCTTTGTACCCGGTGAGGTGCAGAAGGCTGTAGAGCAGCATCGAGCCATGGCCGTTCGACAGGACGAAACGATCGCGGTCCGGCCAGCCAGGTTCGCTTGAATCGAACTTGAGGTGCCGGCCGAACAGCACCGCCGCCGCATCAGCCATGCCCATGGGCATTCCGGGGTGCC
This sequence comes from Rhizobium sp. L43, assembly GCF_002531725.1. Taxonomy (GTDB): domain Bacteria; phylum Pseudomonadota; class Alphaproteobacteria; order Rhizobiales; family Rhizobiaceae; genus Rhizobium. Next base: position 60,783 of record NZ_NWSQ01000032.1, read on the forward strand.
CGGACTTTGCGGCCTCAACCGCGTCGATCGACAGGACACGGATAGCGTTCGCGAGATCGCGGATCGAAACTGCTGCTGTCAATTCTTCCTCCCCATAAACCGCGACCAATGTGGCGCATTTTTCTGGACATCACAATATCAGAACACAAAATAACGCAATACACACGATAAACATAACAATATCACATTCCGCTGCGACTGCGAAGAGTCTGCCCATCGACATCATACCTCATACCTTATACCTCTGTATTTGCGCAATAGCTTTTATTTGGCTACCGCGTCCATCGGGAGCCGGAAGGATCGTCCCGGGTCGCTTTCACGGGGGCGGTCTGCCTCGATCCGTTTGGTGGCAAACGGACAAGACGACCACCGTGATGACTACCGCGTTGGGCACTCACGGGTGGTTGAAACCATTCCAAATGCGGAATGCTCGATGCGGCTCGCCGATGTTTCCCGACATTTCTTCAGTTGACAGCTTTTACAAATGCATTAACGTATACGTTATTGAACTCAATAGGCCTTAAAGGGAGGAACCGAAATGCCTTTGACGATGCGCAAGTCCTTACAGATGATCGCCCTTGCCACTGCCCTCGGCGGTAGCGCTGCCTATGCGCCGAGCGCCTTCGCGGTCGATATCGATAAACAGATCAAGGATATTGAAAGTCACCCGGCAAGCGGGCCCAACGGCGAAAAAGCGACCCTCGCGAGCGACCTGAAGCTATCCGCCGAAGAGATCGAAAAGATCAAGGCGAAGCATGCCAAAGCGGCCATTGTGATGCACTACACGGCGTCTGACTGGGCCAAGGCCCAGATGGCCGGGCAAAAGAAGGCCCTGGAAGAGCTCGGCGTCGAAATCGTTGCGACGACTGATGCTGGATATCGCGCGGAGCAGCAAGTTTCAGACATCGAAAGCGTCATGGCGCTCAAACCTGACGTCATGATTACCGTTCCCGCCGAGCAGTCAGCCACGGCCGCAGCATACAAGAAAGCTGCTGCCGCTGGCATTAAGATCATCTTCCTTGACCAGACCGGCGCCGGGATGAAGGCTGGCAAAGACTATGTGAGCCTCGTCTCTTCCGACAACCGCGGGATGGGAAAGGTCGCCGCACTGCTCATGGCCAAGGCGCTCGACGGCAAGGGCGAAATTGGTCTCATCCCGCATGCGTCCGACCTTTTTGCCACCAAAGAACGCGTGGTCGGCTTCGAGGAAGCGATCAAGGATTATCCGGATATTAAGGTCGTCCAGGAGACCGGTGTCGGAGGCCCTGATTTCTCAAGCGAATCCGAGCGCGTCGCCTCCGCAATGCTGACGGCCCACCCCAACCTCAATGGCATCTGGGCCGTGTGGGACGTGCCAACAGAAGGCGTCCTGTCAGCGGCGCGCGCAGCGGGCGCGTCCAAGAGCCTCGTCATCACCACTTGCGACCTTGGCGTCAACATCTCGATCGACATGGCTAAGAAGGGTTACGTCAAGGGAACCGGATCCCAGCGTCCGTACGGCGCCGGTTATGCCGAGGGCATCCTTGCCGGATACGCCCTTCTCGGAAAGGACGCACCTCCCTACGTCGTGCTCCCGGCCCTTGCGGTGACCCGCGATAACCTGATCGAGGCGTGGCCGCAGTCGAACGGCGACCAGGCACCGAAGATTCTCACCGACGCAATGAACTAACGGTGCGCGGGAGCGGCTCCGACCGCTCCCCGTGCCCCAGCGGCGGACAACGACCATGAACACTCAAGCAGTCACCGAAACCCTCGCCGCCGTCAGGATGAGCAACGTGAGGAAATCGTTTGGCGGCGTGCACGCATTGCGCGGTGTCAGCCTGACGATCCAACCCGGGACAATCCATGCGCTGGTCGGCGAAAATGGCGCCGGCAAGTCTACGCTGTTGAAGATCCTGCAGGGCGTGGTCACACCCACGGAGGGATCCATCGAGGTTTTTGGCGAGCACATGTCGTCCAGCTCTCCGGAGAATTCCCGCAGGCTCGGCATTGAGATGATCTTCCAGGACCTCAGCCTGATCCCCACCCTCTCGGTCGCCCAGAACATTTTCCTGAACCGGGAGCCCCGCCGCCTGTCGATCTTGGTCGACGAACGCAGGGAAATCGCACAGGCAGCCGAGATCATCGGCCAGCTCAACCTCAGGGTTGATCCGAGGACGCCTGTTTTTGAACTCAGCCCCGGCCAGGCCCAGCTGACCGAGATCGCCAAGGCCATCCACCAAGACGCCAGGATCCTTATCCTTGACGAACCAACCTCGTCGCTGAGCGCACAGGAAGCCGACACTCTGTTCGGCATGTTGAAGAAGCTCACTGCGGCGGGAACAGCCGTGATCTACGTTTCCCATCGCATGACCGAGATCATGACGATCGCCGACGAGATTACAATTCTCCGCGACGGTCAGAACGTGACCTCCGGGAAGACATCCGAATTCACGCTCGACTCGATCGTGCAGCACATGGTCGGCAAGCGTGTCACCGGCTTCCAATACCAGGCGCGCGCCATTGATCGCAGCGGCAAACCCGCGCTGAGCGTACGTGGCCTTTCGGGCCCTTCGGGAAAACCCAGCGATGTCAGCTTCGACGTCCACAAGGGCGAGATTGTGGGAATAGCAGGCCTCATGGGCGCTGGCCGGAGCGAGCTTGCCCGCCTTCTTTTCGGCGTCGATAAGAAAACTGCGGGAACCGTAGAACTCGGCGACACTGCCGTTGAGTTCAAGTCACCTTCGGATGCGATCAAGGCAGGCATCGTCCTTGTTCCGGAGAGCCGCCACGAGGAAGGTCTGGTTGTCGAGCACAGCGTCGGCGACAATCTTGGACTGCCGCAGATCGGTCAGCTCGTCCGCGGTCCCTTCATCGATCGTCGACGCGAGGGAACACTGACCTCCGATCTCATCAAGCAACTGAGGATCAAGACGCCGTCCGCTGACAACAAGGTCAGGAACCTTTCCGGCGGCAACCAGCAGAAGATCGTTATTGCCAAATGGCTAGCGATTGATCCTTCGGTTGTCATTCTCGACGAACCGACAGCAGGCGTAGACATCGGTTCAAAGGCCGAGATCGTAGAACTCATTCGGAGCGTCGCCTCCTCCGGAAAGTCCGTCATCGTCATCTCGTCGGAACCAGCCGAGCTTCTGGCAACGAGCGACCGCATCCTGGTCATGAACAACGGACGTCTCGCGCGCGAAATCGAGCGCGACGAAATCGAAAGCTGGGCCACGATTGCCGGCGACGAAACTCAATCTCCGCTGATCCGCACCGAACTCGGTCTGCAGGTCGCGATTCAGAAGGCAACCCAAAATGTCCACTGAAGCCAAGACATTGAACACAGAGACGGATGCAACCCACATGCGGCCGTGGCACAGCAACTGGCGCGACTACGTCGTCTACATCGGCTTCGTCGTCATCTTCATCGTCTTCGCGATCTTGCTGCAGGATCGCGGATTCCTATCTTCAAACAACCTGCTCAACATCCTGCGGCAGACTGCGATCGTCGCCATCGTTTCCATGGCAATGTCGTTCGTACTCTCGGCGGGCGAGATCGACCTCTCGGTCGGAGCCATTGCCGGATTGTCGTCGGTGGTCGCTGGCCTGGTGCTGAGCAAGTACGGTCTATTCCCCGGCATTCTCGCGGGCTTGACCCTCGGGCTGCTGGTAGGCGCCATAAACGGCGGCCTGACTGCCTATCTCAACATCCCGTCGTTCTTGGTGACGCTCGGCATGATGGGGATCGCGCGAGGGGTCGGAATGTGGGTAAGCGGCACTTCGCCTGTTCCAATTATCAACGACCCGTTCATTTTCGTCTTTGGTTCCGGCAACATCGGCCCTGTTCCTGTCCTCGTTGTCTGGGTCGCCGTTCTGGGCATGATCGCCCATATCGCGCTCCGAAAGACACCGTTCGGCCGCAAGGTCATGTCGGCAGGCGGAAACTCGGTCGCAGCTCGCTACAGCGGAGTCGATGTCCGGAAAATCAAGTTCCAGGTGCTGCTACTGACGGGGATGGCCGCTGCGATCGCTGGCATGCTCTATGCTGGACGCCTGCAGTCTGGACGCTTCCAGCTTGGCGAAGGTGATGAGCTGTCTGTCATTGCAGCCGTGGTTCTCGGCGGTACCAGCCTATTCGGCGGACGCGGCACCGTGATCGGTTCCATCGTCGGTGCCCTGCTCATCGGTGTCATCAACAACGGTCTTATTCTTGGCGGCCTCGACTACAGCCAGCAGCTCATCGCGCGCGGAATGCTCATCATCCTGGCTGTGGCGGTCGGCCGAAGCCGCTAACCTGGAAGGTTCTACGGAGGTATTAGGATATGAGAGTTTTAGTCACAGGCGGCAGCGGCAAACTGGGTAGAGCCACGATCAAGCATCTGGTTGAGAGCGGCCACGACGTCATCAACGCGGATACGATCGCTCCGCCAGAAAACCTCTGCCCCTTCGTCAAGGTCGATTTCGAGGATATGCGCGCCACGATCGAGGCGATCAGTGGCTTTGATTGGGACCACAATCGCAACACTGAAGCCGTCGTCCATCTGGCCGCTGTGCCGATGCCGGGGCGCGTTGCTCCTGCGGATGTTTTCCGGGTCAACACCATCTCGACGTTCAATGTTTTCGAGTCATGCCGCTTGCTCGGCATCAAGAACATCGTGTGGGCGTCGAGCGAGACCCTGCTCGGCATTCCTTACGAGATCAAGCCTGACTATCTGCCGGCGGACGAGAATTATCAGTCGCGCCCGGAAACCTCCTATTCCCTCTCGAAGCATCTCGGCGAGGAGATGGCAAAGCAGTATTGCCGCTGGGACAGCGAGCTCAAGATCGTTTGCCTACGCTTCTCCAACGTTATGGACGAGAGCGAGTATGCCGACTTCCCGGCCTTCGAGCAGAACCCGGGCAGCAGACGCTTCAACCTTTGGACCTATATCGACGCCCGCGACGGGGCACAGGCGATCCGTCGCTCGCTCGAGTGGAGCGGCAAAGGTGCCGAGGTGTTCATCATCGCAAACGACGATGGGGTCATGACCACCTCCAACGAGGAACTCGTCAGGAGGTGGTATTCGGGGGTCCCGTTCAAGAAGCAGATCGGGAACAACGAAACCTTGCTGTCAATCGACAAAGCAAAGAGCGTTCTCGGATACCAGCCTGAACATAGCTGGCGAAAATATGTAGGCTCCTGAGAAATCAGCCAGCTTGAAGGGAAAGAAAATGCCGACCAGGAAACAGACAGCACCGGTCTCAGAGATCAAAGAGGACGCCTTCGCGAAAACAATGACCGCGACAGCGCACCTTCGGTTGCGCCAGCTCATCCTGGATAACAAGTGGGCGCCCGGTTACCAGGCGACCGAACAGGAAGTCGCCTCCCAGTTGGGAATGAGTCGGACGCCCGTGAGGGAGGCGCTCATGCGCCTCCAGCAGGACGGACTTGTTTCGGTTATCCCGAGGCATGGAATGCGGGTCCTGCCGATTTCTATTTCTGACATGAAGGAAATTTACGAAATCCTGACGTCGCTGGAGAGTACGGCTGCAGAGCTGGCCGCCAGCCGCCAGCTTTCCGAGGATCAACTCCGGGGTCTCGAAAAGGCTACCGCCGATATGGACCATGCGCTTTCGCAAGATGACTTGGAGCGCTGGGCGCAGGCGGACGCGAGATTTCATGAGCAACTGCTCGAACTTGGCGGCAACCAGATGCTCAAGTCGGTCGTCCTCAATTTCATCGACCGCGCACATCGCGTCAGGATGGTGACGCTGAAGATGCGTCCTAAGCCCGTCAACTCAACCCGCGAACATGCAGAACTCGTGCAAGCAATCCGCGAAGGCGATCGCGAAAAGGCACGAAACATTCACAAGGCGCACCGGGAGCGGGCAGGCAAGGAACTGCTCGACCTCCTCGAGCGCCTCGGCCTCAACCACCTCTAGGACAGGTTTCAAATGTCATCGTTGAACAACACTCTCAAGATCGCAGTCCTTCCCGGCGACGGGATCGGCAGGGAAGTCATGCCTGCCTGCATGGAATTGATCGACGCCGCCGTCGGCCAGGCGGGCGCGCCACCGCTCGTGTTTGAGACGCATCAGGCCGGTGCGCAGCACTACGCGGAGACCGGCCAGGCCCTGCCCGCCGCCGCGCTCGAGGCCTGCCGGACATCCGACGCAATCCTCTTCGGCGCGATGGGCTGGCCCGACATCCGCTTCCCGGACGGGACGGAAATCATTCCGCAGCTCGACCTGCGCATGGAGTTCGGCCTGTTTGCAGGTGTCCGTCCGATCCGGTGGTTTCCGGGCCTTCCGAAAGTGCTGTCCGATCCTCGCGCCGAAGGAATCGACTTCGTGCTGGTCCGCGAGCAGACAGAAGGCCTGTTTTATGCGCGCGGGCGCGGCGAGGTCCTGAACAACCAGGAGGCCTACGACACGATGCAGATCACGCGGGCCGGCACCGAGCGCGTTACCGAATTCGCTTTCCAGCTCGCCGCCCAGCGCAAACGTCGCGGCAAGCCCGGCACGGTGACCTGCGTCGACAAGGCGAATGTCTTCAGTTCGATGGCTTTCTTCCGCAAGGTCTTCGATGAGATCGCTGCAAAGCACCCTGAGTTGCACAGGGACTATGCCTACGTCGACGCGCTAGCGCTCAACATGGTGAAGAAGCCCTGGACGCTCGACGTGCTGGTGACAGAGAACATGTTCGGCGACATCCTTTCCGACCTTGCGGCCGGCCTGATCGGCGGCATGGGGATGGCCCCTTCGGCGGACATCGGTGATACCCACGGCCTCTTCCAGCCGGCACACGGGACCGCTCCCGATATCGCGGGTAAGGGCGTCGCCAATCCGGGCGCAATGTTCCTGTCAGGAGCGATGATGCTCGACTGGCTAGCGGTAAAGCACGGCGATCAGCGGCTTGCTGACGCCGCCGGGCTGATCGAGGCGGCGGTCGAGCACACCTTGTCGACAAAGATCGCGGTTCCAATGGAGTATGGCGGAAGCGCCAATTGCGCGGAGATGACGCGCAGCGTGATCGGCGCTCTGGGTGCCGTCCGCGAGGAGGTCGCATGAGTTCGGCATCCACAGGCTTCGTCGTGGTCGTTGAGTTCGTCGTTCGGAGCCAGTTCGCCGATAATTTCCATGCGGCGATAATCGAGAATGCGGCGACGTCGCTGCGCGACGAACCAAACTGCGAAGTGTTCGATGTCTGCCGCGATCCTGAGCGGCCGGAGCGCACCTACCTCTATGAAGTCTACGGCTCAAAAGCCGATTTCGACTTCCACCTGAAGACGCCGCACTTCCTGAGCTTTGATGCGATGGTTCGAGACTGGGTGGCCGAAAAGCGAGTGGAAACGTTCGAGCGCGTTTCGTCCCACAAGAAGGAGGGCGCTAGATGACCAATAGCGTCAAGGCCATTGTCTTCGACACGTTCGGCACGGTCGTCGACTGGCGGGGTTCAATCATCCGCGATCTCACCGGCTGGGGCGCGACGGAAGGCGTGGAGATCGACTGGCCCGGCCTCGTCGACCGCTGGCGAGACCGTTACAATCCCCAGAAAGCGCGGGTGCGCAGCGGCGAGTTGCCGTGGACGAACCTGGACGAACTTCACCTCGATGCCTTGAAGGCAGTGTTCGCAGAGATGGGGCTGGCCGAACTAGACCACGACCGGATGATGCACGTCAACAAGGTCTGGCATCGCCTGGACGGCTGGCCCGACGCATCGCGCGGGCTACACCGGCTGAAGTCGAAGTTTATCATCGGCCCGCTGTCCAACGCCAATGTCGCGATTCTCGTCAACATGGCAAAGCTTGCCGACTTGCCGTGGGACAACGTGTTCTCCTGCGAGCTTTTCCAGCACTACAAGCCCGATCCGGAGACCTACCTCGGGGTCTGCAAACTCCTTTATCTGGAGCCCGGGGCCGTCATGATGTGCGCTGCCCACAACTACGATCTTGCCGCCGCGCGCAGCCTTGGCCTTAAAACCGCATTCATCGCACGACCCACCGAATACGGCGAGGGTCAGACGACCGACCTCACAGCCGAGCAGCGCTGGGATTACGTCGCCGACGATCTCGAAGACCTCGCCCGACAACTCGGATGCTAGAAGAGAGAAAGACAATGCAGACATACAAGATGTTCATCGACGGCAAGTGGGAAGACGCTGCCAATGGAGATACGTTCGAGACGAAGAACCCTTTCAACGGGCAGACCTGGGCCGCTATTCCGAAGGGCGGCAGGGAAGATGCGGAACGAGCAGTCGAGGCTGCGCACCGCGCCTTCACGAGCGGTCCGTGGCCGAAGCTCACCGCGAGCGCCCGCGGACACCTTCTTCGGCGTCTTGGCGACCTGATCGCCGAGAAAGCGGAGCATCTCGCGACGATCGAGGTTACGGACAACGGCAAGCTCATCAACGAGATGCTGTTTCAGCTCAAGTACATCCCGCAGTGGTACTACTACTTCGGCGGGCTGGCGGACAAGATCGAAGGAGCGGTCATCCCGATCGATAAGGCGGACACCTTCAACTTCACTCGTAATGAGCCGCTCGGCGTCTGCGTCGGGATTACGCCGTGGAACTCCCCTCTCCTGCTGCTCGCCTACAAGCTGGCACCGGCACTCGCCGCAGGGAACACCTTCGTGGCAAAGCCCTCGGAGTTCACGTCTGCTTCGACCCTTGAGTTCGCAAAGCTCGTCGAACAGGCTGGCTTTCCCGCGGGCGTCTTCAACGTCGTCACAGGGTTCGGCGCGGATGTCGGCGAGACGCTGACGACCCACAAGTACGTCGCCAAGATCGCTTTCACGGGAAGTGAAGGCACCGGGCGCAAGATCGGCGAGCTTGCAGCGCGCAACTTCAAGAAGGTTACGCTTGAACTCGGCGGCAAGAGCCCGCACATCGTCTTCGACGATGCGGAGATCGACAATGCCGTCAACGGGGTGATCTCCGGCATCTTCGCTGCCACCGGTCAGACATGTATCGCGGGCTCACGGTTGCTCGTGCAGCGAAAGATCCACGACCAGTTTCTCGAGAAGATCGTCAACCTCGCAAAAACGGCGAGAATGGGCGATCCGCTATTGACGTCGACGCAGGTTGGCCCCGTGACGACGCCGCCGCAACTCGAGAAGATCCTCGGCTATATCGACATCGCAAAAGGCGAGGGCGCCGAATGCGTTCTCGGTGGGGGGCGGCCGGACAATGCCGAGCTCTCCAGGGGCTGGTTCGTCGAACCTACGATTTTCTCCGGGGTCCGAAACGACATGCGCATCGCGCAGGAGGAGGTCTTCGGCCCGGTTCTGGCGGTCATCCCCTTCGACAGCGATGAGGAAGCCGTGCATATTGCCAATGACACCAATTACGGGCTGGCCGCGGGCTTCTGGACCCAGGACATGCGTCGTATCCTGAAAGTTTCGGCCGCCATCCAGGCTGGCACGGTCTGGGTCAACACTTACCGCGTCATCAGCTATATGTCGCCTCTTGGAGGCTACAAGCACTCCGGCATCGGTCGCGAGAATGGCATCGCGTCGATCCAGAACTACATGCAGACGAAGAGCGTGATGATCTCGACCGCTGACGACGTCGCCAACCCCTTCATCATGAGGTGATCCGTGGTGGCCGCCGGAAAGTTGCTGGTCGGCTGCGTGGCCGACGATTTCACGGGAGCGACCGACGTCGCGAACATCTTCGCGCGCGCCGGCCTCAAAACGACGGTGCTGATCGGCGTTCCTGAAGACGACCGGGACATTGACGCCGACGTGAGCTCGGCTCTAATGGGCTCGCCCGGGCTACGGCACGCTTTGAAGCCGGCGAACGCTGCGAGACATTGTCACTGGATTCCCAGTCTCGCTCGGGCCCCAAGCTCTGATACGGAAACTGAAAGGACGTCTCCCTTTTCCGCGATACGCACCAATAGCGTCATCGCAGAAGCCACCCGAACAACGTCAATCCCGATCCGCGGCGCGGCTGACCGCTTCTCGCTTCGCGATCTCCTGACGGACCTGCTCGAGTTTATTGAGAATGCCGTCATAGCTGATATTGCCAAGCGGCAGTCGCAGAGGCTTGTCCTCGTCATGAGCGACATTGACAATCGCCACGGCCGCCTTTGCCGGATCCCCTGGCTCGTTGCCGACGTTCTGTCGGAAGGACGCGCGCTGGCCACCCGCCGTATTGCCGTAATCGGCGATTTCACCGTCCGGTGGTACTTCATGTGCTGAGTTGCCAGCCCAATCCGTCGCAAACGGGCCGGGCTCGATGAGGACGATGTCAATACCGAGCGGCTGCAATTCCTGCGAGAGCGATTCAGAAATAGCTTCCACAGCGAACTTGGACGCGCAGTACCATCCGACAGCCGGAAAAGCTCGGATGCCTCCGACGGACGAGACGTTTATGATGGTACCTGAGCGCCGCGCCCGCATGGCAGGAAGAAACGCATTGGTGACGTTGACAAGACCAAAAACGTTTATCTCCATCATTCGTCGAATTTCCGCCTCCTGGCTTTCCTCGACCGCAGCGAAATAGCCAATCCCAGCGTTGTTGAAGAGGAGGTCGATGTGGCCAAAGCGTGCTTGGGCAGCGGCTACGCTGTGCTTGATCTCTTCGGAATTGGTGACGTCGAGTTGAATCGCCGCGACGCCTTCGGGAGAAAGTGCCACAAGGTCTTGAAGCGCTTCGACGGAACGAGCGGTTGCGGCGACTTTATCACCGCGGCGAATGGCTTCCTCGGCGACAGCGCGACCGAAACCGCGGGATGCACCTGTGATGAACCATGTTTTCATTTGCTAATACTCCACATTGCTGAGGTGGTGCCGCTACCAGCGACGCATCAGCGATATGGGTTGGATTTCGATTTGGTTGAGATCACATGACATCATCACTGCGTTGAGCTAAGCTCATCTGCAATCCACAAAAGCCGCGCGACGCGTGCGTTGGCCGGCGACAATTCCGCAGACAAGGCAGTCGTCGCACGGCTCTATGACCAGTTCGGCTTCAATAGGAAATGATGTAGATCTTTGGACAATGCGGAACTGTCCGCTGGCGCGCCATATGTTCTACCGCCGGAGTCGGTTATTATGTGCAAATGTCCGTGGATCTGACTGAATCCTGTTGCCCTGTCTGTGGGCTTTTGTGGCCTCTTCTTAATGAATTCCAAAATCGAGAGCAATCCAATGTCCCGACCTCTTTCGCTTCCGCGCGACCGGATTTCCGTACTTCTGCTTGAAGGGATCAGTCAGAGCGCGGTGGACTACTTTTCGTCATCAGGCTACGTCAATCTCACGCATCTGCCGAAGGCTCTGGATGACAAGGATCTTAAAAGTCATATAGCCGAAGCACATATTGTGGGAATTCGCTCACGCACATATCTGACAGAGGAAATCTTCAGATCGGCTAAGAAGCTCATGGCCGTCGGCTGTTTTTCTGTGGGGACAAATCAGGTCGATCTGGATGCGGCCCGCCGACGCGGGATACCCGTGTTCAACGCTCCCTATTCAAATACGCGCTCGGTCGCCGAGCTTGTGATCGGTGAGATCATCATGCTGACCAGGCGGATCTTCCCGCGTTCGGCTTCGGCTCATGAAGGCGGATGGGAAAAATCTGCCGTCGGCAGTCGTGAGGTTCGCGGGAAAACGCTGGGCATCGTTGGCTATGGCAATATCGGTTCGCAGCTTGGCGTTCTTGCGGAAAGTATGGGCATGAACGTGCGCTATTTCGATCCCTCGGACAAGCTTCGCCACGGCAATACAGAATCGATGGCGACGCTCGGGGCACTGCTCGAAATCTCAGATTATGTGACGATGCATGTTCCAGAGACCAGATCAACGCGAAACATGATCACTGAGGCTGAACTGCGCCGAATGAAAAAGGGAGCCGTTTTTATCAACAATTCCCGCGGGACCGTGGTCGATCTTGAGGCGCTTGCGACGGTTTTGAAAGAAGGGCATCTCGCAGGCGCGGCTGTGGACGTGTTCCCGAAAGAGCCGGCATCCAATAAAGAACTTTTCAAGACGCCGCTACAGGGTTTGGACAATGTAATTCTGACGCCACATATCGGCGGCTCAACCGAAGAAGCGCAGGAGCGCATCGGAGGGGAAGTCTCAAGGAAGCTCGTCGAATATTCGGACGTCGGTTCGACGCTGGGCGCGGTCAATTTTCCCCAGGTTCAACTGCCTCCGCGACCGAACGGCACACGTTTCATCCATGTTCATGAAAATCGCCCTGGCATCTTGAACAGTTTGAATATGATTTTTTCGTCCCGCGGACTAAATATCGTCGGCGAATTCCTGCAGACCTACGGCGAGATGGGTTATGTGGTGATTGAGGCCGAGAGCATTGGCCAGAGAGCGGGTGACATCCTTGATGAAATTCGCCAGATTCCGGGAACGATACGCGCTCGATTGCTTTACTAACCCGGTGGATTGCGCGTCATTTCGCTTTGGCCTAAACGTTTGCGAATTTGCGACTTATGCTGGCGCTATGTCCGTTGTCGATTCATTGGTCCGCGATCTCTGGAGGCGGACCGGTGGTCGAAGAAGAACTGGCCGTAAGCAGCGTCCCCTGGCACGTTGGCTGAAACTCGTTGATTGTCGTCGGAGATTTCGGCCATCAACACATCGCAAGTTGCGCCACATGTCATCGTCGCCTTTACATGCACTCCCAGCATCTAGCCCACTATGCAAGTTGACCAGGGTCGAACGCCCATTCAAATGCGTAGAGCAAAATCAACTCGGCCCCACGTTCACCGTTCAAATCGCTCCAGCATTTTTCTTAACTGCGCGTTTTGCAGCGTTAGCTTTCTCGCCAGCTGCCCCCTGAGCACCCTGATCTCTTCATCGAGCCTTATCTCCTCTGCAATGTGTGCGATCTGGGATACGGGCGAAACGTTCGCAACCGCTACCGCTTCCTTGCTGCGACGTCTTTGCTTTCGCGGTGCCACTTTGACAGTTCGCCTGATCTGCGTAGTATCATCATGTGCAGCGGTGACGTCGATACCAGTACCGCCGGATAAAGCCTGATTAGCGGCCTGCCCAATTTTTGCTGCACCGCGTTCGACCCTATCGCGGGCACCGTTTTTGGCTTCATCCGAATGCACCGGCTCTACGGAAATTGCAGCGGCTTGACCATGACGAGGTAGCTCCTCGCTAACCGGTCGATCAGCGCCATTCACGCTCTCCTCGGCAGGCGCTTCAGTCGGACCGGAAATAGGCAACGCCACCGACGTAACCTTCTCGTTCGAGCCGCTTTCTCTTTTTTGTTGGCGTCCAGGTGAGATCAGACGGGCAAGAAATTTCCAGGGAGACGCCATCTATCCGACCTCGCGATTTATCCCGCAAGCAGGCAGTGAGTTTTAGTTCCGGCAACAGCATTCACCGTTGCCAAATTGTATCTCTCGATAAGCATGGAAATGCGGCCGGCGATTGACCAGCCGCTTTTGTCAATCGAGCTTGAGCCGTTTGCGCAGATCGGCATTTTCAGCGCGAAGTTTTTCAGCCAGAAGCTTGCGCAGTCGCTGATTTTCCTCTTCCAACTGCAGGAGATCCGCCATCTCATCGATCGCCGTCATCGGCGCGACCGGCGCTGTCTGCACAGCCTTTGGAGTGCGGCGCACAGGTGCGCGTTTGGCGCTCGCCGTAACTTCGATCACCTTTGCCTTGCGCCTTCTCCTTTTCACACCACCGGCGGCGACCAGAGCAACTGCTGGCTCTGCCGCAGCGTCAGCTGACGGCGTCTCAAGTGCCGCGGTTTTCTTGGCCCGGAGTTTGCGCTGTTTCTTCGGCGCAATAGGCGTTTCGACAACGGTCGGCACATCGGCACTGGTTGCAGTATCAGTCTCGTCGGCCATGCTTATCTCCTGTGTGTCTGATGCAGTTGTCGACGGCCCGAGAGGCGCTGTCAACAACGGCTCGACCTGATCTGCTTTTGGTAAAGACATTTCGCAGTCGGATTTGCCACTCTGAGAGCTACCCGACAGAAACGGCATTGCCTCTTCCTCCAGGTCGCGAGCGACGGATTTCAAATCAACGTTGCCCCAGATCGAGTTTGACCTGGTATCGAGTTTTCGCCTGCCGGTTTTGTACTCGACGGCAAAACTGCGTTGCACTTTTTTCAATACAAGAGGCCTTGGAGAATCCACGGGATGGTTTGCTGATGTTGGTACATCACGAATAGCGCCTACCGGACCACGCGTCTATACCTACCGTCATAATCGGTCCACCCCACCATTTCGGGAGCAGAATATGTGGCCAATCGAATGGGGCTGATGGCGGTCCATACTGAAAGGAAGCGGCGACCTGTAGTTTGTCCGAGACATACATAGGTTCCCGACGATCCATTATGCGATCTTCCTGGCCTAAAACGCGAACTCTATGGCAACAAGCCGGTCGCTGGCCTCGAGAGCTCTGGCCTGCCGGCGACGTTCGACGCCTTGCATAGGCAGCGGGCGCCTTCCTCGATCTTCCCAGAAAGAATACGAACGCGGCAAAAAAATACCAGTATGACACGCGTCGTCTTCCCCTCTCATTGCAAACTGTCAGAAAACTGTATATATTTCTGACAGGAGACATGCCATGCAAAAGCTGACGTCACAAATCATGGGCCATGCTGAACGACTGCCGGAAGGGTCCGCGCTTTCGGCAAAGAGCTTTTTGCATCTCGGAAATCGTGCCGCCCTGGACCAGGCTCTGTCGCGCCTGGCCGAGCGTGGCGAGCTCGTCCGGGCCGGCCGTGGTATCTATATGCGGCCCGTCAAAAGTCGTTTTGGCAGTCGGCTGCCGACGGTCGAACAGGCCGTAGAGGCAGTGGCGCAGCAGCGCGGCGAGGTCATTGTCTCAAACGGCGCCGCCGCTGCGAATTCCCTGGGCCTGACCACCCAGGTCCCGGTCCGCTCCGTCTACCTTACATCCGGCCGCAGCCGGACGATGAACCTTGGACAGCAAACGGTCGAGCTTAGGCATGTCCCTCGCTGGCAACTGGCCTTGGCCGATCGGCCCGCCGGCGTGGCGGTCCGTGCGCTCGCCTGGCTTGGGCCCGAGAAGGCCGATGAAGCACTGTCGCGGATCAAGCGAAAGCTGCCGCCAGACGCGTTCGGCGAGTTAGTGGCGGCGGCTCCGCAGTTCCCGACTTGGCTTGCAAGAAGCGTGGGAAAGGCTGCGCATGGCTGATCAGTTCCTGACCTTGTCAAAGGACGACCGGCGCGAAGCCTTGGCCGTGGCGGCCGACCGCACCGGACGGCCCATTCACCTGCTCGAAAAGGATGTCTGGGTCGTCTGGACGCTGCAGACGCTCTTTTCGTCCAAGCTCGGCGAGCACCTCGTCTTCAAGGGCGGCACTTCGCTTTCGAAAGGCTACGGCGTCATCAAAAGGTTCTCCGAGGACGTCGACCTGACCTATGATATCCGCGCCCTGGCGCCGGACCTGGTCGGCGATAATGATGAGGCGCTGCCGAAAACCCGCAGCGAAGAGAAACGCTGGACCAGCGAAGTACGGAAGCGGCTTCCGGTCTGGGTTTCGGAGTCGGTGGAGCCGGTCATCGCCGGTGCGCTGCGCGATCAATCTCTTCCGGCGGCAATTCGCCTCGAGGATGATACGCTCTATCTGGACTATGACGCGGTGAGCAGCGGATCCGGTTATGTCGCCCGGAGCGTCATGCTCGAATTCGGGGCCCGATCCACCGGCGAGCCAGCCAGTATTCGCGATGTCGACTGCGACGCCGCGGGTCAGGTCGATGGTGTCGAATTTCCGAAGGCGAGCCCCCGCGTCATGCACGCGGAGCGGACGTTCTGGGAGAAGGCGACGGCAATCCATGTCTTCTGCCTGCAGGAGCGCCTCCGCGGCGATCGTTTTGCTCGTCATTGGCATGACGTCGTCCGGTTGAACGATGCTGGTTTCGCCGACAAGGCATTCGCGGATCGGCAGCTCGCCAATGCCGTGGCGAAACACAAATCAATGTTCTTTGCGGAAAAGGCGGCCGACCGCTCGCCCATCGACTACGCCGCAGCCGTCAATGGCAATCTGGTTCTGACACCCTCCGGAGAAGGTCTGCGCGCACTCGGTGAGGATTACGCGCGCATGGTCGACGACGGTCTGCTGCTCGGCGATTCCGAGCCGTTCGAACACCTGATCGAACGATGCACGCAAATTCAGGCGCGCGCCAACAAAGCCGACACGCCGAAATAGCCGAAATTTGAAAGGAACAGGACCGTCGACCCCGCTATTTTCAGTGTCAGTGGCGTAACCGGTATTTATGGAACGACTTTAATGGAAGTTTCGCTACCTCAGTCACCCGACACTATCCTACGCGGCCCCAGGGAATGCCGAACGGTCGAGAGTGTCGGCATTGGTCAGCTGTCTTTCTTCCCCCGGTCGGTGATTAAGGCGCCGCATCTTTTTATTCTTCCTTGAAGGCTCGCGCGACCTGATCCATGAGAGGCTTCGTCAAATATGCCAGCGCCGTTCGTTCGCCGGTCTGTATGAAGGCTTCGACCGGCATGCCGGGAACGGGCGTGACCTGGCCAAGCCTCTGCCATTCGCCATCGGAAACCTTGGTACGGACGACGTAGTAGCTGAGGCCCGAGCGCTGATCGCTCGTCAGGTCTGCTGCAACACTGGTCACGACACCATTCAGCTCCGGCGTGTTCCGCTGGCTGAAGGCAGAAAATCTCAAATGCACCATCTGTCCGATGGACACTTGATCGATATCGGTCGGCATCAGCTTGACTTCGGCAACGAGGGCATCGCGATCCGGAACGATCTGCATGATCGCTTCTCCCGGAGCGATGACGGCGCCGGATGCGTGCACGGCAAGCTGATGCACAATGCCGCCCTGCGGCGCGCGAATGTCGATACGTTGCAAATCATCCTGAGCAGCGACCAGGCGTTCGGAATATTCGCCGATATCTCCCTCGGCCTGTCGAAGCTGGTCGGAGACCTCGCTACGCTGGTCATCATCGATCTGGATGATCTGGAGTTCTGTTTCCGTGACCTTACCCTTCGTCTGTGCTTCGGTCGCGACGAGGTTGCCGAGCTCGCCAGTGAGGCTCGCGGCCTCACGCTGCAACGCATATACCCGGTTGGCGGGAACGAGCCCTTGATCGAACAAGCGCTGAATGCTTTCCAGTTCCTTTTCGATCAGCGCAATCTCCTGGCGCTTGCCGGTTTCCTGGGCGACCAGACCCTCGGCTTCCTGCTTGAGTTGCTCGATCCGCTCACGCAATTGCGCCTTTCGCCCCACCAGCGATGACCGGCGGTTGGCAAAGAGGCGTTTCTCGCCCTCGATCGAGCGCGCGGCCTCTGGATCGCTGGCCTTTGCCAGCAACTCTTCGGAAAAAGCGATCGACTGTGTGCCGTCGCGTTCCGCTACAAGCCGAGCCGTCCTTGCGGAAAGCTCGTTCAGCCGCTTGGTTACGATGGCGAGATTGGCGCGGGTCTGGGTATCGTCCAAATGGATGAGGATCTGGCCGGCTTCCACCAGATCTCCATTCTTGACGAATATCTGGCCGACGGTACCGCCTTTCTGATGCTGTACCGGCTTCACATAAGTGTCAACGACGACCATTCCGGAGGCGATGACCGCGCCTGAAAGGTGGGTGGTGGCAGCGAGACCGCCCATCACACCGCCGAGTAGGACGACGATGCTGAGGGCGGCTACCGTCAGCTTGCGGATGGCGCCTTCCGCCGATGGCGCTCCGACATCGCTCATGTTCCCGTCTCCTCGCCGCCGATCAGCAGGCGCATCGGCTGCGGGGTCGCCGTGGCTGGCCTCGCCGTGGTCTTTTTCAATACTTCGTCCTTCGGACCGAAGGCCTGCATCTGGCCATTGCCCATGACAAGAACCTGATCGACTGCCGTGAGCGCGCTCGGCCGGTGTGCGATCACAATCGCAATCCCTCCCCTCGCGCGAACCCCAGAGATCGCTTTCGTCAGGGCCGCCTCGCCATCGGCATCAAGGTTGGAATTAGGCTCGTCGAGAACCACCAGAAACGGCTCGCCATAGAGTGCGCGAGCAAGCGCTATGCGCTGGCGCTGACCGGCCGAGAGCACCGATCCCTGTTCTCCGACCTTGGTGTCAAACCCATCTGAAAATTGCACGATCATGTCGTAGACGCCAGCTGCCTTCGCTGCGGCGATGACAGTCTCGGAGTCGGCCTTTGGGTCAAACCGTGCAATGTTCTGCGCGATCGACCCATCGAAAAGCGAGACATCCTGTGGCAGATAACCGAGATGGCGGCCGAGTTCGTGCGGATCCCACTGGGTAAGGAGAGCCTGGTCGAGCCTTACCGCGCCGCCCAAGGGCAACCAAAGGCCGGTGATTGCGCGGGCGAGTGTGGATTTTCCTGATGCGCTCGGACCGATAACGCCAACTGCCTCTCCTGCCGAAACCTTGAAGGAGACGCCGCGAAGAATAGGGCTGCGCCCGCCCGGCGCGGCGATCTGCAGGTTCTCGACGATCAGGTTTTCCCGCGGCGCCGGTAGATCGACCTCGCGCTGCTCCGACGACATGAGCGTCATCAGCTTAGTCAGCCGCCCCCAGCTTTGCCGGGCGGCAACGAAGCCTTTCCATTGCCCGATGGCGAGTTCTACGGGCGCCAGGGCGCGGCTCACCAAAATGGAACTAGCAATCATGATGCCGCCAGTTGCCTCCTGACGGATCACCAGAAGGGCGCCGACGGCGAGCACGCCCGACTGCAGCATCATGCGCAGGATTTTCGATGCCGTCGCCAGCCCGCCCGTGACCGTGCTGGCGGCAACGTGGTTTGCCAGATATTTTCGGTTGAGCTCGGTCCAACGCTCACCGATGAAATGGCCGAAGCCCATGGCGAGGACGGCTTCCGAGTTCCGTTTGGTCGCTTCGGCAAGATTGATGCGCTCGGCGGCAAGCTTGGCTGCTTCCTTCGCCGGCTGCCGCGACCGAACCTCGGTAAGCATGGTCAAGGCGATAAGGATCAGTGCACCGGCAAGCGCAGTCACTCCGATCCAAATGTGGAAGAGGAAACAAAGGAAAAGATAGAACGGCATCCAGGGCATGTCGAACAGCGCGGTCGGCCCCGGTCCCGACAGAAAACCGCGGACGGTATCGAGATCCCGCACGCACTGTAGCCCGTCGCCCGGCATCTGCATGCGCGACGGCAATAAGACGAGAGAGCCGTAAACGCGGTCACCGAAACGTTCGTCGACCGCAGTGCCAACCCGGACGAGCAACATCGACCGGATCAATTCCAAGACGCCCTGGAAGACGAACAGCGTTGCGGCGATGATCCCGAGTCCCACCAATGTCGGCAGGCTACGGCCGGGAATGACCCGGTCGTAGACCTGAAGCATGAAAAATGAGCCGGTCAGAGCAAGGATATTGATGACGCAGCTTGTCAGGCCGACTCCGAGGAAGGCCTTTCGAAGCGACGAGAGAACCGCCACAAGGAATACTTGTGACGACTGTTCTGCAGCCTTGTTCAAGACGATTTCCTCTTTCTCACGCTGCAGCCGTGAAGCGGAAATCATCCTGGTGCAGGCTTGTCAGCGCGACGTTCTTCAAAGTGATCGACGTGTTGGCGTCATGAGTAATCAACGTGTCTGCTCCGACCTGGGTGGCGGCCGCCATCACCGATGCAAAATCCGCGAAGAGGTCGTCACTGATGTCGAGGACATCACCAATGCCCGCACCGGCGGAGAAATCTGTCACCGTATCTTTGCCGAAGTCAGCCTTGAACACGAAAGTGTCATTTCCACCCACCCCGCGAAGAGTGTCGTTGCCAGCCCCGCCCTGGATTGTATCGGCGCCATACGTCCCCCAGATGATGTCGTCGCCGGCGGTCTGCTGGTCGGCTACATAGCGTGCCGCGATCTGAGTCTTGTTCCAGACGGTGCCGTCGGCAAAACGAACGAATTCGACACCAGCATCGCCCCAGAGCTGGTTATCGACAACGATGGAGCCTGTCATCCCTTGGAATGACAGCTTCATGTCGTTCACATCGCTCGTGACGTGTGAGAAGACAACGTCTGTTACCGCAATTCCGGCACCAAACTCGAGGACGTTGTTGCGGCTGCTTTGGTAGTCGAAGATAGCGTCGTCGCCATCGCCGACGTTGTACACGTAGACGTCGTTACCGCCGCCGCCGTCCAGGCGGTCGTTGCCCGCCCCGCCGGCTAGACGGTCGTTGCCATCGTAGCCGGCAATCGTGTCATTGCCGGCGCCGCCGACTACATTGTCGGATAGGTTCGTTGCCCAAATGGTGTCATCACCATCCGTCGTTTGACCCGCGACATATCGACGAGCGATCTCGGCATCATCCCAGATCGTGCCGTCGGCGAACCGAATAAACTCGACGCCGGCGTCGCCCCAGTGCTGATTATCGAGCACGATGGAGCCAGCCATCGATTGAAATGTCAGTTTCATATCGGCCGCATCGCTCGCGACACGTGAAAACACTACGTCCGCTGCCGAAATTCCGGCACCGAATTCGAGAACGTTGTTGCGGCTGCTTTGGTAGTCGAAGATAGCGTCGTCGCCATCGCCGCCGTTGTACACGTAGACGTCGTTGCCGCCGCCGCCGTCCAGCCGGTCGTTGCCTGCCTCGCCGATAAGACGGTCGTTGCCGTCGTAGGCTACGATCGTGTCATTGCCGGCGCCGCCGAATACGTTGTCGGATAGGTTCGTTGCCCAAATCGTGTCGTCACCAGCCGTCTTTTGATCTGCAACGTATCTGCGAGCGATCTCGGCATCGTCCCATAGGGTGCCGTCGGCAAACCGAATGAACTCCACACCGGCGTCACCCCAATGCTGATTGTCGAGCACGATCGAGCCGGACAATGAGCGGAACGTCAGCTTTATGTCGGCCGCGTCGCTCGCGACGCGTGAAAACACCACGTCCGCTGAAGAGATCCCCTGCCTGAACTCCAAAACATTGTCGCGACTGCCGGTGTAGTCGAAAATCACGTCGTCCCCATCGCCTGCCTCGTAGACGTAGACGTCGGTACCGCCGCTGCCGTCAAGGCGATCGTTACCTGTCCCGCCGACCAGACGATCGTTGCCGCCAAAGGTAGTCAGGGTGTCATCGCCCGCACCACCCGTTGCCAGGTCGGATAGATTCGTACCCCAGATGATGTCGTTGCCGGACGTCTGCTGGTCCGCAACATACCGACGCAACATCTCTGTTTCGTTCCAGACCGTACCATCGGCGAACTGAATGAACTCAACACCCGCATCGCTCCAAAGCTGACCGTCGAGCGTGATCGATCCAGACATCGAGCGGAAGGCGAGCTTAATATCGTTCGAGTCTGCGGCAACGCGCGCGAAAACAACATCGCTGGCGTCTATTCCAAGTCCAAGTACGAGTCGATTATCACGAGACCCTCGGTAGTCGAAAATGACATCATTTCCGTCGGCGGGTCGATAAATATAGGTGTCGGTGCCTTCCTTGCCTTCAAGTCGGTCGTCGCCCGCACCCGCATCGATGATGTCATTCGCCGTCGTTCCGGCAAGTGTATCGTTACCTGAGGTTCCATAGATTGCCAGCAGCCCCGTGAGCGCAGTATCCAACGCGCCCGCGGCACCACCGAGAACCTCGCCATCCTTGAAGACGATCGACTCGACGCCTCCGGCAGTATCGAATTGGTTCTTCAGCGTAATCGTTTCGCCGGTTGCGAGGACTGTGATGATCAAGTCGCTTGCGGATGTTGTCGACCGAGCAAAGAGAACTTGACTCTTGAGCAAGTCATCCAGCCTGAGAACATCGCTATCGGTTCCCGACGTCGGCTCGTCGATGATGTCGTTGCCATCACCTGCAAGATAGATGTACGCATCACTGCCGGCCCCGCCCTTCAAGGTGTCGTTGCCCAGTCCTGCACGCAACACATCTGCGGCCGAAGATCCGGTGATGATGTCGTTGCCGACGGTGCCTCCAGTATAGGCGATATGTGTCAGCATGTCCGCCCGCGTCCAAATCGTGCCGTCGGCAAAGACGATCTTCTCAAGGCCGCTCTGATAGTACTCGTTGAGATTGCCCTGGAGCAGGATGGAGCCGCCATCGCCCGCACCCGCCGCACTCTCGGCGATGACAAGCGTCACATCGTTGCCGTTGCGCACCAGCGTCACGTCG